>NZ_JBYSWZ010000001.1:0-907308 GCF_058781685.1 Burkholderia sp. FW306-1C-G01B
CGCTCGACCATGCGGGGCGGCCGTGGCGGGAGCGCTTCACGGGCGGCGGTGTCGCGGCGGTCACGGCGGCCGCGGCGGCAGGGCTCGCCGTCTGCCCGCTCGCGCGGCGGGTCGCGCCGCGCACGCTGGTCGACGTCGGCGCGAAATTCGGGCTGCCGCCGCTGCCGCAGTCGCAGGTCGTGCTGTATTCGCGCGTGCGCGACGCACGTGCGGCCGCCGCGCTGCGCAGGTTTGCCGACAGCCTTGCAATCTCGGCGTAAGCTGTGAGGTTTCGCCGCCCGCAATCTTCAGAAGAATCCGATGAAGCCCGAAGCCCGCAAGCACCTCCGCGCCAACCTGCTGATGCTCGCCGCCGCCGCGATCTGGGGCTCGGCGTTCGTCGCGCAGCGACTGAGCCTCGACGTGATCGGGCCGTTCCTGTTCACGGGGCTGCGCTTCCTGCTCGGCGCACTCGTGCTGGTTCCGCTGCTGATGCTGAACGCGGCGTCGCGCGCGCAGCTCGCGGCGATCCGCCGCGAGCCGGCACTGCTGCTGCCGGGCCTCGCGCTCGGCGGGCTGCTCGCGGTGTCGATCTCGCTGCAGCAGTTCGGCCTGCAGTACACGCGAGTCGCGAACGCGGGTTTCATCAGCTCGCTGTACGTCGTGATCGTGCCGCTGATGGGTGTGTTCGCACGCCACAGGATCGGCGCAGGCACGTGGTTCGGCGCGCTGCTCGCGGCGATCGGCCTGTATTTCCTCAGCATCGACGAGCACTTCTCGGTGCTCTACGGCGACTGGTTCCAGCTCGCGGGCGCCGTCATCATCGCCGCGCACGTGATGGCGGTCGGCCATCTCGCGAAGCGTCACGATCCGCTCGTGCTCGCGTTCCTGCAGTTCGTCGTCTGCGGCGTGGCGTGCCTCGCGGTCGGCCTGGCCGTCGAGCCGGTCAGCGTCGCGATGCTGCGCGGCGCGCTGCCGACGCTGCTGTACGGCGGGCTGCTGTCGGTCGGCGTCGGCTATACGCTGCAGGTCGTCGCGCAGCGCGACGCTGCGCCCGCGCACGCGGCCGTGATCTTCAGCATGGAAGGCGTGTTCGCGGCGGTCGCCGGCTGGGCCGCGCTCAACGAAACGCTGACGCTGCGCGCGCTCGTCGGCTGCGCGTTGATGCTGGCCGGCCTGCTCGCGTGCCAGTTGCTGCCGAACGGCGACGCGCGGAAAAAGGACGAAGACGCGCTGCCGGCGTGACACGCACCGTCCCTATAATGACGGTTCGCGTGACTTCCACGCCAACCGCTTCCGACAGGCCTGCTCCGTGACGTCCACTTCCGTCGATCCCGCCGCCGACCTGCTGCGCGAACGCGCAGCGCACTACGCCACCCAGGCGGCGCTGTTCCTGCGCGACCAGGCGCTCTCCACCGCGTCGCACGACCTGCGCAGCCCGCTGAACGCGATGCATAGCTGGGCGTACGTGCTCGAGCGCCAGCTCGCCAATGCCGATCCGAACCTGCAGCGCGCACTCGCGGGCATCCGCACGGGCATCGACCAGCAGGTGACGCTGATCGACGACGTGCTCGATGCGCCGCGCGCGGAAACGCGCACGCTCGCGATCGCGCCGCGGCCGTTCGCGCTGCGCGCGCTGCTCGACGACACGCTCGCGCTCGTCCGTTTTGCGCTCGCCGACGCACGGCAGGTCGCGCTCGACGCGACGCTGCCGGACGACGAACCGTCGCTGTCGGCCGACCGCGAACGCATCGCGCAGGCGCTCTGGACGATGCTGACGGCGGCCGTCGAGGCCAGCGCCGCCGGCAGCCGCGTGACGTTCGCCTGCACGCGCGACGGCGCGCAGTTCGTCGCGCGCACCACTTGCACCGTGAGCGCCGGCGCACTCGCCGATCCTGCACAGCCGCATGCGTTCGAATCGTTCGCGCGACGCGAAATGCTACGCGAGCGCGACGCGAAGCGAATCGCATGGGCGCTCGCGCTGTGCCAGCGCGTCGCGCTCGCGCACGGCGGCACGTTCGCGCATACCGCGTTCGCCGACGGCGCGACCGCCACCATGACGCTCGCCATCCCCCGCGAGGCGCCGGTGTAAGCAATCGGTCGTCCCAAACATTACAAATTCCTTTCCGGCTCTATACTGATGGGCCTGTCATAACCGGAGCGATTCTTTGTTACAGATCTTCGCGCTCATCGGCGCGTTGTTCCTGGTGGCCCTGAACGGGTTCTTCGTTGCGGCCGAATTCGGCCTCGTCAAACTGCGCGCGACGCGCGTCAAGACCCTTGCCCGCAAGCACGGCCTGCGCGGGCGCATCCTCGGCATCGTGCACGGCCGGCTCGATGCGTATCTTTCCGCGTGCCAACTCGGCATCACGCTCGCGTCGCTCGGCCTCGGCTGGGTCGGCGAGCCGGCCTTCGCGGAACTGATCGGCCCGCTGCTCGACCTGATCGGCGTGCACTCCGAACGCGTCGTGCACCTGATCTCGCTCGTGTTCGCGTTCTCGCTGATCTCGTTCCTGCACATCGTCGTCGGCGAGCTTGCGCCGAAATCGATGGCGATCCGCCAGCCCGAGAAGATCGGCCTGTGGGTCGCGCTGCCGCTCTATGCGTTCTACTGGGCGATGTATCCGGCGATCTGGGTGCTCAACAACAGCGCCAACGCGGTGCTGCGGCTCGCGGGGCTGTCGGCCGACCACGGCGGCGACGCACACTACTCGACCGACGAGCTGAAGCTGATCCTGCGCAGCCGCCGCAGCACGGCCGGCAACGCGGCGCAGCCGGCGCGCGGCACGTACAGCAACGACGAGTGGAACACGCTCGCTCATTCGCTCGATTTTTCGTCGATGACCGTGTCGGACCTGATGCGGCCGGCCCATGAAATGATCGGCCTGCGGCGCGACCTGCCGCTGCCCGACAACATGGAGATCGTCGCGCGGCACCGCTTCAGCCGCTATCCGCTGTTCGAGGATGCGTCGCGCGAACAGGTGAGCGGGCTGATCCACCTGAAGGACCTGCTGCTCGCGCGTCACGCGGGCGCGGCGCTCGAAGACCTGTCCGACTACGTGCGCCCCGTGCAGTACGTGAAGCCCGACACCCCGGCGCTCGAACTGTTCCGCCGCTTCCGCAAGGGCGCGCCGCACTTCGCGCTGGTCGGCAACAAGGGCGAGAAGCCGATCGGCTTCCTGACGCTCGACAACCTGCTCGGCGCGCTGGTCGGCCAGATCCACGACGAGTTCCGCCAGGGCGATGCCGACTGGAGCCGCCTCGACGACGGCACGCTGATGGGCAAGGGCAGCCTGCCCGTCGTGTCGCTCGAGCAGGCGCTCGGCATCGATATCGACGAAGGCCGTGCGGAATCGGTCGGCGGCCTCGTGATCCAGGCGCTCAGCGACCTGCCGACCGAAGGGCAGCGCGTGTCGTTCGACCGCTTCGACGTCGTCGTGAAGAAGATGAACGGGCCGCGCATCGTGCTCGTGCGCGTCTATCCGAAGATCGCGAAGGAGGCCGACGAATGACGGCCTCTCGTTGTCGTCGCGACGCGCGATGAACGCAACGCTGCCGAGCTGCTGCGTGATCACGCCGGAACCGGCGTCCGCGTCGGCGGCCGATTGCGATGCGTTCCTCGACCGGCTGTCGGCCGTGCTCGCGCGCGGCGAGACGCTCGTGCAACTGCGCGTGAAATCGCTCGATACGGCCGCGTTCGCGCGGCTCGCCGCCGCGGCGCTCGCGCGCTGCGATGCAGCCGGCGCGCACCTGATGCTGAACGGCCCGATCGATGCGGCCGGCGTGATGCGGCTCGACGGCGCCGGCTGGCATCTCGACGGCGCCGCGTTGCGCGCCGCCGCGCAGCGGCCGTTGCCGGCCGGACGATGGGTGTCCGCCGCCTGCCACACGCACGACGACCTGCGGCTGGCCGCACGCGCCGGCGCGGATTTCGTCACGCTATCGCCCGTGTTGCCGACGCTCAGCCACCCCGGTGCGCCGGCGCTCGGCTGGAGCCGATTCGACGCGCTGGCCGCGCAGGCCGCGATGCCCGTCTACGCGCTCGGCGGGATGACGCGCGCGCATCTCGACAACGCGCGCCGTCACGGCGCGTACGGCATCGCGGGTATTCGCGGGTTCTGGTAACTCGGGGAGCCGGCAGTGCAGCCGCCGGGCGCGGATGCGCCCGGCCGTTCGGACAACCACCTGCTCGCGCACGCAGGCGCGCTTCAGGCGTTCAGGTTCGGTCGCGCTCCACGCCACGAGCCGTCATCGATGCGACGCACGTCGTGCGTGAGCGCGTACCGGTTGACGTCGCCCGTCAGCCACGCAACGAGCGAATACGGCGGCAATTCCCCCTCATCGATCCGGTCGCGCGCGCGCGCCGGCGTCTCGAACACGACCTGCCCTCTCGGCGCATCGAACGGCACCGCATCGGGCGACAGGTTCAGTGCGATCGTCAGCGTCTCGTCGTCGGCAAGACGCCATGACGCGAGCAGCGCGTCGGCATCCCCGTCGCCGTCCGCCTTCAGCGCATGCGCGTCCTGCGGCCGGCAATCGGACAGCCGCGGCGCGATCAGCTTCGCGCGCACCGCGAGCGCAGACTGCACGAAATGCGCGCGATCGGCGTCGCGCGCGGTTTCGTCGAAGATCAGCGGGATCTGCGGCGTGAGCAGCGACAGCGCGAGCCCGGCCAGGCCGGCCTCTTGCCCTCGCTCGCCCTGACCGCAGTCGCGCCACGCGCCATCGGACAGCACCAGCGACGTCAACGACAGCCCGGGTTCGGCGGCCATGCCTTCTGCCGGCGCGGCCGGCTGAAACGCCGCGCCGGCCGCGGTCAGCGCGCGGGCGAGCGTGTGGATCGACTGGTGTGTGGAAATGCCTTCGTGGGCCGACGCGTCGCGCCCCGTCAGCCGGTGTAGCGCGCGTTCGCCGCAACCATTCCACTGCGCATCGAAATGGGTATCGGCGAGATGCGCCGGATGCCGCTCGCTGCCGAGCACGAGATGGATGAACCGGTCGGCCGGCACGGCCGCGCGCACGCGGTCCGCGATCTCGCGCAGCCAAGACACGCCGATCCGGTCGGCCTCGCGCAGGCGCAGCCCGTCGCAACGGTATTCGTCGATCCAGTACAGCGCGTTGTCGCAGAAGAAATCGCAGACGTCCGGATGATCGAGCGCCAGCGGCGGCGCCTGCAGCGGATCGTCGCGCATATGGAAGAACGGCTCCGCGAAGTGGCGCAGCGCGTCGGTGCCGCTGCCGAAGCGCGCGTAGTCGAGTTCCAGCAGCACCGCGAAGCCGTAGCCGTGCGCGTCGTCGATCAGCGCCTTCAGCGCATCGGGGCCGCCTTCGGCCGCAAGCGGCGCGAACGGCAGGCTGTCGTGCGGCGATGCGAGCAGTTCCAGCGCGGTCACGCCCAGGCGCGCGAGCTGCGGCAGGCGGCGACGCACGCCGGCGAAGCCGCCCACCGCGTGCGGGCGAATCGCGTAGAGCGCCATGTCTTCCCACGCGCGCCCGCGCCAGAACGTGTTGCGCCACGTGAACGCGCGCGGATCGACAACCTCGCTCGGGCCGTTGAGCCCTTCGGGTTGCGAACGCGACGCGGGATCGGGAATCGACACGGCATCGTCGAGGCGATAGCGGTAACGCGCACCCGCGCCGCAATCGGCGAACACTTCGAACCAGTTCGGGCCGGCGGCCTTCATCGGGACGAGCGTCGGGCCGTAGCCGGTATCGAGTTCGAGCTGGACCTGCGTACTGCCCGGCGCCCACACGCGAAAATGCGTGCGCGGTGTCGTGCCGAGCGCGCCACAGGGCTGCGCGCCAAACGGCAAACAATGAATATAGTGCTGCGCGTACGGATCGTGCGGACAATCGGACATCATGCGCTCCTCGTGCGTGCCGAGCGGCATGGCCGCGCCACTGGCGCGGCGCATCGGGGCCCGGCATGCGACGGCCAGGCGGGGGGAGAGAATCGAGTATGCGCCGGATTCGCCACCGCGATGCATCATGGTCAGACATTTTTAAATGCGAATCGACCCCCGGAAAATCGGCAGCCCGACGCTTGCCGAATCGGGTAGTCGGCATACCGGAATGACCGCTCGCCTTGTTGCGTCGGCCACGCACGCTTACGCTCTGCGCCATGCTCGCGGACACGTCGTCCGCGCCCGACCCGAGGAACCCGCCATGTCGCTTCCCGCCAGCGCCGCGAAATTCGATCCGGCACGCGCACACGAATACGCCGAGCAATCGCGCATCGCGCTCGCCGGCTACGATGCCTGCCACGAACTCGCCGCGTGCATGCTCGCGTCGGCGATCGGCGTGCCCGATGCGCGGATACTCGTCGCGGGCGCGGGCGGCACGGGGCAGGAAATCTGCGTGGCGGCCGCGCTCGAGCCGGGCTGGCAATTCACGGCCGTCGACCCGTCCGCGCCGATGCTCGCGCTCGCGCGCACGAACGTCGAAACCGCCGGCTTCGGTGCGCGCACGGCGTTCGTCGAGGACGATGTCGATGCGCTGCCCGACGCCCCCGAGTTCGACGGCGCAATGCTGATCGGCGTGCTGCACGCGATCGCGCGACGCCTGACGCCCGGCGCGCCGCTCGTGCTCGCCGGCAATCATCGCCGCTACGCGGACCACCCTCGCCTGCTCGACGCGTGGCAGCAGCGCTGGCGCATGAAGGGCGCCACGCCCGACGCCGTGCGCGCGCAACTCGCGAAGATCCTGCAAGGCGCCGATCCGCCCGCATCCGAGGAAGCCGTGTTCAGCCTGCTGCGCGATGCGGGCTTCGATGCACCGCTGCGCTTTTTCGCGAGCCTGTTCTGGGGTGCGTGGATCGCGGTGCGGCGCGCATAACGGATCGAAGCGGTTCGAAGCAGTTCGAAACGGCCGGCGGCGCGATTCGCGTACACGCCGCGCGCGCTGGGTATGATGTCGTTCCCGCCCCCTTCCGGCCTCGACATGCTCACCGTCCATCACCTGAACAACTCGCGCTCGCAGCGCGTGCTCTGGCTGCTCGAAGAACTGGATGTGCCGTACGAGATCGTGCGCTACGAGCGCGATCCGAAAACGATGCTCGCGCCGCCCGCGCTGCGCGCGATCCATCCGCTCGGCAAGTCGCCCGTCGTCACCGACGAAGGCCGCACGTTCGCCGAATCGGGCGCGATCATCGAGTACCTGGTCGAACGCTACGGCAACGGGCGCCTCGCGCCGCCGCCCGGCACGCCCGAGCGGCACGACTTCACGTACTGGCTCCACTACGCGGAAGGGTCGGTGATGCCGCCGCTGCTGCTCAAGCTCGTCGCGCTGCGGATCGCGCATGCGCCGATGCCGTTCTTCGCGCGGCCGATCGCGCGCAAGATCGCCGCCACGCTGCAGTCGGGCTTCGTCGATCCGCAGATCGCGCTGCATCTCGGCCATATCGACGGCGCGCTGAATCGCACCGGCTGGTTCGTCGGCGACGGCTTCAGCGCGGCCGACATCCAGATGAGTTTCCCGCTCGAAGCCGCGACCGCGCGCGGCGGCGGCAGCCAGTATCCCGCGATCGCGCGCTTTCTCGACACGATCCACGCGCGGCCGGCGTACCGGCGGGCACTGGAACGCGGCGGTCCGTACGACCTGCTCAAGTAGCCGGCGTCAACTCAGCAACCCCGCCGCGACGTTGATCGACAGCCCGAGCACGGCCATGTTGAAGTAGAACGACAGGATCGACTGCGCGAGCACCGCGCGCCGCGCGGAGCGGTTTGCCAGCGATATGTCGGCGGTCTGCGATGCGACCGCGAGCGTGAACGCGAAATACAGGAAATCCCAGTAATCGGGTTCGGGGTTCCGGTCCGGGAAACGCAGCGCGCGGTCGCTGCTCGGCGAGCCGTAATAGAGCCGCGCATAGTGCAGCGTGAAGATCGTCGGAATCAGGAACCACGCGCCGAACAGCGTCGCGCCCGTGATCGCGTAATGGCTGAGCCCCGCGCGGAAGCCGACGCTCTTGGCGGTCGCGAGCTCGATCGCGATCGCGGCCACGCTCGCGACGGTCGCGAGGCATACGACGGTCAGCACGGTCGTCGCGTTTTCGTCCTCGCGGATCGCGACTTCGCGCACCTTGTGATGATGCGCGGTGACCATGCGCACCCACATCAGCACGAGATACAGCCAGACCGCGCAATCCCAGCCGATCAGCGTACGCGCGGTCAGACGCAGCGGAAACGGCAGCAGCACCGCGCACAGCAAGCCCGCGACGAACGCCGCGACCATGCGCGGCCGGTTGCGTAATACCTGCGGATAAAACGTCATCGTGTGATTCCGAAAGCGGATGGAAAGGGTTCGAACGGTACGCGGGGCGGCCGGCTGCGCCGCGCCGGCGGGTACCGCGCCCCGATTATCGCCATTCCATCGCGACGTGGCGACGGGCACGAGCGCCTAAGATAGTGGGATGACTGCCACCGCCTCCCTCTGCCGCCACCCCGCGAACACGGCCGGCCGCGACTTCGTCGTCGGCGACCTGCACGGCTGCGTGGACGTGCTGCGCGCGCTGCTGCACGACATCCGCTTCGATCCGGCCCGCGACCGCCTGTTCTCGGTCGGCGATCTCGTCGACCGCGGCCCCGCGTCCGAAACCGCGCTCGACCTGCTCGACCGCCCGTGGTGCCACGTCGTGCGCGGCAATCACGAGGAAGTGCTGAGCCTCGTGTCGCGCGGCAAGCTGTCGCCCGACGCGTGGCGCGGGATCGGCGGCGACTGGGGCGCCGACCTGCCGCCGGAGCGGCTGCACGCGCATGCGGCACGCGTCGACGCGCTGCCGCTGGTGCGCGTGATCGGCGACGGCCCCGAGCGCTTCAACGTGCTGCATGCGGAATTTTTCGGGTCGGACGCCGACCTCGATACGGGCAGCTATTCGCACGACGTGCGCGAGCGACTGATCTGGGGCCGCGATCTGGTCCAGGGGCTCGCCGATCCGGCGCGGCAGGCCGGACTGTCGCTGACCTGCACCGGGCACACGCCCGTGCGCGCACCGCAGCGGATCGGCGCGCAGTGGTTCATCGACACCGGCGCGTTCGCGCCGTCCGGGCGGCTCACGCTCGCCGAGCCGCGCACCGGCAGCACGTGGTCGATGACGCAGGCCGAGGCGCGCGAACGCCACGCGGGCGACTGGCCGCTGCCGTGATGCCGTCGCGCCCGCATCGGCCCGCGAGCGAGCCCTAGCCAACCTGGTTCAGTTCGAACACCGCGTCGACGGCCGAGCCGTTCCAGTTGTATTCGAGGTAGGCCGCGTGATGGCAGTCGCGCAGCAGCGCGGTGCGGAATGCAGCCAGACACTCGCCGCCCGGGTCGCGCACCGACGGATAGACGATCCCCGCGCCGCCCGCGTTGCGCACCGCGCGGCCGAGCGCCTGCCCCGCGCTGTAATCGAGCGGATGCAGCAATGCGGGATCGCGCTGCGGCCACGTGCGCACGTCGACCACGTCGCCCTGCGCGAACACCGTGTAGAGCCGCATTTGCTGCCGCATCGGCGGCTCCTTCGTCGCGGCCAGGAACAGCGCGCCGTGATAGCGCGTTTCGGCGATCGCGGTGTCGCGCGAGCGGGCGCAGTAGAACACGCCGTAGCTGCCGTCGGAAAAGCGGCTGCCCTGCGGATTCAGGTGCGTGAACGCGGCCATGATCGGCCCCCAGCCCAGCCCGTAGCGGCGCTCGGCGGGCGGCACGAGGTCGAGCGTGCCGACTTCGTTGCGGATGCGGTCGTTGGTCAGCGATTCGAGCGCGTACAGCGCGTTGAAATCGTCCGCCGACGCGACGCGGTCGAACAGGTTGATCGCTGGAAAACGGGTGGGGATCACACGATAGGCAGGCGCCCAGTCGACGGCGGTCGTGGGCCATTGTTTTGCTTCGATCGGCATCGTCACGCCCAGCCACCTCGCATCGCGTCGAGATATTGCCGGACGGCGACCAGATCGCCGACATTGCCGGCCAGCATCCGGTCGAGTGCGCGCTTGCCGCCGAACGGCGCCGCATCGTTGGGCCGCTTGACCCATGCGTCGGCCGCGGCCGGCTGCGGCAGCAGGATCTGCAGCGCCTTGTAGATGCCGAGCAGCAGCGATAGCCGCTCGAGCGTATCGCGCGGCAGCCGCGCCGACTCCGGCGCCGCCTTCCACTTGAAGAACGTCGAACGGCCGGGCGACCCGAGCAGCACGATCTGCTCGTCGATCGTCAGTTCCCAGTCGCGCGCGATGTTGAAAAACGCACGCAGGCCGGCCGCCGACATCTGCGCAAACGAAGCCTGCGGCGGGGCGGAATGCGAATCGTAGGCAGGCTGTGACATGATCGTTAGTCTCGAAATGAATTCACTAACAAGACTAGTCCATTTTCGTATTTTTGCAAGGGTCGACACCCGGCGATCGGCCATTTCTTCCGGCAAAACGATATTTTTTGTCCATTCTGGACTCAAATTTTATTTTCTGCGTTAATGGCCATGCGGACACCGCGTGCAGACGCGGTTCGTGTCCGCGGAACCGTGTCGCACAGAACCGGAAGCACCCCGCCAAGGAACGCACCATGAAGAGACTGATTGCCGCTGTTTCGATCGCCCTGCTCGCGGTATCCGCAGGCCCCGCCGCCGCGAAGGACTGGACCACGATCCGCTTCGGCACCGACGCCAGCTACGCGCCGTTCGAGTCGAAGGCGCCCGACGGCAAGCTCGTCGGCTTCGACATCGACCTCGGCAACGAGATCTGCGCGCGCCTGAAGGCGAAGTGCGTGTGGCTCGAGAACGATTTCGACGGGATGATTCCGGCGCTGAAGGCGAAGAAGTTCGACGCGGTGCTGTCGTCGATGTCGATCACGCCGCAGCGCGCGGAGCAGATCGGCTTCACGACGAAGATCTACAACCAGCCGACGCGGCTCGTCGTGAAGAAGGGCTCGCCGCTGCTGCCGACGGCCGAATCGCTGAAGGGCAAGTCGATCGGCGTCGAGCAGGGCACGACGCAGGAAAGCTATGCGAAAGCGTACTGGGGCAAGCAAGGCGCGAACGTCGTGTCGTACCAGAACCAGGACGGCGTGTATGCGGACCTGACCTCGGGCCGCCTCGACGCGGCGCTCCAGGATGAAGTGCAGGCCGCGATCGGATTCCTGAAATCTCCGCGCGGCGCGAACTACCAGTTCGTCGGGCCCGAACTCGTCGACGAGAAGGTGCTCGGCATCGGCGCCGGCATCGGGCTGCGCAAGGAAGACACCGACCTGAAGGCGAAGATCGACCGCGCGATCGTCGACATGGTCAAGGACGGCACCTACAAGCGGCTCGCGTCGAAGTACTTCGACTTCGACATCTACGGCGGCTGAAACGGCGTCGCGCGCGTACGGGCGACACTCCCGTCGCGCGCGTCCGACCGCCCCTCCCCTCACCACCGGGCGGCGACGACATTGCGCCGTTCGCCGCCGCATCGAGTTCATCCTCCGTCGCGTGCACTGCTCAACGTATCGAACCTGATTCGGATTGCAGATCAATTGCACCGGTTCGCGCGAACGATGGGTAACGCGACCGGATATCGTGCGAATTCAGTAGCCGAAGATCGGGCGTCGCGATACCGGCGCCCGTGTGCACATGCCCTTTCGAATCGGGTCTGGGTGCAGGAAAGTGCCGACCCGGCGCGGATGACCGGCAATCAGCCGGATCCGCCTCGCACCGGGCGCGGAGAGATGGCCTGTCGATGCATGCCGGCCGGCTGCGAGAACGACTCTCGACCGGCGATGCCCCGCATCACTGCGATCGCGGCCTGCGAGCCGCGGCGTGTGGCGATCGATCATTTTTCTACCCCGTTTTCAGTCTGATGCTTGTTCCGGCAACCGGACGATGCCGGTGCCCCGACGATCAGGCGACAACGTTCCATGCTCGCCGGAACGCGGCTGCTGCGCCGCGCTCCGCCGCCGCATCCCCGCGGACTGCGTCCTGGCCGGTACTGACAGGATTCGCTGCAGAACCGGCCGGACCTCGCGTCGTCGACTTTCGTACGTTCATATCCGCAAGGAGCGGGCCAGCTTCGCGCGAGCCCATCCGCACAAGGGGTTCGGCGCGCGGGACGACGGCCGGAACGGGCGCGGAATGCCGGAAGTTGCGAATCTGAAACATGCGGCGCGCGGCATGTGCCGGCGCGTGGCGGTCGAGCCTTGCGGGATAAGGCTGAACAATCGACATGGAATTTTTACCGGCCGGCACCGTTCCGATCGGCCCGATTCGCCGCGGAAATTCGCCCGGTTGCCGACGCGAAACGTTTCATGCGCTTTACATGCCGTCGGCGGCATCGGAGCCGCCGGTCGTGCGCGGGCCGGCCTCGTCGTCACGATGCTGCTCGCGCACGGCACCGCGATGCTCGGGCTTGCGCGCATGGAGCGTCGTCGCGGTCGTGCTGTGCGTGCCGCCCGTCACGTTCGTGCTGCATCGGCTCCGGACGTATCGCTGAACCCCGACACCGAACCGGTTCACGCGCTTGACGCGCCGCTCACCCGACGCGCTGATGCCCCGCGTCGCCGGACGGCGCGCCGTCGTGCCCGCCGTTGTTGTCGTGATCGTTCAGCCCGTGCTCGATCATCATCCGGTAGAGCGTCACGCGCGAAATGCCGAGTTCGGCGGCAGCCTTGTTGATCCGGTGATCGTTGCGCAGCAGCGCATTCTCGATCGCGGTGCGCTCGGCGAGCGCCCTCGCCTGTTCGAGCGTCACGGGTTCGGTTTCGCCCGGCGTCTCGAGCCCGAGATCGTGCGGCGTCAGCAGACGGCTCTCGGCCATCACGATCGCGCGCCGCACGCGGTTGATCAACTCGCGCACATTGCCGGGCCACTCGTAGCGGCGCATCGCGTCGAGCGCGGCCGACGTGAAGCCGCTGATCTTGCGGCCGCTGTCGGCCTTGAACTTCTGCAGCACGTAATGCGCGAGGATGTCGATGTCCTTGCCGCGCGCGCGCAGCGGCGGTTCGTGAATGCGCAGCACGCACAGGCGGTGATAGAGATCCGCGCGGAAGCGCCCGGTCTCGACCGCGCCGTCGAGATCCACGTGCGTCGCCGAGATGATCCGCACGTCGACCGCGATCGATTCCTGTCCGCCGAGCCGCTCGATCTTCCCTCCCTGCAGGAAGCGCAGCAGGCTCGCCTGGCTCTCGACCGGCATGTCGCCGATCTCGTCGAGAAACAGCGTGCCGCCGTTCGCCGATTCGATCCGGCCCACGCGCCGCTGGTTCGCGCCGGTGAACGCGCCGCGCTCATAGCCGAACAGCTCCGACTGCAGCAGGTGATGCGGAATCGCCCCGCAGTTGATCGCGACGAATGGCCCCTTGCCGCGGCCGGAGCGCTCGTGAATCGCGAGCGCCGTCAGCTCCTTGCCGGTGCCCGACTCGCCGGAGATGAATACGCTCGCGTCGGTCTTCGCGACCTTGCGGATCGTGCTGAACAGCTGCTGCATCGCCTCGCAGTTGCCGATCATGCCGTGCTCGCCGATCGACGCCGCATAGGCTGCGCCGTCGACGCGGTCGAGCGCGGCCATCCCGCGCGCATGGCCGAGCACATGCGAAATCCATTCGTAGGGCAGCGGCAGCGTCACGTAATCGAAACAATAGCTGCGGATCAGTTCGCGCACGGCGGGACCGATCGTGATGCCGGCCTGCGCGATCGAAATCCAGCCGATCGCAGGCTGGCTCAGACACGCTTTCAGCGCCGGATAGTCGCGCGACGTGAACCCGGTGAAATCGACCAGCCCGGCGGCGACGATTACGCCGGACGTCATGTTCTGCGCAGCGCCGGCTGTCTTCGCGACCGTGATCTCCCAGCCGAGCCCCCGCAGTTGCGCAAGCAGCGGCTCGTCGGGCGTACGCATGATCACGAACAGCTTGCGGCCGGCCTCTGGAGCGGTGACGGACACGGGCGTCGTCTCGGGCGCCGCATTCCCGTTTGCGTCGGGTGACCTTGCAACCATCGTTGTTCCCCGCTTGGCGTTGGTATCGTGCGCCGGCTCGCCGACGCATACGACGGACCACGATCGAACTGACATATTGGCCGCATTTCCGTCCGAATAAAATCCCCCTGCGCATGAATCGTGCATGAGATTGAGGTTGTCATGAACGGTATATCGACGCGGCCGGCCTGCGGCTAGATGGGTGTTATCCCGGTGGCGGGCGCGGCGCGAACCCGGAACGGGCAGGCGCGCTGTGCGCAAAGCCGCGCCGGTGCTGGCGCGCGGCGTTAGGGTGCGATGCGGCGCACGCAGAATCGGTACGCCGGCGGGGGTGTGCGCGGCCGGTCGGCCGGACAGCCGGATGCCCGCGCAACCGGTTCCGGTTGATTTCGGTCAATCGTCGGAGGAAGCCGGCATGATGCAGGAACGCAACATGCGCGGCCCGACGCCGTCCATGGCAGCGCGACGGCTCGTGTCAGAAACGGATTGTGTCAGCGGCCCGATGCGACCGGCGCCAGCGCGTTCGCGCGGCCGCGGCCGACCGGCGTACCGCCGTGTTCGCCGTAGGTGGCAACGAGCGCGTCGACCCGCGCGAGATGGTGATGGTTGTCGTGATCCCATGGATGGAAGCCCGGCCGGAAAAAGCTCAGCCATTCACCCGCGATGCGCGGGAACAGCCCGCGGCGCGGCCCGTACAGGAACGCGATCGTCCGCAGCATCCCGCGCACCTGATGTCCGGCGCCGCGATCGCGCCACAACAGCGTCGCGTGCATCAGGCACACGGCCGGCCAGAACGTCAGCGTCGTCAGCAGATACACGCCGATGCGGATCAGGTAACGCCGCAGTCCCGGCTTCATCACGGCATTCCACACGTCGAACGACACGGCCTTGTGCTCGGTTTCCTCGAGCGCGTGCCATATCCACATCTGCCGGTAGCCTTCGACCGAGCCTTCGAGGCGCGTCGGGTCGCGCAGCAGCCATTCGGCGAGCATCGCCGTATAGTGCTCCGCCGCGACCGTCTGCGCGAGCTGCACCGAATGCGGCAGCTTGCGCTTCATGTAGCCGAGCACCGCCCACACGCGCTTGTCGAGCTTGCGCGCGGGCAAACGGTTCGCCTGCATCAGCTCGTTGTATTCGACGTGCTCGCGCGTATGCATCGCTTCCTGGCCGATGAAGCCGAGCACCTGCTGCTTCAGCACGGGATCGTCGATCCGGTCACGGTAATGGCGCACCGAGTCCATGAAGAAGCGCTCGCCGGCCGGAAACAGCAGCGACAGCGCGTTGAAGAAATGGGTCACGTGCGACCCGAGGCCATGCCAGTCCTTCGCGCGTTCGACCGGCAGATCGAAGCGCAGGTCGCGGCGCACCGGCATGATCCCGGCTGCGGTAGCGGAAGCGGCTGACTTCATGTTCATCGTTCTCCTGTTCCGGAGCGGCCCGGCGCGTCGTCCGACGCGGCCGGCGCAGGCCCCGGCGGCGCATCGCGCACCGCCAAAATCTTGACATCGACAAATGTAAAGATAGGCCGCCCGCGCCGACGCGCGCAAGCCGCGCGGTAGATGCGCGCTTCCAAACAGGCCACGGTCGGAAAGGCGGGAAAAACGACGTTCGAACAACGCCCGGGCGGGCCGCGATTCGAACGGCCTGCAAGCGACGCGAGGCGCTCGGCGCTGCGACTCGCCATCTGCCCGAACGCCCCGCGCGACGGGCATTTCGACGAATCCGGCGGCGGCGCGCGGCATATGGCATACCGCCCCGGCAGCACCGATTCATACGCGCGGCGCACTCGCACGGTGCAACCTCGGTCGCGCGGCACGAGAAAAATTCAAACACGCGTTCCATTTGCATTTTCGGCGATCGCGGGCGCGGCGCCTCGCAGCCGTCCGCGACACGCGTACCGGCGGGTGAAAGCCACGTGCGACGGCCCGCTGCGGGCTCGCCTACAATAGCGGTCTTACGCAACCCTCTTTCAGGAGTAGTCATGTCTGTCATCACGACCGAATCGGGCCTCAAATACGAAGACCTGACCGAAGGCACCGGCGCGGAAGCGCAAGCCGGCAAGACCGTCAGCGTCCACTACACGGGCTGGCTGACCGACGGTCAGAAATTCGATTCGAGCAAGGACCGCAACGACCCGTTCGCGTTCGTGCTCGGCGGCGGCATGGTCATCAAGGGCTGGGACGAAGGCGTGCAGGGCATGAAGGTCGGCGGCGTGCGCCGCCTGACGATCCCGCCGCAACTCGGCTACGGCCCGCGCGGCGCAGGCGGCGTGATTCCGCCGAATGCGACGCTCGTGTTCGAAGTCGAACTGCTCGACGTCTGACGACGCACCCGGCCGTCTCCTTCCGATGGAACGCATCGCCTCCCCCGCCATCGCGCTGCGCCGCTACGACACGTGCGAAGCGTCGGACGTGCACGACTTCCACCAGGTCGTGCTCGGCGTCGATGGCGCGATGGTGATGGCGGTGGACGGGATCGGCCAGCGCATCGACCGGCACGCGGCGTGGCTGATTCCGGCCGGCGCGCGCCACGACTATGCGGGCCTCGGCGACAATCGCCAGCTCGTGATCGACCTGCCCGCGGCATCGCTCGCGGTGCCGCAGCGGTTGTTCGACCGCGCACGCGCCGTGTCGATCGATCCGGCCCTGACGGCGCTCGTCGCGCAGGTCGCGGCCGCGACCGCGCAACTCGATGCGCCGGTCGGCGACGCACGGCAGGCAGCCGCGCACCGTTTCCAGTGGCAGGCCGCAGCACGCCTGTGCGGCGCGCTCATCGACGATGCCGGCATCGCCGCGCCCGCGTCGGGCCTCGATTTCGCGCGCATCGACCGCTGGCTGCGCGCGCGGCTCGCCGAGCCGCTGCGCATCGCCGATCTCGCCGCGCACTGCGGCTACGGGATGCGCCGGTTTCATCAACTGTTCGTCGACGCGTTCGGCGAAACGCCGCATCGTTATTTGCAGCGGCTGCGGCTCGACGCGGCGGTCGTACTGCTCGCAGATGGCCGGCATCCGCTCGTCGACATCGCGGGCATGGTCGGCTTTGCGGATCAAAGCACGTTCACGCATGCGTTCACGAAGCGCTTCGGCGTTGCGCCGGGACGCTGGCGCGGCGAGCGGCATTGAGCGCGAATCCGTCGCCCTGAACACGCGTCAATCCACGTAGCCGCACGGTTCGGCAAACCGCGTTCGAGCCGGTCCGGCCGCAACCTTCGTCGCCCCGCTTCGTTTCCGCTCGCAATCCGCGCCATAGCGCGTCGTGCTCACCGCCGCGTCGCGCCCGCTTCGTCGCCGACCTTCCTCACGACCGTCTCGGCCGCCTTCACGGGCCGGCCATCGTCGTGCCGCAGCGCGAGCTTGCGGATCGCGCGCCCCGTATTGCGGTCGACCAGCACCGAATGCGGCTCGCCGCGCGCGAACAGGTTCGCCTCGCCCCACTGCCGCAGCATCACGATGACCGGAAACAGCCCCTCGCCCTTTTTGGTCAGCGCGTACTCCTGATACGCGGTACCGTCCGACGCCGGCACGACGTCGAACACGCCGGCGTCCACCAGCATCCTGAGCCGGTCGGACAGGATGTTGCTCGCGACGCCGAGGCTCGCGCGGAAATCGCCGAAGCGGCGCACGCCGTCGAACGCATCGCGCACGATCAGCAGCGCCCAGCGATCACCGACGATATCGGTCGCCCGCGCCACCGGGCACGGCGAATCCGCAAGACTTTTCTGCCTGGCCATGTTCCTCTCCGCAGTCTAGCCGGCCGCCCTCGCGGCAGCGCCGGCCGTCCGTGCGCGGGCCCGTCGCCCGCCGCACAACAGGTTGCATTTTAAAACTACTTTCCCTACACTCACACCAGTTTCAAATTGCAACTACTTTGCGTGAGGAAACCGATGGCGCCTTCCTGTCATTCAAGCACCGCTGCGTCGAATGCAGCGAATGCATCGCACACGGCGCATCCGGCCGGCGACGACCGCCTGTCCGCGGCCCGCGTCTCGCTGCTGGCCGTCTGCTGCGCGGCGAGCGTCGCGAACGTCTACTACGCGCAGCCGCTGCTCGATTCGATCGCGCGGGATTTCGACGTGTCGCAAGCCGCGGTCGGCGGCGTCATCACCGCCACGCAGCTCGGCTGCGCGCTCGCGTTGCTGTTCGTCGTGCCGCTCGGCGATCTGCTGAACCGCAAACGCCTGATCGCCGTGCAGCTTCTGCTGCTGATGGCGGCCTGCATCGGCGTGGCGGCGGCATCGACGCGCATCGCGCTGCTGGCGGGGATGGTCGCGGTCGGGCTGCTCGGCACCGCGATGACGCAAGGGCTGATCGCGTGCTCGGCCGCGCTCGCGGGCGCCGGCGAACGCGGGCGCGTGGTGGGCGCCGCGCAGGGCGGCGTCGTGATCGGGCTGCTGGCCGCGCGCTCGGTGGCCGGCGTCGTCACCGATATTGCCGGCTGGCGCGCGGTCTATCTCTTCTCGGGTGCGCTCGCGATCGCGATGCTCGCCGTGCTGTCGCGGCTGTTGCCCGACACGAACGGGCCGCGCGAACGCATCGGTTACGCGGCGCTGCTGCGATCGATGGTGTCGCTGCTGCGTGACGACCGCGTGCTGCGCGTGCGCGGCGCGATCGCGTTGCTGATGTTCGCGGCGTTCAGCATCTTCTGGAGCGCGCTGGTGCTGCCGCTGAGCACACCGCCGCATTCGATGTCGCATACGCAGATCGGTGCGTTCGGCCTCGTCGGCGCACTGGGCGCGGCGGCGGCCACGCGCGCGGGCCGGCTTGCCGATCGCGGGCGCGGCGAAGCGACGACCGGCGCCGCGCTCGCGCTGCTCGCGTGCTCATGGCTGCCGCTCGCGTTCGGCAATACGTCGATTGCACTGCTGATCGTCGGCATCGTGCTGCTCGACGTCGGCGGGCAGGCCGTCCACGTCGTCAACCAGAGCATGATTCTCGGCACGCGGCCCGACGCGCATGCACGGCTCGTCGGCTGCTACATGCTGTTCTACTCGGCCGGCAGCGGGCTCGGCGCGATTGCGTCGACGATGATGTATGCGCGCGCCGGATGGCCGGGCGTCTGCGCGCTCGGCGCGGTCGTGAGCGTGGCCGCGCTCGGCGTGTGGGCCGCGACGCTCAGGCGCGCGTGACGCGTGCCGGCGATGCGGATCGGGAGGGGAAAGCCGGCGCGCCCATAGCGGGCGGCCGGTGCGCGAACCGGCCGCGCACGCGCACCGGTTCGACCTTCGGTACGGCACGCACGGTGCGCGCCGCGGGCGCTCAACCTGCCGCCTGGATCGCCTCTTCGTACACGCCGGCGACGCGCCGCGCGATCACCGCGTTGTCGAAATGATCGCGCGCATAACGCTTGCACGCGGCCTCGTCGGGCAGCGCGATCGCACCCGACAGCGCGCCGCCGAGCCCTTCCGCGATCGCGTCCGCGCCGGTCGACGGCAGCACGAGATCGTTGGACAGCCCGGCCACCGCCTCCGGCAGCCCGCCGACCGGCGTGACCAGCACGGGCGTGCCGGACGCGAGCGATTCGACGGTGATCAGCCCGAAGCCTTCGAGCGCGACCGTCGGCACGACACTGACCGTCGCCGCGCGGTACAGCGCCGCGAGATGATGGTCGGGCACGAAGCCGAGCAGCTTCACGTTGTCCTGCAGCCCCGCCGCGTCGATACGCTGCTGCAATTCCTCGCCGATCTTGCCCTTGCCGGCGATCAGCAGCAACACGTCCGGGTGACGGTGCTTGACGAGGCCGATCGCGTCGATCAGGTCCTCCAGCCCCATGCGCCGCACGAGCCGGCGCACGGCCAGCACGATCGGCCGATCCTGCGGCAGTTGCAGCTTGTGCCGCGCCTCGGCGGGCGTGAGCGGCGTGTCGAACTGCGCGGTATCGACGCAGCCGGGAATCACGCGCACGCGCGACGGCTCGATCCCGTAGCGGTTCGTCAGGATCTGGCCGAATGCCTGCGACAGCACGATCAGCCGCGACGAGCGCGTATAGACGGCCTGCTCGAGATAGCGCTTCGCGCGCTGCCCGAGCGACGCGGCGCCCTCGACCTGGCTTTCGTCGGCCCACGGCCCCTGGAAGTGCGACACCTGCGGAATCCCGCGCGTCACGTCGAGGCCCGGGAACGTGTACAGCGCGAAGTGCGAAGAAATCACGTCCGGCCGCTCGCTGCGGATCTCCTCGCGCAGCGCGCGGCGCGCGGCGAGCATCCGGCGCGCGAGCGTCTGCGACGCGGGACCGAAGCCCTGGATCGCGCCGCCCGTGTCGTCGGCGACCTTCGGCGAGCCTGCGACGAGCCCGCGCACCTCCACGCCCGCGCCCGGCAGCGCGCCGACGAGCGAGTAGTACATCCGGTCGAGGCCGCCCGCACGTTCGGGGAACCAGTGCATACCGATCTGCAACGATTTGATCGGCCGGGAAGATTGGGACATCACGATTGCTCCTGCGTGACTGCATGCTCGACCCGCTCGAACGCGGACGGCTGCGTGGGTTGGCCGATGCGCCGGTAGAGCGCGACGTACTGGGCACCCATGTGCGCCCAGCCGAAACGGGTCATCAGTTCGCGAGCCGCGCCGCCCATCGCGCGGCAGGTGTCGCGCGACGCCGCGAGCGAACCGATCGCCTGCGCGAGCGCGGCGGGATCGTCCGGATCCTCCAGCACGATCCCGCATTCGCGCGTGATGATTTCCGCGCCGCCCGCGGTGCGCGCGGTGACGACCGGCAGTCCGGCCGCCATCGCCTCGAGCAGCGACAGGCTCATCGCTTCGTAGCGCGACGGGAATACATATGCATCGACCGAGCGCATCAGCGTCGGCATGTTTTTCACGAGGCCGAGGAAATGCACGCGCGAATCGATGCCGAGCGCGCGCGCCTCGTCCGGATACGGGCTGCCGGGCAGATAGCCTGCCACCGCCAGATGGACGTTCGCCGGCAGCTTCGTCAGCGCCTTCAGTACGGTGCCGAGGTTCTTGCGCGGCGTGCGCAGGTCGCCGACGAACAGCAGCAGGAACGCGTCGTCCGGCAGCTTGAACGCCGCGCGGTCGGCCTGCGCACCCGCGAACGCACTGCCGTCGACGCCGTTGTAGATCACGCTGATCTTGCGGCTGTCGATGCCGAGCGCGGCGATCTCGTCGGCCACCTTCTGCGACACCGCGGTGATCGCACGCGAACGCCGGTATGCCCAGCGCTCGAGCGCGGTGTTCACGCGCGTATAGACGTACTGGTAAGCCGACCACATCCCCTTCGTGAGCCCGAACGGATAGTACGGGCTCCTGAACCAGCCGCCGTGCACGAAGTGCGCGGTGTTCACGTCGGCCTTGATCCACGAGATGAAGCCGTTCACGTGCAGCACGTCGTACTCGCCGCGATGCGCGCGCAGCCACCACGCGCTCTTCAGCGCGAACACCTGCTGCTTGACGAGATTCGACGGCCAGAAGCGCCCGACCTTCACCGGCACCCAGCGCACGCGCGGGTCGGCCAGCAGCTCGGGCGCGACGTGCGATGCGACCAGCGTGACTTCGTAGTTCTCGGCCAGCGCCGCGCGCGCGATTTCGTAATTGACGCGGCCCTGCCCGTCGTTATGTCGCACGACATGCGTGACGATCGCGATTCTCAAAGGTCGCCTCCCCGTGAACGCGCGGCGGCCAGCAGGCGTTGCGCCTTCTGCCAGTGCGCCGCGGAAAGTATCGAAAAAATGGCTGTAAACATCAGCAGGCCACCCGTGCCGATCAGCGAGTTCGTGAACACGAGCATCGCGAACGTCGACAGGCACAGGCTCAGGCACGCGCCGACGAACTTGTCCTTGCGCAGCTTGAACGCTGCGCGCAGCGTGCGGCCGAAAAGCATCACGACGCCGGCGAGATACAGCAGCGTGCCGGGCCAGCCGAGCACGAACGGCACGTTCATCACGCCGCTGTCGAAGCTGCCGTACTTGCCGAGCTCGCCGCTGTCGCTCGACAGCTTCGTCGATGCGCCCGTCGCGCCCATCCCCTCACCGGCGACGTCGGTAAACGCCGTCTGCGCGAAGGTTGCGTAGAACTTGTTGCGGTCGTCGTAGCTGCGGTCGTCCTTCAGGTTCACGATCGACTGGAGACGCTGGCCGAGACGATCGGCCACCGGCCCGACGGTCAGCAGCGGCACGCATAACCCGACCAGCACGACGCCGCTGATGAGGATCCGCATCCGCACGCGGTTGTTCGACTGCGCGAGCTGGATCGCGAGCGCGATCACCCAGCCGCCCCACGTCGAACGCACGAGACACAGCGCGAACGACACGAACCCGGCCGCGCCCGCGAACCAGCGGATCTTCTGCGGCGCCGCGAGCACGAACACCAGCGCGCCCATCATCGCGAATGCGAACGGCCCCGACGAGTTCATCGTGCTGAATACCCGCACGCCGTACGGCACGGGCTCGCCCTGCGAACCCATGTCCGAACCGATCATCCACAACACGTCCCACTGCGGCATCACGAAGTACTGCACGACGCCGTACACGCCCATCACGAGCATGCCCCACATGAACGTGGACAGCAGCACGTCGCGGTACTCGGGATAGTCGCGCGCGTTGACCATGATGTGAAAGCCGATCAGCACCGGGTACACCCAGTTCGCGAGGTCGTAGGTCGCGGCCATCACGCCGCTCGACACGATCCCGACGAGATAGGCGTACGCAAGCCCGAACAGCATCAGCAGCACCGGAATCCCGCGCCGCTGCGCGAGCACGCGGTAATGCCGGATCAGCCCGAAGCCGGCGATCATCGTCACCGCGAGCGGCGCGACCTGGATCAGGCTGGTCGGCGTGAACGCGCCCTTCGACCAGTCGGCGAGACGCCGCACTTCCGGGCTCAGGAACCACACCCACCACATGAAGCCGACATAGCGCGCCGGGCTCTTGAAATACAGCCAGATGCCCACCGCGATCGCCAGCACCGGAAACGCGAGCGTCAGCACCTTGCCCTGGTGCGCGGCGATCAGCACGGCGGTGAACGACCACAGCCCGGCCTGCCCGGCCCAGTGCTTCGGTTCGGCAAACCAGCTGCGGTTGCGCGACGGTGCGCGTTCGGCGGCAATCGTACTCATCGATCCGCTCTCACCGCGACGACGGACGCGAATCCGCAAGCGGCATCGCCAGGCCCGCGGCGGCCGGCGTGCGGCGCCGTCGCAGCAGGTCGCGCGTGATCCGCACGTGCTGCTCGGCGAACGCCTGCGTGGTCAGGTCGCGCTCGCGCAGGCACGCGGCGGCGGCCCGCGCGCAGCCGAGCGCCGCGACCGGATCGGCGACGAAGCGATCGGCGGCCTGGCGCATCGCCTGCGCGTCGAACGCCGGCACATAGGCGGCCGTATCGTGCGGGAAGTAGTCGCTGAGGCCGCCGACGTCGGACACGATCATCGGCTTGCCGACGGCCGCCGCCTCGAGCATCACGGTGATGCCCGACGCGTGGAAGTTCGGCCGCAGCGGCACGACGATCACATCGGCCCACGCGTACAGCTCGTGCTGCTTCGCGAGCCCCGACGCCGAGCCGATCTTCACGTTCGGCGCATGCCACTCGCGCGGCACGCGGCGCCGCGTCGCGAGCCGTACGTCGTAGCGTTCGTCGCCGCCGAACGCGGCGAGGAACGTGCGCCAGTCGCGGTCGCGGTCGTTGCCGATCGCCGCGATCCGCAGCGGCCGGTTCGGTTGCCACTGCTGCGGCTCGGTAAGCGGGAAATCCTGCGTGTTCAGCCCGTAATAGACGAACTCGGCATCGCGCCCGAGGTAGCGGCGGCACAGCTCGGCGTTGTCGCGGGCGAGCGTGGTCAGCGCGTCGGCGCGCGCGAGCAGCTTGCGGTACAGCCAGCGGCGCGCGCCGCCGAAACTGCCCCACTTGTCGAACAGCCACACGCTCTGCGCGAGCAGCAGCGGGCGCTTGCCCTGCGCGCCGGCGAGCTTCAGGATCAGCGCAGCGGCGAGATGCTCCTGCTCGGTATGCGTCCAGATCACGTCGGTGTTCAGCAGCGCGGCGCGGTTGCGCCATGCATGCACGACGTCGAAGCCGAGCGCCGCCTTCAGCGCGCGGCGCGCGAGGCTGGCGACCCGGCTCTCGCCGCCGTCCTGCGAATAGGTCAGCCGGAATTCGTCGGATTCGGCATGGTGATAGCCGTACAGGCAGCCGATGTTCTCGCCTTTCCGGTAGGTACGCGGATCGGCGCCGTAAAACAGGTGGACGTGGACTTTCGTTGTGGTCATGTCAGCCTCCGCCGGGCCGCCCCAAGGAGGCAGACCGCCCCCTCGGGGGGCAGCGCGCAAAGCGCGCGTGGGGGTTGTTTCATTTCGAGCCCTCCGGGGGTGGCCGCGCGCGATGCGCGCAGCCCGTTCAAGACGTCACCGGCGGCATCGCCGCACGGTGGGGGGCAAGGTTCGCGCGGCGTGCGTCGCGCGCGCCGCGGCGCACCGCGCGCCAGTGCTCGCGGATCCGGCTGCGCTGCGCCGTATGCAGCGACAGCAGCACGTGCGCGAAACCCGGATAGACGCGCGTACCGACCAGCGTCCACCACCACCACGCGATCTCGCGCCGGACCGGCGGCAGATGCTCGCGCAGGATCAGATGCAGGTTGTACGCGCCGTTGCTGATCGCATTCAGCGAAGCGGCGTCGCGCCGGTCGTCGTCGAAGCGCTCGGCCGGGAAATGATCGACCGCGATCGCCGGGTCGTAGACGAGCTTCCAGCCGTCGCGCTGCACGCGCATGCTGAACGCCATGTCGTTGTGCACCTGCGCACCCGCGCCGCGCAGCCGCGTATCGAAACGCAGCCGTTCGATCGCGGCGCGGCGGTAGCTCATGTTCGCGCCTTTCAGCATGTCGACTTCGCGCGCGCCGCCGACGCCGAGGTGATGATTGCCGACGATCTTGCCGGACAGCGTGAGCTGGCCGACGAGTTCGCGCGATTCGTCGAGCACGCGGCCTTTCTCGTGCACCCAGTCGCGCCCGCCGACCGCGCCCACGCGCGGATCGGCCTGGAATGCCGACTCGACGCGCGCCAGCCAGTCGGGGTGCGGCGCCGCATCGTCGTCGGTGATCGCGACGATGTCGCCGTTCGCCGAGTCGAGCCCCTTGTTCAGCGCGGCGACCTGCCCCGGCACGTCGACCGGCACGATGCGCAGCGGCAGCGCGCCGCCGACCGCCGGATCGGCGAGCCGTTCGTGCGTGGCGTCGTCCTCCGGGCGCGCGACGACGATCACCTCGTCGGGCAACCGCTGCTGCCGCTGCAGCGCCAGCAGGCAGCGCGCGAGGTCGGCCGGGCGCCGGTAGGTCGGGACGAGCACGGAAATTTTCATCGATGGTTCTCCAGTCGGCCGGGCTGGCGCGCTGCGCGCCGGCCCGGTTTCGCACACTGCACTCAGGCGCTCAGGTATTCGTGCACGGCCGCGTAGCCGCGGCCGTAGCCGCGCGCCTTCGGCGGCACGCCGTTGAAGATCCCGCCTTCCAGATCGACGCCCGCGGTGCGCAGGCGCTTGATCGCGTCGGCGATCTCGCCTTCGGTGTGCATGCCCGAGCGCAGCACGAGGAACGTCGAGCCGGCCATGCGGCCGATGATGGTCGCGTCGGTCACCGCCAGCACCGGCGGCGAATCGATCAGCACGACGTCGTAGCGCTTGCTGAGCCCTTCGAGGTATTGCGGCAGACGCGTCGACATCAGCAGTTCCGACGGGTTCGGCGGACGCGTGCCGGCCGCGATGAACGACAGGCCCTGCACCGGCGTTTCGCGCACGGCATCCTCGAGCGGCGACTGGTCGCTCAGCAGTTCCGACAAGCCCGGCTGCGCGGTGAGGCCGAAGTAGCGGTCGAGCAGGCCGCGACGCATGTCGGCGTCGATCAGCAGCACGCGCTTGCCCGAATGCGCGAGCAGCACCGCGAGGTTGACCGTCAGGAAACTCTTGCCGATGCCGGGCGTCGGGCCCGTCAGCACGATCACGCGGTTCTTCGCGTCCATCATCGCGAACTGCATCGCGGTGCGCAGGCTGCGCAGGCTCTCGACGCTGAGATCCTTCGGACGCAGGCTCGCGAGGATCGGCCGCGCGCGGCCGCCGCCCTTCTCGGCCGCGGCGTCGAGCTTCACCTGCTCGGCGCTTTGCGGCACCAGCCCGTACAGCGGCAGGTTGAACGCGCGCTCGATGCGGTCGGGATCCTCGATGCCCTGGAACAGGTTGCGGCGCAGGAACACGACGCCCGTGCCGAGGATCAGCCCCAGGAACACGGCAGCCGACAGGATCAGCACCTTCTTCGGCTTGACCGGATCGCCCGGGCGCAGCGCCGAATCGACGAGGTGGATGTTGCCGCCCGTGCCGGCCTTCTGCACCGACAGCTCCTGCACGCGGTTCAGCAGCAGCACGTAGATGTCCTCGGCGACCTTCGCGTCGCGCTGGAGCTGGACGGCCTTCACTTCGGTCGCCGGCAGGCTGCGGAAGCGGTTGCTGAACTTGTCCTTCTCGCCCTGCAGCTCCGAGAGCTGCTGCTTCGCGGCGATCACCATCGGGTGCGAATCGGTGAAGCGCTGCGCGAGCGACGCGAGCTGCAGGCGCTGCGCGGCGATCTGCTGCTCGTACTGCACGCTGCCCTCGAGGTAGACCTTCGCCTCTTCGCTCGCGTTGATCGAGCCCGACGTGCGCTGGTACTGCGTCAGCGCGGCTTCCGCGCGTTCGAGGTCGGCCTTCAGGCGCGGTTCCTCGCCCTTCAGGAAGTCGAGCATCTTGGTCGCTTCGGCCTGCTTCGCGACCACGTGCTGGTTCAGGTACGACTGCGCGAGCGCGTTCGCGATCGCGGCGGTCTGATCCGGGTCCTTGCCTTCGAGCGAGATCTGCACGACGCCCGTCTGCTTGCCCTGCTCGCTCACCTGGATGCCCGCCTGGAAGCCGCCGATCGCGTCGAGATCGTTGTAGCGGACCACCGTGAACTGCGTGCCGGGGCGCGCGACGAGCTTCTTCACGAGCAGCGTCACGCCGCCGCCCTGCGCCGATTCGCCGACCTGGCCCGACAGCAGCCGGGTGCCGTTCTGGTCGACGAGCGAATAGGTGTCGTTCGGACCGGCCGTCAGCGTCAGCTTCTTGCCTTCGAGCGCGGGCACGACGCTGATCGAATCGACGTCGGCGACTTCACCGCCCCACGCGTACGACTTCAGGCCGAGCCACGGCCGCGCCGGCGTGCCCGGCGTCGCGACGCGCGCGGCGAGGCTGCCGATCACGGGCAGCGTCTTCGGCACGACCGAGAAGTTCAGCTTGAACTGCTCGACGACCGGCGCGACGACGCCGCGGCTCTTGATGATCTCGATTTCCGCATCGGTCTGCGCCTGCTGCGGACCGGTGTTGATCGTCGCGCCGGTCTGCGTCTGCGTGAGCGCCTGCGACGTGTTGTCGTTGCTCTCGACCCGCACGTGCACGTCGGCCTGATACACCGGCTTCGCGACGTAGCAGTAGAGGCCGGCGAGCGCGACGACCGTCACCGCGATGCCGAGCAGCAGCCAGATGTCGTCCATGATTACCTGGAGCAACTGGCCGAGGACGACGTCCTCTTCCTCGGTTTTCACGGACAGATCCGCGTAGGAGTGTTTCGCTTGCGTGTTCACCATTCGTTCCCGCTTGAGTGGTGCCGGGGGGCAGGCGCCGCCCCGGCGGGCTATCAGCGCGTGATTTGCCGCATGTAGAAGATCGTCTGGATCGTCGGCAGCACCTGCTGCAGCACCCGGTTGAACTGCACCGAGCTGGCCGTGCTGACGTAGACCACGTCGAGCGGCTGAAGCGGGAAGCGGCTCGACAGCATCAACGCATCGGGCTGCGTCATGTCGAGGCGGAACACTTCAGGCTTCGTCGGGTTGTCGCGCATGCCGCGCATCACGTAGATCTTGCGCGGGTTCGCATCGGTGTCGAGGATGCCGCCGCCCGCCGTCAGCGCGTCGGCGATGGTCAGCCTGCCCTTGAGCATCGGCACCGTGACCGGCGTCTTGACCTCGCCCATGATGAACACGCGGCTGTCGCTGCGATCCGGCACGTTGACGATGTCGCCCTGCTGCAGCATCACGTTCTGCCGCACTTCGCCGCGATCGAGCACGCCGTTCGCGTCGAGCGTATACAGCTTGCCGTCGCGCGTCAGGCGCACGCGCTGCAGGTCGGCCTCGTTGGTCGAGCCGCCCGAGCGCGAGATCGCGTCGACCAGCGTCAGCGGCACGTCGCTCATCGCGAGCGGGCCCGGCGTCTTCACCTCGCCCGTCACCTGCACCTTCTGGCTGCGGAACGACAGCACGCGCACGTCGAGCTGCGGGTTCTTCACATAGCGCGCGAGACGCGTGGCCAGCTCGTCGCGGGTCTGCGCGATCGTCTTGCCCGCCACGTGGATGCGGCCGACGAACGGGAAGAAGATCGTGCCGTCGGCGGCCACCGTCTGGCCGTAAGGATCGGCCTGGCCCGGCAGCGACGACGAATAGGGCTGCTGCAGCGCGCCCGCGATCGTCTGCGTCGTGTTGCCGCCGCTGGAGAACGACTGGCCCTGCGGCGTCGTCAGTTCGGGGTGGTCCCAGACGGTGACGCCGAGGATGTCCTGCGGGCCGATGCGGTACACGTACTGCGACGGATCGGTATAACGTCCCGGCGGCAGCGGATGGTCGACCTGCTGCTTCTGCAACTGGTCCATCACCACTTTGGCGTCGATGTAATGAACCGGATAGGTCTCGGCCGCTTGCTGGCGGCCGTCGTCCTTCAGGTTCGACGAGTCGAGGTAGTTGCCGGGCGCGGTTGCACAGGCTGACAGGAAAGTCGTCAGCGCGACGGCAAGCGCCACCGGGCGCATCGGGCGTTTCAGCATAGTTTCTGTAGCCATCCTTGAACCAGACGTTCGATCTGCGAGTAGCTCTCGCGGTATTCGGCCTCGGGGCCGCCGTGCGGATCGGCAATCTCGGCCCCTTCCCACTTGCCGAGCAGGTGGACCTTGCCGCGCGCGAACGGATCGACCGATTCGACGGCCGCGATCTGTCCGCGCTCGCTGACGAGAATCAGGTCGGCGTCGCGCACGATCCGGCGCGACAGCCGCCGCGAGCGGTGGGTCGTCGCATCGACGCCGCGCTCCGCGAGCAACTGCCGCATCACCGGATCGATGCCGTCGCCGTCGTTCGCATGAACGCCGGCCGAATGAAACGTCGCCCGCGGGCCGCCGCGCGACGCGGCGTGCGACTTGAACAGCATTTCCGCCGCCGGGCTGCGGCAGACGTTCGCGTGGCAGACGATCAGGATGTTCCGGAACATGGCGTCTCGTAGCGGGTGACGGGAAACAGGGTTACGCGCTCGCGCGCGCGGCGCCCGGCACGCGCGCGGCGACGGCCTGGCGCGAGCCCGGCCGGCCGATCGGGTGGTATTCGATGCCCTGCTCGCTCATCGTCTCCGGCTCGTACAGGTTGCGGCCGTCGAAGATCACCGGCGTCTTCCACAGGCGGCCGAGCGCGACGAAGTCGGGGCTCTTGAACGCCTTCCATTCGGTGACGATCACGAGCGCATCGGCGTCGCGCGCGGCCTGCGCTTCGTCGTCGACGAAGCTCAGGCGCTCGAGCCAGCTCGGGTGATCGGCGAGATCGAGCGCGATCACGCGGCGCGCCTCCTGCTGCGCGACCGGGTCGTACGCGGCGATGCGCGCGCCGCGCGACAGCAGCTCGGCGATCAGCTCGCGGCTCGGCGCCTCGCGCATGTCGTCGGTGTTCGGCTTGAATGCCAGGCCCCAGATCGCGAACGTACGGCCCGTCAGGTCCTCGCCGAAGCGCGCGACGATCTTGTCGGCAAGCACGCGCTTTTGCGTCGCGTTGACCGACGACACGGCCTTCAGGATCTGCAGCGATTGCCCGTGCTCGTCGGCCGTGCGGATCAGCGCCTCGACGTCCTTCGGGAAGCACGAGCCGCCGTAGCCGCAGCCGGCGTACAGGAAGTGATAGCCGATGCGCGGATCGGAGCCGATCCCGCGGCGCACGGCCTCGATGTCCGCGCCGAAGCGGTCGGCGAGGTTCGCCAGCTCGTTCATGAACGAGATGCGCGTCGCGAGCATCGCGTTCGCCGCGTATTTCGTGAACTCGGCCGAGCGCACGTCCATGTACAGCGTGCGTTCGTGGTTGCGGTTGAACGGCGCGTACAGCTTCTTCATCAGCTCGCGGGCGCGCTCGCCCGGCACGTCGTCGTCGCAGCCGATCACGATGCGGTCCGGCCGCGTGAAATCGTCGACCGCCGCGCCCTCCTTCAGGAATTCCGGATTCGACACGACCGAGAACATCTGGTCGCCGCCGCGCTTCGCGAGCTCCTCGGCGACCGCCGCGCGCACGCGCTCGGCCGTGCCGACCGGCACCGTCGACTTGTCGACGATCACCTTGAAGCCCGTCATGTAGCGGCCGATGTTGCGCGCCGCCGCGAGCACGTATTGCAGGTCGGCCGAGCCGTCCTCGTCGGGCGGCGTGCCGACCGCGATGAACTGCACGTCGCCGTGCGCGACCGCGGCCTCGATGTCGGTCGAGAAACGCAGGCGGCCGGCCGAGCGGTTGCGCGCGATGACTTCCTTCAGGCCCGGCTCGTGGATCGGCACGCCGCCGTTGTTCAGGATGTCGATCTTCGCCTGGTCGACGTCGAGACAGAACACGTCGTGCCCGATGTCGGCGAGGCATGCGCCGGTGACAAGACCTACGTAACCGCTGCCGATGATAGTCAGATTCATGATGTGTCGACCTCTTGACCAATGATTCGAAATTCGTAAAACCGGAATGCCCGCGGGCACTGTGTCAGTACGCGTTGCTGCCGGTGAAGCCTTTCCACAGCGTCAGCGCGACGATCTTGATGTCGAGCCAGAACGACCAGTTCTGCATGTAGTACAGATCGAGCTTCACGCGTCCCATCATCTTCTCGATCTGGTCGGTCTCGCCGCGAAAGCCGTTGATCTGCGCCCACCCGGTGATGCCGGGCTTGATCCGGTAGCGGAACATGTAGCCCTTGACCAGATCCTTGTAGATGTCGTCGTGCGCGAGCGCATGCGGGCGCGGGCCGACGACCGACATCTCGCCCTTCAGCACGTTGATGAACTGCGGCAGCTCGTCGAGGCTGGTGCGGCGCAGGAACCGGCCGACCGGCGTCACGCGCGTGTCGTTCTTGGTCGCCTGCGTCACCGTGCCCGCCGCTTCCTGGTGCACCTTCATCGAGCGGAACTTGTAGATCTCGAACTCGTGCCCGTCGATGCCCTTGCGTTTCTGGCGGAAGAACACCGGCCCGCGCGACGTCAGCTTGATCAGGCCCGCGATCAGCAGCATCACCGGCGCGAGCGCCGTGAGCGCCGCCAGCGCGAACAGCCGGTCGAACACGAACTTCGGCAGGATCCGCACGTCGGTGATCGGCGACGCCGCGAGGTTGATCGCCGGCACGCCGAGCACCTCGACCACTTCCTGGTTGAAGAACGACAACGTGCGCACGTCCGGAATGAAACGGATGTTCACGAAATCGTGGCGGAACACCGTCACGATCTGGTGAATCCTCGGTTCCTCCGAGATCGGCAGCGTGAGCCACAGCTCGCGGATCGCGCGGCTGCGCACGAGCCACACCAGCGATTCGAACTGCCGCTCGATGCGCACGTCGTCGAGTGCGACATCGCCCGGCGCTTCGCTTTCGTCGTACACGCATACCGGGTTGAAGCCCGCTTCCGGCCGCGCCCGCATCTGCGCGATCAGCCGCCGCGCCGCCGGCGTACCGCCGACGATCGCGACCGCCTTCAGGTTGTAGCCGCCGCGGCGCAGTTGCCGCAGCACGACGTGCACGCAGGCCTTCGAGCCGGCGAGCAGCGCCATCGTCACGAGCGCCCAGTAACCAAGCCACAGCCGCGACAGGTCGCCCGACTGGTGAAAACTGAAGCTCATCAGGATGCCCGCGAGCTCGACCACGAGCCACGCGAACGCGACGCGCCCCATCAGCCCGACGAGACGCTTGCCTCGCCACGACTGGTAGATGCCGATGGCCGGAAAGAACACCACGACCAGCAGGCAGTCGAACAGCACCGTCGTGCGCTGCAGGTCGTTGAGCCAGATGCTGCCGTCGTGCAGCGCAGCGGCGATCAGCGCCCCTGCCACGACCATCGCGATATCGATGACTCTCGCCAGCACGCTCAACATGTCTGCTTCCTCTTTGAACAGGCGTTTGCCGAACAGCTCCTCGTGCAGCCCGTGCTGCACATTCGATTCAAACGTTGCATGACGCTATTGAAGCGACAAGAAAATCGCCCCTCAAGCGCACAAGTATTTCGAAAAATAATCGGAAATTCTTGCCGTGAAGTTTTTGATTTAATTCGGCAGGTTTTCCCGAATCGATCGGGAATCGAGAAATTTTCGGAAATTTTCCCTTCGCCGCGAGCCCTTTTCCGGCGCGGGATGACCAACAATGCCCGGAATTATTTTTTATTTTTTTATTTGCATCCGATGCGATCGCGGAAAATTTTTCCAGATGCATGCGTGGCGAATATCAGTCAATGGTCCCGGTTTTATTGTCGATTTACTTCATGCTACAACGACAGGCACTGACTTCAACCGTGGAGAGTGTCACCATGAATGCTCCGGCAGTGGCAGCCGAAACGCGCCAATCCTCTTCCGCCGCTCCCGCCGCCGGCACGCGCCTCGCGGTGCAGCCGGTGATTCTTGCCGGCGGTTCCGGCACGCGCCTGTGGCCGATGTCGCGCGAACGCTTTCCCAAACAGCTGATCGGCCTGCTCGGCGATCATTCGCTGCTGCAGTCGACCGCGCTGCGCCTCGACGGCCTGGCGGCCGACCACCCGCTGAACGACGACGTGCTGATCGTGTGCGGCGAGGATCACCGCTTCACGACCGCCGAACAACTGCGTCTGACGGCCAAGCCCGCGACGATCATGCTCGAGCCGCTCGGCCGCGACACCGCGCCCGCGCTGACGCTCGCCGCGCTGCGGCTCGTCGCCGACGGCAACGATGCGGTGATGACCGTGATGCCGGCCGACCATGCGGTCGCCGACCTGCCGCGCTTTCACGCAGCCGTCGCGGCCGGCGTGCACTGCGCGGCGCAAGGCAGGATCGCGACGATGGGCATCGTGCCCACGCACGCGGAAACCGGCTACGGCTACATCCGCGTCGGCGCGCCGCTCGGCGACGCCGCGACGGGCGACCTCGACGTGCGCCGCCTCGACCGTTTCGTCGAGAAGCCACACCTCGAACTCGCTCAGCAGTACGTCGCATCCGGCGAGTACTGGTGGAACAGCGGGATCTTCATCGTTCGCGCGTCGGTGTGGCTGAAGGCGATCCGCCAGCTCGAACCGGCGATCTACGCGGCCTGCGAACAGGCTGTCGCGCAGGGCAAGGCCGATGGCGACTTCTTCCGCGTCGATCGCGACGCGTTCGCCGCATCGCCGTCGAACTCGATCGACTACGCGGTGATGGAGCCGCTCGCGAGCCTGCCGCAACTGTGCGAGAGCGTCGTCGTGCCGCTCGACGCGGGCTGGTCGGACGTCGGCTCGTGGGACGCGATCTGGCAGATCTCGCAGAAGGACGAGGCCGGGAACGTCGGCCGCGGCAACGTGCTGTTCGAAGGCGCCGAATCGACCTTCGCGCATTCGGAAAGCCGGCTCGTCGCGTGCGTCGGCACGCAGAACCTCGTCGTCGTCGAAACGCCCGACGCCGTGCTCGTCGCGGACAAGTCGCGCGTGCAGGACGTGAAGAAGATCGTCGGCCGCATCAAGGCGCAACAAGGCGCGGAAGCCACCGATCACCGCAAGGTGCATCGCCCGTGGGGCCACTACGACTCGATCGACATGGGCGAGCGCTTCCAGGTGAAACGCATCGTCGTGAAACCGGGTGCGCGACTGTCGCTGCAGATGCACCACCATCGCGCCGAACACTGGATCGTCGTGCGCGGCACCGCGCGCATCACGCGCGGCGACGAAACGTTCCTGCTGTCCGAAAACGAATCGACGTACATCCCGCTCGGCGTATCGCACCGCCTGGAGAACCCGGGCATGATGCCGCTCGAACTGATCGAAGTGCAGTCGGGCGCGTATCTCGGCGAGGACGACATCGTCCGCTTCGACGATACCTACGGCCGGCAGTGACGCAGCAAGCGCCGGGGGCTCCGCTTCGACAGCGGAGCCCCCGGCGTGGCAAGCATGGAAAGACGAGGCTTCCGCGCGGGCGTCGTGGCACACGACGGCCCGCGCGTTGCATTGGAACGGCGCTCAACCTACTCGGTACGCGTATTCGCGGCGCTCCGACTGCACGGGATCGTTGCGGCTTTCCGACAGCGCACCCGCGTGACGCTCGGCGATGAAGCGCTTGATGTCCGACTCCGCGCGCGCCAGCGCGGACAAACCGGCCAGCACCTCGCTTTGCGGCGCGCGCGCCGGCTCGTGGCTCGCACCGTGGCGATCGATCCACTGGCGCGCCCAGTCGAGCGCGAACTGCTCGGCTTCCTCGGCATCGGTGAAACGCGGACCGATGAGGCCCGAGCGCTCGACGCGCCGGTCGTCCTGCGAGATCTCGGCCCACGCGCGATACATCAGGTTCTGCACGGGCTGCGCGATGCCGCAGATCGTATAGCCGCGATACTCGTCGACTTGCGGTTCGGCCGCGGCGAAGCTCGCCGACGACGCACGCGCATGGCGCAGTTCCGCCGCCGGCGTACCGGGCACCACGAACGACGTGCGGGCCGGATCGGCCACTGCGTCGTCCGGCATCGCGCTCAGCGACGCGCCTTCGCCCTCCCAAACGTTTGCCTGCGCGACCGGCAATTGCCACGACTCGGGGTTTTGCCAGAACACGCCGCGCAAGCGATCGTTGTCGGGCGCGGGCTCCGCGCGACGCGCAGGCACGACCGGCACCGGCGGCGGCGGAATATACGCGAACGTGCGCCCGCTGAACTGGGTCAGCACGTCGATCATCTGCAGCAACGTGCCGCTCGCGAGCCACTCCTCGTAGCGACGACGGCACGTCGGCCCGGACGGATAACGACCGGGCAGCTTGGACCAGGCTTCACCGGTCGTCAGGATCCAGAGCACCGCGTTGGCAACGACGCGCGGTTCGGCTCGTGGACGCCCACGACGATTCAGCCGGATGGGTTCATCGGCGATCAGCGTTGAAAGACGAAACCACTCTTCATCGTTAAGCTCATCGAAGAACATAGTAGATCTCTCCACGCAGCCAGGCCGGGCTGCGATTGGCGGCGCCGTCGCGACACATCGCGTCGCGGGGCGGCCAGGTTGCACATTATGCTTATCGGTGTTGTGCACGCCGGCCGACACCGCACTTTCACGGTGCCGGAATTCCCGGCAATGGCGCACAAATCACGGTCTCACTCCAATGTGGGAATTTTTGTGCACGAAGCATACCATCATCAGGGTTTATCTCAATATGACAATGACTTAATGTTACGCACTGAAACAACCTGCCACGGATACGCAATCCATTTACGCTTGAATTTTTTTGCGAGATCTTTATGCCCGGCGCTGCAAAGGCCCGTCTGGCGGGGCGCTTCAGGGTATGAAGAATGGCCGAAAATGGGCCTTTCCGGGCTGTTCTGACCCTTGCCTGCAACAATCCCCGGAATTGCCGACTAAAATCGGTAAATCAGGGAAAATTTCGTAACAAGATATTCACGAATCGGTAAATCATTCAATTCCCGTTCAAATGAATTATCTCCGTGCACAATCTCGTTATTGTTTCTCTGCGAGTGATGAAAGCACGGTGACGCGGAATGCACATTGTTTCTCCGCACGCAAGCGCGGGACGCCTGTTACATTTGCGCGGCGACAGGCGATCGCTCGCGCCGCGCTACTCGCGGAAAGCCTGCTTCGGGTCGGAACGGAAAAGCGGAATACACCGCGCAGGACGCGCGGCAGTCATGTCAGCGCAGGTCGCCGGCCAGCGACGCGGTCACGTCCGGATCCACGCGCTGAGGCGGCATCGTGTAGGCCGGGTGATCGCAGCCGATCGACAGCGCCGCCCCGTCCTTGAGCGCCGCGCGCATCGGCACGTCGAGTTCGAAACGCACGAAATGCACGGCCGACGTCTTCTCGTCGTTGTCGCGCTCGAGATCCTCGTCGGCGATCGCGTAGACGCGCGCGTGCCCGTCGACCTGCAGGTACACGCGATCCTCGATACCGATCAGCCGCGCGAGCGCCGCGCGCCGCTCGATCTCGTGCTCGTATTCGATCTGCATCGTCGCCTTCAGGTTGGTGCCGTCGGGCACGAGCGGCAGATACGCGTCCAGTTCGCCGTCGATGCCCGCCTCGTCGAAGATCTTCTCGATGTGCAGCATCTCCTGGATCTGATAGCGGATCGTCGTCTCGTCCTCGAACAAAAAGCGCAGGTGGTTGCCGAGTGCGACCGCCCGGCGGCGCTTGTACGCGACGAGCCGCGCGTGTTCGGTCCTGCGGATCTTCGCGTACGCTTCGAGCGTCAGCAGGGAGTCGCGGGTCAGCGTCATGGGATGTCCTCGTGAGTCGGCCGGCAGCGGCTCAGATGCCGTATGCGCGGCGCAGCAGCGTGAGCGGATGCGCGAGCGGCGCGGACGGCAGCCCCTTCTCGTCGATGCCCTGCACGATGTGATGGCCGGCCAGCGCGCAGTCCGACGACACGAAATCCGGCTGCGGCTCGGCCATCGCCTTGAACACGGGCGCGCCGATCCGCATCGCGTCCGCATGGAATTCCTTCTTCACGCCGAACGTGCCCGCATGGCCCGAGCAGCGCTCGACGACGTTCACGCGCGTATCGGGCACGAGCGACAGCACGTCGGCCGTCTTGCGGCCGATGTTCTGCACGCGCGCATGGCACGGCACGTGATACGACACGGTGCCGAGGCCGGTCTTGAAATCGGTCTTCAGCAGCCCGTCGCGATGCCGCGCGATCACGTATTCGAACGGATCCCAGAATGCGTCGGCCACCGCGCGCACCGCTTCGTCGCCGGGGAACATCAGCGGCAGCTCGCTCTTGTACATCAGCACGCAGCTCGGGATCGCGCCGATCAGCGCATAGCCTTCGCGCGCATAGCGTTCGAGCACGGGCAGGTTCACCGCCTTCTTCGCGGCGACACCGGCAAGGTTGCCCTGCTCGAGCAGCGGCATTCCGCAGCATGCTTCGCGCGTGACGAGCTCGTACGGAATGTCGTTGTGCGCGAGGATCGCGAGCAGGTCGTGGCCGATGCCCGGCTCGTTGAAATTCACGTAGCACGTCGCGTAGATCGCGACCTTGCCGGGCGTGCGTTCGCCGTCGCGCGCGGGCGGGTTGTCCGAGCGCTTCGCGGCGCGCCGGAACTTGCGCGGCGCGAACTCCGGCAGCCACGCGTTGCGATCGACGCCGAGCGCCGCTTCGAGCGCATGGCGCGCGGGCGGCGTGCGGTTCACCGCGTTCACCGTCTGCGTGACGATCGGAATGCCCGCGAAATGGCCGAGCGCATCGGTGTTCGACAGCACCTTGTCGCGCAGCGTCGCTTCGCCGCGCTTGTAGCGCGCCGCCTTGCCGCGCAGCATCAGGTGCGGGAAGTCGACGTTCCATGCATGCGGCGGCACGTACGGGCATTTCGTCATGTAGCAGAGGTCGCACAGATAGCACTGGTCGACCACCTTGCCGAACGCGGCCTTCGGCACTTCGTCGATATCGCCCGTCGGCGTGTCGTCGACCAGATCGAACAGCGCGGGAAACGCGCCGCACAGCGACACGCAGCGCCGGCAGCCGGCGCAGATGTCGAACACGCGCGTCATTTCCGCATCGATCGCGGCCTGGTCGTAGAACGCATCGGACTGCCAGTCGAGCGGATGCCGGGTCGGGGCTTCGAGACTGCCTTCCTTGTGGGGCATGAGGCGCTCCAGCGTGGCGCGCATGCGCGCAAGCGCGCCGCCCGCGCGCTGCGGGCAGCGATGAATGAGCGGCGGCCGGCCGCTTGCGGGTCGCCCGGCCGGGCCGCGCGGCCTGCGGCGGCCCGTCAGTCGACGAGACTGTCCAGCGCCTTCGTATAGCGGTTCGCGTGGCTGCGTTCGGCCTTCGCGAGCGTCTCGAACCAGTTCGCGATTTCGTCGAAGCCTTCGTCGCGCGCCGTCTTCGCCATGCCCGGATACATGTCGGTGTATTCGTGCGTTTCGCCGGCGATCGCCGATTCGAGATTCAGCCGCGACGAGCCGAACGGCAAGCCCGTTGCCGGATCGCCGACGGCTTCCAGGTATTCGAGGTGGCCGTGCGCATGGCCGGTTTCGCCTTCGGCGGTCGAGCGGAACAGCGCGGCGAGGTCGTTCTGGCCTTCGACGTCAGCCTTCGAAGCGAAATACAGATAGCGTCGATTCGCCTGCGATTCGCCCGCGAATGCAGCCTTCAGGTTCTCTTCGGTTTTGCTGCCCTTGAGGTGAGCCATGTGCGCCTCCGTGCATTGTGCCGACGCAGCGATGCGTCGGACCGGATGACCGATTGTGGGGAACGATGCGCGCAGCGCGGCACCTGCCGCCGGCATCGTGTTGCGTAATCTAGGCGCTCGGAGGGACATCCCCCCAATTGGCTTTTTCAATGCAGTCGATAGCGATCGCCCGGTGCCGGGCGAACGATCGTGCGAATGTGCGCACGACACGATGCGCAACCGATAACGCAATCGCGCCGGGGCAATGACATCATGCCCCGGCGCGATGCGTGTTGCACGAGGCGTCGCCGACTGCGCGACGCCCCGCTCGCCCGGCCCGGTGCGTGCGACCGGGCAAAGGACGTTTACCGAACGTCGCCGGCAGACGACGGACGCACCATGTAGCTGACGATGCGCCCCGGACCGGACACGCGCCCCGCGCCGAACACGTTGCCGTAGCTGCTCGTGACGCCGGACAACCCGTTGTACAGGCGGCCCATCACGGAGACCGAATCGTCGCCGTGCAACGTGCCGTTGTTGGTCACGTTGCCCATGACCTTGACGGCGCCGGCCTCGATCGCGCCGCTGTTGGTCAGGTTGCCCATCGCGGAAAGCAACGTCTTCGCGCGCAGCGTGCCGTTGTTGGTCGTATTGCCCATGACCTTGACGTCGCCGGCCTCGAGCGTGCCGCTGTTGGTCAGCTTGCCCATGACCCGCACGTCGCGCCCGCTGACGACGCCGCCGTTGGTCAGTCGGCCGTTGATCTCGAGCGCGCCGTCGCTGTGGAGCGTGCCGGCATTGGTCGCATCGCCTGCAATCCTGACGCTGCGCCCGCGCACGGAACCGTCGTTGTCGAGGCGGCCGGACACGTCGACGGTATCGGCGCTGACCGCGCCGTGATTGTCGAGTGCGCTCAGAACCGACACCGTCTGCGCTTGCAGCCGCCCGCTCGACGCGATCGTCGCCTTGCCGCTCGATGCAAGCGTCACACGGCCGGCCGACGCGTCGACCGTGCCGGCGATCCGGACGCCGGTTTTCGCGGACGCGCCGATCAACGCGATCTCGTCCGCCCGCAGGCTGCCCGATTCGGACACGTCGATCGCCGCGGCCGGCGCCTTGCCGCTTGCCGGACCGGAGAGCGTCTGCCGGTTCGCTTGCTCGATCGCGGCCGTGCCTTGATGCGCGACCGCGACCAGCGTCTTCGCGCGCACCGCCGCATCGACCTTCAGACCGCGCGACACGAGATCGAGCCGGTCCGCATTACGCGCGTCGAGCCCGGCGCCTTCGATCGCGATGCGTCCGTTCTCGGTCCGGAATCGTGCGATACGGCCGTCCTCGTCGAATTCCGTCGTGCCTGCGACGAGCGACACGCGGTTCGCATTGATGAAGCTCGCGCCGTTCACGCTGATCCCGTTCGGGTTCGCGACGATCACGCGCGCCTGCTGCCCCGCGACTTCGGTCGCCCCGGCCAGCACCGACGCGTTGCCGCCCGTCACCTGGTTCAGGATGATCTGCGCCGAACGGCCGCCGAGTTGCGCATTGCCGTCGATGCTGCCCGCCAGTTGCGTATTCGTACGGTTCACGCTGTTGTTCAGCACGAGCCCCTTCGGGCCGACGTTGTAGTCGAGGAAGCGGTTCGAGGAAATGCCGGTGGCGTCCGGCGCGTTGATGTCGACGATCGGCGTGCCGTTCGGCGCGGCGCCGAGAACGGGGCGGTTGGCCGCGTTTGGATCGACGACGAGTTTCGGGTTCGTTTCGGCGATAGGCGGTGCAGGATCGACCGGCGGCTTCGTTTCTGCGACCGGCGGCTCAGGGTTCACCGGCGGTTTCGTTTCCGCTACCGGCGGCTCTGGGTTCACCGGAGGTTTCGTTTCCGCTACCGGCGGCTCCGGATTGACCGGCGGCTTCGTCTCCGCTACCGGCGGCTCCGGGTTCACCGGTGGTTTCGTCTCCGCTACCGGCGGCTCAGGGTTCACCGGCGGTTTCGTCTCCGCTACCGGCGGCTCCGGGTTCACCGGCGGTTTCGTTTCCGCGACCGGCGGCTCAGGATTCACCGGCGGCTTCGTCGGTTCGTCATCGCCCCCCCACTCCCCGCCGTACTCCAGGCCGCCCGGCACCTTGAGTTTGTTCGCGTTCAAAAGACCGCCCTCCGAGACTCGGACCGTGCCATCCGACAGCAACTTGATCGTGCCGGTCAACGCCTCAACCTTGCCCGAGATATTGATGCCGACGCCCGCCGAATTGCCGACCATGACGATCGAATTATCTCCATGCACGCTGCCGAGTCGCGACACGTCGATCGCAACGCGCGGCAATTCGCCGCGATTCGACGCACTGTACGAGATTCCCCCCTGAGGATTCTCGATGGCCGCCGTCCCTTGCTGCGCGACCGCGACGAGCTTCTTCGCGTGCAACGCGGCATTCACCTTCAGGGTGCGCGACACGAGATCGAGCTGATCCATATTGCGCGCGTCGAGACCGGCGCCGTCGATCGCGATACGGCCGTTCTCGGTCCGGAATCGCGCGACGTTGCCCTGCTCGTCGAACTCCGTCGTGCCCGCGACGAGCGACACGCGGCTCGCGTTGATGAAGCTGGCGCCGTTCACGCTGATCCCGTTCGGGTTCGCGACGATCACGCGCGCCTGCTGCCCCGCGACTTCGGTCGCGCCGGCCAGCACCGACGCATTGCCGCCGGTCACTTGGTTCAGGATGATCGACGCTGCGTGGCCGCCGAGCTGCGCGTTGCCGTCGATGGCGCCCGCCAGTTGCGTGTTCGCGCCGTTCACGCTGTTGTTCAGCACGAGCCCTGCCGGCCCGACGTTGTATTCGGTAAAGCGGTTGGCCGAAATGCCGGCGGCATCCGGTGCGTTGATACCGACGATCGGCGTGCCGTTCGGCCCGTTCGTGATACCGGGACGGTTGGCCGCGTTCGGATCGACGACGAGCGCCGATTGCGCAAACGCGGGCTGCGCCGCGAGGATCGGCATCGCGAGCGTCAGCGCCGCGGCGAGCGCGGTGCGCGCGAACGGCATCGCCGCGCGCGGGCGATGGTGTTGTTGATGTTTCATGGTCTTCTCGGTTTCCTGAAGATGAAAGGACGGGCGTGGCAGGCACCACGCCGAACCGGGCCGGTCCGTCGATCGGCCGATGGACGAGCGTGCGTACTTACATGGCGATTCCCTCCGTGACGTTCGGCGGGCGCGGACTCGCCCGCCGCGATCAGAAACGGCTCGTGAGCGACACATCGAACGTGGGTTGCGCGGTTCGCAGCGCCCCGGGCTTGCGAAGCGGCATGCCGAGCGCGACGTCGTAGCCGAGCATCCGGTAGCCGCCGCGCACGCCGAGCGCGGCGCCGATCAGCGTGCGCCGTTCCCGGCCCGCGCCTTCGCGCGAGCCCGCGCCCGTAACCAGGCCGGCGTCGAGCGCGACATAGGCCTCGTGCGCGCCGAACCACGGTGTGGCCAGTTCGTTGCGCCAGAACCAGCCGCTGTCGCCGGCGAGCGTCTGGTTGCCGTCGAAGCCGCGCACCGTGTAGCGGCCGCCGATCTGCAGGTATTCGGTCGACGGCAACGCGCCGGGCGCGTACTGGAACTGGAGGAATCCGCGATAGCCGAACGGCCGCGCGCCGATCCGGAACGGCGCGTCGGCGCCGAGCGCCGCGGTATACACGCGATAGCGGCCGTCCCATGCGGTCTGCCCGTTGACGCGCCCGGGGAAGGCGCTCAGCCCGGCGAGGCTTGCGCGCATGCCGACGCTCGCGTCGACGGTTGCACGCGCGAACTTCTCGCGATGCGCCGCGCTCACTTCGTAGCTGACGATGTCATGACGGAACACATCGAGCTCGATCGGACCGAACCACGAGCGGTCCTCGCGGCGGGCGAGCTTGAAGCGCAGCGTGGTCTTGCCGTGACCGGAGCGATACGGCACGTAGCCGAAGCCGGCTTCGTAGCGACGGGTCCGCTGGCCGAACGGCGGCACGAGCATGCCGGGCAGGTCGGCCACCAGCGTCTGCCGGCTCGACCACTCGCTGACGCCGAGCGAAAACGACGCATAACCGATCGGCACGTTCCATGCGGCGCTTTTCGCCTGCGAGCCGAGCGACTTGTTGCGCAGTGCGGCGTCGGTGTTGTAAGTGACGATCAGTTGATCGTAGAGCCGCAGCGGCGAATCGATCGAGACGATCGCGCCGAGCTGGTTGCGGCCGGTCGCGTCGAGCCCGCCGTTGTCGGCCGTCGCGACGAAGCGAATGCGGCGCGCATCGTCCGGATGCCGGACGACGATGTCGGTGTCGCCCAGCGACGCGCCCGGAACCAGATCGAACGCGGTGGCCGCCTGGCCGGGCAGGCGGCGCACGTTCTCGAGTGCCTGATCGAGATCGCGCACGTTCAGCAAAGCATGCGCGCCGCGCGGAAACACGATCGGCGTCCAGCCGATCCGGCCGCGCGCATCGTCGATCGCGCCGATGCGGCCGGGCAGCACCTCGACGATCAGGCGTCCGGTCGACAGATCTTGCGGAGGAATGCTGACGAGCGACGTAATGTAGCCGCGCGCGATGAGACGCCGCCCGATCCATCCGCGCAGCAGGCTCAACCCGTTCCGGCCGATGCACGCACGTTCGATCGGGACGGCGTCACGCAGCCACGGGAAAGCATCGGCACCCCGCCACTCGATCGCGTGAATATCGAAACACGGCGTTTCCGCCGGGAAATGCAGCGTATCGGCTTCGCTCGGCGGCTTCGCGGACAGCACGTCCGGCCGGTCGAGCATCTGCTGCCTGAGCTCGTCGAGCTGTTGCGCCTGGTGGCGCTGCGCACTCAGCGGCTGCGTGCCGGACTCGGGCGTCTGCGCCGCGGCCGCAACGGCAAACGCCAGCAGACTCGCGGCACACAGCGCGCGACGGGAGAAGGCGGCTATGCGCTGTACATCGGCGGACCGGATTCGATCGCCGTCGTTTTTGTTAACTATCCTTAACACTCGCATTCCGCCAATCTCGCGATACATCAATCAAGCGCGGATTATGCGGAAGCGAATTATCGGATTTCAATTCAAAACAACGTCTTGAAATTAAATTCGTACTTGTCCCATTATTTTTAACCGAATGAATAGGACATTTAATTTATCTCATTAAAATATTGACCGATCCCGTCAAGTCGACTCGACTCGTGCACATCGGCTCGTCGCGTAGCGCCCAGCTCGCGCAGCGTGGCAAGTTGCCGGTCCGCCGTCACGGAACAACGCGCGAGCTTGACCGAATGGCAAGACACACCGGGCAATGCGATGAATTGCGCGAATGACGGAATACGTTCGAATGGCCGATCCTTGCCGATTTCACGCTGCCTGTCGGGTGCGGAATGCGAGCCGTGATCGTCGTCGCACCCGAATCAATCGGATTTGAAAGTATTTTTCCAACTGGCGAGACGCGACGGCGCAAGCTTCCGCTCACGCATCCATCGCACGCTTGAGCAGCAATTCGCGCTCGCGCTCGTTGCGCGTCAGTTCCGCCGCGCGGCGGAACTCGAGCTTCGCCTCGTCGGCACGCCCGAGCTTCGCCAGCAGGTCGCCGCGCACGCTCGGCAGCCAGTGATAGCGCGCGAGCGCGGGATCGTCGCGCAGCACGTCGACGAGTTCGAGCGCCGCCGCCGGCCCGAACGCCATCCCCACCGCCACCGCGCGATTCAACTCGACGACCGGCGACGGTGCGACTTCGGCGAGCGCGTCGTACAGCGCGACGATCTGCGCCCAGTCCGTTTCCGACGCGTGCCGCGCACGCGCGTGGCAGGCGGCCAGCGCGGCCTGCAACGCATACGGCCCGCGCACGCCGCCGAGCTTCGTCGCCCGTTCGAGCGCCGCGAGGCCGCGCCGGATCAGCAGTTGATCCCAGCGGCTGCGATCCTGGTCGAGCAGCAGCACCGGCCGGCCCTGCGCATCGGTGCGCGCATGCATGCGCGACGCCTGCAACTCCATCAGCGCGACGAGGCCGAGCACTTCGCTCTCGTCCGGCGCCAGCCCCGCGAGCACGCGGCCGAGCCGCAGCGCTTCGTCGCACAACGCGGGGCGCATCCAGTCGTCGCCCGCGGTCGCCGCATGGCCTTCGTTGAACACCAGGTAGATCACCTCGAGCACCGACGCGAGCCGCGCGGGCCGCGCATCGGCGGCCGGCACCTCGAACGGCACGTGCGCCGCCGCGAGCGTGCGCTTCGCGCGTACGATCCGCTGCGCGATCGTCGGCTCGGGCGTCAGGAACGCACGTGCGATCTCGCCCGTCGTCAGCCCGCCGAGCAGCCGCAGCGTCAGCGCGACGCGCGCGTCGGTCGACAGCACCGGGTGGCACGACGTGAAGATCAACCGCAGCAGGTCGTCGCCGATGTCGTCGTCGCTCGCGTCGGCGAGCGCATCGGCGATGTCGGGGACGACATGCGCTTCGAGCGCGTCCATCTCGTGGCCGAGCTGGTCGCGCTTCGCCGCATGAAGCGACTCCTGCCGGACGCGGTCGAGCGCGCGACGCTTCACGGCCGTCATCAGCCAGGCGGCCGGATTGTCGGGCACGCCGTCGACGGGCCAGTGCTCGAGCGCCGCGACGAGCGTGTCCTGCGCCAGTTCCTCGGCGACACCGACGTCGCGCACCACGCGCGCGGCGCGCGCGATGATCTTCGGCGCCTCGATCCGCCAGACCGCCTCGATCGCACGATGCGTCGCTTCATGCGTCACGACGCCTGCCCCTCGGCGGACGCGTCCAGCGGCATGGCCATCAGTTCCCATGCATGGCCGTCCGGATCGTCGAACCCGTGGCCGTACATGTTCGGGTACTCGCGCGGCGCTTGCGGCGCGGACCCGCCGGCCGCCAGCGCCTTTGCGACGATCGCGTCGACTTCGGCGCGGCTTTCGCACGACAGGCACGACAGGACCTGCACATGCGTTGCCGGATCGATGATGGTTTTGCCGGTGAACGTCTGGAAAAACGGACGCACGAGCAGCATCGCGAAGATCGTGTCGCTGATCTTGATGCAGGCGGCCTGGTCGTTGGTATAGGCCGGCACGACTTCGAAGCCGAGCGCCTGGTAGAACGCCTTCGAGCGCGGCAGGTCGGCCACGGGCAGGTTGATGAAGACCATCTTGTGCATGTCGGGTGCTCCCGGTGAGGTTGGATTCAGGTGGGCAGTCAATCAGGCGCTGGTACGGCCGACGTGGAGTTCGCGAAACCGCTCGACCGCGTCGCTCGGCGTGAGGTCGTCGAGCTCGAACAGCGGCCGCACCTCGATCTCGCAATCCATCTCGGCGCCGAACGGCGCGGGGAACCGGCGCGTCCATTCGAGCGCCTCGTCGCGCGAACGCACCTGGATCAGCGTATAGCCGGCGATCAATTCCTTCGTTTCCGCGAACGGGCCGTCGACCACCGTGCCCTTGCCGCCCGTATAGCGCACGCGCCAGCCGCGCGCGCTCGGCCGCAGGCCGTTCGCGTCGAGCAGCACGCCGGCCTTGGCCAGTTCCTCGTGATACACGGTCATGGCCTCGACCAGCCGGTTGTCCGGCAACGCGTCGGATTCGCTGACGGCGTTCGCCCGGATCATGATCATGAATCGCATCGTTCACTCCTTGTCGTCGGTGAAAGGAGACGCCCGTTCATCGGCGCCTTATCCGGACGACGGGCGGAACACGGCCGGATCGACACGCGCCACGATAAATCAGGGTAAATACCGAGTCACGGCCTTCACAGGAAGCACGGGCCGACCGCGCGTACCTCGACCGTGCACCATTGCGCGGCCGGGCACTGGCGTGCGATCTCGATCGCCTCCTCGCGCGTGTCGACGTCGACGAGGAAGAAGCCGCCGACCATCTCCTTCGCCTCCGCGAACGGGCCGTCGAGCAGGCGCGTCTCGCCGTCGCGCACCTGCACGCGCGTGCCGCGCTCGGAGCGCTCCAGCGACTCGACGCCGCGCAGCACGCCGCGCGCCTTCAGCGTCTCGGCGAAATCGACCATCCGCGCGTAAAGCGCCTGGCCTTCGTCGAGCGTGCGTTCCGCGCGCTGGTCGGTCGGTTCGACGATCAACAGCATGTAAGACATGGACTTCTCCTATAGGGACGGGGTGCGGCGGCGTTCGCTGCGCGATCGGCGTGCGACACCCGATGCGAAAGCGTAACAGCCGCGGCAGGGTCTGCCTGCATCGTTAGCCAACCGGCACTGGCCGGACGGCCAATTCGGCCGCTTCCTGGCATTTTGCCGTCAAGATGCGCTCCCGAACTGTCGGATTTTCTTCCAGTGGACCGTCCCATGTCACGCTTGCTTCCGCCGCTTGCCGTCGCGCTATCGCTCGCCCTCTCCGTCCGGCCTGCCCCCGCCGCGCTACCGGTCAGCGCCGGCTGCGGCGGCGCGACCTCGGCGATTGCCGACCTCCGCAGCGCTGGCGGCCCGTCGCCGCTGGCCGGGCAAACGACCTCGATCGAAGCCGTCGTCACCGCGGCGTTCGGCGGCGCCGACGGCTTCGGCGGCTTCTTCGTCCAGCAGGCCGACGCGCAGCGGCGGCACCGGCCGGGCGTCCCGGAAGGCCTGTTCGTGTACGCACCGAACGCACGCGCGCGCCCCGGCGATCTCGTGCATCTCACGGGCCGGGTCGACGATAAATACGGCCGCACACAGTTCGTGCTGTCGGGCGGCATCGCCGTCTGCGCACGCGGGCAGTCGGTCACGCCGGCGACGCTCACGCTGCCGGTCGCCGCGCCGGCCGTGCTGGCCGCGCACGAAGGCATGCGGGTGCGCCTGCCGCAAACGCTGACGGTCAGCGATACGCACGAACTCGGCCGCTACGGCAGCGTCGTGCTCAGCAACGGCCGGCTGCGCATCCCGACCCACGTCGCGCCGCCGGCCGAAGCCGCCGCGCTCGCGGCGGCCAACGCGCGCAACCGCATCGTGCTCGACGACGGCTCGAGCCGCCGCGATCCCGCAACCGTCCGCTATCCGCCGCCCGCGCTGAGCGCCGCCAATACGCTGCGCGCAGGCTACACGGTGCGCGGCGTCGAAGGCGTGCTCGAACTGCGCTACGGCACGTGGCGGCTGCAACCGACAGCCGGCGCGGCGCCGGTGTTCGACGCCGCCGCGAATCCGCGTACCGATGCGCCGGACCGGCACCCCGGTGCAGACGTGCGCATCGCGTCGTTCAACGTATTCAACTATTTCAACGGCGACGGCCATGGCGGCGGATTCGACGCGCCGGCCAACCGTGGCGCAAAAACGCACGCCGTCTTCGTGCGGCAGGAGGCGAAGATCGTCGCGGCGTTGCGCGCGCTGCGCGCCGACGTGATCGGTCTGATGGAAATCGCGAACAACGGCCACGGCGACGCGAGCGCGGTGCGGCGTCTCGCTGCGCAACTTGGCGACGGCTGGCGCGCTGTCGCCCCCGGCACCGTGCGGCTCGGCCGCGACGTGATCGCGGTCGCGCTGCTGTACGACAGCCGCACGGTCGAGCCGGTCGGGCGCGCCGCGACCGTCGCGCTCTGCGGCCGGCACCGCCCGCCGCTTGCGCAGACCTTCCGGCGCATCGGCGGCACGCGCGCGTTCACTGTCGCGGTCAATCACCTGAAGTCGAAGAACTGCCCGAACGCGACCGGCGCCGACCTCGACCAGTCCGACGGCCAGGGCTGCTGGAATGCGGCGCGCACGCGAGCGGCCACGCGCATCGCCGACTGGCTCGCCGCTTCGCCGACGGGCGCCGCGGCCGACGGCGTGCTGCTGATCGGCGACCTGAACAGCTATGCGAAGGAAGATCCGGTCCGCGCGCTCGAATCGCGCGGCTATGCGAACCTGGTTGCCCGCTTCGTCGGCGATGCTGCGTACAGCTACGTATTTCGCGGCGAAGCCGGTTACCTCGACCACGCGCTGGCCACGTCGACACTCGCCGCACGCGTGAAGGCCGTGCACATATGGCACATCAACGCCGACGAACCGGTCGCCCTGCAACCCGTGCCCGATTACAAAACGCGTGTGCATCGGTCGTCTTATTACGCACCCGACGCATACCGCTCGTCGGACCACGATCCCGTCATCATCGATGTCGCGCTTGGCGACAGCGGCGCCGTGCCGGCCTCGGGCACGAACCGTGCTCCCCGACACAGCGTGGACTAGTGCATTTGCATCAACACAAGGCCTGCAACGGCACTATTTACCTGACGCCCCTGGCGACGCCATATTTACCGGACATTCGCTTCGTACCGCTGCTCCACACGCCGATTCGCCCGATTGCGAAATTTTTTCAACCGTCGCCCCGCCCCGCGCGACGGGGCTTCGCGGCGATCCTGCCAACGAATTGAAAATTTGTCTCGAAACTCAATTGGGGCAAGTGAATCACATCAATTGCTGGGATTCGTCTTATCTTCAAATTGGCCTGGAATCGAAGGAGGATAAACACCATGGCGCTCACCGACTCGATCGAACACAAACTGGACCGCGGCCTGGCCGACATCCGTCGCACCGGCCGGCGCGTGGGACGCACGACGCGCTCCGCCGCCCGCGATCTGCATGCCGACGTGACCGACGATCTGCGCGGGCTGGTCGACGAACTCGAAGACCTGTTGAAAAACGATGGCGACGGCGATATCGCCGCGCTGCGCAAGCGCGTGCAGTCGAGGCTCGACGAAGCGCGCAGCGCGCTCGACTACGCGTCGGGCAGCGCGGCCGCCCGGCTGCGCGATTCGGCCGAACGCGTGTCGCAGGTCGTGCACGACAACCCGTGGCAGACCGCCGGCGTCGTCGCGGGCCTCGCGTTCGTTGCGGGCCTGCTCCTTGCCCGCCGTTGAACGGGGCTGCCCGCACCGCTGCCCGCACCGTCCGTCCTCAATCAGACAACGAAGGAGAACCGCCATGCAGAAGTCCCTCGCCATGAAAGCCGCCGCCGCCGTGATGCTCGGCAGCCTTGCACTCGCCGGCTGCACGACCACGCCCGACAAACCCGAAACCGCATCGGCCAGCGCGTCGAAGCGCCAGTCGATCGACGCGAGCGTAAACGCGACGCTGTCGCGCCTCTATTCGACGGTGCCGGGTTCGCGTGAACTCGTCGCGAAATCGCGCGGCGTACTCGTGTTCCCGAACGTGCTGCAAGCCGGTCTCATCATCGGCGGCCAGTCCGGCAACGGCGCGCTGCGCGTCGGCGGCAGCACCGTCGGCTACTACAACACGTCGTCGCTGTCGGTCGGCCTGCAGGCCGGCGCGCAGTCGAAGGCGATCGTGTTCCTGTTCATGACGCAGGATGCGCTTGACTCGTTCCGCAAGTCGGACGGCTGGGCTGCCGGCGCCGACGCATCGGTCGCGGTCGTGAAGGTCGGCGCGAACGGCGCGGTCGACACCACCACGGCCACCGCGCCTGTCGAGGTGCTGGTCCTGACCAACGCAGGCCTGATGGGCGACCTGTCGGTGAACGGCACCAAGGTCACGAAGCTCAATATCTGACGGTACCGCACGCGGCCTTGCGCCGCGTTCGCTTCCCGGCAGCGCCGCGGCCCCGGCCGCGGCGTTTTCGCATGGGTCGCGCGCAGCGGTTATGATGGCGGCACCTTTGCGGGCATACTCCCGATGGGCCGCCCCGCCGCGTGTTCCGCAGCGAACCCGTGACGTTCGCGAGCCGATCGCGCCCGGGGCAACGAGATTCAATCAAACCAAGCATCAATCTGCGCGAATGCCACCCATGGATAGCGGACACGATCACCAAAAATTCTTCTATTTCCTGCTGTTCGCGGTCACCGTCGGCATGTGCGGGATTCTCGCGCCGTTCTCCGGGGCCGTGTTCTGGGGCACCATTCTCGCGATCCTGTTCCAGCCGGTGCAGCGCTGGCTCGCCGCGCGCTTCGGCAAGCGGCGCAACCTGGCCGCGCTCGTGACGATGACGCTGATCATCCTGATCGTGATCCTGCCGCTCGTATTCGTCGCCGGCACGCTCGTACAGGAAATCGCCTACGTCTATCAGGAAATCAAGACCGCGCAGCCGAACTATTCGCAGTACTTCCAGGAGATCATCCACGCGCTGCCGACGTCGATCCAGCGCCTGCTCGCGAAATACGGGCTGACCAACATCCCCGGCATTCAGAAAAAGCTGACCGACGGCGCCGCGCAGATCAGCCAGTTCGCCGCGGCCCAGGCGTTCAGCATCGGCCAGAACACGTTCCAGTTCATCGTCAGCTTCGGCGTGATGCTGTACATGGTGTTCTTCCTGCTGCGTGACGGCGGCGAGATCGGCCGCCGCGTGCGCCGCGCGCTACCGCTCGACGAGGAGCACAAGAACCTGCTGCTCGCGAAGTTCACGACGGTCGTGCGCGCGACCGTGAAAGGCAACGTCGCGGTCGCGCTCGTGCAGGGCGCGCTCGGCGGGCTGATCTTCTGGATCCTCGGCATCCAGGGCGTCGTGCTGTGGGGCGCGCTGATGGCGTTCCTGTCGCTGCTGCCCGCGATCGGCGCGAGCCTCGTGTGGATACCGGCCGCGCTCTACTTCCTGGCGATCGGCGAGATCTGGAAATGCGTGATCCTCGTCGCATTCTGCGTCGGCGTGATCGGTCTCGTCGACAACCTGCTGCGCCCGATCCTCGTCGGCAAGGACACGAAGATGCCCGACTGGGTCGTGCTGATCTCGACGCTCGGCGGGATGGCGCTGTTCGGCATCAACGGCTTCGTGATCGGGCCGCTCGTCGCCGCGCTGTTCATGGCGAGCTGGGACATCTACGCGCGCGCCGAACAGGGCGAATGACGCGGCGCGTGGCCGCGTGCCATACGCCCGGCCGCCACCGCTCCATCCGCACGCACAAGCCCTCCGTCACGGATGGCGAATCCTGATCACGACGGGCGCCACGGCGCCCGTCGCTTCATCCGCCGCGACGGTCATCACGCCGCCATACGGGCCCACACGATGAACGCGGCCCGACACCAGCGGCACGCTTCGATCGTCGCGCGCATCGCGCCACGTTGCGCGCACGCCGGAATCGGCATCCAGCGCGAACGGCGCACCGTCGGGCCCGACCAGTGCCACATGAGCACCCGGCAAACGCCGGCCATGCGCATCGAACCGGAGCGTCGCCGCGGCCCCGCTGCCCGCCGCCTCCCGTCCTTCGACAATCGCGCCCGACGGCGCGTCGAACGTCACGTCGTAGAGATCGACGAGCGCGCCGGTAAACCGCACGATGCCGTCCGACGCGGCCTGCCCCGCCGCATTCGACATCGCCAGCACGACGCCCAGCCCGATCGCCATCATCCGCACGGCGCCGACGCACCGCACCGTTCGATTGCGCATCGCTGCCGCTGCCGATGCCACCCGCTTCGCGTTGTTCCGCATGTTCCCTCTCCTCTGCCGCGTGACCAGAAAAAAAGGCGGCGTGACGCGTCGGTCACGCCGCCTGTTCACTGGCGATCACTTTAGGGAGAGAGGCCGGGACAATATATGGGACAAGTCCGAAACTGAGAGCCGTTTGATCGAACTCATCGCGCTCGACAACACCTGACGGCAACGCGCGGCCGATATCGCGCGCCGCGCCGCAAGCCGGTCACGCGTCCGGATCGACACGCAGCACGAGCTTGCCTCGATGGTCGCCGTCGAACAGGCGATTCAGCACGTCGGGCGCGTTTTCGAGACCGTCGGCAACCGTTTCCTCGGCCTTGAGCCGGCCGTCGCGCAGCCAGCCCGCGAGCGTCTGCACGGCTTCGCGGCTCTTGCGGTAGTCGAGGATCAGGAAGCCGCGCATCGTCAGCCGCTTCGAGATCAGCACGCCGACGTCGTCGGCCGCGCGGCCGCTGTTGTAGTTCGAGATCACGCCGCACAGCGCGACGCGCCCGCCGATCACCATCCGCGACAACACCGCGCGCATCACCTCGCCGCCGACGTTCTCGAAGTTCACATGCACGCCGTCCGGCGTCGCCGCCTTCAGTTGCTGACGGAAATCGCCGGCCTTGTAGTCGACGGCCGCGTCGAAGCCGAGCGTCTCGGTCAGGTAGCGGCACTTGTCCGCGCCGCCCGCAATGCCGACCACACGCGCGCCGTGGATCTTGCCGATCTGCCCGGCGATCGAGCCGACCGACCCGGCCGCCGCCGACACGACGAGCGTCTCGCCGGGCTGCACCGGCGCGATGTCGGTCAGCCCGTAATACGCGGTCAGCCCGCTCATCCCGCACGCGCCGAGCAGCGTCGGCAGCGGCAGGCCCGACTGCGCGGGCAGCTTCACGAGCTGCGCGGCCTGGTCGGCCGGCACGACCGCATAGTCCTGCCAGCCGACGAGCCCCTGCACGAGATCGCCTTCCGCGAAACCGGCATGGCGCGACGCGACCACGCGCCCGATGCCGAGCGCGCGCATCACCTCGCCGATCGCGACGGGCGGCAGGTACTGCGGCACGTCGCTCATCCACACGCGGTTGGTCGGGTCCATCGACAGGTACAGCACGCGCACGAGCACCTCGCCGTCCGCGAGCGCCGGCACCGGCGTCTCGACGAGCGAGAAGTGTTCGCGGCCGACCCGCCCTTCCGGGCGCGTCTTCAGCAGCAGTTGGCGGTTCACGGGTGTCGACACGATGTTCTCCTCCGGTGGTTGCGGTACGGGATGCGGGATGCGCGTCAGACCGCGCACATGCCGCCGTCGATCACGAGTTCGGCGGCCGTCACGAAGCGGCTTTCGTCGGATGCGAGATACACGGCCGCATGCGCGACGTCGTCCGGCTCGCCGAGCCGGCGCAGCGGAATGCCGCGCGCGAGCTTGCGCGTCGCATCGCGTTCGCCGAGCGTCTGGAACAGCGGCTCGACGATCCCCGTGCGGATGAACGCCGGGTGAATCGAGTTGCAGCGCACGTCGAGCTCACGGCGTGCGCAATCGATCGCGGCCGATTTCGTCAGCGACGCGACCGCCGCCTTCGACGCGTTGTACGCGGTGAAATCCGGCTCGACCTTGAACGCGGCGACCGACGAGATGTTGATGATCGATGCGGGATGGCTCGCGCCCAGGTACGACAGCGCATGCTTGCAGCCGAGCACGATGCTCTCGACGTTGATCGCCATCACGCGCCGCCATTCGTCCAGTTCGATTTGCGCGGGCGAGCCGATCGAGCCGACGCCCGCATTGTTGACGAGCACCGACAGCCCGCCCATCGCATCGTTCGCCTGCGCGAGCAGCGCCTGCCAGCGCGCTTCGTCGCGCACGTCCTGCGTCGCGGCGAACGCGACCGGCGTCGCGTGGCCCGCGTTGAGTTCCTGCGCGAACGCGTCGAGCACCGCCGCTTCGGCGATGTCGGTCAAGAACACGCGCGCGCCCTGCTCGACCATCCGGCGCGCAATCGCGCGGCCGAGGCCGCCCGCGGCGCCCGTGATGTATGCGCACTTGCCGGCGAGGCGCGAAGAAACGACTGTCATGTGAGCTGCTCCTGTCGTGAATCGTCGTCGCGGCATGCTGCCGCGACGGGTTTTCCGTGCGTGTCGCGGCCGACGCATGCCGGTCGACGGCGCGTCGGCTTCATAAGATGCCGCACGGTTTCCGCGAGTATATCGAGACGAGCGTGACGCGCGCCGGGCAGCCGGCCGCGGTCGAACGACAGCCAGCGTACGCGAATGACGCCAATCGATGAAATGAATAATCGTTATGCCCGGTCATAGATTCCGCTCATGACCGTCGTGCGGCTGCGCCAATGCGCAAAGCGGCACGGCCGATCCCGTGGACCGGCCGGTTCGTTGATTCCGGGAATGACGGACGATGCGTACCGCGACAGACAGGGAACGATCAGGAAGAGGAATCGCGCAATCACCGGGCGATCGCCGGCGGCAACCTGGCGGCACCGGAACACCGAAACACCGGGCCGCCGCAACCGGCAACCGTCAGAATCCGTCGCCCGACGGCGCGCGCACGAACGCGCAGAGTTGCGGCGAATGCGTATCGATCATCTGCTGGAACGGCGCACGGTTCCCGTAAGCGATGCCCGACACGAGCAGCAGGCAGACGGCCGCGATGCGCGGCGAGAACGCGCGCTGCCGCGCGCCGTCGTAGCCGCGCAGGAACATCAGCGCGACCAGCGCGCCGAGCATCCAGCCGACGACGACTTCCGGAATCGTGTGCGAGTGATCAAACACGCGTGCGACGGCCGTAACCGCGCCGACGGCCAGCCCGGCCGCGATGCCGGGCGCCTTGCCCGGCCGGAACGCCTGCCACAGCATCGACAGCGCGACCGTCCACACCGACGTCGACAGCATCGTATGGCCGCTGATCACGCGAAAATCGAATTGGGGAATCTCGATGCCGCACCCGGCATACAGGATCTTGGTTGCGCCGACGAGGCCCATGCCGGCGGCCAGCAACACGACCCAGCGCACGGCGACGCGCCAGTCGGTCAGCGCCAGCCACGCCGCGCAGGTCAGCGCGATCGGCAAGGTCAGCGCGGCATCGCCGATGTTGCTGATTTCACTCCACATAACGGACTTCGGACGACGATCGAAAGGCCGCAGTTTACCGCATGCGCGCAGCGCGTCTGTGTCAGCCTGTGACAGGCTGTATCAGCCCGCGACACCGGTGATCAGCAGCAGGTTCGTGCCGGTGATGACGACGAACAGCGCCCACGCGGCGGCCTGCATCCCGCGGCCGATCGTGTGCTCGCCCATCACGTTGCGATCGCTGACCGACCGGATCAGCGGCCACATCGCGAACGGCAGCTGCAGGCTCAGCAGCACCTGGCTCCAGACGAGCAGTTGCCCGACCGACCCGTCGCCGAGCCACAGCACGCCGATCAGCGCCGGCACGAGCGCGAGCCCGCGCGTGATCAGCCGGCGCTGGTAGCACGGGATCTTCGTATGCAGGAAGCCGTCCATGATCACCTGGCCGGCGATCGTGCCGGTCAGCGTCGAGCTTTGCCCCGACGCGAGCAGCGCGATGCCGAACAGCAGTGCGGCAGCGCCGCCCGCGATCGGCGTAATCAGCTTGTAGGCCTGCTCGATGTCGGTCACGTTGTGCTGGCCCGTCGCATGGAATGCCGCGCCCGCGACGATCAGGATCGCCGCATTGACGAGCATCGCGACGAACAGCGACACGCAGGTATCGATGCGCACCAGCGCGAGCGTGTCGCGGACCACGCCGCGCGCGCCGCCGACGACATGCCGCGTCTGCACGACCGACGAATGCAGATACAGGTTGTGCGGCATGATCGTCGCGCCGACGATGCCGAGCGCGAGCACGATCGCGTCCTTGCGGTCGTGGCCCGGATCGCCGGGCACGAGCCCGCCGACCACCGCGTGCCAGTCGGGCGGCGTGATCGCGACCTGCGCGACGAAGCAGAACGCCATCGTCGCGATCAGCCCGAGCACGATCGCCTCGATCTGCCGGAACCCCTTGCCCTGCAGGCCGAGCACGATCATCGTGTCGAGCGCGGTCAGCACGATCCCCCACGCGAGCGGCACGCCGAGCAGCAGCTTGAACGCAAGCGCGCAGCCGAGGACTTCCGCGATGTCGCACGCGATGATCGACACCTCGGCGGTGACCCACTGCACGATGCGGCCGAACCGGCCGTAACGATCGTAGCTGGCCTGCGCGAGATCCCTGCCCGCGACGAGGCCGAGCCGCGCCGCGAGCATCTGCAGGAAGATCGCCGCGAGGCTCGAGAACGCGACGACCCACAGCAGCGAATAGCCGAACTGCGAGCCGGCCTGGATGTCGGTCGCCCAGTTGCCGGGATCCATGTAGCCGATCGCGACGAGCAGGCCGGGGCCGAAAAAGCGCTTGAGCTTCTGCCAGCGCGGCGCGCCGGCGTCGATCGTGATGCTGCCCTTTACTTCCGACGGGCAGAAAGGGGCGGTGGCGGTAGTGGGGAGGAAGGGCATGTAAACCGGGAATCGAGATCGCGACAGGACGATTCTACGGGTATCCGTCCCGTTTTCTCCTGCACGCCGGCATACGCGGCGCAACTCGCCCCTCCGCCCTCGCACAACGCGGCTGCAGGTCGGTCGTCCGCATCGCACGACGCGGCATCGTGGCCAAGGATCTTTTCCCGCTCGGCGACGCGAAATTCGGTCGGCGACATCAGCAGGCGCTGGCGAAACAGCTTCGCGAGCCGCTCGCCGCTGCCGAACCCCGTGCGGCGCGCGACCTTGTCGGCCGGCAGCGTCGTATGGATCAGCATGTGGCACGCGCGCTCGAGCCGCACATGCTGGACGAACGCGGTCGGCGTCACGCCGATCTCCTTCTTGAAGCGCCGCAGGAAATTGCGCTCGCTCATCGCGGCGGCCTGTGCGGCGTTCGCGATCGATATGCGGTTCACGCTCAACGCGCGCAGCCGCTGCGCCGACATCCGGATCGACGGGCTCGCGCTCAGTTCGCGAAACGCCCACATCGACTGTGCATAGCGCTGCTCGACCGGCCGCAGCATGTTGCTGGCGATCTCCTGCGCGGCGCTGTCGCCGAGATCGGCGCGGAACATGTCGAGCGCGGCCGCGAACACGTCGGTCTCGCCTGCCTGCAGTTCGACCGTCGCGTCGGCACGGCGCCCGGCTTTGCTGGGCGACACGTGGATCGCCGCCGACTGCCGCTGCGTGGCCGCGAGCCCGGGCAGGTCCATCGCATCGACGATCCAGCGCGCGTGCCGGCGAATGTCGGTCAGGCGCCGCTGCAACGCATCGTTCCAGTTGACGGCCGCGCGGTCGCCGTGAAGATGAAAGAACGCGAGCGCACGGCGGCCGTGCTCGTCGCCGAGCGGATCGGCCGCGATGCTCACGCCGGACGACGACTGCAACAGTCCCCCGCTTTCGGATACGTACTTCAACTGGTAATCCGCACTGAGCGCATGCAGGCGATTCGCCAGGTTGAAAGCCTCGCCGAGACGCGCGGCCTGGGCCAACGAAAACCCCGTACTCAAATAGATAACGACCCACCTCTGATCTGCTGCATTCACTGGCCAAGCCCCCGACTTGTTTCGACTTCTTCTAATACCGTCGAACTGTCAGGCTTATATTTGGTTTGAATGCGTGCGACAGGACGGCTATCCCGAAATATGAAGCGACGGCATCTTAGCCGAACGGGTAGCGCCTTTGGCACGAAATGGCCGACGTGGACAGCATGATGGCGGATTACTACAGGCTGTTGCGAATCGATGGTATGCCCGCACGGAATCGCACCTGTCGATACAGCCGATCGGTGCGGTCGTCGTGCGTCACGATGTGCGCATTTCGTTTCGTTGTGTTGCGTTGCGCATCGGACGAAGCTGCGGTCGCGTACCGGTCCGAACGGCCCCGACATGCATCGAACGCCGTCGATCGCCGCGCATGAAAGCCCGCGCATCCGTTGCCTGCTCATCCTTTAGAATCGATCCACCGTTCATCACGCCGCCCGCGCCCCGTGCCCGCCGATCACCGTCTCGACCTGAACCTGTTTCGCGTGCTCGACGCCGTCTACGTGCACGGCGGTATCGGCGCAGCCGCCCGCGCGCTGCATCTCACGCAGCCCGCGGTTACGCACTCACTCAACCGGCTGCGTGCGCATTTCGACGATCCGCTGTTCGTGCGCCAGGGCAACCGCGTCGTGCCGACCGAGCGCACGCGGTCGATCATCGCGGACGTGCAGTTGCACTTGAAGGGCCTGCAAGGCACCGTGCGCGATCCATCGGCATTCGATCCCGCGACGCTCGACCTGAGCATCGCGGTCGGCATTCGCGACGTGCTCGAATCGATCGCGCTGCCGCGGATCGTCGCCGCGTTCGCCGACGAAGCGCCGGGCCTGCGGCTCGTGAGCCGCCGCATCGCAGTGCCCGACATCGAGCGCGAACTCGCATCGGGCAATCTCGATCTCGCGGTCGACCGTCGCGTGCAGACGAGCCCGCGCATCGCCACCGAACACCTGCTCGACGATTCGCTCGTCGTCGCGCTGCGCCGCGATCATCCGCTCGCGCGCGATCCGCTGCGGCGCGGCGACTATTTCGCGGCGCGGCATATCGCGGTATCGTCGTTCGGCGAACCGCAATCGCTCGACGTATTGCTCGGCAGCGACGGGCGCTTCCGCGATATCCGGCTCACCTGCCAGCACTATTTCGCCGCGTGCCAGATCGCCGCGACCGGCGACCTGCTGGTCACGCTGCCGCACACCTATGCGCTGCGGATGGCCGCGCTGCTGCCGATCGTCGTGCGGCCGCTGCCGCTGCGGCTCAGGCCGTTCCCGCTGCTCGCGTACTGGCACGAATCGCGCGACACCGATCGCGCGCACCAGTGGGTGCGCGAGCGCATCGCCGCGCTCGTGCGCAGCAGCGCGGGCGTCGCCGACGCGTAACCACGCTGCGTACGCCGTTACGATCGAAACGATATGCTGACGGCTTCGCGCCGCCATGCGGCGCCCGCTTCCTTCTTCCCGCTTACCGGAGACTTGCCATGTCGCTCATCCATGCCGCCGCCGTCCTCGATGCCGACGCGCCCGATTACGTCGTCCAGCTGCAGGCCGGCACGCACGCGCTGACCGGCGACGAAGCGCCGCGCGAAGGCGGCCAGGATCGTGGGCCGGCGCCGTACGAGTTCGTGCTTGCCGGTCTCGCGCAATGCACGGCCGCGACGCTGCGCATGTATATGCAGCGCAAGTCGTGGCCGGCCGCGCGCATCGACGTGCGCACCGAGTTGCATGCCGATCGCGAAGGCGTGCAATACGTGCGCCGCGTCGTGACGCTCGACGGCCCGCTCGACGACGCGCAACGCCAGCGCCTCGCCGAGATCTGCGAGAAGACGCCGGTGACGCAGTTCATCAAGCGCGGCACGCGGATCGAGACGACGTTGAAGTGACGTGCGCGGCGAGCGGCGCGCGGCACACCATCAGCGCCTGAAAAACAAAACGGGCGGGCCGCGCACGATGCGCAGCCCGCCCGTCCATCGATACAGCCAGGCGCTTACAGTCCGAGCGCGGACAGGTCCAGCTTGCCGTCCTTCATCGGCGGGCACCAGAAATACGCGCCCGTCAGCGGCCGCGTGAAGCGGAACAGGCCGTCGACGATCCCGTCGTCCGCGCCGCTCATGCGGCGCATCTGCACGTCGAACGCACGGAACGAGCAGCCGAACGCAACGAAGTAGAGGCCCGCGCGGCGCGCGTCCGACCACGGCGACGAACGGCGCAGCATGAACGCCTCCGGCTCGTAGCTTTCCTGCGCGGTGCGCTTCACGTGCGCGAACTCGGGCGCGTCGTCGAGTTCCTCGTTGTCCGAGCGGCGGCGCCCGATGATGTTGTCCATGTCGCCCGACGGAATGCGCTCCATCTGGTCGAAGTCGTGCAGCCACTGCTGGACCGCGACGAAGCTCGAACCGTCGAGCCCCGCACCCTGCCCCGCCACGATCGCCGCGTCGAGCGCGTCGTCGCCGGTCGGGTTCTCGGTGCCGTCCTCGTAGCCGGACAGGTCGCGATCGTTCGAATAGCGGAAGCCGTCGACGGCGTCCTGCAGCGCGAACGCCGGCGCCAGCACGCGTTCGATCGCCCGCGCGCGCAGCACGATCTCGCCACGATCGTCGGCGCGCAGCCAGACCCACACGTCGGCCGGCGTCGCCGGCAGCGTGCGGTCCTTCACCGCGAACGCCGGGTAGTCGGTCAGGCCCGGAACCGGGCGCCCGAGGTGCGCCGCCAGCGCCTGTCCGAAACCGACGACCGTGTCGCGTCCATCGACGATCTCGCGCAGCGCGGCCAGTGCCGCCGCTACATTGCCGTCATTCGAAATCGTGAAAGTGAGGTATCGGGCCGCCGTGTCGATCGGAGCCAGGATGCCTTGCTGAACGTCGCTCATCGTTTCCTCAGGAGTGTATCGGGGGTGAATCTTCGAGGGCCGCATCGGGCGGCCGCTCGTCGTGCCGGGCCGCGCCGGGACGCACGCACCGTGGCGTGCCGCGAACGCCGAAGTGTAATCGATGCGCCCGCCGGCCCCCCTGCGCCGCCGCTTCGCGGAAAGCCCTAAAAAGAAGGGCCGGAACCCTGAATACTAACCGTATCGACGCCGCAACGCCGCATTCGTCAGACGTTGCAGCGTGCAGAACACTGCTGATAGAATCTTTAAACGTCTTTTCGGCGTCCTTTCAACCGTTCACTTCAGGGGAGGTGCAGATGTTCCGAATGCCAGCAACCTTCCCGAACGTGGTCCCACGGCGCAGCTGATCCAGCCCGCCGTCCGCGCCGGCTCCCGAGTTTTTCGCTAACCCGTCAGCCGCGCTTTTCCCGACAGCCCGTTTCGTTCCGCCCGCGTTTTCCACGCGGCTCCGGCTGTTGCGTTTTCGACGTTCTCCGAACCGGAAAGTCCCGTCGCGCGATGCGCCGGGCAATGATAAATGACCAGAAAAACCTCCCATCTGGGCGGCCACGCATTCAAGGCCGTCTTCGGCTTCACCATCCGCTACTGGCGCAAGCAGCCGGCACGCATCGCCACGGTCGCGACCTTCGCACTGCTCGCCGCCCTCGCCGACGTGCTCACGCCGCTGTTCGCCGGCCGTCTCGTCGACGCGCTGTCGACCGGCCTGACCGACCGCGCCGCCGCGTGGCATTCCGCCGTCGTCGCGTTCGGCACGCTCGCCGCGCTCGGCATCGGCGCGACGGTGCTGCGGCAATGCGTCTACCTGAACATCATCACGCTCACGCTGAAGATGATGAGCGAGATCGCCGCCGCATCGTTCCACCGCGTGCAGCGCTTCTCGACCGACTGGCACGCGAACAGCTTCGCGGGTTCGACCGTGCGCAAGATCACGCGCGGCATCTGGGCGCTCGACCTGCTGAACGACACCGTGCTGATCGCGCTGCTGCCGTCGGTCGCGATGCTGGTCGGCGCAACCGTGCTGCTCGGCACGCACTGGCCCGTGATGGGGCTCGTCGTCGGCGCGGGCTCGCTGCTGTACATCGCGGTGACGGTCGCCGTGTCGCTCGGCGTCGTCGCGCCGGCCGCGCGGCTCGGCAACCTGTGGGATACGCGCATGGGCGGCGCGCTCGCCGACGCGGTGAGCTGCAACGCGGTCGTCAAGGCGTTCGGCGCGGAAACGCGCGAGGAAGCGCGGCTCGCGCGCGTGATCGGCAAGTGGCGGCAGCGCACGCGCCGCACGTGGGTGCGCGGCACGTTCAACGGCGGGCTGCAGGGCGCGATGCTCGTCGCGATGCAGGCCGCGATGATCGGCGTCGCGCTGCGGCTGTGGGCGAGCGACGAGGCGAGCGTCGGCGACATCGCGTTCGCGCTGACGATGTTCTTCATGCTGCAGGGTTACCTGCGCGACGTCGGCATGCACATCCGCAACCTGCAGCGTTCGGTGAACGACATGGAAGAACTCGTCGCGCTCGAACGCCAGCCGCTCGGCATCGACGATCGCCCCGGCGCGCCGGCCATCCGGATCGGGCAAGGCGAGATCCGCTTCGAGCACGTGACGTTCCGCTACGGCAACCATCCGGTGCCGCTGTACGACGATTTCTCGATGCGGATCGCGCCCGGCGAGCGCGTGGGCCTCGTCGGCCACTCGGGGTCGGGCAAGACGACGTTCATCAAGCTGATCCAGCGCCTGTACGACGTGTCGGGCGGTCGCATCACGATCGACGGGCAGGACATCGCGCGCGTGCGGCAGGATTCGCTGCGCAGCCAGATCGCGATCGTCCAGCAGGAGCCCGTGCTGTTCCACCGCACGCTCGCGGAGAACATCGCGTATGCGCGCCCCGACGCGAGCCGCGCGGACATCGAACGCGCCGCGCGTCTCGCCAGTGCGCACGACTTCATCGTCGCGCTGCCGGACGGCTATGACACGCTCGTCGGCGAACGCGGGATCAAGCTGTCGGGCGGCGAGCGCCAGCGCGTCGCGATCGCGCGCGCGTTCCTCGCCGATGCGCCGATCCTGATCCTCGACGAAGCAACGTCGAGCCTCGACAGCGAAAGCGAGCTGCTGATCCAGCAGGCGATGGAGCGGCTGATGGTCGGCCGCACGACGCTCGTCGTCGCGCACCGGCTGTCGACCGTACGTGCGCTCGACCGGCTGCTCGTGCTCGATCGCGGCAAGGTGATCGAGGAAGGCAACCACGACACGCTGATCCGCATCGCCGGCGGCATCTACCGCCGGCTGTTCGAGCGGCAGGCGCTGGAGCTCGCGAAGGGGCTTGCCGATTCGCCGCGGCGCATGGCGGACGATAACGCCGGGCCGCTGGGCGAGCCGGCGGAGGCTTGACGCAAGCGTGTCGCGATACGGCCCGGCAGTGGGATCATCACCGCCGGGCCGTGTTGACCCGACCGGAATCGGATCGAGGCCGTGCCACGTGCACGGCCTTTTTTGCGTCCGCGAATATCGCCGGCCGCCCCTGAGCCGCGCGCCGCCGCGTCGCTTTTTCCGGGATCACTTATCATGTCGACCAGGAAATTTGCGACGAGGGTTCGATCATGTTTACAGGAATTGTCCAGGGCGTTGGCGTCATCAAGGCCATCAAGGATCACGGGGAGCTGAGAACCTTCAGCATCGAATTCCCCGAGCGGTTTACCGACGACATCGAGATCGGCGCCAGCGTCTCCGTCGACGGCGTGTGCCTGACGGTGACGACCATCCATTCGCCGGAGCTGATCGACTTCGACGTGATGCTGCCGAGCCTGAAGATCACCACGCTGGCCGACCTGGCGACCGGCGCGCGGATCAACGTGGAGCGGGCCGCGAAGGACGGCGCGGAAATCGGCGGGCATCCGCTGTCCGGCCATGTCGACTTCCCGGGGACCATCCTGCACATCGCGTCGTCCGAGCACAACCGGATGATTCGCATCGGCGTGCCTGCCGAATTCAAACGATATATTTTCGCGAAGGGCTATATCGCGATCAACGGCTGCAGCCTCACGGTTTCGGACGTCAATCGAGACGAAGGCTGGTTTGAAATCTGGCTGATTCCGGAAACGCGACGCGCGACGACCTTCGACGCGAAGGGCGTCAACGACAAGGTCAACATCGAGATCGAGCGAAGCACGCAGGTCGTCGTCGATACGATCCGCGAATCGGTCAAGGAAACGCTCGGGGAGTTGACCGGCATCGTCACGGCGCTGCTGGCGGAAAAAGGCGTCGATATCGAGGAACTGCTGGCCCGCAACGTCGCGAAGCTGCCGAAGTAGTAACGGATGCCGGCGTGCCAGGTGATCCGATGGGTCACCGGGTACCGGCTTCCGTCGGCAAACACCTCGACCCACGGTTCCGCCTCACTCCGCCTCGGCCTGCGCCCCCTTCCCCACTGCCACGCGCTGCGCGCGATAAATCCCCGCGTGCCCCGAAAACAGATACGCGACGACGCACGCGACGATCGCATACACGCCGATATCCGCGCCGAACAGTTCGATCGCCATGATCGTCGACGCGATCGGCGTGTTGGCCGCACCCGCGAACACCGCGACGAAGCCGAGCCCCGCGAGCACGGGCACCGGTAGCGCCAGCACCTGGCCGAGCGCGTTGCCGAGCGTCGCGCCGATGTAGAACAGCGGCGTCACCTCGCCGCCCTTGAACCCCGACGCCAGCGTGACGACGGTGAACGCGAACTTGCCCGCGAAATCGTAGAGCGGCAGCGGCCCGTGAAACGCGGCCTTGATCGTCGGAATGCCGAGGCCGAGATACTGCGGCACGTTCAGCACGGTGGCCGCCGCCGCGACCAGCAGGCCGCCGAGCACCGGCTGCAGCGGCGCATAGCGGACAACGCGCCGGAACCACGCGGTCAGCGCATGCGTCGCAAACGCGAACAGCCGCCCGACGACGCCGAACGCGATGCCCGCGACGACCGTCACGGCCAGCCCCGTCGCCGACACGGCCGGCACGAACGGAATCGCATAGGCCGTGTGATGCACGCCCCACGCACGGCACACCACGTCCGCGACGATCGCCGACGCGACGCAGGTCAGCAGCGCGTCGTACCGCACGCGCCCGATCGCGAGCACCTCGAGCCCGAACACGGCGCCCGCGAGCGGCGTGCCGAACACCGACGCGAAACCGGCCGCGATGCCGCCCATCAGCAGCACGCGGCGATGCTCGCGATCGAGGCGGAACACGTGCGTGACGCGATCGGCGAGCGCGCCGCCCATCTGCACGGCCGTGCCCTCGCGGCCGGCCGAGCCGCCGAACAGGTGCGTGACGACGGTCGCGACGAGCACCAGCGGCGCCATCCGCTTCGGCACGAGCGCCTTCGGGTCGTGAATCTCGTCGATCAGCAGGTTGTTGCCGCGCGCGACCGACTGGCCGAAACGATGATAGATCCACCCGGTCGCGAAACCGGCGGCCGGCAGCCCCCACAGCAGCCACGGATGTGTCATGCGCGTACCGGTCGCCCAGTCGAGCGCGATCAGGAACAGCGCGGAAGCCGTGCCGGCCAGCGCGCCGAGCAGGGCCGAAAGCGCGAGCCAGCGGCACACGTAGCGCACGGTCGCGAGCAGGTCGGCAGAAGTCGTGAAAAACATGATTTCCAGATTCGACAGAACATCAAAACCTGGGCGGCAGAATACCGCATGAACGGCCTGCGACCTCCTGACAACCCAGGAACACGCAGGCATCATCAGCCGGGCAAAACCGGCGGTTGAGGGCCGCGCCGCGCGCAACGCGCCGCAACGACCGCAGGGAGGCATGCCATCTCCGCAGGCCGCGATTGTACGCGACGCCGCGCATCGCACGCAATGCAGCGCCAGCGCACCGGGCCGAAACGGTGACGCGCTCCCCGACGCGCGGTCAGTCGCGCGGCACGCGCGCGATGCGCGAAATCAGCTGCGGAGCGATCCGCTCGAGCGGCAGGATCGCCGATGCCGCGCCGATCGCCGCGGCCGCCTTCGGCATCCCGTAGACGGCGCTGGTCGCCTCGTCCTGCGCGATCGTGTAGCAGCCTTTCGCGCGCATCGCCTTCAGGCCGAGCGCGCCATCGCGCCCCATGCCCGTCAGCAGCACGCCGAGCGCCTCTCCCTGCCAGCCGTCGGCAACGCTGTTGAAGAACACGTCGATCGACGGCCGGTACGGCGTCTCCACCGGATGCCGCGTATAGCCGAGCACGCCGCGCGGCGACAGGGTCAGGTGATCGTCGGTCGCCGCGAGCAGCACCTCGCCGGCCTGCGGCACGCTGCCCTGCCGCGCGACCCGCACGGGCAGCCGCGTATAGCCGTCGAGCCATTCGGCCATCCCGAGCGCGAACGCCTGGTCGACGTGCTGGACGATCACGATCGCAGCCGGGAAATCGGCCGGCAGCGCGCGCAGCAGTGCGGTGAGCGCGGTCGGCCCGCCCGCCGACGCGCCGATCGCGACGAGCGCCGGCTGGCCGCGCGCGGGCGTCGGCCCCGGCGGCACGAGCGCCGCGGTGCGGCTTTCGAGCAGCCGGCCGATCTGGTCGATCTTCGCGAGCAGCGCCTGCGCCGACGCGTCGGTCGACAGCCCCAGCGCAAGCGTCGGCGTGTCGACCGCGTCGAGCGCGCCCGCGCCCATCGCCTCGTAGACCGACGACGTGTTCGCGCTGACGCTGACCGTCACGATCAGGATCGCGCACGGCGCGCGCGCCATGATCTGCCGCGTCGCCGCCACGCCGTCGACCTTCGGCATCACGAGATCCATCAGCACGAGATCGGGCGGCTGGGCGATGCAGAAATCCACGGCCTCGTCGCCGTCGGTCGCGACCCACAGCACGCGGTGGTCCGGCCGCAGCGCGAGCACGCGGCGCAGCGCCTCCACGGCCAGCGGCAGGTCGTTGACGATGCCGATGTTCATCCGCGCGCGCCCCCGATCAGGTCGTGCACGGCATCGAGCAGCGCCTCGTCGTGGAAGCTGCTCTTCGCGAGGTAGTAGTCGGCGCCGGCATCGAGCCCGCGGCGGCGATCCTCGTCGCGATCCTTGTACGACACGATCATCACCGGCACGCGCTTGAGCATCGGATCGCCCTTGATCAGCGTGACGAGCTCGATGCCGTCCATGCGCGGCATGTCGACATCCGTGACGACGAGATCGAATGCATCGCTGCGCACCGCGTTCCAGCCGTCCATCCCGTCGACCGCAACGGTCACGTCGTAGCCGCGCTTTTCCAGCAGCTTGCGTTCGAGCTCGCGCACCGTCAGCGAATCGTCGACGACGAGCACGCGGCGGCGCCGGTCGACGAGCGCGAACTGCGGGTCGCGCTTGAGCCGCGCGAGCTGCCCGCCGCGCACGAGCTTGTCGACCGAGCGGATCAGGTCCTCGACGTCGACGATCAGCACGGGGTCGCCGTTCTCGAGCAGCGCGCCGGCCGCGATGTTCTGGATCTTGTGCAGGCGGCTGTCGAGCGGCTGCACGACGAGCATCCGTTCGCCGAGGAAACGGTCGACGGCGACGCCGTACAGCTCGGGCTCGCCACCGACGACCACGACCGCCGTGCTCCCGCGCGCCCCGTCGGGTTCGCCCGCATCGAGCAACTGGTGCGCGGCGACGAGGCCCGCGCGCCGGCCGTCGAACGGAAAATGCGGCTGCCCTTCGAGCACGTCGATGTCGTCGTGCGCGAGCTCGAGCGTGCGACGCACGTGCGCGAGCGGGAACGCATACGGTTCGCCGCCGACTTCGACGAGCAGGCTGCGGATCACCGACAGCGTGAGCGGCAACTGCAGCACGAAGCGCATGCCCGCGCCCGGCTCGCTGAAGATCCGCACCGCGCCGCGCACGCCGCGCACCATCTCCTGCACCGCGTCGAGGCCGACGCCGCGACCCGATACGTCGGTCACCGCATCGCGCATCGAGAAGCCCGGCAGCAGCAGGAATTCGAGCAGTTCGGGATCGGACAGCCGCGCGGCCGTCTCGTCGTCGGTCAGGCGCTGGCGCACGACGGCCGCGCGCAGCGCGTCCATGTCGACGCCCGGCCCGTCGTCGATCACGCTGACGAGCAGCGAGCCGGCGCTGTGGCGCGCCTCCAGCGTCACGCTCGCCTCGGCCGGCTTGCCGCGCGCGAGCCGCGCGTCGGGCGACTCGACGCCGTGGTCGATCGCGTTGCGCAGCAGGTGGCCGAGCGGCGCGTCGAGCAGGTCGAGGATGTCGCGGTCGACCTGCGTGCCCTCGCCGACGATCGAGAAGCGCACCTGCTTGCCGAGCGAGCGCGCGAGATCGCGGACGATGCGCGGATACGCGCGCGTCGCATCGCCGAACGGCCGCATCCGGCATTGCAGCGCCTCGTCGTAGAGCTGCTCGGCGATATGCGTGCTGCGCCGCTCGAAGCGGTCGAATTCGTCCATGCGCTCGGCGAGCGAACGCTGCAGGTCATTGAGCATGTGCCGCACTTCGTTCATCGATGCGAGCATGCTCGCGTCGAGATCGTCGGCGAACTGTTCGTACATCAAATCGAGCGAACGGGCGGCGTCGCGCTGCGCACGCTTCACGCGCAGCATCGATTCGGCGAACGGCTTGAGCCAGCGCGATTCGACCAGCGATTCGCCGGACAGGCTCAGCAGCCGGTTCAGCGTATCGGCGCGCACGCGGCGCATCGCGCCGGCGCCGGCCACGCGGCCGGCCTGGACCGGATCGGGCACCGTGCCCGACACCGCGAGCGGCGGCACCGTGGCGCCGGCCCCGACGGACTCGTTCGCGGCGCCGTCGTGCTCGCGATACGGCACGGCCGACGGCGGCACGACGGCCGCCTGTATCGTCTGCGCGGCATCGGCGCCCGTCAGCGCCGCCGCGAACACGTCGATCTCGGTCGGCGACACGGGCGCCCCCTGCGGATCGCCGACGCGCACCAGCAGGTCGACGCCGGCGAGCAGCACGTCGACGTGCGTGGCCGTCAGCGCGATCGTGCCGGCCTGCGCGGCGACGAAGCATTCTTCCATCCGCCCCGCGATGTCGACGCCGAGCGGCACGCCGACGATGCGCGCGGCGCCCTTCAGCGAATGCGCGGCACGCATGCACGCTTCGAGCGCGACGGAATCGGGTTCGCCCGATTCGAGCGCGAGCAGCCGCTCGGACAGCGCCTGGGTCTGCGTACGCGTCTCCTCGCGATACAGCTCGAGCAGCGACAGGTGGCTCAGATCGTCGTCGCCGCTCATCGCATGCTCCGTGTCACGGCGTCGAACAGGCGATCGTCGTCGAGCAGGCCCACCGACTTGCCGCGCCACGACAGCACGCCGCGCGACAGGCCGGCGCTCGCGCGCCCGACTGTCGCCGGCACGGGCACCCAGTCGGATGCGCCGAAGCGCAGCACGCCCTCGACTTCGTCGACCGGAAACACGACCGGTTCGCCCTGGTGCGCGGCCACCAGCAGCCGCGTGAAACGGCCGTCGCCACCGCCGTTGCCGCCGTTGCCTGCGTCGAGACCGAGCAGCGCGCCGATCGAGATCGCGATGCGCAGCGTGCCGCGGATGTTGACCACGCCGCGCACGGCCGAATTGCGGCGATGCGGCAGCGAATGGATCGGGCGCGTGCCGGCGATCTCGCGCAGCACGCCGATCGGCAGCGCGAGCCATTCGTCGGCCACGCGAAACGCCAGCGCCGCGTGGCGCGTATCGCCGCCGTCGTCGCGCACGCGCGTCGCGCGGAACGCGCTCATCCGGCGTGTCGCGTCGGCCATCTCGGCATCGCCGAGCGGACGCTCGAGCAGCTTCGCAGCGTGATACGCGTAGACCGGGCAGTTCAGGCAGCGCTGGCAGTCGGCCAGCCGCTCGCACGAGCGGTCGCCGTGCGTGCCGATCCGGTTCCAGCAATCGTCGACGTCGATCGTCGTGTCGTCAGTGGCAGCGGCGTCGCGGTTCATGGATTCCTCTGGTCATCGCGGTGTCGGTCCCGTATTCGTGTCAGCCGGCCGAGCGCCGTGCGCGCTCGAGCAGCCATTGCGCGCCCGCGCGATCGCCGCCGACGTCGAGCAACGTCGCGAGATGGGTCAGCGCCTCGTGGTGCGTGGGCCGCAGGTACAGCGCCTTCCGGTAGAAGTCGCCGGCTTCCGCCGCGCGCCCGCGCGCATCCGCGATCAGCCCGTTCAGGTAGAACGCGTCGGCATGCGGCCCGACGCGCGCCGAGAACTGCGCGAGCACGCGTTCGGCCTCGTCGAACGCGCCGGCGTTCGCGAGCGCCTGCGCCTCCTCGAGCGTCGGCGCGACGTCTTCGGCGACCGGCGCGGCCGCTTCGACCGTCGCCACCCACCGGTCGGCCCGTGCATCGAGCGCGACCGTGCGCACTGCGGGCGCCGGCGGCGCGAACGGCTGCAGCCCGTCGCCGAGCCAGGCCGGCGGCGCGACGGCCAGCACCGGGCGCGTCGCCACGAGCGGCGCAACGGTAAAGCGCTCCGTGCGCCGGACCGCCGCCACCGCGGACAGCGGCGCCGCAGCCCGGGCCGCGCTCGCCGTCGCACCGGCAGACTCGCGATGAAATGCGAACGCGAGCGGCACGCGCGCCGAGCGCATCCCGTGCCGCATCGCGACGCCCGTTTCGGCCGGCCCGACGAACAGCATGCCGTCGTCGGCGAGGCACGCGTCGAGCGAGCGGATCACGCGATCCTGAGCGTCGCGGTCGAAGTAGATCAGCACGTTGCGGCAGAACACGAAATCGTAGCGAATGCCCGTATCGGCGATCGGTTCGACGAGGTTCGCGTGACGGAACTGCACGCACGCGCGCACGCGCTCGTCGAGCAGCCAGCCGTCGGCGGCCGGCGTGAAGTAGCGCGCGCGAAATTCCGTCGCGGTACCGCGAAACGCGTTGCGCCCGTAGCAGCCATGCCGCGCCTGCTCGATCGCGCGCGCGCTGAGGTCGATCGCGTCGATCGTGAAGCTGGCCGGTTCGAGCCCCGCGTCGAGCAGCGCCATCGCCGCCGAATACGGCTCCTCGCCCGTCGAGCACGGCGCGCTCAGCACGCGGATCACGCGCCCGGGCGTCGCGGCGAGCCGTTCGGCCGCGAGCCGCGCGAGCGTCGCGAAGGCCTCGCGGTCGCGGAAGAACCACGTCTCGGGCACGACGAACAGCTCGATCAGCGCACGCCGCTCGTCGGCCGACGCGTTGAGCTGCTGCCAGTACGCATCGAGCGCGTCCTGCGTCACGGGCGGCCGCGCCGCCGACGGCAGGCGCTCGCCGTCCGCCTGCAGTGCGTGCACGCGCTCCGTCAGCGCACGGATCAGAAAATCGTTGCCGAGCGAATCGGGGTCGATGCCGGTCTCGCGCAGCAGCCAGCCGCGAAATCGCGATTCGGACTCTTTCATGCGGACTCCTTCCCGTGGCGCGGCAGGCCGTCGAACAGATACAGGCGCGCAACGTCGTCGATCAGGTCGGCTACCGACACCTGCTGCACGACGCCGTCGGGCGTGTTCGCGACGAGCCCGAGCCAGCGCGTGCGCGCGGTCGAAATGCCGCTCGCGCGGAACGCCGCACGATCGATCCGCATCGTCTGCGTCGCGCGCTCGACGATCAGGCCGATCACACGCTCGCCGTCCGCGTGGCCCGCGCGATAGCGCACCATCACGAGCCGCGTCGAGCGCAGCGCATGCGCACGCCGCCCGAGCGCGAGCATCGGCACGTCGATCACCGGCACCGGCTGGCCGCCGCGCATCAGCAGCCCGGCGATCCATTCGGGTGCACCGGGCACGGCATTCGTGATCGCGAGCGGCAGCACCTCTTCGATGCCGGCCGCGTCGAGCGCATAGCGCTCGCCGTCGAGCTCGAACATCAGGAACAGCGCGTGTGCGCCGTTCTGCAGGTCGGCGCGCGTCACGCGTCGACCTTGAAGCGCGACACGCTGGTGCGCAACTGGTTCGCGACGAGCGTCAGGTCGTCGATCGCCTGCGACGACTGACGCAGCGACTCGGCGGTCTGCTGCGCGGCTTCCGACAGCTGCGACAGCGCCTGCGTGATCTGCTCGGCGCCGTTCGCCTGCGTCTGCATCCCTTCGTTGACCATCTGGAAGCGCGGCGCGAGCGTCTGCACCTCGGCGATGATCTGCGACAGCTGCCCACCCACCTGCTGCACGTCGAGCATCCCGCGACGCACTTCCTCGGAGAACTTGTCCATCCCCATCACGCCCGCCGACACGGCCGACTGGATTTCCTTCACCGTCTGCTCGATGTCGTAGGTCGCGACGGCCGTCTGGTCGGCGAGGCGGCGGATCTCGGTCGCGACGACCGCGAAGCCGCGGCCGTATTCGCCGGCCTTCTCGGCCTCGATCGCCGCGTTCAGCGACAGCAGGTTGGTCTGGTCGGCCACCTTGGTGATCGTCGCGACCACCTGGTTGATGTTCAGCGCCTTCTCGTTGAGGATCGCGAGTTTCGCGTTCACCGAACCGGCCGCGTCCATCACGCTGCGCATCGTCTCGCCCATCCGCGTGAGCCCGCTCTGGCTCACGCCCGCGAGCGTCGCCGACTGCTCGGCCACGCCGGCCACCTCGTTCATCGTGCGCAGCAGGTCGCGCGACGTCGCGAAGATCTCGCGCGAGGTCGCGCCGATCTCGGTCGTCGTCGCCGCGGTTTCGTTCGCGGTCGCCTGCTGCTCGCGCGACGTCGCCGCGATCTCGGCAACCGACGTCGTCACCTGCAGCGACGACTGCTGCGCGCGCGAGACGAGCTCGGTCAGCTCGTCGGCCATCCGGTTGAAGCCCGTCTCGAGCGTGCCGAATTCGTCGCGGCGGCGCAGGTCGAGGCGGCGCGTCAGGTTGCCGGTGCGCATCACGTCGTGCACCTCGACGAGCCGCGCCATCGGCACGGTGACCGAACGGTACAGCACGTAGCCGAGCCCGAGCGCGGACAGCAGCATGATCGCCAGCGCGGTCGCGAGCACGACCTCGGTATCCTGCACGGATTCGCGGATCAGCTTCGCGGACTGGTCGGCGAACTTGCGGTTCTCCTGTACCAGGACGTTCGCATTGCGCACGACCTCGCCCCACCCGGGCTGCACCTTCGCGTACGCGGCAACGGCCTCGTCGCGCGACATGCGGTGTTTCTGCACGGCTTCGTTCAGCAGCGGCAGGTAGCGGTCGTAGGAGCCGCGAAACGTCGCGAAGCGCTGACGGTCGTCGTCGCGGAACGTCGTGTTCTGGTATTCGACCGACAGCGACTCGACTTCCTTCAGCGCGTCGGAAATTTTCGCGAGATCGTGCTGCACGGCTTCGGGATCGGTGTCGACGAACGTTGCCTGCTGCAGCAGCATGAACGATTCGTTCACCGAGCCGCGCAGCGACGACGCGAGGTAGACGCCGGGCAGCGAGTCGCGCTCGATGCTGACGGCTTCGCTGTTGATCGCGCGCAGGCGCTCGTACGACACGCCGGCTGTCACCAGCATCAGCACGAACAGCACGCCGAAGCTGAGCAGGATGCGATTGCCGAGCGTCAGCCGGGCAGCGCCGATCGTCGGATGCAGGCTTTCATTGGTCGCGCGGGGCGTCACGGTGGCCATGTTCGTTATGGGCTTTCTAAAATCAGCGTTGAAAAAATCCACGCCCGCCTGCGCGCCGGACGGCGCGCCACGAGCGCCTCGTGGTCGGATGCGGACGACGCGGCGCCGGCGGGCCGCGCCGCGAAATCACCGCTCCGCTTGCGCCGGCAGTCGAAGCGCGACCATGAAGCCGCGCGCCGTATTGCGCATCAAAATCTGGCCGCGATGCCGCGCCGCCGTCGCGCGGACGAACGCGAGCCCGAGGCCGAAGCCGCTGCGCGCCGCGCCATGCGCGGATTCGAGCTGCACGAACGACTCGGTCGCGGCCGTGCGCTGCTCCGGTGCGATGCCGGCGCCGCTATCCTCGACGCCGATCAGCCAGGCGCCGTCCTCGCCGCTCAGCGTGCAGTGCACGTCCGTGCCGGCCGGGCCGTACTTCAGCCCGTTGTCGATCAGGTTCGCGACCGCACGCGTGAGCATCATGCGGTCGCCCATCGTCACGCACTCGGTATCGGGCACGTGCGCGACGACCCGGCTGCCGCACCCGGCCGCCTTCTCCCAAAGCTGGTCGACGGCATCGAGCACGATCTCGTTGAGACTCACGACCTCGTGCGCGCGGCGCTCGGACTGTGCGCGGGTCAGGTGGATGAAACCGTCGGCGAGCGCGAGCGCGCGCCGCGCATGGCCGGCGATGCGCTCCATGATCGCCGGCATGTCGCCGTGTTCGGTCCGGTAGACGTCGAGCAGCGCGAGGATCGACGTCTGCGGCGAACGCATGTCGTGCGACAGGAAATCGAGCGCCTCGTCGCGCTGCCGCGACATCAGATACGAATTCGAGTGATAGCGGATCCGCGCGGTCAGCTCCATCGCGTCGGGGAGCTTCACCAGATAGTCGTTCGCGCCGGCGATGAACGCCTCGCGCTTGACGATCGGCTCCTCCTTCGCGGACAGCACGATGATCGGCACCCGTGCGGTGCCGGCGTTTGCGCGCCATGCGCGAACGAGATCGAGGCCGTCGATCTCCGGCATCACGAGATCCTGCAGGATGACCGTCGGCTTCACGTCGCGCGCGACCGTCATCGCCCGGTGCGCGTCGGTGCACACGTGCAGGTCGATGTCGTGTTCGCTGCGCAGCGCGCGGCGGATCACCTCGCCGACGAACGGTTGATCGTCGACGAGAAGGACCGAAAGCCCCGATTCAAGACAATCCGGGGCATTATCACCGCTCGATTCTTTCATAAATACAGTTTCAAACGCCGAATCTCCAATCGATTCTTTCATAGGAGTTGTTTATCCGACTTGGACGCTATCTTATATTGGCGGCTGTTAAACCCGCCTGATTCTGCCGATTTGGCCTGTCGGCACTGCCTTGCGGGGCTTCGGGGCGCCGATTCCCCCCGTCGGCGACCACATTACCCTCTGCATTGTTTCTCTCAATAAACATAACCGGCTGATTCTAAATGAAATTAGAACACAGCATCTATCTCCTTCCGGTTTAGTTTTGCCAAATATGCGGAAAGAGCCGCAATCAGATAAATCTGATCATTTCCGGATTCGAAAGACGATAACGTTTGCGAGCCCGACGAAGCGAGGTTTGCATGCGCTGCAAGGCTCGATCGCGGCACGTATTGGGGCCTGATGAAAATGCATCGTATCGGCCGGAGGAAGGGAGAAAAAAATGCGGCGCGCCGGGCGAGGATCGCCCCGTACGCGCATCGGGCCGGCAGGGAGCCGGCCCGCGTGATGGCGGTGCGGCCCGCCTACCCGCGCGCGTGCTGCGCGGACACTTCCTGCAGGTCGAGATCGCGTTCGAGCATGTGCAGCATCTCGTCGTGGATGCGGCCCGAACGATGCAGGCGCAACAGTTCCGAGCGCCCGGCCTTGATTGCGGCCAGCACCACGTCGTAGTGCGCGGCGCGTACTTCCGCCGGATACGCGGGTTCGTTCTTCGTCCGCTCGGTCAGTTCCGCGCGATACGTGTATTGCTCGAGCAGGCGCGGATGGATCACCGCGCCGTTCTCGTCGCGTACGAGCGGCTGGATCGCCGCGAGTTGCGCGGCCTCGACGTACGCCCACGTCTGCGGCTCGGTCAGGTGATGCGCGGCGCGCTCTTCGCGTTGCGGCAGGCGCAGCAGCCGGATCAGCGGCCCGATCGTCGTACCCTGCAGCAGCACCGTGACGAGGATCACCGCGAACGACGCGACCAGGATCACGTCGCGGCCGGGCATCGCCTCCGGCAGCGACAGCGCGATCGCCAGCGTGACGACGCCGCGCATCCCTGCCCAGCTCATGATCGTCGCGGCCTTCCAGTCGGGCGCGTCGCCGCGCCGCGCGACGCCGCGCACAGGCCACTTCAGCGCCTCGACCGCGTAGATCCACACGAAGCGCGACACGATCACCGCCGCCAGCACCGCGAGCACCGGCGGCACCATCGTGGCGAGCACCTGCTCGAAGCCGCCGAGCCGGTGCATCGCGCCGCGCAGCGACAGCCCGATCAGCACGAACACCATCGCTTCGAGCAGGAACACGATGACCTGCCAGAACGCGGTGCCGCGCGTGCGCACGGCTGCCGAGAACACCTCGTGCTGATGCCAGCCGATGATCATGCCGGCCGTGACGGTCGCGATCACGCCCGATACCTCGACCATTTCGCCCGCGATGTACGCGATCCAGCCGGCGATCACCGCGACGGTGATCGCAAGATAGTCGTCGTCTAGCAGCTTCAGGAACCACACGACGAGCCTGCCGACCACGAAGCCGACCGCCACGCCGCCGAGCCCGAGCTCCGCGAAGCGCACGACTGCGTGCTCGAGGCTGAACGCGCCGGTCAGCGCGGCCGCGACCGCGAAGCGGAACAGCACGAGGCCGGCCGCGTCGTTCAGCAGGCTCTCGCCTTCGAGCAGCACCATCAGCCGGCGCGGCAGCGCGACCCGTTCGAGCACGGCCTTCGCGGCGACCGCGTCGGGCGGCGACACGATCGCGCCGAGTGCGAAGCACGCGGCCCACGGCAGCGCCGGCGCGACCCAGTGCACGGCGAAGCCGACCGCGAACGTCGTGAACACGACCGCGCCGATCGCGAGCAGCAGGATGCCGCCGACGTTGCGCTTGAATTCCTCCCACACGGAGAAATACGCGCCGTCCATCAGCAGCGGCGGCAGGAACACCAGCAGCACCAGCTCGGGATCGAGGTTGATCGGCGGCAGGCCGGGGATGAACGCGATGCCGATGCCGCCGATCAGCAGCGCGGCCGCGGGCGGCAGCCGCAGCCGCTTGGCGATGCATTCGAGCGCGACGATCGCCAGGAATGACAACAGAACCAGCTTGAATGCCGAGACGGGAGACATGAATCGACCTCGTGAAGAATGAATTCGCGCTTTCCGGCGTCGTACCCCGGTCGGCAGTTTGGCGCGATTACATCACGATGCGATGCCCGCAGTCGAGCGCGTTCGGGAGGCCCGCCACGCGGCACGGGCCCGACGCGGCCCGGTACGCGTGCCGCGATGAAAAACGGCACGCGGGCCGGCACGATCGCCGGCCCGCGTGCCGTCGCGGCACCGCGCTGCCCGCCTGCGCGTTACCGGCGCCGCACGACCATCAGCCGCGGCTCGGTCATGTCCTCGATCGCGTAGCGGATCCCTTCGCGGCCAAGGCCCGAATCCTTCACGCCCCCGTACGGCATGTTGTCGACGCGGAACGACGGCACGTCGTTGATCACGACACCGCCGACCTCCAGTTCGTCCCACGCGCGCTGCGCATGCGTGAGCGAATCGGTGAACACGCCGGCCTGCAGCCCGAAATCGCTGTCGTTCACGCGCGCGAGCGCGTCGTCGAACCGGTCGAATTTCTCGAGGATCGCGACGGGGCCGAACGCCTCCTTGCGGTACAGGTCCTGCTCGTGCCCGACGTTTTCCAGCAGCGTCGCCTCGAACATCGCGCCGTCGACCTTGCCGCCCGCGACGATCTTCGCGCCCGCCGCGACGGCCGCGTCCATCCAGCCCGACAGCCGGCGCGATTCGGATTCGGAAATCATCGGGCCGACGAACGTCGACGGATCCTTCGGATCGCCCATCTTCAGCGAACGCGTCTTCGCGATCAGCTTCTCGCGCAGCGCATCGTAAAGATCGGCATGCACGAGGATCCGCTGCACGCCGATGCAGCTCTGGCCCGACTGGTAGTACGCACCGAACGCGAGACGCTCGACCACGTAGTCGAGCCGGTCGCGCTGGTCCGCATCGACGATCGCGGCCGCGTTGCCGCCGAGTTCCAGCACGACTTTCTTCTTGCCGGCCTTCTCCTTCAGAGCCCAGCCGACGGCCGGCGAGCCCGTGAACGACAGCAGCTTGAAGCGCTCGTCGGTCGTGAAAAGATCGGCGCCGTCGCGATGCGCGGGCAGCACCGAGAACGCGCCCTTCGGCAGGTCGGTTTCCGCGAGCACCTCGCCGATGATCAGCGCGCCGATCGGCGTGCGGCTCGCGGGCTTCAGCACGAACGGACAGCCGGCCGCGAGCGCGGGCGCGACCTTGTGCGCGGCGAGGTTCAGCGGGAAGTTGAACGGCGAGATGAACGAGCACGGGCCGACCGGCACGCGCTTCGTGTAGCCCGTATAGCCCTGCGCACGCGCGGAGATCTCGAGGTTGATGATCTCGCCGTCGATGCGCACCGATTCCTCGGATGCGACGCGGAACGTGTCGATCAGCCGCGTCACTTCGCCCTTCGAATCGTTGATCGGCTTGCCGGCTTCGATGCACAGCGCCTCGGCCAGCTCGTCGAAGCGCTCGCGAAAGCGCGCGACGCAATGGTCGAGCACGGCCTGCCGCTTGAAGGCCGGCAGCTCGCGCATCGGCTTCGCGGCATCGACCGCCGCGCCGATCGCCGCATCGATCGCCTTCGCGTCGGCCAGCGCGACGCGCGTCGCGACCTCGCCGCTGAACTTGTCCGTCACTTCCAGATCGGTGTTCGCGTAGACGGCCTCGTTGGCGAGGTAGTACGGATAGGTTTCCTTCAACATGGAACGACTCCTTCCTGTGGACGGGGAATTCAGAGTTGCGCCGACAGCCGCTTGATCTCGCGGTTCAGCACGCGCTCGTTGTCCGAGTAGTCGATCGGCACGTCGATCACGTGCACGCCCGGCGACGAGAAGCACTCGCGCAGCAGCGGCTCGAGATCGTCGGCCGATTCGACGCGATGCCCGTGCGCGCCGTAGCTTTGCGCATACGATACGAAATCGGGGTTCTGCAGCGTCATCGCGAAATCGGGGAAATTCATGTTCTCCTGCTTCCAGCGGATCATCCCGAATGCGTCGTCGCGCAGGATCATCACGACGATGTCGAGCTTCAGCCGCACGGCCGTTTCAAGCTCCTGCGAATTCATCATGAAGCCGCCGTCGCCGCACACGGCGATCACCTTGCGCTGCGGATGCACGATCTTCGTCGCGATCGCCGACGGCAGGCCCGCGCCCATCGACGCAAGCGCGTTGTCGAGCAACAGCGAGTTCGGCTCGTGCGCGCGCCAGTAGCGCGCGAACCAGATCTTGTACATGCCGTTGTCGAGGCAGACGATCCCGTCGGCCGGCAGCGCGCTGTACAGGTCGTTGACGATGCGCACCGGGTACATCGGGAAGCGCGGGTCATGCTGGCCCTTCTGCAGGTGCGCGTCGAAATGCTCCTTGATCATCGCGAAGCGCGTGAAATCCCAGTGCGGCTGCGGCGCGAGCGTCTCCTTCATCTGCCACACCGCGTTCGCGATGTCGCCGACCACTTCGATCTGCGGGAAATAGACGGGATCGACCTGCGCACCGAGGAAGTTCACGTGGATCACGGTCTTGTCGTCCGCGCGCATGAAGAACGGCGGCTTCTCGATCACGTCGTGGCCGACGTTGATGATGCAGTCAGCCTGCTCGATCGCGCGGTGCACGAAGTCGCCGTCGGACAGCGTCGCGTTGCCGAGCCACAGCGGATGCGTCTCGTCGATCACGCCCTTGCCCATCTGTGTCGTGAAAAACGGGATGCCCGTCTTGTCGACGAACTCGAGCAGCATCTTGCAGGTCGTCTTGCGGTTGCCGCCCGCGCCGATCATCAGCAGCGGATGGCGCGCGGCCTGGATCGCGTCGACCGCGTGCGCGACCGCCTTCTCCTCGGCCACCGGCCGCCGGCTGTAGCTGCGCGGGATCGGCTTGCCGTCGCCCTCCTCGTGCGCGATATCTTCCGGCAGTTCGAGGTGGGCGGCGCCCGGGCGCTCTTCCTCGGCGCGGCGGAACGCCTCGCGCACGGCCGACGGGATGTTGCCGATCGACACGATCTGCCGCGTGAACTTCGTGAGCGGCTGCATCATGCCGACCACGTCGACGATCTGGAAGTGGCCCTGCTTGCTGGACTTGATCGGCTTCTGCCCGGTGATCATCAGCATCGGCATCCCGCCGAGCTGCGCATACGCGGCGGCCGTCACGAAGTTCGTCGCGCCGGGCCCGAGCGTCGCGAGACACACGCCGGTGCGACCCGTCAGGCGGCCGTAGGTGGCGGCCATGAAGCCGGCCGCCTGCTCGTGCCGGGTCAGCACGAGCTTGATCTTCGATCGCCGCAGCGATTCGAGCAGATCGAGGTTCTCTTCGCCGGGAATGCCGAACACGTACTCGACGCCTTCGGCTTCCAGCGCCTTCACGAACAGATCCGATGCTTTCATGGGGGACTCTCGGTTATGCCGCCTGCCCGGCCTACGGACACGCGGCGTACATGACGCGCGCCGGCCTACGGCACGCGGACGCTTTACCTACTGGACACAGACCACGGCACTTCCCGCCGCGCAACATGCAGCGCGCGGCGGCACCTCCGGGTACCGGAGGACGAACGGACCCGCCCGCGCGCGGCGGGCGCGCACGGGCGGAAAAGACGTTTTTGATTGTAGACGGATTCGGAAGATTTCGACTTCGACGGCCCGCAGGGGCTGGCCGAACGGCCAAACGGACCCATCGACAGGCAGGCAGCCCTATATTCGGGACAGTCGAGCCCGTTCATACCGCCCTTTTTCATTCCCATTGACGTATTACGGTTAACGTAATACGCTTTCCGTCATGATCCACTCGTTCCGATGCAAGGTCACGCAGTCGCTGTTCGCCGGAGAATCGCCCGGGCGCTTTCGCGCAATCGAAACCGTTGCTACCCGCAAACTGCAAATGGTCGCCGCCGCGAAAGAACTGCGCGATCTGCGGGCGCCTCCCGGCAACCGGCTCGAAGCACTGCATGGCGATCGGGAAGGCCAGCACGGCATCCGCATCAACGACCAATGGCGGATCTGCTTCGAATGGACCGACGACGGCCCCGCCAACGTCGAGATCGTCGACTATCACTGACTGGAGATTCGCATGCTCAAGAACGGAATGCGCCCGATTCATCCGGGTGAAATCCTGCGGGAAGAATTCCTCGTCCCGCTGGAAATAAGCGTCAACGCGCTGGCGCTCGCGTTAAACGTGCCGGCGACGCGCCTGCACGAAATCGTCAAGGAACGGCGTGGAATCACGGCCGATACGGCTTACCGGCTCGCGCGCTACTTCGATACGTCGCCGGAATTCTGGCTGAACCTGCAAGCCGCTTACGACCTCAAGACGCTGCCAACGCGCAGCGAGATCGACCGCAAGGTCGAACCGCGCGAACGCACGCACGCGTAAGCACACCGGCCGCCGTTCGCGGGCGTGGCCGCGTCAGTGCAGCCACCCGGCCGCCCAGCGCGGCACCAGCGACACCAGATACAACCCGAGCCCGATCAGCCCGCCGACCAGCGTGCCGTTAATGCGGATGTACTGCAGATCCTTGCCGATGTTCAGCTCGATCTGCCGCGACATCTCGCGCGCATCCCAGTTGCGCACCGTGTCGCGGATATGACGCATCAGGAAATCGGCGAAATCCGGCGCCATCTCGTGCACGGCCTTCTCGATATGCTCGTTCAGCGACGCGCGCAGCGCCGGGCTCTCGGCGAGCCGCGCACCGAGCCAGCCGCCGAGCGTCGCGGCCTGCCGGTGCAGCGTCGAATCGGGGCGTGCGAGATCGGCCTTCAGCCATGCGCGCAACTGGTCCCACAAGTCGCGCGCATACTCGTTGAACGCATCGCCGTCGCGGATGTAGCGCTTGATCTCCTCGCCCTTCGCGATGAACGCGGGATCATGCTTCAGCCGCTCGGTCAGCCGCGCGACCGTCCGGTCGAAGCGCTGCCGCAACTCGTGCTCGGGGTCGGCCGCCACGCCTTCCAGCACGCGGCTCACCGCGCTCGCGAGCATCCGCGCGCCGTTTTCGCCGAACCACTGCGTCGGCATGATCTTCTCGACCTTCGGGTACTGCGTCTTCAGCCATTCGACGATGAAGCCCGCGATCACCTCGCGGTTCTCCTCCTTGTCGAGCACGTCGACCACCTGTTCGATCGCATCGTCGAGCAGCGCCTGGTGGCGGCCGTCCTTCGTCAGCGTATCGAGGATCACGCCGGCCGATTGCGACAGGTCGACCCGGTCGATCACCGCGCGAAACGCGTCGTGGACGAACGACTGGATCCGCGCGTCGTCGGTCATGTCGAGTGCGAAGCTCATCAGTTTCGTCACATAACCGCCGAGCGCGTCGGTGTTCGCGGGCTCGCCGAGCCACGCGCCGAGTTTCTGCGCGGGATCGTGCTGGCGGATCTGCGCGGCAAGCGCATCGGGGCCGAGGAACTTCTCGCGCACGAACACCGCGAGGTTGTCGGCGATCTTGTCCTTGTTCTTCGGGATGATCTCGGTATGGCGCGACACGAACGGGATCGGCACGCGGCGGAACAGCGCGACGACCGCAAACCAGTCGGCGAGCGCGCCGACCATCGCAGCCTCGGCCACGGCCTTGACGCCGTCCACCCACGGGCCGCGCGGCAGCAGGATCGTCGTGACGAACACCGCAACCGCGGCCAGCAGCAGCCACAGCGCGCGGCGCTTGCTTCGTTTCAGTTCGAGGGCTTTGTCTGGCGGCATGGAGAACGGGCGGCTCGGCGATGCCGCTAATATCCCCGATTTCGCGTCAACCGACAAACGCGCGGGCCGAGCCGGCCCGCGCGCCCAGCCGTTACAGGAACGTCTTCAGGTTCACCGCCGGATCGGCGAGTTTCACCGGATCGGGCACCGCCCCCGCCGCGATCAGCCGGCGCGATGCGCCGATGTCGCGCCCCAAGTTCGCCGCGGCCACCGCGACGATTCTGCCGTCGTCGCCCAGCCCGAACACCGTGAACGGCCCGCTCGCCGGATCGCCGCGCACGACGGTCGTGCGTTCGCTGCCGAACAGCCCGAGCATCTGCAGATTGCAGTCGTACTGATCGGACCATAACCACGGCAGCTCGGCATAGGTCTCGTCGGCGCCGAGCAGGTTCGCGGCCGCGACGGCCGGCTGGTTTTCGGCGACCTGCCACGATTCGATCCGCACGTGACGCCCGAGCAGCGGATTGAAGTGCATCGTCACCTCGCCCGTCGCGAAAATCGCGGGATCGGCGGTGCGGCAGCCCGCGTCGACGCGTATCCCGTTGTCGACGTCGAGCCCGGCCGCCTGTGCGAGCTCGACATTGGGCACCACGCCGATGCCGACCACGACGATATCGGCCTGCACGTCGCCGCGATCGGTCTCGACGATCGCACCGCCGGACGGCGCACGGCGAACCGCACGCGGCAGCGTCGCCATCTGAAACACGACGCCGCGCGCGTCGTGCAACTGACGCGCATACGCACCGACGACTTCCGGCAGCGCACGCTGCAGCAATCGGGGAGCCGGATCGATCACTGTCACGTCGCAACCGAGCTGGCGTGCCGCGGCCGCGACCTCGAGGCCGATGAAGCCGCCGCCGAGCACCGCGACGCGGCGGCCCGGCGCAAGTTGCGCGCGCAACGCACGCGCATCGTCAACGGTGCGGACGTAATGCGGCGCGACGCCTGCGTCGATCGCGCCGCCGAACGTGCGCACCCGCGAACCCGTCGCGAGCACGAGCCGCGCGTACGGCAGCGTCGTGCCGTCGTCAAGCCGCACGCGCTGCGCGTCGCGCTCGATCGCATCGACGCGCGTGCCGAGCCGCAGCTCGATACGCTGCGTGTCGTACCACGCCGCGTTGCGCACGAACGCGCGCTGCTCGCCGCCGTCGCTCATCAGCGCATCCTTCGACAGCGCAGGCCGGTCGTACGGCAGCTCGTGCTCCGCGCCGATCATCACGATGCGCGCGGCGGTATCGCGTTCGCGCAGCGCTTCGGCCGTGCGCCGGGCCGCGTGGCCCGCGCCGACGATCACGAACGGATCAGCCGACATTGACTTCCACCTGCCCGTCGACGATCCGGAGCGGATAGGTCCGCACCGGCTCGGTGATCGGCGCGCATTTCGGCGCACCGGTGCGGATGTCGATCAGCCCCTGGTGCAGCGGGCATTCGACGCAACCGTCCTCCACATAACCTTCGGACAGCCGCGCATGGCCGTGCGTGCAGAGGTCGTGCATCGCGAACAGTTCGTCGCCGATCCGGAACACGGCGATCGGCTTCTGGCCGGCGACACGCGCTGCCGGCTCGTCTTCGGAGAATTCGTCGAAAGCGCCGAGCGGATGCCACTCGGCGAGCGTTGCTTCGGTCATGTCGGTTCCTTGCTTCGTCAGATCGGGGTTGCGAGCAGCGTCTGCACGCGCGACGTGTCGTAGATCACGCGCTTGGTCTTGTAGCGCAGCCCGTCGGGCGTGCGCACGACCGTGTCGTAGTACTTGCCGGCCTGGTACACGTTCGACTCGCCATTGCTGCGCGTCTGCACGACGACGTAGTTGCTCTCGGTGTCGATCTCGCCGTCGCGTTCGGCGACGATCGTCAGGCCCGACGTCATGTGCCGGTACGTGTGCTCTTCAAAGATGTTCGCGTGCCGCAGCGACACCACGCGGTCGCGCAGCATCCGCTGGTTCGTGCAGTGGACGATCCCGACCGGCAGCCCGAGATCGGCGTTCTCCTTCGGCACGATTTCGTACGTGCAGTCCTCGGTGAACATGTCCGGCCAGTGTTCGAGCCGGTCGTTGTCGAGGTGCCCGATGTAGCGGTTCTGGAGCATGTAAATCTCGAACCACGTCTTCATGTCTTCCGTCATTTCTCGCTCCCGCTTCAATAGCCCATCAGCTTCTGGTAGCCGACCCAGAACTTGCGGATCAGGCTTTCGGTGATCACCGTGTCCTGCTGGTCCGGATTGCCGCGCGACATCTCGATCACCGACGTCGCATCGCCGTCGCGCACCGTGCCGCGCTGCACGAGCTCGGTCGCCTCCGTGTCCTCCATCGAGATATAGCCGGCCGGCCCGACGAGGTTCGCCTGCTTGATGCGCAGCGCGCGCAGCTCGGGCGTGTCGTCCGCATAGCCGAAGAAATGGAAGATCAGCTCGAAGTTGTCGGGGCCCTTCGGCAGGATCTGTCGCGCGACCAGCGTGTTGTGGATCTGCTGGATCACGAGCTGCGGGAAGATCGGCTGGATATGGTTCGTGCAGTCCTCGTCGTATTCCGATACGAGATCGAGGATCGATTCGTCTTCGAGGTGGAACCCTTCGTCGAACGAACGGATGTTCTGCTGCTTGTACGCGGCCGACGTGTCGTCGTTCGTCTTCGTCACCGTGATGATGCTGTGCAGCCCGTGGTTCGCGTCCGGAATCGAACGCGCCTTCATCCCGACGCGGAAGATGTTGAAGGTCGTATGGAACAGATGCAGCATGCTCGCGTGATACGGGTCCTTCACGTTCTCCATGTACAGCTTCCAGTTCGACTTCGAATACTGGCGCGTGCAGCCGAGATACTCGATCGGCTTGTGGAAGATCCGGTCGATCCACGGGCGCATCTGCTCGCCGAGGTAGTCGGATAGCGGCATCACGTCATCGCTGAAGGTCGCGAACACCAGCCCGCGATAGCTGTCGACGCGCAGCTTGCGCAGCCCGTGCTGCTTCGGATCGAAATCCGCCGGCATCCCGGTCATCCCCTTCTGGCCGCGCCGGAACGGCACGCCGAGCAGGTTGCCCGTGTTGTCGAAGCTCCACTGGTGATACACGCACGTGTGCGAGCTCGCGTTGCCGCGCGACTTACGGCACACCTGTGCGCCGCGGTGCGCGCAGCGGTTCACCCATGCGGCGAGCGTGCCGTCCTCGGCGCGCGTGACGACCACCGGCGTGTCGCCGACGAACGTGCTCTTGAAGTCGCCTGGGTTCGGGATTTCCGCCTCCAGCGCGACGAAGTTCCACGTCGGCCCGCGGAAGATGCGTTCCTGCTCGCGGTCGTAGACGGCACGCGAGCTGAACACCTTGTACGGCACGCGCGAGCCGTCGTCGCGCGGAAAGCTCACGTCGGATGCGTCGTCGCGCGCGGCGAACACGACGGGCGATTCTGTCTGCTCCATGTCGGACTCCTGGTCGTTCCGTTTCATTAACAAGATGGAGCCCATTTTTGAAAAGCTAATATTCGCCGTCTATCCGGAAAGTGCGATTGCGGCGATGCAATATCCACTTTCGGCGGATTTCTGAGCTAGCATGGCGGCACACACGATGCGGCACTTGATCGAGACCCATTCGTCGGATCGAAGCGCGCCGTCCACAATCAGGCTGATGCCCATGTCCCCAACGTCGTTCGAGCCGCTCGCGCTGCGCGCGCACCGGCTGTTCGAATCCCGCGATCTCGACGAGACGCGCGAGCGGATCTCGCGCGTGATGCAGCCGCACGCGCTGCTGCCGAACGGCCGCGTGCACGGCGCGTCGCATATGGATTTCGTCAAGCTCGGCGGGCTCGGGATCGGCACGATCGCGTTCGGCGACGCGATGCGCGTGCAGGTGGACGCGGTCGACGGCTATTACCTGCTGATGTTCTGCCTGTCCGGCCAGGCCGAGGTGCGCGCGATGGGGCGGCAGCTCGGCGTCGACGGCCAGACCGGCGTACTGTGCGCGCCCGGCGAACGCTTCGACGCGGTGCTGTCCGCCGATTGCGAGCAGTTCGTGCTGCGCATCGACGCGGCGACCGTCGGCTCGCTGACCGGCGACCCGCGCGCACTGCTCGACCCCGTGCTGCACATCAGCGACGCCGCGCTCGCCGCGTGGCGCCAGCAACTGATGCTCGTCGCGCGTTCGCCCGAACTGCTCGAACGCGCGAACGCGAACCCGCGCGTCGCGTCGCAGCTCGAGCACCTGCTGATCGACCTGCTGATCGAAGGCCACCCGCCGTCCGTGCTGCACGCTTCGCACCGCGATCCGGCGCCGGGCTTCGTGCGGCGCGCGCAGGAGTTCGTGAACGCGCATTACGCGCAGCCGCTGCAGCTCGCCGATATCGTCCGCGCCGCCAACGTGCCGGAACGGACGCTGCGCGACGCGTTCCTGCAGTTCCGCGGGATGAGCCCGATGCAATACCTGCGCGCGACGCGGCTCGGCCATGCGCGCGAGCTGCTGCGCGGTGCGGCGTCCGGCCGGCGGATTGCCGATGTCGCGCTCGATTGCGGGTTTACCCACCTCGGGCGGTTCGCGATCGCGTACCGGGAGAAGTTCGGAGAATCGCCGTCGGAGACGCTCGACGGGAAGCGGTGACGACGTATCCGCCGCCGCACCCGGCAGCTTGCAACCGGCAACGGCTTCACACGGGACGGCGCGACACCGCGATGCCCTCTCCGCATTTGCCTGCGCACGCCGAAACAGACCGTTAGTTGCGGTTTATAAAACCGGCGACGACCGTTACCCCGCCGGCGCGAACATCTCCCGCGCGATCGCGCAGAACGCGGCCGTCGCCGCGCTTTCGCCGTGCAGCCGGCGGCTCATGATGATCGGCGACGTCGCCGCCGGTTCCGGCAGCCGCCGGTAGACGACGCCCCTCACGCGCACGCCCTCCACGCTCTCCGGCACCAGCGACACGCCGACCTGCGCGGCGACGAGCCCGAGCGCCGTCTGCAATTCGCGCACTTCATGGACGGCCGCCGGCACCAGCCCGCCGTCGCGCAATGCGGATAACTGCTGATCGGCGAAGCTCGGGCGCGGCGTACTCGGATAGACGATCAGCGTCTCGTTCGCGATATCAGCGAGCGCGAGCGGCCGGTCGGGATCGGCAAGCGGATGCCCGGCCGGCAGCGCCGCGATCAGCTTTTCCTCGATCAGCGCCTCGCGCACGAGCTGGTCGTCGTCGAAACGCAGACGGCCGAACCCGACGTCGATCCGCCCGCCCTTCAGCGCGCCGAGCTGTTCGAGCGTGAACATTTCGATCAGCGACAGTTCGACGTCCGGCTGCGCCTCGCGAAATGCGCGGATCACGTCCGGCAGCGCGCCGTACAGCGTCGACGGCACGAAGCCGATCACGATCCGCTCGGACAGTTGCGCGAGCCGCCGCGTCAACGGCCCGAGCTCGTCGGCCTGGTCGACGAGGCGCTTCGCCTGCGTATAGAACACGCGCCCGGCGTCCGTCAGCTTCAGCGGCCGCGCGCCGCGCTCGAACAGCGGCAGCCCGATCTCGTCCTCGATCGCCTGAAGCTGGCGGCTCAGCGGCGGCTGCGTCATGTGCAGCCGCTCGGCAGCCCGCGTGATGTTCATTTCCTCGGCGACGGCGATGAAGTAGCGGAGCTGACGCAATTCCATTTCATGCCTCAAAGGTATGGAAGTAGTCGGAAAGAGTGTTGGACGACGCGGGGCGGGCATTCCTACCATGTGCACCAACAGGAGGAATCGCATGATAGCAACTGCCGCCACCATCGAACGCATCGAGACGCTGCTCGTCGACGTGCCGACGATCCGGCCCCACAAATTGTCGGTCGCCACGATGAATTGCCAGACCCTCGTACTGGTCCGAGTTCGATGCACGGACGGTATCGAAGGCGTCGGCGAGGCGACGACCATCGGCGGCCTCGCGTACGGCGAGGAGAGCCCCGAAAGCATCAAGGTCAACATCGACACCTACTTCGCGCCGCTGCTGCAGGGCATGGACGCGACGCGCCCGGGCGCCGCGATGGCACGCGCGCGCAAGCTGTTCCAGGGCAACCGCTTCGCGAAGTGCGCGATCGAAACCGCGCTGTTCGACGCACAGGCGCAGCGTCTCGGCGTGCCGCTGTCCGAACTGTTCGGCGGCCGCAGGACCGATGCGGTGGACGTCGCATGGACGCTCGCGAGCGGCGACACGCAGCGCGACATCGCGGAAGCCGAAGCAATGCTCGAAGCGCGCCGCCATCGCGCATTCAAGCTGAAGATCGGCTCGAACGCGGTCGATGACGACGTCGCGCACGTGGTCGCGATCAAGCGCGCGCTCGGCGAGCGCGGCGACGTGCGGGTCGACGTGAACCAGGCGTGGAGCGAAACCGACGCGATCCGGGCCGGCGCGCGGTTTGCGGAAGCCGGCGTGAGCCTGGTCGAGCAGCCGATCGCCGCGACCAACCGCGCGGGGCTGAAACGCCTCACGCAGCTCGCACAGGTTCCGATCATGGCCGACGAGGCGCTGCACGGCCCCGTCGATGCGTTCGCGCTCGCGCAGGATCGCGCGGCCGACGTGTTCGCGGTGAAGATCGCGCAATCGGGCGGCCTGCAGGGCGCGGCGAGCGTCGCGTCGATCGCGGCGGCCGCCGGCATCGAACTGTACGGCGGCACGATGCTCGAGGGCGCGGCCGGCACGATGGCGTCCGCGCAACTGTTCAGCACGTTCGACTCGCTGAAATGGGGCACCGAGCTGTTCGGCCCGCTGCTGCTCACCGAGGAAATCCTCGTCGAGCCGCTGCGCTACCAGGATTTCAAGCTGCACCTGCCGGCGACGCCCGGCCTCGGCATCACCTTCGACTGGGCCCGTATCGAACGGATGCGACGCGACGCCCGCTGATCCCCACACGACAACCGAAACCGGAGACACAGATGAACAAGCAAGCCATCGACGCCCTGCTGAAGACCTTCGACGACGCCGCCGAGAAGCCCGGCAACCCGCGCGTGCGCGCGATCGTCAACCGGATCGTGAAGGACATCTGCTACACGATCGAGGACTTCGACGTGCAGCCGAGCGAGTTCTGGACGGCCCTCAACTACCTGAACGAAGCGGGCCGCGAATTCGGTCTGATCGCCGCAGGCCTCGGCCTCGAGCGCTTCCTCGATGTGCGGATGGACGAGGCCGAGGAAAAGGCCGGCATCCAGGGCGGCACGCCGCGCACGATCGAAGGGCCGCTGTATGTCGCCGGTGCGCCGGAATCGGTCGGCCATGCGCGCCTCGACGACGGCACCGACCCGGGCCAGACGCTCATCATGCGCGGCCAGGTGCTCGGCACCGATGGCGCGCCGATCGCGAATGCGCTGGTCGAGGTGTGGCATGCAAACCATCTCGGCAACTATTCGTACTTCGATCAATCGCAGCCCGCGTTCAACCTGCGCCGCTCGATCCGCACCGATGCCGAGGGCCGCTACAGCTTCCGCAGCGTGCTGCCGGTCGGCTACAGCGTCCCGCCGGGCGGCAAGACCGAGCAGTTGCTCGACCAGCTCGGCCGCCACGGCCATCGTCCGGCGCACATTCACTTCTTCGTTTCGGCGGACGGTTATCGTAAGCTGACGACGCAGATCAACATCGAAGGCGATCCGCACATCTGGGACGACTTCGCATTCGCGACCCGCGAAGGGCTGATCCCGAAGATCAAGCAGGCCGAAGGCGCGGAAGGCAAGCCGTATGGTGTCGACGGGCAGTTCGCGCTGATCGACTTCGATTTCTCGTTGCTCAAGGAAAAGCCCGACGTGCCGGCGAGCGAAGTCGAGCGGGCACGCGCGCAGGCCTGAGCGGCCTTCCCGTTCGACGAATCGATAACGCAAGGAGTGCAGGATGCTGTTTCATGTGGAAATGACGGTCCGTCTGCCGGCGGACATGGATCCGGTCAAGGCGGCGACGCTGAAGGCGGAAGAAAAGGCGATGTGCCAGCGGCTGATGAACGAAGGGATCTGGCGGCATCTGTGGCGAATCGCGGGGCGGTACGCGAACGTCAGTATTTTCGATGTCGAGAGCGTGCAGCAACTGCATGATCTGCTCAGCCAGTTGCCGCTGTTTCCGTATATGGAGATGGAAGTGCGGGCGTTGTGCCGGCATCCGTCTTCGGTTCGGGAAGACGATCGGTAAACAAGCGTGAAGGATGTCGGCGACGGCATCCTTCACTAATTCGTTCCGCTCGTTGCTTGCCGCGCAGATTCAACTCGTTGTGAAGAGCGCCGGCGGCTATCGGCTGGTCCCGTACTCCCCGGAATCGCGACCGCCCGCCAATTCGGTCATCGACAATTCGAGCTTGAGCGGCTTGTCGGCGTCGAGCTTCTTCTTCTCGACGATGCGTTTCCAACCATCCCTGTTTCCCGGAGCGCGATAGAACGCGACGACTGCAACGTATCGCGTATCGGCCTTCATCGGCTGAGACAGGCTTGCCGATGCCCCGGGGCTCACGACCGTCGACATATCTGCCTGCAGATCCTGGGCGAGCACCGTCCGGTCGTGCTTCAACAGATCGTCATACGATGCTGTATCGAACAACTTGCGGTCCTTCAGTTGGTAGACGCGAATGGCCACCGATGTAGGCCGCCCCGCGTCGTCCGGGTTCAGTGCGGCGCGCGCAGACAGATCGACGTCAAGCACCTTCACCTGCTTGAAAAATACGGCGCGATACGCATTCGATGACGCGTCCGACACGGACTGCCAGGCACCGCAACCTGACAGCAGCAATACGGCGGCAGCGGTAACCGCACTCATTCGATGGAACATGGAACCTCCAAAATCAGATCGTGTGCGGCACGAGGTGCGGGTTGGGTTGCGGTACGGGAAACGCCTCGTACACGCCAAGCGCGATGCGAATCACGCGTTCATCGACTGACGGCAGCACCGTCGTCCAGCCGAGACGCGGCGCCGGGTCGGCACGTTCGACGCCGACGGTCGGGTGCGGAACGAACCGCGACGACACTTCCATCCGCAAATGCACATCGGCCTTGACGCCGACATACAGCTGGATGAATGCCATCACCTCCCGATGCAGCCGCGCACCGGGCAACAGGTCCTGAGCCTGCCGCTCGTCGACCGGCCGCAATGTCATGCGCACCGCTCGGCTGCGATACGTGAGGCGCCTGCCGAGCACGTAGCCGCCGCCGAGCCCGCTGCGCCTCCCTTCCGCCAGCACGTCCGCATCCGGCTCCGCCGACGTCAACGACGTCGGTCGCCCGGTACTCGTCGTCACCGCCCAGAACTCGTCGACGCGAACATCGACCCCGGGCGCCGCGAGCGCCACCACCCCGGCCAGCCCTTCCGATGTACGCGTGCGCTGGATCAGCAAACCCAGCAACGCAAGCATCCGGGAATTCGGCAAGCCCGCCCGCAACGGCTTGTCGCCCCATCCGAATCCCGCCAGACACAGCAGGCTCTGCGAATAATCGTCGACACCGCCGGCCCGAAAACGCTCCGGATAGCGATACTTCTTCCATGCGCGATACAGCAGTGTCGCCGCGCGGTGATTGAACGGATCGAGAAATGCCTCGACCGCCTCGTGCCCCTCCTCCCGCAGCACGATCTCGTCGATCATGTGCGACGGCATGGCCGCGTCAACGCCGTATAGCCCCATGAAAGTCGTGCGTACGGTCGGAGGCGCATCGGGGTGCTCGTCGTCGAATTCGACAGCGGCCACCTCGCCCGCCGGAAACCCCAACCGCGGACGCGGCCGGAACCGCACCGGCTCATGTTCCGGCGTATCGCACATGCCGAACCCGGGACGTTCGGGCGCACATGCCTCCAGCAGACGACAGAACTGCATGAAAGTCATCTTCGGCGCCCGCCGGAACAGCGTCCCGGCAACCGTCGGCGGCCCCTTCGACGCGGCAGCTTCGGCCGCCATCCGATCGATCGAAGCCGTCATAGCGGTGCCCGCTGTGCCTTGCTGCGCGGCCATTCCGTCCGGGATCGGGACGGCAGGCTGACGATCGCCAGCTTCGTGAACAGATTGATCTCCGCATACGCGCCGAAGAACCGGTGCAGCAACTCGCCGAACAGCATCACGTCGCCTTCGCCGGAGAACGCATGCGAATCGAGCGTGACCTCGATCAGCACGCCGCGCTCGACCGCGCCGCCCGACACCTCCTCGATCATTTGCTGCGACACATGCAGGATGCCGGCGAGCCGCCGCCGGTTCAGTTCTTCGTTCGTCCAGTCGTACAGCGCCAATGCGCCGCGCAACACTTCCGCGTTCATCATCGACAGGAAATTCGGCGCCAGATGCGACAGCACGCGCCACTGGAAGCGATCCTCCGTCGGCGGATACAGCGGCAGCGTCGGCGACACGAGATTGCGCACGCACGCGACGTTCGGCGTGCTGGCCGCCAACTCATCGAGGCTCGCCTCGCGCAGTCCCTTGCGCGGCAGCAACCCGTTCGTGCCCGTCACGCGCAGCGACAGGCTTTCCTCCGGCAGCGTATCCATCGTTTCCCACGCGTGGCCGCCGAGAATCACCCACATTTCGTGCAGCCCCGATACGCCAGAGCGCACGCGTGTGTGGAAATAGCGTTCCGGCGCCTCGTGCCGCAGCATGCCGCCGCGGTGCCGGAACGTCGCGAACGGCACGTATTCGTATCGCTCGGCCGTATCGTGGTCGAACGTCGCGATCGCATCGACCGAATACGTTTCGACATGCTCGCCCTGATGACCGGCCGGCACGACGCGATATTCCGTTTCGTGATGGTCGATCTCGATCGGCTCGGCATCCAGTTCGAACAGGTTGATCACCGGCGAACAGAACAATCGCACGTTATCTGCGCTGAACCGCTGATCCGGCGGATAGACCTCCTTCAGAACGATCTCCAATTCGAAGCGGGTCGATTTTTCGGGCAACTTCGTGATCTCCAGTCCGCACAGATCGACGAACAGAAATTTTTCGCGGAACGTGAAGTATTCGAGCAGCAGCTGATATCCGGAAAACGCCGCATCGGCTTTGGGCCACAGCCGCTCTTCCGTCGAAAAACCCGCCGGCTCGATCGTGACGCCCGGGAGCGGCACGGATTCGCCATCACGTATTTCCGGAACGCGCCAGTGAATCGAGTCGACCTGGCGCGTCAACGCGAGATGCATCGCGAACGCGGTCGGCAGATCGGCGTTCAGATGCAGCCGCAGCCGCGACAGATCCGTCTCCTTGCGCAGCGCCGATCCTTGCAACGCGAAGCCGAGGCGGATCACCGAGCGGCCATCGTGACGCACGGCCGGCCCGGCATGCGTGATCGAGACCGGCTGCAGCGCAACGGCCTGCGTCGTCCGATACAGACATTGCACCGTCCGCGGCGCCACGCCTTCCGCGCCGCTCGGAGAAGGCACGTTGATCGGCGCGGAACGCACCGGCACGCCGGCCGGCACGACTACCGTTTTCTGCAGTTTCTCCGCGAACGGCGTCAGTTCGACGATCGACAGCGAAGGGATCATCCGCAGATAGTGCGGCCACAACAGGCTGACAAGCCCCTCGGTGAGTTCGGGCAATTCGTCGTCGAGTTTTTGTCGAAGCCTGCCGGTCAGAAACGCAAACCCTTCGAACAGACGTTCGACGTACGGATCGCGATCGCCGACGCGGTCGAGATTGAGCAGGCGCGCACGGTCGGGATGCGCCTTCGCGAATTCCTTGCCGGATTCGCGCAGATAGCGCATTTCGGCTTCGTAGTAGCGCAGGATGGGATCGTTGTGGTCCATGGTAATCCGTTACGACAGGGTCAATGCGCGGGCGGGATCGAGTACGGTCAGCTCGGCCTGCAGTTCGGCGACGCGCCGCGCGAGTGCCGGCTTGTCGGCATCCTTCCGGTTGCTCATCGCCTTCAGTACCTTCACCAGTTGCTGCTTGACATCGAACGTCAGCGCCGGCTCCCAGCGCATCAACGGCAGCGACCGGGCGGACGCATCGAGTTCGGCCAGCAGCGCGAGCGATGTATCGAGCCGGCCGGCATGGTCGGCCAGACGGGCCATCACGAGCCGCTGCAAGTAGCGACGGCGATCGGTCTTCATGCCAGGAAGCGTTTCGAGCCATGCGAAGGCCGTCTCGATGCCTTCGCGTGCGGCCAGTTCACGGGCCTGAGTTTCGATCTCCGGCCAGTCGCCGACGGCATCGCTTTCGCTATCGGCGGAGACGGGCAACGGCGCAACCGTCTCGCCCGCCTCCAGATCGCGCACGACCGCGTGCCGGGCAATCCATTCGAGCGTCGTGTCGTCGGCGAACGGCGTGCCATCGCTGAACGACAGTCGTTCGATGCCCGGCAGTCGCTCGAGAAACAGCGCAAAGTCGGCGCGCAGCAATTCGCGCCACGCGCTGTACGGCGTGCCGACGTGATCGAGCGCGACGTGCTGGAAGTACTGCAGGTCGAACCACAGGTGATTCACGCCTTCCATGAACGCACCCTCGACACGCTCCAGCAACTCGTGCCAGTGCTTCTGCAGCACAAGGCGCTTCATCTGCTGGCGCAACTCGGCGCGCGGCGGCGCCAGACGCGTATGCGATGCGGCATCCGACGGCGGCACGTCGTGCAACGTGTCCCATCGAATGCTGCGCACGAGACGTACCGACGGCAAGTAGCCGTTTTCCTGATCTCGAAGCCACGCAGACATCGAACGTGCCTGATCGAGCAGGTCGCGCGTCGATGCGATCGATCCGGTCGACGCGGAAACCGAAGCGATCTTTTGCAGCGGGACCGCGCCCGGATTCGCACCCCAAGCTGGCTCCTCCTTGCGCTCGAAACGGGCAACCAGCGGCTGCAGATTCGGCCGCGCGGCTTCCGGCCAGTTTCCCGTTAGTTCGACGAGCACGTCGAGCGCAGCAAGCGCACGTTCGAGATCGGTCGACGCGATGTCGCCACGGCTGTCCAGCGTCTCGATCATGCGCGAAGTCGCCAGCATTTCCAGCGCCGCCCGCTTCGCCTCGGCCCGCGCAGGCAGCACGGCCTCGCCGAACCGGTCGACTAGCGAAGCAGCCAGTTCGAGTCCGTCGGCAAAACCGGCCGGACCGTCCTGCCGCAACCTCGCAAACGTGTAGTAGCCGACCAGACGCAGATCCTTCCCGGTTTCCTTGAGCAACTGTTCGCAGGTACGGAAAATCAATCCGTCGTCGATTCCCGACAGCTTGTTCGCCTCGTCCTTCAATTCGAAGAACGCATCCTCATAGCCGGGATCGCGACCGCACGCGTGTTCGCCCGGCATCGGGACCAGCCATGCCGCCCAAGTGGTCTGTCGGGATGCCTGCAGCGAATCGACGCGAGGACCGCCGACGAGTGTCTTTACGAAATTGGCAAGCGTCATGGCAGGTCTCAGAACGCAAATGCGTCGCCCAGCAAACGGAGGGCGTGTCCGAACGGTCTGGTGGAGGCATCGGAAGATGCCGACGTCGTCGCCAGCGAAGACACCGCCATCCGCGGATCGCTCTTTGGCGGCTTCTCGCCGGGTGTGCTCGGTCGCGCTTCCGCTATCGCGGTCGTCTGACGGGATACCTTCTCGGCCTCCATCGGCATCGCTTCATCCGGCCACGTCATCGCACCCGGCAGCCCTGGTGGCAGCGGCACGGCAGCGTGCCTGGCTGCGGCAATCGCCGCAGCCGGCAACGGCGGCGGACTGGCCGTCGACACCTTCGGCCCGGCGCTCACCGCACCGGTCATGAAAATCCGTGCCGGCAGCACGAAGTTGCGCAACTGGAGAACGTCGAGCGGGCCGGCGCCCGCCTCGCTGCGCAGTTGCACCTTGAGCGGGATACCCTGGCTCGTATCCGGCGTCCAGGTCAGCAAGTAACGTGCGTTGTCCTGTTGCGTGACCTTCGCCCGCTCGAACAGACGAATCAGGCCGAAGCGCCCCTGCGAATCGAGCGCCGTCCGCAAACCGCCCTGCTCGGTCTGCCATTCGATATGCGACAGGTTTTCGAGCGACTGGCCAGGCCATTCGAACGGCGTCCATTCCTGTTTCTGGTTGAAGTAGTGCAATTCGCGGCCGGACAACACGAATCGCGCGTCGGTGACACCCGGCGTCGGCACCGCCTGCAACTCGTAGCGCACGCGCGCATCGCCGGACGGGAACAGCACCGTCGAAATACGCGTGAGTTTGTTCAACCCGCTCAGGAAACCCGGATCGATCGTCAGCGCACCAGAATCGGTGCCCTGTGCAGACACCCAGCGGTCGCCCTGCCGTTCGACGACGCCGGCAAGCTGCGTCGTCACGAATTGCGTGATCACGCCGCCATCCGGCCGCATGAAGCGTGCCATTTCGGGCAGCGACGCGTCGTTGTCCGAATCCGCGAACGGATAGCGGCCGCCGAACGACTTGTTCCAGTCGGCCACGATCGCCGCGCGCCAGATTTCGTTCAGGCTCGACGCGGCCGGCTGCACGATGACCTGCCATGCCTGATCGAACGGCGCCCGAAACAGTGTGCCGAAGCCGGACCATTGTTCGCCGAGGCTCGCTGCAACCCGGCTCGCATAGTCGCGGCTGTCGGCGATGTCGGATGTCTTGCCCTGCAACACCGACTGGGCGGCCAGTCGCGCAACCGCATCCGGATCGGCACTGGAGACGATCTGCGACGTCTTCAGGCGCATGGCCGTAATGCGCTCCAGATAGCGGGCAAGGCTCAGGTCGCCTGTCGCGGCCATTTGCGCTGCGGAGGTTTTGCCGTTGGCCGGCACGCCGGAGACGAGATCGCTGCCGGTCAGGCGCAGGATCGGCCCGAACACCGCCGCCAGCGGTGCGAGCTGCGGCTTGACCTGCTTCGACGGATCCTTTTCGTCGGCTCCGACGAGCTGCTGCGCCTTGCTGATCAGCGTGTCGGACAGCGACTGCGTATTGGCTCCCGTTCCCGCCTGATAGACGATCGCGTTCATCAGCGCGACGAGCGGTGAACGTTGCGGATCGCCCAACAAGGTCAGCTGATCGGACGTTGCGGAAAGCGTCGACGCCGGTTGCCAGCGCACGCTGTTGAGGAACTGTGCCCAGGCACGCGCATAGTCGTCGAAATAGCGTTGGCGCAGTTCGTCCTTTAGGGTCGACGAGGACTGGCCGGCGGCCTTGGCGTCGGAAAGCACCCAGTCGCTTGCCACGTCGTGTTGCTCGCCGGCTTCGTCGATGGCCTTGGCGATCCGTTCGTCCCATGCTGCGCGCGTGAATACGCCCGGTATGGTCATGGTCGTGTTGAACAAACCACGGCTTGTCGCGCCACCGGCACCGGCCTGGGATGCCGCGTCACCCAGCAGCGTGGCGAGCGATACCGGTGGGTACTTCGGCGTCGCTTCGTCGAGGATCTGCTGGTAGACCGCGTCCCGCGAATTCTGAATGCCCCGAACGCCGATCACCGTCTGGCGGGTTGCTGCGATCAAGGTACCGTCCGGAGCAATTGCCAACGCAGCCGCCGTCAACTTCGCACCGGGTTCCAGATGATTCGTGAAGAATGTAATGGCTTGCTGCCGCAAGTCCTCCCATCTGCCTGGCGACAACGATGAATTGACGGGGCGCGCCGGCATGGACGTCGCAACGAGCTGGGATGTCAGGAATGCTGCCACCGCGCGCTCCGGCTTCGCGAGCATCAGATAGGCCTTGAGCGTGTCGTATGCGGCTTGTACTTGCGCATCGCCGCCGCTGGCGATTTCTGCGTCGGATAACGATGCCAGTTGATGCAATCGCGCCTCGAGCTGCCGGCGAATCGGACCGACGAGAATGCGGTTCGCCGCATCCGCATAGTGCGGCCAGAGGGCATCGAGCAATGCGTGGTCGCGGTTCAGGCCGAAGCGGGCACGCAGCGGTGCGCGGGTGCGCTGGTGGATTTCAAGCGTGTCGATCTGTCGGTCAAGGTCGGTGAGCATTTGCAGTGACTGCGTCGGATTCCGGATTCCCTTGAGCTTCGAGACCGTGTCTGCAGCACTTCCGATCGTTGCGCGGTTGACGAAGCCGGACAGCATCGTGCCGGCAATCCAGAAGCCGATCACGGCGATCGCCATCCACGCCGCCGTGGTCGACGGCGAAAAGCCGACGCGGCGACCATGAACCTTGCGGCTGTGATCGGCGACGGTCTGCCAGATCGTTCGGTGTTGAGGACCGGTTGGCGAGTCGTCGTCGTTCGTATCGCTTGATAACGGCAGCCCTGGTTCGCGCTCCTTGAACAATGGCGCGAACAGTAGGCCGTGAACCCCATGTTTTCCGATACGGGGTTGGTTAGCTTTCAGCACGAGACCCGTCAACGCAGAGCGCAGATTGGCAATATGCTGCGACAGCTCGACGGGATAGCGATCGCGTGCGTCTTTGGTGAGGCGTACAACCCCCGTGCCCGCCAGGTCGTAGGTGAGATCTTGCAGCGACGAATCGATATCTTCAGCGTTCAGGCACGCGTTCGACCAGGTAAAGCCGATTGCTTCATCCGGGCTCGACGTCATGCTGCCGAAATCGGTGGCGTCGAGCAGATATGCGGGCGCCGCCCAACGCAGGGCACGTGCGTGAAGCGCCAGTTGCCGGCTAACGCCATCGACGTCGAACGGTACGTCCGCCGAACTGCGGTTACGTGTCACCGCAACGATCGCGTCAATCGGCTGGTACCGGCGCAGGCGGCGGATCTGATCGAGCCATTCCGTCTCGAGCGTGTCGCGGGTTTGCCCGGCGTACAGCAGGATCGTATCGCCGTTGATTACGTACCCCGTGTCGGCAAGTCCCGGTACCAAGCGCTTCACCAGCGGCAGGTCGCCGGCGACGAGCACCCATCGTTCGCGATAGCGCCAACGCCAGCCGTGACGGTCACGCAGGAGGTTCCGCAGCGCCGTAGCTCTGTCGACTGGCCCCGGTGGACCGCCCTGATCGTTGTGGTCGACGGACGCTGCGCGTTTTCCGGCGTCGTAACGAGCAAACCAACGGGATGCTCTCAGCGAGGCAATCGAAAGCAGCACAAACTCGAAGTACTTGATCAGCAGGATCACGATCAGCAAACCCACCGCTAGCGAAAGCTCGATGATGATCCGGGTATCGCGCGACCATCCGTGGCGGGGCCCCTCCATCCATACCGCGCTACCGAGCGCAAGGAAGACGATCACTGCTGCGATGCCTATGAAGAGGCCTGCCGGCAGGGTCTTGTTGTCGTTCTTGTTATCATTCATGTCTGCTTTCTGCACATGAGGGCGATCAGTTCTTCACCTTCGCCACACATCACTAGTTGCGGGTCGCCCGTTGTCCGGGCACTTTCTGCAGCAAGGACAGCAGCCAACCACGGCCCTGCGCCGGAACAGTCGCCCACCGACGTCTCGAGCGAGATCCATCGCGTCTCGTCGGGAAGCGACGCGGCTTGCCGAACTGCACTGACTCTGTCGCCGGTCAGGCCATGCGTCCACACTGTGCGCAGACGGTCGCGCGAAGTTTGTCCCCAGTGCGCGGCAAGCTCAAGCGTCCGGGCGGCGGTATCGAGCGAGCCTCGGGCGGGGCGATGCAATCGCAACCCGGCTGGCATGGCCGATGACTCAAGGCGCGGGTGTCCGACGAGCAGCGCGACACCCGCCTCTGCAACGCCATCGGACAGGACGGAACTGATTGCATCGCGAAGCTCAACGGCGACCAGCAGGTGGACCGTATCGACAGCTCGATTGTCCAGCCACGCGTCCGTTCGGAAGAGCGAAATCGTGTGTTCACCCGATGTGACGTCCACCTTCAACGCAGGCACTCGTTCAGTGAGCACCTCCCGTAGTCGGGTCTCGAAAGCCTCGGATTTCAGCCTGGATCGATGATGAAGCTCGATCTGAAGCTTCGTTCGCGGCGGGAGCGTATTGAGCTGTGGCAGGAAGCGGTCTATCAAGCGTTCGAGCAGCCACGTACACACGGCATGATGCCGAGCATGTTCAGTGAGTTCGTTACCCGGATGAAAATGCATCTCCGGGATGTCGAGCCAACGTGCATTGACTTCGCTATCCGCGACCGCGCCGCTCGGCCGAAGCTTCGCCAGCTCAGTTCCCGTCAGTATCCGTTCAAGCGAGTTTTCCCAATCGTTCGCGGCGAAGCACCATGCATGGCCCAGTATCGCAAGCGGTCTGCTTGCCATTGCGTGACATGCCTGCTCGGCCTCATCACTCACGCGGTTGGTCGCGATCGCCTGATTGCGACGGGTGTAGCCATACGCGAGCCACGCGAATAGCAGGAAAGCCCAGACCAGGAAGGGATAACCAACGACACAGAGCCAGAACCACGCCGCATTCGTCGGGCGGTCCGTCGGCCAAAACGTGATCGCCAGCCCAGCCCCGGCCGCCATGACGAGCACCAGCAAGGGTATCCAGACGATCATTGAGACCCGAGGCGGAGGCGGTACATCCACTCGCGGCGGCACGCGATTGAAATCGACGGGCATCGCTTACCTGACCTGCGCTCCGGTGGACGAGGCACTGAGCACCGCCCCACACCGCGTGTGATCGCCATCGCGCGATAGCGGCGTGGTGCCATCCTTCATCCTGCCGCTGCCTTCGACGATTTCGTTGTCGCCGTGAATCGGGCACGAGACTTTGTCACCCACACGGGCGGCTCGGCGTTCCTTTACCTTGATGCGATCCGAGCCGGTCGGGGTCTTGCCGCCGTGGCTCGTTGTGTCGCCTTCGTATGCGATATTTTTCATTTCGCGTTTTCCTTTGTGGCTACGGACAATTACTTAGCGCAAAAATCAATTTCCGAGCAGTCAATCCATTTATTAAGACGATTCCCATTTTTTGTTAAAAATTCAATTTTCCAAAATTTTAAATCGGCAGATACCTCGACCACCCTTACCGAATCGCCCTTGATCACATAGGCGCGACTTACTTGCGATTTTGATGGAGAATCATACAAAAATGCTATTTTTGCCACGACCTTTCTCTCCACGGAGTGATATCTCAACAAATCATCTCGGTGCAACTCAACTCGAAGGGGACCGTAGTAATCTCCACCTTGCGGTTGCTCAACAACATTCCATAGCAATCGATCGCCACTCACTGTAATTTCCGCCACTCCATCGGCGGCACCAAAAAACGAATAAAAATTCAAACGCGCCTTATTTTTACCATCTTCAACACGACCACTTAAATTTTTCTCCCCGTCCGGGCTGCAATCAATCCTATTTCCGTAGCGCGCAATGAAACAATATGATCCGGAAATATTTCCCGCCGCATCTTTGTCAATTTCGATGGCAAATGTAGAGTATGACTTGCCTTGCCTCGCGACATCCTCCCTGATTGACCAAACCCTAGAAAATGATTGATCGCTTGCAAACGAAAAAACTGGCACTAACGTCATAAAATTAACTGAAACCCAAAACATTAATTTCACGCTCACACCTCAAACCCAACATAAAATTATTCATTTAAAATGATTTAGCCCCCCCCAAAAAAACATTTCGAACCGAATCGCACTTCAGCTCGCGCACCGCCGACGCACGATTGACTCACGAATATGTCGAATTAAGATTCCGGGACTACTTGGTGATGTATTGTCTCGGGGCGCAAGCCAAACCAGGCAACACCATCGATTTCTCTACATCACGGATCCGTACTTCGGACAAATTTACCCCGAATAAACTCACACTATATTGCACTAACTCACACCAGAAGCAGTGACAAGGCAACGCAGGGAGTATCGAAGTGCACATCAATTATCTACACCATCAACAGGTGGCCCCGCCCTTAACCCACGAAATGTCCGCTGGTTTAATTGCTGGTATTCACCTTGCCCGCAGACTTCATTTGAAACGAGATTTCCGCGTCTTTTTATATAAACACCACTCGGAGAACCTTGATATATAACATAATCATACCTTCCAAGCTTGAATTTTATATGCACATAATTCAAATTTCCAACCGAAATATCACTGATCGCGAAACGCCTATTCGGAGGGTAAGGCTTATTTGGAAACTGAATTTCGATATGATCCAGCACACCATACCTATACTGCACGTATCCATTGTTTGGCGAAATATTACCTGACGCACACAATGAAACTATCTTTTCCCCGAGCGAGCAACTAAAGTAAATTTCCTCATGTGGCTGGCATAGCGTGATCTCAACCGCATGCGCCTCCCCCTTGACCCCAATCGCGGAGATTATGCCAATTGAGAAAAACAAAACACAACACATATGACGACTCAATTAAAATCTCCAAGATTGTGAAATTTTTCAAAGTTATCAACCCGCTTAGCGTAGCTATCAGTTCTTTTATTTACAATAGCAGTAATTGCATTCACTTGATTTGCCGTCGCACCTCTATCGGCTATATCTGGAAGATGACGGCTTACCCAAAAATACGCAGCGGATCTAGCGGCGTATCTAGGCTGCGTCAAGAGATCAGGGTCTTCTTCGAAATCCACAACATCCTCAGGCCACTCAGCGCAATTTATTTTGTTCCAACCAGTGAAATCCTTATAATTTTCGCGACCTGTGAGCTGTTTCATACCTCGCCCTCGGTATCTCCATCCGTCGCCGCTTTCATAATCCCCGTTTCCCAGTTCGGCTCGACCGCCATACGCACCATTCGCGATAACCTCAAAATCCTCCCGGGTCATACGAGTTCCATCCGCCTTAATTCCTTTTTTTGTTTCATAACCGTGCGCCCTGGCGATTTTTGGATTTTTCTTAAAATATGAGAATTTTATTATCAATGCCTCGGAACCCCAAACAAAACCTTCCTCAAGATTTAAAGACGGTCCAGTCTCCTGCATTACTTGCGCAAAAAAATGTTCCCGCCGAAGAGGTGTATTCAACTTATAAGTATCGATATGCGCATTGAACTCATCAATCACGGCCTGGAGAATTTCAATGTCGGCAGCCGGAAATATTCGCTTCATCATTTGCAAGGTGAACTGAAATTTACCCCCAATAAAATTGCCTACCATTCCGATCGGGTTAACGTGAAAAACGTCTGCTCCTGGGAAGTCCGCCGCCCCTGCCCTTACATCCTCCCACCACGCAAGTTGGTCGATGCGTTTCTGTTCTTCTACATACCGAGGCTTCAGCCCTGCCTGCTTTTCTAATTCCGCGATCAACTGCTTCCATTTAGATGGATTCGCCCACTCACTTTCGTGTTTCACGATCAGCCGAGACGCCGCCTGCATCAACCACGGATATCCACCACGCTCGGTCCGCGACAGCATGCATAGTTCATCAGCCGCTCGCTTGCCATCTCCTGCCGTAAACAGAGCGTCATACACCTTGAGCATCAACGGACTGAGCTTCGACCGCGAAGCAAGGTCGTCAACATTGGCGCCGCTCGCATAATCAACCCACGCCTGTGTTGTCGCAAAGATCGTATGCGCCGGATCATGGGCATCCGCCACGCACTCGAAATCGATCCACTTCTGTGCGAATTCCCGCGTCACCCGACCGCCCGCGTGGTTGAAGTCGCACACCCAGCCGTCAATCGGCTGACCTTGTGCATTCACACCGTCAACATGCCACCAGTTCACCGAATAACCCGGATCTGGATTCGGACGCGGCTCGGCGACTCGTCGATTCGGGTCACGTGCCAGTTCAGCAAGCGAATACACCTGAACGGCGTCCGTCTTTCTCGACTGTGGGTCAACACCAGGGACAAATTTTTTCTTGTCTTGAGTACGTTGATACAGCAGCGTACCCGGTGCAATCCGCAGGATCGTCGGCTCCGATGGCAGGCCCAGTGCCGCCCAGTCCTCCTTGTTCGGGCCGTGTCGATCGACCCATGCACGTCCTTGTTCGAGGAACGACTGAATGCTGTCATCGCAGAAGACTTCGATGTGTGCCATTCGGGTCCCCGAACTGCATTGGTTCAGCGAGTCGTAGCGCCCCAAGTGCCCAATCAGGTCTCCGGCCTTGACTGGAATGCCGGACGCGTCACCTGGCGCACTCTGGCCCGTCGTCACGACAACCCGATCAAATATAGAGTCCTCAACCGTCTCTTCGGCGACCGGACCACCGTTTTCCTGGCCGAGAAAGACCCACTGACCGATCGCACTCGACGGCTCGACGTATTCACCTGCTTTCTGTGGATACAGTGATGTCCCACGAAGATCCGTCAACTGTCCCCACGGCTTTCCGTTCTTCGTCTCAATCTTCCCGATGCCGACGTTGGCGCCTTGCGGAAGAATCGCGATGGGGCTACCGCCCGGGGTCTTGCGAATACGCAGTCCCTGCTGTGCCGGATCGGGAGCCTGCCCGCTTCGGCCTGACGCTTGCTTGTCCTGCGCATACTGCGTCACCAGCCATTGCCGCGGCCAATACGACGGCCTTTCCCGCTTCGGGAGGTTTGCGTAGTCCTCCCAGGACATCAGATGCATGTATAAGCTGTAAAACGTCAGCTTCGTGTCCCGTGGGAACTCCATCGTGTGTCGCACCAGCGCAAAGGCCGTGCTATACGGTGCCTCGTACGGCGATCCGCCATCTGCCGTTGCAACCTCGCTGACTGGATAGGTCTTATTAGCGCGAAACGCGATCAACATGCCATCGGCGATGCACCGCAATCCCGCATCGAGGTCCAGCGACTGCCCAGCACCAGCCTCCGTGATATGAATGCCGCCATGCCACATGCCGTTACTGCTCGCGAGATAGGTACCGGACGACTCACGCTCGGCCAGCAATCGATAAATATCGTGCTCGTTGGTGAATCGAGTGGACGCCTCGGACTGACCTTGCCCTTTGCGCAAAAACGGAAACGCGAACGACAATTGCTTCAAACCGGCTTTGGCAGGCTGCGGCGGCGTCGGTGATTTCTTCGGTGCGGCTTTGGTCGCCATGGTCGGGCTTACTCCGAAAATCCGAAATTCAATGCGTTCTTCACGTCGTTGAGCGGCACCGCGGACCAGGTCGGGAATTTGAAACTACCGCCGGCGGCGTCGTTGACGGTCAGGTTGCCTTTCAGTTCGATCTCGCCCGCAGGACTCCCGAGAATGATCCTTCCGCCTGACAGCTTGATATAAGCGCCCGCGCCGTCACCGATCGTGACGCCCTTTCGACCCGTTATCGTGACTTCGCCGTCCGACGAGCTCATCAGCATGTCCTGCATTGCCATCAGCTCCATGCCGTCGCCTTGTGCCTGAATCTGTACCTTGCCCTTTGCTGCGAAGAGCCGGATTCCGAACTTTGCCGCGAGGAACGAAATCGCTTCGCCGGCCGCCACCGTGACGCGTTTCATCACGCCGATGTCGAGCCCTTCGCCAGCCGTGACAAACATCTGTTTGCGTGCAGCGATCTGAACATGCTGCCCACTGGCGATGCCAACACCTTCTGGCGCACTCGCTACAATGACTGGCTTCTGGAGGCGGCTAAGCGTCTGCTCGATCAGCACGCGTTGCTGGTTAGCCTCAGCCTGGAGTGCTTTGGCCGCGTTCGCGGCGTCATTGAGCGAACGCAGAATTTCTTCGGCCTGCGCGAACGTCGCGTCCGCATTCTGCATAGCAAGCTGCTCGCCGGCCGCGCCTGGTTGTGCCTCGGCCGATATGAGCACGCCGTCTGCTGCCCTAATCGACGCGTGACCGGCGGTGGCGAGTTCGGCACCTTTTCCGCGCGCCTTGCGATCGGTGTCCACCATGAAGCCGAGATTCAGCTGACTCGCGCGGAATGGCGTTATCAGATGGACGTGTTCGTTGCCCTCCTTATCCTCCATCCGCAACTCATTCTGAGCAGCAGTACGAATAAGATTCCGCGTATGGTTCAGGTTGTTGACCAGATCCGGATGCACGCTGTCATGCATCGCCCCGATGATCACCGGCCGGTTCGGATCGCCGTCCGTATGGACAATGGCCACCTCCGCCCCGTCGATCAGCGGAAAGTGATGTCCATAGTTGTCACCGCTATAAGGCTTCGCAAACCGCACCGGCCGGCTCGTCCCACCCGGGCTCCATTCGTCGAGATCGAACGGCAGCTTGATCACGTACCAGCCCTGCTCGGTCAGATACGCGTACTTGTAATTCCCCGGTGACGTAATCCGAGCCGGCAGAATCCCGTCAACCACCGGCCGCGAAACCGAAGCCACCGACGTACGCCACACGCGATCCGACGGAATCCCCTCGAACGCCACCCAGTACGCCTCGTTCCGCCCGCCGCGCGACTCGACCGACGTCACGAAAATCCCGTGCTTCGCATCGACCTGATTCGGCTCGACCCGCATCACCTCACCGGCTTCGAGCCAGAACGGATTACCCGTCCCCTTGAACGTGATCTGCTCGGCCAGATAGGCTTCGTGCCGCAACCGGGCCACCCGCTTACCTTCTTCGGGCGTCTCGTAATGCTCGCCCCAGCGATAATCGATGGCGTTCGTCGTCTTGTCGTCGCGCGCCGTGTTTTCCTCGACCAGCAACGACACCTCGGCCTGCCGATGGTTGTAGTCATGCAACCGCACCGCTTCCGGCACACGCTTCATCTCGCGCCCGAGTGTCTTGATCGCATCGGCGCCGACGCTCTCCAGCCCCGAGTCACGTCGATACGGCACCGTGCGCTGCTTGCGCGCATACGCATCCAGATCGTCGCCGAACACGACCACGGCGCGATCCTTCTTCTGCTCCCAGCGAAACCAGATTCCCTCTTCCGCGCAAATGCGCCGGATAAACGCGAACGTCGTCTCGTGATACTGCGTCACGTAATCGCGGCGCTTGTACTGCCCGCGCAACTGAAACTGGAAATCGACACCTGCGCGATACCCGTAATGCCGCAGTGTATCGGTCACGATCTCCTCGACCGACTGCTTCTGAAACAGCCGGCTGGTCACCCCACGATCGAGATCGGCCAGCGTAGGCTCAAGCACGACCCGGTAGCGCGTTTCATCCGCCGACGTCTCCAACTCGTCGAACTGCGTGATCACGCCATGAACCGTATACACCGCAGGCTTCGCACTGAACTGCGCCGCGTTCTCCCCGAACATCTTCCGCAGGTAATCCATGTTCGGATCGATCGGATCGGCGCTGAACTTCGCCGGCCGGCCCAGCACCTGGTCCATCGGAATCCCGGCCGCCGGGCTTGTGAATTCGATCTCGTATCGATAAAGCTGGCTCACGCGGTCCAGCCCGGTGAACGTCAGGATCGAGAACGGCGCCGGATGCGGCGCCAGCTTCAATTCATAAGCCTGCGTAGGCAAAATCATCGACATGGATTCTCCCGGTCGCACAAAACGCGCTGCGCCGCCGGGGCAACCATCGACGCCCCGGCGGCTCGCACACAAACGTCAGATCAGTTCTTGGCCTTCGGCATCTGCGACACGAGCGACAGCCCGATATCCATCCCTTCGACCTGGAAGTGCGGCACGATGAACAGCTTGATCCGGAAGAAACCCGGGTTGTCGTCGATGTCCTCGACCGTCACCTTCGCGTCGCGCAGCGGATGCGATGCCTGCAACTCGTCGCCGGGATCCTTCATCTCGGTCACGAGCCCCTTGATCCAGCCGTTCAGTTCGAGTTCGAGCAGACGGCGATCCTTGGTCGTGCCGATGTTTTCGCGCTGGATCAGCTTCAGGTAGTGTGCGATGCGAGACAGCAGGAAGATGTACGGCAACCGCGCGTTGATGCGGCTGTTCGCCGTGGCTTCCTTGGTCTCGTACAGCGCAGGCTTCTGCGCCGAGCTCGCGGAGAAGAAGCATGCGAAGTCGTGGTTCTTGTAGAACGACAACGGGATGAAGCCGAGATTCGCGAACTCGAATTCACGCGTTTCCGGGATCAGCACCTCGGTCGGAATCTTCGGCTGGTAGCCGGTGCCGAGGTCGTACAGGTGGACCGGCAGATCCTCGACCTTGCCGCCCGCCTGCGGCCCGCGAATCTGCACGCACCAGCCATTGCTGACGAAGCTGCGCACCATGTTCGCCGCGAACGCAAACGACGCGTTCATCCACAGGTACTTGTTGTGATCGGGGCCCTTGACGGCTTCCTCGTAGTTGAACGCCCGCACCGGCGCCGTATCCTTGCCGTACGGCAGACGGCCGAGCACGCGCGGCATCGTGAGGCCGACATAGCGCGCGTCGTCGGTATCGCGGAAGCTCTTCCACTTGATGTATTCGGCGCGATCGAAGTAGTTGCCGATGTCCTGGATCGCCGCCACTTCCTCCATCGACTGCTTGCCGAAGAACGCCGGCCCGACCGAGCCGATGAACGGCATGTGCGCGGCGGCAGCGACCTTCGAGATGTTCCGCAGCAGCGCAACATCCATCGGCGAATTCGCAAACTCGAAATCGCTGATCATCGCGCTGATCGGCTGGCCGCCCGGCGTGTCGTATTCCTCGATGTACGTCAGGCGATAGAGGCCGCTCTGGATCAGTTCAGGCGTGTCCTCGAAGTCGCGCTGCAGCGCATCCTTCGACACGTCTAGCACCTCGATTCGCGCGTTCTTGCGGAAATCGGTACGGCTCACGAGCATCTTCAGGCCACGCCAGCGTGCTTCGAGCGCCTGGAATTCCGGCGCATGCATCACCGCGTCGAGCTGGCGGCCGATCTGCCGGTCGATCTGGCCGATATGGAAGTCGAGCAGCGACTTGTCCAGCCGGTCGACGGGCTGGCTCGCCTTCGCGACGAGCTCGAGGAACGCGCCCATCCCGCGTGCGATGCGCTCGTCGGCTGACGCCTCGGACAGCATGTCGTTGTCGCGGAACGCCTCGAGCGGGCGCGCTTCGTTGACGGGCTTCAGGTTGATCTTGCTGCACAGCGATGCATAGACGCTGTCGATATCCCCGTGCGGGGCGTCCAGCACGACGGTTTCGGTCGCGCCGGCCTGCTGCGTTTCGGTGGGTTTCATCTCGGGTCCTGTCTGCGATCGAATCGCTACGATGTTGCGGAATGCGCTGAACGCGCGTTTTGCCCAGCGTCGCTCACGCATGCCCTTCCGGCTGCGTCGCGGCGGTCGCGATCTGCGCGAGTTCGCCACGGAGCTTCGCGGACAGGCGGTCGTCCTTCAGCACCTTCTCGAACTCGCGACGGAACGTGCCGTTGTCGAGCAGGTTCGATTTCAGGTCGCGCAGCAGATTGCGCATCGCGAGCAGCGCCTGAAGCTCGGGAATCTGGCGCGCCACCTGCTCGGGCTCGAAATCCTTGATCGACCGGAACGACAGGTTGACGGGCAACTCCGAACCGTCGCCGGCCAGCGTGTTGTCCGCAGCGATCTTGAGATCCGGTGCGTAGTCGGCCAGCACGGCATCGAAGTTGTTCTTGTCGATGTTCACTTTCTTCCGCTCGGCCAGCGGCGCCTGCTCGCGACCGGCGCTGAAGTCGCCGGCCACCAGCAGCTTCAGCGGCAGCTCGACCTTCTTTTGCGCCCCGCCCGTATGCAGATCAAGGGTGATCGACACCCGGCTCTTCGGGATCTCTCGCTGAAAGCTATCCAATTCGTTCTCCTTATCTCAGGAAGCTTGAAGACTCCGCGATGTGCACCCGCAACCGCTGGTGCCCTGTCGTTCACGTCACCCTTGCTCAACCCTGCAGCTCGTACTGACGGACGACCGATTCGGATATTCGCGGCACGACATCCGATTCAGGCGGCAAAAAATATCACGCCCTTTCACATGAAGTAAACCACCAAAATTTAAAATCGAATATCAATCGAAAACACAACCTCTCGAATAATACTAGTACGAATACACAAAACCCGACCGCACTTCAACAAACCGAGGTCCACCCACATCAAAAACCAATCTCAAATAACGCCACACGCCACCCAAATAGATGATTTTTATGCACAAAAACCAATCCCAAAGGGCACACAAATCCCAATAAAACAGCGCATCGCAAATCCACCCGCCACAAAGCCAACTCACCCACAAAATCTCAAAATTAAACCCCTACATATCTCGATATAAATGACACATTCGTCAACGATTTACCCAATCCCGGGGTATACGAAATCTGAAAACGATGGTTAGAATCGGCGCCTCATAATTCCTAATCGATATAGACCAAACCATGCGGATCGACAAACCGCTCTGGCATGAAGGGCTGATTCTTACGCAGCAGCATTTCCAGCAGCAGGAGCGCTGGAACGAGTTCGCGCTGCAACAACTGGCGTCGGCATTGTCCGTATCGCCATGGGGAACGCTGAGCGTCGAGGTCGACGAGGAGGCATTGTCTTCCGGTCGCCTGAAGCTTACCCGGCTGCAATTGCGCTTCCCCGACGGCACGCCTGTCGACACAACCGTCGCCGATGCATTGCCGCCGGCACGCGACCTCGCCGGCGAAATTCCGGCCGATGCCCAAACCGTCGACGTGCTCGCCGCGCTCGCGCTACCCGATGCGAATGGAAGCAACTGTCGTTTCGACGAAACGGCGCTGGCCCGCCCGCGTCGCGCGTATCGCGAGTTCGTCAAGGTGACGGACCTGAACGGTTCGAGCGAAACCGAGATCGCCGCCGAACGCCACGCCGTGCGGTTGCTGTTCGGCTTCGAATCGCATGCGGACGACACGGCATGCGCAATCGCACGCCTGACGCGCACGACGGGCGGCCAGTTCCAGGTCGACCGCCGATATGTGCCGCCCTGCCTGTCGCTGTCTGGTCATGCACTGCATATCGAGCGCATCCGGCGGCTTGCGGATATCCTCGCCGCCAAAAGCGCGCTCCTCGGTGCGCGCCGCAGCGAGCGCATCGAGCAGGTGGCCGAGTACGGCATCGCCGATGTCCAACTGTTCTGGCTCCTGCATTGCATTCATCAGGCATGGCCGCAGCTGCGCTTTCTCGCGTCGCATCCGGCACAGCCCACCGATCGTCTGTATCAGGTGCTCGCCCAGTTGGCGGGATCGCTGCTCACGTTCTCTACACACATGTCGCTGACCGACATTCCCCCCTACGATCACGCGGACGCCCACGGCGTCTTTACGACGCTCGAATCTCTGATCCGCGATCTGCTCGACGCAATCATCCCGTCGCGCGTCGTGTCGATCGGGCTTTCGCACACCGCGCCTACAACCTGGGCCGGCCAGTTCCGCGACGAGCGCATCATCGAAGGTCCGGCGGACTGGTACCTGTCCGTCAACGCCGCGCTGCCGGCATTCGAGCTCGTCGAACAGTTTTCGCGCCTGTGCAAGATCGGTGCGCCGGACGACGTCGAGCACATCGTCAATTCCGCGGTGGCCGGCATTCCGCTCAAGGCCGTGCAGCGCGTGCCCGGCGCCATTCCGGTCCGGCTGGACAACCACTACTTTGCGCTCGATGCGCATGACGCCGCGCATGCGCGGATGCTCGCCGCACGCGCTTGCCAGATCTACCTGCCCGCGTCGATTCCGGACGCGTCGATCGAACTCTATGCGGTGCTGCGCTGATGAATGCCATCGTCTCCACTCGTCACGAATCCGCGTTGCTGGCGCAGGAGCCATCGTCCGGCCGCTCGCCCCTGCCTTCGATGCGGGCGCTGCTGCGCGATACCGCGCTGCTCGTCACTCACCTGTCGAACGGTGGGCAGGTGGACAGCCAGGAGAATCTGCGTCAGCAGTGCGTCAGGCTCATCGCACAGTTCGCGACGGCACTCGATGCGCAAGGGATCGCCGCCGACATCCGGGACGACGCCGTCCTCGCCCAATGCGGGCTGATCGATGAAGCGGCATTGCGGTACCTTCCCGCATCGGACAAGGGGAACTGGGAGTCGCGACCGCTGCAGGTCGAGCGCTTCGGCACTCACGATGCGGGAACGCGCATCTACGAGCGCCTCGAGCACCGGATGCGCGAACCCGCGCCGAACGTCGACCTGCTCGAATGCTATGCGGCCGTGCTCGGCCTCGGATTTCGTGGCCGCTACGCCGCCCGTTCGAACCTGTCGGCGGAAGCCCACGACGGCGAAGCGAAGCGTCAGGCCGTGATCGCTGCGCTGGTCGCACAGATCGATCGGTTGCGACCGGCCGCGCAGCCGGGGTTCGTCACCGACCGCTCGAACACGCGGCTGATCGACGGGCTCAGACGTCTGTCGCCGTGGGCGATCGCGGGAACAGCATGCGTGATCGCGATACTCGTGTGGGGCGCGTGGGATCGCATCCTCGATGCGGAGCTGGCACAACTCGTCCAGAAAGCGAAGCGGCCGTGACTTCCGATACCGCTCTCCCGCCGGCGGCAACCCGTGCCGACTCCGATGCCGCGCGCGCGGCCCTGTCGGGCCTCGGCTACCCGCTGCGCACGGTCGTGATGATATCGGCCGCACTGGCGCTTGCCGTCATCGGATGGGTTTTGCCCATCGACCGCGGCGTCATGTGGGGATTGATTGCGATCGTCGTCGCGCTTTCGGCGCTGATCGTCTGGTTGCATTCGCGCAGATTGACGCATGCCCGCGAACAAAACGTGCACGTGATCGCGCAACTCGGCGCGGCGACCGCCGACCTGCCCGTCGCGCTGCGCACCAGGATGCCGCTCGCCCTCGTCACCGGGGACGGCCTGCCCGCGTTGTTCGATCGCGACGCGACGCGGTCGCGCTTCGTCCATGTCGGCGACGGCGCAATCTGGTTGCGAGCCGATCGCCCGCAGGATCTTCCCCGCCTTGCCGTCGCGGTCCGCCAGTGGCGAGACGGTCATGCCCCCGATTGCGTCGTGTTGTCGGTCGCGCCGGGACTGCATGCGAACGACGATCTGCTGTCGCAAACGCTCCGCGTCATCCGGCAGGCGGTTGCAGACACGTCGCGCATGCTTGGCGCGTCGTTGCCGGGCTACGTCGCGATCTATCAGCGACTCTCCGATACAGCCGCTTCAGCGGGGCCGGTGGCCCAATGGTATGGCGTATCCGCAGGGTCACCGATCACGGACATGCACCGTTTCGACTCCGCGATCGACGCAGCCGAATCCGATGCCCTCCATGCCGACGGAAGCCACGCAGTCGCGGCACGCGCCGCCGGGATCGGATCGATGATCGGATGGACTCGCCGCGCCGTGTTCGACACGCTGACGGACCGACGCCAGCCTGCGTCGCCCTGGCCGTTGTTCGGCGCCGGCTGGATCGACCATGGCCCCGCGACGGGCCCCGGCAAGCCATGGGAACGTGACGTCCGATCGCGCATCGGCATCGCACCGGCCGCGCTACCTGCATCGCCTTCCCCATGGCCGCTGCCGCAGCCGCTGATCGACGCGATGCCGCGCCGGTTGCGGCGGGCGCCGCGCGTCACCGCAGCCGCGCATGTCGTCGCGATCGTTGCTTGCGCCGCTACCGCCGCCATCTGCGGCGCCGCGAAGAACAACGAAACGCTGATGACCCGAATCGGCGAACACGTCGAGCGCTACAACCGTCTCCCCGCTGCGCAAGACGCCGCGAAGCGCGACGCGCTCAAATCCCTTTCGTCGGACCGCGACGAACTCGACCGGCATGCCCGCATCGGCGTTCCGCTCCGCCTGTCGTTCGGCACGTATCGCGGCGCTCGACTGCTGCCGATGCTCAACGACGCGATCGCCTCCTACGAACCGCCCGCGCCGCCGCCCGCCGTCATCACGCTGGACAGCATGTCGCTGTTCGACAGCGGCAAAGCACAACTGAAGCCGGGCACCACGCGCGCGATGGTCGATGCGCTCGAACTGATCAACGCGCATCCCGGCAAACGCGTACTTGTCGCGGGCTATGCGGACGACCAGGGCCGCCCCGACCGCAACCTGAAACTGTCGATCGACCGCGCGACCGCCGTGCGCGACTGGCTCGTCGATGCATCGGGCTTGCCGACGACGCAATTCGCGATTCAGGGCTACGGCGATACGCGGCCGGTGGCGGACAACGCCACGCCCGAAGGACGGGCGAAGAATCGTCGAGTCGAAATCACGCTGGTGCCCGACATGCCGGCGCCGGCCGTGTCGATCGGCACCACGAGGTAATACGCGTTTGGGTTCCCGGGACATCCGTCCCGGGTTTGTCAGTGCCGGAATCCGGTTCCGGCGATTCGTAGTACGAAGAAGAAGGAGTGAACAGATGGCAATTCCGGCCTACATGTGGCTCAAGGACGACGGCGGTGCGGACATCAAGGGTTCGGTGACCGTCCAGGATCGCGAAGGCAGCGTCGAACTGGTCGCGTTCGATCACGGCGTGCACATCCCGACCGACGGCAATACGGGCAAGCTCACCGGCACGCGCGTGCACAAGCCGATCACGCTGACGAAGGAGACGGACGCGTCGACGCCGTACCTGTACAAGGCCGTGACGAGCGGCCAGACCCTGAAGTCGGTCGAGATCAAGTGGTACAAGATCGACGACGCGGGCAAGGAAAAGGAGTACTTCAACACGAAGCTCGACAACGTGAAGATCGTCGCCGTGAAGCCGAAGATGCTCGACATCAAGAATCCCGACTACGAGAAACACAACCATCTCGAAGACGTCGAACTGCGCTACGAGACGATCACGTGGTCGTACAAGGACGGCAACATTATCCACAAGGACACGTGGAACGAACGTTCCTGATGCGCTGACCGACTGGCGGAATCCGGTGCGTGCTCGCGCCGGATTCCGACGCATCGGCTGCCCGCCCGCTCGCCCGCAACCGGTTCCGCAGGTTCGCATGGGCATCGACGAGCACGCCCTCCTCCCTTCCTGATCCGCTATCGACATGACGCCGCCTCTCCGGGACGCCTCCCATCTCATTCGCCGTCTCAATCCTCATTGCACGCGCGCGCTCGAAGCCGCCGCGAGCCTGTGCCAGACCCGGCTCGCGGACGAAATCGCGGTCGAGCACTGGGTGCTGAAACTGATCGAAGCAGATGACGGCGACATTCCGGCGATCCTGCGCCACTACGATCTCGATATCGATGCGGTGTGGGATGCGTTAATCGACGTGATCGACCGCATGCCGCGCACGTTGCGCGGCATGCCGGCGCTGTCACGACAGCTCGCGACGGTGATCGAGGATGCGTGGACGCATGCGGTGTCGGACGATTCCGATGGCACTATTCGTTCGGGCCATCTGCTGCAGGCGATCGTCGACGCGCCACACGTCTTGCGCACGCAACGTGCGTGGCCGCTGTTGTCGGTTTCAAGCGCGCAGATCCGGCGTGTGCTGCCCCGGATCGGGCGGCGTTCATCCGAGAACGCGTCCGATGAAATGACGTTGCAGCCGAAAACGTCGCCAACCGCCGATCAGTCCGGCAATGCAGAGACGGAAGCCTCCACCGATCGTCACGCCCGGCACGCACCGTCTCACGCCACCGACGACAATGCCCTCGCACGCTTTGCGCTCGACCTGACCGAGAAGGCCCGCCGTGGCGAGATCGACCCCGTCTTCGGCCGCGACCGGGAGATCCGGCTGATGATCGACGTGCTGGCGCGCCGTCGCAAGAACAACCCGATCCTGGTCGGCGAGCCGGGCGTCGGCAAGACCGCGCTGGTCGAAGGGCTCGCGTTGCGCGTGATCGAAGGCAGCGTTCCGGAAACGATCCGCGACACGCGCATCCTGACGCTCGACCTCGGCTTGCTGCAGGCCGGAGCAGGCGTGAAGGGCGAATTCGAGCAACGACTGAAGAACCTGATCGACGAGGTGCGGACATCGGCGACACCCATCCTGCTGTTCATCGACGAAGCGCATACGCTGATCGGAGCGGGCAACGCGGCGGGCGGCGCCGACGCGGCAAACCTGCTCAAGCCGGCGCTCGCGCGCGGCGAGTTGCGCACGATTGCGGCGACCACATGGGCCGAGTACAAGGAATATTTCGAACGCGATGCAGCGCTCGAACGGCGCTTCCAGGTCATCAAGGTCGACGAGCCCGACGACGACACGGCCTGCCTGATGCTGCGCGGGCTCGCAAGCCGCTATGCGAAGCATCACGACGTCCACATTCGCGACGATGCGATCGTCGCGGCCGTGCGGCTGTCGCGCCGCTACATCCCGGCCCGCCAACTGCCGGACAAGGCCGTCGATCTGATCGACACGGCGGCCGCGCGAGTGCGCATGGCGCTCGACGTGCCGCCGGTGGAACTGCAGCAGGCACGCGCGACGCTGACGGCACTCGAACTGGAACGCGCCGCGCTCGATGCGGATTCCCGAGCCGGGATCGGCGATGTCGCCGAACGGCGCGCCACGATCGACACGGAACACGACGCGGTGCGCGACACCGCCGACATGCTGCTCGGCCAGTACACGCGAGAACGCGAACTCGTCGACGTCTTGCGCACCCTTCGCGGCGCAGCCGGCCCCGCGCCCGATCCGGCGGCCATTTCCAATGCCATCGATGCGCTATCGACCGTTCAGGGCAAATCGCCGATGATCGCCGCCGACGTCGATGCGCAATCCATCGCGCGCGTTGTCGCGGAATGGACCGGTGTGCCGGTCGGCAATCTCGTCGACGACGAACTCCGGAGCCTGCTCACGCTCGAAGCGACGCTCGCTGCGCGCGTGGTTGCGCAGGACGATGCGATCGGTGCGCTGGCGGAGAGCCTGCGTACCGCCAAGGCCGGCCTGAAGAACGAGCACGCACCGCTCGGCGTGTTCCTGCTCACCGGGCCGTCCGGCGTCGGCAAGACCGAAACCGCGCTGGCACTCGCCGACCTGCTGTTCGGCGGCGAAGCCGCACTGACGATGATCAACCTGTCCGAGTACCAGGAAGCGCATACGGTGTCGCAGCTCAAGGGCTCGCCGCCCGGCTACGTCGGTTACGGACGCGGCGGTGTCCTGACCGAAGCCGTGCGTCAGCGTCCGTACAGCGTCGTGCTGCTGGACGAAGTCGAGAAAGCGCATCGCGACGTGCTCGACATTTTCTATCAGGTGTTCGACCGCGGCACGATGCGCGACGGCGAGGGACGCAAAATCGATTTCCGCCATTGCGTGATCTTGATGACGTCCAATCTCGGCAGCGCGCAAATCGACGATGCAACGGCCGAGGATCCAGCGATCACGCACGCAGCGCTGCGCGAAGCCGTTCATCCCCAGTTGGTCTCGCACTTCCAGCCCGCACTGCTCGCACGCTTTCAGACACTCGTCTATCGGCCGCTCGGCGCGGCAGCGCTCGCATCGATCGTGCGGATCAAGCTGAACAAGATCGCCGAACGCCTCCATCGGCAACACGCGGTTTCCCTGACGTGCGCGGACGATCTGATCGAATCGATCGCGCAGCACTGCGTATCACGCGAATCCGGCGCACGCAGCGTCGACGCGTTCCTGAACCAGCGCGTGCTGCCGGTCGTGTCCCGCGAACTGCTTGGACGGATGGCATCGGGCATGACGCCAGGGCAAATCCTGTTGTCGGCCACGGCCGAAGGATCGTTGACGATCGACTTCGTCGATGCGCCGGCTGCCGGCGATCCCTGCACTACACGATGGAACGACCGATGACTGCCGGCCCCTCGCTCTACGACATGCTGCTCGGCCAGATCGGCGGCGAACCGATCAGCGCTTACGACGACCGGACGCTCGAATGCCTGAGCGTGCAGCAGAACGTACGCCGCATTCTCAATACGCGGGCCGGTGCGCTCAAGCACCTGCCCGACTACGGGCTGCCCGATCTCACGAACATCTATAAAGCACTGCCCGCATCCGCGCACTTGCTCAAGCAGCAGATGGAAGCGACGCTGCTGAAGTACGAGCCGCGCATTCGCTCGATCGACGTCGGGATCGTCGACAACCGCGATCCCGGCATCCTGGTCAGCTTCGAGATGACGTGCCACCTGAAGAACGCCGGGCTCGTGCGCTTCGGCACCTACTTCGAGCCGCCGGGCCGCCTGCGCGTCGAACGGCGCATCGATCGGTCATGATCGCGCACGCTCAGCACTCGTGCGCGAGATGCGCGCCAAACCCCGCCTTCCCCGGCGCGATCTCCTCCTTCAGCGTCAACGCCGGAATCTCGTAATCGCCTGCATTCTGCCGCCGGAACGGAATCGGCTGCGCGGTCCACAGTTCGTCGAGCCGCTTGCCGAGCGCCGCGCGCATTTCCTCGAAGCGCGCGTCGTTCATCTTTCCCGTCCGGTAGATCACGAACGGCGGCAGCACATCGAAACCCGGGTAATACAGAATCCCGTGATGAATCGGGAACAGCACGTCGTCGATCGGCCCGTTGATGCCGCGCGGGCTGTAGTGCGATTCCCAGCCGCCGGTCGTCACGATTACCATCGCACGCTTGCCTGCCAGCGAGCCCTCGCCGTAACGGTCGCCCCAGTGCTTGTCGGAATGTTCTCCGACGCCGTATGCGAAACCGTACGCATACACGCGCTCGACCCAACCCTTCATGATCGCCGGCATCGAGAACCACCACAGCGGAAACTGCAGGATCACCGCGTCGGCCCACTTCAGCTTGTCCTGTTCGCGCGCGATATCGTCGCGTTGCGTGCCCGTCTCGAATGCATGCTTCGAGTCGAGCGCAGGATCGAAGCGCGCATCGGGCGCGCGATCGGTCACGTCGCTCGCATCGAACGCCGCCTTCCAGTTCATCGCATACAGGTCGGTCACCTGCACGGTGTGGCCGGCCGCTTCGAGATGCTCGACGGCAAAGTCGCGCAGCGCGCCGTTCAGCGAACGCGGTTCGGGATGGGCATAAACGATCAGCACATTCATGTTCGTCACTCCGTTGATTGAATGGCTGCAGGATGCCCCCGCCGAAGGTATATTTGAAATGAATTCCTGATATTCCAGGTATAGCCATGAATAATCTCAGGCGACTCGATCTGAACCTGCTCGTCACGCTGGACGTGCTGCTCGCCGAGCACAACGTCACGCGCGCGGCCGAAAGGCTGAACATGTCGCAACCGTCAGTGAGCGTGCAGTTGCAGAAACTGCGCGACCTGTTCGGCGATCCGCTGCTGTTGCCGGGGCCGCGCGGGATGCGGCCGACCGCGCGCGCGGAAGCGCTGCGCGAGCCGCTGCGGGACGCGCTCGAAGCCGTCGAACGCGCGGTGGTTCCGGCCACGCCATTCGATCCCGCGACCGCGACGAACACGTGGCGCGTGGCCGCGACCGACTACGGCGAATCGACGATCGTGCTGCCCGCGCTGAACACGCTGCGGGCGGCCGCGCCCGGTACGCGGCTGGCGGTCGTCGAACTCGTGCCGCCGCGCATCGAGCAGGACGCCGAGCGAAACGGCATCGACCTGGCCTTTCATACGACCGAGGGCTCGCCGCCAGGCATGCGGCGCCTGCCGCTGTTCGTCGAGCGTTACGTGCTCATCGGCCGAGCCGGGCATCCGAAGCTGAAGCGGCGCCCCACGCTCGTGCAGTTCGGCATGCTCGAACACGTGATCGTGTCGCCCGACGGCGGCGGCTTCTTCGGCGTGACGGACGAAGCGCTGGCGAAGCTCGGTGCCACGCGGCGCGTCGTGCTGTCCGTGCCGCATTTCCTGTTCGTGATGTCGGCCGTCGCCAGCACCGATCTCGTCGCGATGCTGCCCGAGCGGCTGGTGCGCGACGTGCCCGCGCTGCGCGTCGTGGAAGCGCCGGTCGAGGTGCCCGGTTATGAAATGTCGATGCTGTGGCACGAGCGCGTGCATCGCGATCCCGCGCATCGGTGGCTGCGGGAAACCATCGCGGAATCGGTATAAGCCGAATGCGGCCCACGGAATCGGCGCGACAACGAGCGGGCAGCGCTCGCATATCGGCTTCCATCGGCTTTCCGACATCCGCCCCCTGCCCGCGCCGGCAAGATTCTTCATCCGGGACTTGAAACCGCCTCGAACACTGTATATATTTACAGTGCTTTTGCACCATTTGACCCGAATTCCGTCATCCACAGACGGACGGACTTTTGTGAGGCGACCATGTTCCAGTCATCCGCATTCGATCCCGAGCAACCCGGCTTCAATCCCGTCCACTTCGAGCGCGCCGCGCAGCGGGCGGTCGTCGATCTGCAGCGTGTCGTCGGCGGCCCCGCGCAGCGGGCGCTCGGCCTGCGGCGCCGCACCCATCCCGCCGCCGTCCGCACGATGAGTTGGCAGGCGCTGCTGAACGTCGAAGAGCTGGCCTTCTCGAATGCCGGCTTCCTGAACCGCAACGATCCGACCGTCGTCGACGCATTCATCCGGCTGCGCGACAGCAGGCTGGTCGCCGCGGACGTCGAGGAACCGGTCGACTGGCGTCGCGATGACGACGACCTGCCGGCCGTCTACCTGATCGTCAAGGCGATGCTCGAAGCGGAAGAGGAAGAAAGGGCGGAAGCGGCCTGAGCCGCACCGGCCGATCGCGGTCTGCCGGGATCGCGCGCCACGTTGCGTGTCGACGCGGTACGCGCGGGTCGTCAACGCCATCCTGCGCGCGCGAATCGGCGTATCGGATGGAAAACCACGGGCCGTCGCGCGGGCAAACCACCGCCACGCGACGACCGTCGAAACGAACGTCGAACCGCCTGCCCGTTACAGCCGCGCCGCGAGCCGCGCGCCCTGATCGATCGCGCGCTTCGCATCGAGTTCGGCGGCCAGTTCCGCGCCGCCGATCAGGTGCACCGAGCGCCCGGCCGCCTGCAGCGGCGCGAGCAATGCGCGCTGCGGCTCCTGCCCCGTGCAGAGCACGATCGTGTCGGCTTCGATTACTTCGTGATCGGTGCGCTGTTCGCCGTACGACACGTGCAGCCCGCGCGCATCGATCAGCTCGTAGTTCACGCCGCCGATCATCTTCACCTGCTTCATCTTCAGCGTCGCGCGGTGAATCCAGCCGGTCGTCTTGCCGAGCCCCTTGCCGAGCGGCGCGGCCTTGCGCTGCAGCAGCGTCACTTCACGCGCGGGCGCCGCGACCTGAGCCCGGGTCACGCCACCACGCGTCGCGGCCGGGTCGGTCACGCCCCACTCGGCCTTCCACTCTTCCAGATCGAGCGCCGGCGACTCGCCCGCCTGCACCAGATACTCGGCGACATCGAAGCCGATCCCGCCCGCGCCGACCACCGCGACACGCCGGCCGACCGGCTGCTTGCCGGCAAGCACGTCGATATAGCTGAGCACATTCGGCCCATCCTGCCCGGGGATCTTCGGGTCGCGCGGCGCGACGCCGGTCGCGAGCACGATCTCGTCGTAGCCGCCCGCGATCAGGTCGCTCGCCTCGACGCGGCGGTTCAGGTGCAGATTCACGCCGGTCAGCTCGACCTGGCGGCCGAAGTAGCGCAACGCTTCATGAAACTCTTCCTTGCCCGGAACCTGCTTCGCCATATTGAACTGGCCGCCGATCTCGGCTGCGCCGTCAAACAGGTCGACCTGATGGCCGCGCTGCGCGAGCACGGTCGAGCACGCGAGCCCGGCCGGCCCCGCGCCGACCACCGCGATGCGCTTCGGCTGCTGCGCGGGCGTGTATTTCAGCTCCGTCTCGTGGCACGCACGCGGATTCAGCAGGCACGACGCGATCTTGTTCTTGAACGCGTGGTCGAGGCACGCCTGGTTGCAGCCGATGCAGGTGTTGATCTCGTCGGCGCGGCCCTGCGCGGCCTTGACGACGAACTCGGCATCCGCGAGCAGCGGGCGCGCCATCGACACCATGTCCGCGCAGCCATCTGCCAGGATCTGCTCGGCCACTTCCGGCCGGTTGATCCGGTTGGTCGTCACGAGCGGAATGCCGACCTCGCCCTTCATCTTCTTCGTCACCCACGCGAACGCGCCGCGCGGCACCGACGTCGCGATCGTCGGCACACGCGCCTCGTGCCAGCCGATCCCCGTGTTGATGATCGTCGCACCCGCGCGCTCGACGGCCTTCGCGAGCTGCACGGTTTCGCTCCAGTCGCTGCCGTCCGGAATCAGGTCGAGCATCGACAGCCGGTAGATCAGGATGAAATCGCGGCCGACCGCTTCACGCGTGCGCTCGATGATCTCGATCGGCAAGCGGATGCGGTTCTCGTACGAACCGCCCCACTGATCGGTGCGCTTGTTCGTATGCATCGAGATGAACTGGTTGATCAGGTAGCCCTCGGAGCCCATGATCTCGACGCCGTCGTAGCCGGCTTCGCGTGCGAGCTTCGCACAGCGGACGAACGCGCGAATCTGCCGGTCGACACCGCCCGCGCTCAATTCGTGCGGCGCGAACGGCGAAATCGGCGACTTGATCTTCGACGGCGCGACCGCGAACGGGTGGTAACCGTAGCGGCCTGTATGCAGGATCTGCAGTGCGATCTTGCCGTCCTCCGCATGCACGGCGCCGGTGATCTCGCGATGCCGCCGCGCGGCGGCCGACGTCATCAGCGTGCCGCCGAACGGCTTGGTCCAGCCGGCCACGTTCGGCGCGAAGCCGCCTGTCACGATCAGGCCGACGCCGCCGCGTGCGCGTTCGGCGAAATATTCGGCGAGCCGCGGCAGCGTCTTGCGGCTGTCCTCGAGGCCCGTGTGCATCGAGCCCATCAGCACGCGGTTCTTCAGCGTCGTGAAGCCGAGATCGAGCGGCGCGAGCAGATGGGGAAAGGGGGTCGTCATGGTGATCCTGCCGGTAAGCGATGCCTGCCATCGTAGGCGCGCGCCGCCTTGAACGTGAGGGGGCAAACAGCCATAATGCTTGTCATTTCCGGCCAAAACGACATGACCTCCCCACTCGCCAAGGACCGCCTCGGGCTGCGCCGGCCGACGATTCCGGTCGCCTATACGCGCCTGCTGCTGCAGGCGCTGGCCGCGCGCGGCGTCGACCTGGCCGCCGTGCGTGCCGGCACGGGCCTGCGCGACGCGGTGCTGGCCGAACCCGACGCGCGCGTCGCGCCGTCGCAATGGGGGCGGCTCGTGCTCAATGCGATCGAGATCGGCGGCGATCCGGGCATCGGGCTCGCGTTCGGACTGCTGCTGAAGCCGACCGTGCACGGCTTTCTCGGCTATGCAACGCTGACCGCGCGGGACATCCGCGAAGCGCTGTCCGTCACGCAACGCTACTTCCGGATGCGCAACCGCCAATATCGGCTGACTTATGCGGAAGACGAACGCGGCGCGACGCTCGAACTGCACGGCGTGCAGGCCAGCCCGGTGCTGCAGCATCACGTGATGTTCGAATTCGTGCTGACCGGGCTCGCGCAGAACATCTCGCAATGGGCCGGGCGCGCGTCGCCGCCGATCGCGCTGCAATTCATGTGGCCGGAGCCCGCGTATTTCGAGCGCTATCGCGACCAGTTGCCGCCGGTCGAATTCGGCTGCTCGGCGAACGCGCTGTGGATTGCACGCGACGTGCTCGACTGGCCGCTGCCGCTCGCCGACGAAGTCGCGCACCGGCAGGCGCTCGTGCAAGTCGAGCGCGAGTATGCGCAGGTTCGGCAGGAGGAAGGCGATCTGGTCGAGCGCGTGCGCGCAGAGCTGGCGAGAGCAACCGGCGTTTATCCGGGGCCCGAAACACTCGCCGACGCGCTGCTCGTGTCGACGCGCACGCTGCGGCGCCGCCTGGAGGAAGCCGGTTCGAGCTATCGGCAATTGCTCGACGAAGCGCGGTTTCGCGACGCGAAGCAGTTGCTCGCCGCATCGGATCTCGACCTGAAGACGATCGCCGAGCGGCTGCAATTCACCGATCCGGCGAATTTCACGCGCGCGTTCCGGCGCTGGGCCGGGCAGACGCCGAGCGCGTATCGGGAAGCGGCCGGCAGACCGTCACACGAGTAAATCGGCTGGCTGACACGCGACGCATCAACCTCCGACGTAAATCCGCGCGCCGCCGTCCCCGTCGCCCGCGTCGATCCGCACCTCGCCGGTTGCGGCGACGATCGCGTCATACACGTCATCGGTCACGCATACCACCGGCACCGCGATCGCATACAGCTCGGTGGCCACGATCGCGCCGATCGAGATGATCAGGTCGCGCTCCTTCAGCACGATCGCGACGGGCCCCGTGCCGTTGCGCACGGCTTCCGCGAGCACGCTGCTGCTCGAGCTCGAACCCTTCGCGTGCGGCATCACCATCACCTTGCCGGCGAGACTCGCGCCGGCCTGCGGATGCCCGCGATCGACGATCCTGCCCGCGCCGGAATCGTAGCCGCCCCAGAAGCTGAGCGGCTTGTCGAGCACGAACGCGCTCGCGCATGCGCTGCCCGGCACGAGCGTGTCGCCCATCAGTATTTTGCCCGTCGCTTCAATCATCGAATCGCACCTTTCCTTCGTACGCCGAACGCACGCATTCGCGCATGCTGCCGTATGCGACCGTCACGCCGATGTTCGCGGGCGCATACGACGCCCATTTCCCCGAGTTGGTCATTACCAACCCCGACAGTTGCTTCATCACCGGTGTGATGTACGTGCAGGTATCGACGACGATCTGGATGCCGCGCGCGGCGAACTTGTCCGCGAGGCCGGCTTCGCCCAGCTCCCACAAAATGAAGCGGCTCGTGTTCACGTAGAAATCGCAGGCCGGCTTGCCGTCGAACGCTTCGAGCAACGTATCGAGCGTGCGGAATTCGGCCAGCGAGAAATGCGGTGTGCCGAGCGCCACCGCGACGAGCGCGTCGCCGGCCGCGCCGTGGTTCAGCGTGCGGCGAATCTCGTCGAGATCGGCCATCGCGACGTCGACCGTGCATTGCGCCGCGCGGCCGTGCAATGCGGCATCGAGCGTCGGCGCCTCGGGCGTCACGCCCACCGCATGGAATAGCGCGACGGCCCCGCTCGATGCGGCAGCCGCGCCGAGCGCCTTGAGTTCGTCTTCGGTGGTATCCGCCGGCAGCCCGACGATCGCTGGCACGATTGCGCCCGCGATTTTGCCGATCAACAAGCCGAGCGCGGCGAAATAGATGTCGCGCGACGGCAGGCGGCTGAAGTCCGGCGCGTTGAACACAATCCGCGCGGCGCGGTTCGTTTCGACATGCAAGCCCGCATACGGTGCGCGGCCGGTAATCGCGGCGGCCAGATCGAGAAAATCGCCGTACCGGCTTGTGCGCGCGCCGAGCACCGAGTTCGCGAACACGATCGCATTCGATTCGGCCCACGCGATCTGCTCGCCTTTCGCGGGACGGCTCTTCAACTGATACGGCGCGCACGTGAAACTCGATTCGCAGCCGAGCTGCAAATGCGCGTCCATCAGGCGCTGCGCATCGCGCTGGATCGTGCGGTCGCCGTGATACAGCTCGGGATGAATCAGGTCGAGCGAACCGACGTTCAAGGTGGTCGGCACCGCGACCTTCGCGCCCGTATCGACGAAATACTCGACGAAGTCGAGACTGGTCTGGCCGTGATAAAGACAGCCGTCGATATGTGCGGACGTGATGTCGATCAGGTGCGGCGCGGACATCACTTCCGCCGTGCGTGCGACGATCCGCATCGCGCGCGCGACGCCGTCGCCGAAATCCCCGCGCAACATCGCGTCGTCGCGGTCGCTCAACTGCAGCATCGGTTGCTCCTCGTGACTCGTGCCGGCGACGCCGGCCCGTGAAATCCGTCAGAGGACTCTACAACTGGAAATAAAAACTGTCCAGATCATCGCCAATCCGGGCAATTTAAAAACCAATTTTCGGTCATGGATGCCATGACTCCGCGCTTCGAACTCCGCTGAAACTGCCAATGGCTCGAATTCCGCTCCAGTTTGTCGCAACGCGCGAGCCACCTGCTGCCCGCCTAGCGTTCCGCGGTCAGGCTGAACAGTTCATCGCGCAGCGCCTTCGCGCGCCCCTGGCCGAACTGCGTCTCGAATTCGTCCTGCGCGGCCTGCCACGCGACCAACGCCCGCGCGAACGTGCGCTCGCCGAGCTTCGTGAGGCTCAGCGCATGTGCGCGCGCATCGTGCTCGGACGCGGCCGTCGCGACCAAACCGTCGCGCTGCAACGGCTTCAGCGCGCGCAGCAGCGTCGTGCGATCCATCACGAGCGTGTCGGCCAGTTCGCTCATCAGCAGGCCGGGGCGACGCGTCAAATTCGCCATGATCGAAAACTGCGCGGGCGTGACGCCGACCGGGGCCAGATGGCGTTCGTACAATTGCGTGACGAAGCGCGCCGCCTGACGCAGCGCGAGGCAGTTGCACGCTTGGGCAATCTGGTTGTCGTTCATGCTCCGCAATTTATATGTGCATATGCATAAAGTCAATGTACACTCCGCCGTAACGAGGCCGGCCGGGCGCGTCCGGTGCCCGCCATCGCGTCAAGGAGACGGACATGGACTACATCGACAAGCTGCGGATTTTCCGGTCGGTGGTCGAGATGCGCAGCTTCACGCGCGCCGCCGACATGCACGGCCTCGCGCGGCCGGTCGTGTCGCGTGCTGTTGCCGATCTGGAGGCGCGCTTCGGCAGCCGGCTGCTGCACCGGACCACACGCCAGGTGTCGCTGACCGAAACCGCCGAACGCATTTACGAGCGCTGCGCGGCTGTGCTCGACGAGCTCGACGCGCTCGAAGCGGAAGCGCAAACGCAGACGCGCGAGCCCGAGGGCCTGCTGCGTCTCGTCGCGCATACGACGGCCGCGCTGAACCGGCTCGTGCCGCTGATCGCCGGCTTCAAGCGCGCGCATCCGAAGGTGCGCCTCGACGTCACGTTGACCGAGCGCCCCGTCGATCTCGTCGGCGAAGGCTACGACATCGGCATCGTCGTGCCTTACATGCTGACGAGCGAGACGACCGTCGTGCGGCTGGTCGAGCGCATTCCGGTCGTGATCGTCGCGACGCCCGCGTATCTGAGCGCGCATTCGCGCCCCGAAACGCCGGCGGACCTGGCCGATCATCCGTTCGTGCCGATATCGCCGTCGCTGCGCCGGCCCGCGCTGTCGTTCCGCGTCGACGGCGACACGCTGACCGTGCCGTACCGCTTCGACATCTCGTCGAACAGCCCCGTCTTCAACCGCGAAATGGTGATGCACGACTTCGGCATCGGCGTCGTCCCGCAAACGCTCGTCGAAGCCGAACTCGCGTCGGGTGCGCTCGTGCAGTTGCTGGAGGACGCCGATCTCGTCGACGCGTTCGTCGAGATCAAGCTCGCGTACGCGAACCGCGCGCTGCTGCCCGCGAAGGTGAAGGCATTCATCGACTACACGGCCGCCTATTGCGACCGCGTAGGCGGGATTGTTCCTGCGGCGGCCTGATCCGGCGCGCGAACGCGCCGGCGTGACGCCGATTGGTACAGCCACGACACCAATCTGATCCTGCTCCACCCATCGCTTCGTGGCGCGCTGCGCCCTAACATGTGCACATGCACAAGACCACGCTTATCGATGACGATTGCTTCGCGGTCCGGCAAGCCGCCCGCCGGATCTCGCAGTTCTACGAGCGTTACCTGTCGCGGGCGGGCGTCACGCCGTCGCAGTACAGCATTCTCGCGTTGCTGCGCGACCGGCCGCATCAGACGATGGCGGCGCTGTCGTCGGTGCTGGTGATCGAGCGCACCGCGCTGCTGCGCGCGCTCAAGCCGCTCGTCGGCGCGGCGCTGGTGACGGGCCGGATCGAGCCGCCGCACCGCCGCCAGACGTTCGCGTTGACCGCACACGGCGAAACGAAGATCGCCGACGCACACGTGCACTGGCTCGCCGCACAGGAAGCGTTCGAACGGCGATTCGGGCCGGCGCAGGCAGCCCGGCTGAGAGACGAATTGTTCCGGATCACGCACAACCTGCCGGAGCGCTAACCCCTTCCCCGATCGACGCGACATCGTCGATCGTTTCAATAAGTGCATATACATAGGTGAATCGATGGAAACGACCCAAGAAGCCGCTGCTTCCCGCGAGGCAGCCACAATCGACCCGCCCGCGAAGCAGCGACGCCGCGTGCCGTGGATGCGCATCGCGGTAAGCGCCGTCGTCGTCGCGGTTGCGGCGGCCGCGCTCGACTGGCTGTTCGTGCTGCGCTTCCAGGAAAGCACCGACGATGCGTATGTCGGCGGCGACGTAACGGTGCTCGCGCCGAAGGTCAACGGCTTCGTCGACCGGATTCTCGTGACCGACAACCAGCGCGTGAAGGCCGGCGACGTGCTCGTGCAGCTCGATGCGCGCGACTACGATGCGAAGCTCGCGCAGGCCAGCGCCGAAGTCGACAGCGCGCGCTCCGCCGTGACCGAACTCGAAGCGAAGCAGCAACTGCAATTCGCGGTGATCGGCCAGCACGCGGCGGACAAGAACGCATCGTCGGCCGAACTGACGCGCGCCGCATCCGACCGCGTGCGCTACCGCGAGCTCGTGAAATCCGACGCCGTGTCGAACCAGATCGTCGAGCGCGCGGACGCCGACTATTCGAAGGCAGGCGCGGCCGTCGACCGCAGCGACGCCGCGCTGCTCGCCTCGAAGCGGCAGCTCGACGTGCTCGGCGCGCAGCTCGCCGATGCGCGCGCCCGCGTGAACACCGCGCTCGCCGCGCAACGCGTCGCGGCGCTCAACGTCGAATACACGACGATCCGCTCGCCGGTCGACGGCTACGTCGGCAACCGCACGGGCCGCGTCGGCATGCTCGCGAACGTCGGCGTGCCGCTGCTGACGGTCGTGCCGGCTGCCGGGCTGTGGATCGACGCGAACTTCAAGGAAGACCAGCTTCGCAAGATGCGCGCGGGCGATCGCGTCGACGTGTCGCTCGATGCGTCGAGCACGCGCCTGCACGGCCGTGTCGACAGCGTCGCGCCCGCGACCGGCGCGACCTTCAGCGTGCTGCCGCCCGAGAACGCGACCGGCAACTTCACGAAGATCGTCCAGCGCGTGCCCGTACGCGTGCATCTCGATCCGCAGCCGGGCCTCGAACACGTGCTGCGCCCCGGCCTGTCCGCGGTCGTGACCGTGCATACCGACCACGCGAACTGAGCGGGAGCCGACCATGACCACCGCGTTTTCCGGCGACCCCGCGTCGCAACCGACCAGGCAGCGCGTATTCGCGTTCGCGCTGATGTGCGTCGGCTTCTTCATGGCGACGCTCGACATCCAGATCGTCGCGTCGTCGCTGCGCGACATCGGCGGCGGCTTGTCCGCGAGCCAGGACGAGTTGTCGTGGGTGCAGACGGCCTACCTGATCGCCGAGATCATCGTGATCCCGATGTCGGGCTGGCTGTCGAAGGTGATGTCGACGCGCTGGCTGTTCGTCGCTTCGGCCGTCGGCTTCACGATCACCAGCATGCTGTGCGGGCTCGCGTGGGACATCAACTCGATGATCCTGTTTCGCGGGCTGCAGGGCGCGCTCGGCGCCGCGATGATCCCGACCGTGTTCACCACCGCGTTCGTGCTGTTCCCCGGCAAGCAGCGGCTGATCGCGTCGACCACCATCGGCGCGCTCGCGTCGCTCGCGCCGGCGATCGGCCCCGTGATCGGCGGCTGGATCACCGACCAATGGTCGTGGCACTGGCTGTTCTACCTGAACCTCGTGCCGGGTATCGCCGTGGCCGCACTCGTGCCGCGCTACGTGCATATCGACGAACCCGACCTGAGCCTCGTCAAGCGCGGCGACTATCTCGGCATCGTGCTGATGTCGGGCTTCCTCGGCTGCCTCGAATACGTGCTGGAAGAAGGCCCGCGCAAGAACTGGTTCGGCGACGACGCGATCGTCATCTGCGCGTGGATCTCCGGCATCTGCGGCTTCCTGTTCATCGTGCATGCGCTGACCGCGGAAGATCCGATCGTCGACCTGCGCGCGCTCGCCGTGCGCAACTTCGGGATCGGCAGCCTGCTGTCGTTCGTGACCGGCATCGGGATCTTCGTGACCGTGTTCCTGACGCCGCTATTCCTTGCGCAGGTGCGCGCGTTCAGTTCGCTGCAGATCGGCCTGGCGCTGCTGTCGGTCGGCGCGTTCCAGTTGCTCGCGCTTTGCGTGTATGCGTTCGCGGCGCGCTACTTCAGCATGCGCGCGCTGCTCGTGTTCGGGCTGATCTGCTTCGGCCTCGGCTGCTACCTGTACACGCCGATCACGCACGACTGGGGCTGGCGGGAACTGCTGCTGCCACAGGCGCTGCGCGGGATCGGCCAGCAGTTCAGCGTGCCGCCGATCGTGACGATGGCGCTCGGTTCGCTGCCGCAGTCGCGGCTGAAATCGGCAAGCGGACTGTTCAACCTGATGCGCAATCTCGGCGGTGCGATCGGCATCGCGGTGAGCGCGACGATGCTCAACGACCGGCTGAACTTCCACTACCTGCGCCTGAACGAGCATGTGAGCGCGGGCGAGCCGCAGATCGCGTCGCTGCTCGATCATCAGACCGCGTACTGGACTGCTGTTGCGGGCAACACGCTGAATACCGCGCAGGCCGGGCTCGCGAACCTGCATCGGCTGATTTATCGCGAAGCGCTGACGCTCACCTACGCGGATGCGTATTACGCGCTGTCGCTGTGCTTCGTCGTCGCGCTGCTTGCCGTCGCGTTTTCCAAACCCATTACTTTGAACGCGCCGCCGCCGGACGCGCACTGAGGTTGAGGTCATCATCATGAAAAAGCTACTCGTCGCGCTGGCTGTCAGCGCATTCGCCGCAGGGTGTGCGGTGCAGCCCGCGCAGCATCCGGCGCTGCCCGAATCCGTGCAAACGCTCGCGCCCACCGCATGGGATACCGACGTGCCGCGCGCGGACATCGACGCCGCCGCATGGTGGGCGCAATTCCACGATCCCGTGCTCGACCGGCTGATCGCGACCGTGCTCGACGGCAACCTCGATCTGCAGGCCGCCGCCGAACGCGTGAAGCAGGCGCAGGCGCTGACCGTTCAAAAGCGCGCGGTGCTGCTGCCCGAACTCGACGCGACCGCGCACGCGGCCGACGCGCGCCAGAACACGCCGCCGCCGCTCGGCTATGTGCGGCAGGCCGGCGTGGGGCTCGCGCTGAGCTGGTCGCCCGATGTGTTCGGCGGCGAACGGCTCGATTTGCTCGCCGCACAGGCCGAACTCGTCGGGCAGAAGCATGCGGAAGATGCGATGCGGCTCGCGCTCGCGGCCGATGCGGCATCCGCGTATGTCGATCTGCGTTGGGCGCAGCAGGAACTGAAAATCCTGCAGGACAACGCGAAGATCCGGCAGCACGCGCTCGAACTCACGCGCAAGCGGCAGGCGTTCGGGCTGTCGACGGAACTCGACGTCACGCGCGCGCAGAACCAGCTCGATGCGCTCGAAGCGCGGATTCCGCCGACGCAGGCGCAGATATCGCATCAGCTCAATCTCATTGCCGTGTATTCGGGGCGGACGCCGGAATCGGTCGATCGGCTCGTGTTGGCGCAGGTGGGCGAGATTCCCGCGCCGCCGGCTGGCGCGCCGGGGACGTTGCCTTCGCAGGCGTTGTTGCGGCGGCCCGATGTGCTGACTGCTTATGCGCAGGTAGAGCGGCGTGCGGCGCAAGTGGGGGTTGCCAAGGCCGAGCGGTATCCGAAGTTCTCGCTGAATTTGGCGGACGGGATTCTGGCGGCGTCGTATCTCGGGTTGCCTACGTTGACCGACAACCTGTTCAGTGCAGCGTTGAGTGCGACGAGCCCGATCTTCAATGCGGGGCGTATTACCGCCGATATCTCGCAGAGCGAAAGCCGGATGCGCGAGTCGGAACTCGGGTTGAGGCAGACGATGCTGCAAGCGTTGAGGGAAGTCGAGGATGCGCGTGCGAATCTCGTCAGTTCCGATGAGGCTACGCGGCGGCTCGGTAGTGCATTGGCGGCTTCCGATAAGGCGCTCGGGTTGGCGAATCAGCTTTATAAGGGCGGTGCGACGGATTTTCTGGATGTGCTGTCGGCGCAGGAGGTTTATCTAAGGGACTCGGATTCGCTCAATCAGGTCAAGCGCGAGCATGCGCTGGCGGCGGTCGCGCTTTATCGATCGCTTGGGGGTGGGTGGAGCAGGAATGAGGCGGCAGGTGGAGCGGAAGCCGAGACAGAGGCTGTGGTGAAGAATTGAGGCAGGGGCCCGATACGAATGCAGGCCGCGGACGGCCTGCACCTTTATGCAAGCGCGGCGGTGCGGTCATGCGGCGTCGGGCCAGCGGTAACCGATCACCTCGTTCAGCGGATACGCAAGTTCGCGCACTTCTTCCAATTGGTTGCCGCCGAACAGATGCACGTATTCATCGTCGTGACGCAGGTAGAAACCGACGTGCCCTTTCCAGCTTGCCGGATCGTCGCGCGTCAGGATAGCGATGCAGCCGTAGACCGGACGCTCCAGCGGGCGGCCCCATTCGAGCCACGAGCGCGCGAGCGCGGAGCCCGTGCCGCGAATGCCGGCGTGCGTCATGCACCAGTTGACGAACGACGAGCACCAGGAAATCTTGTCGTCGTAGCCGACCAGGTTCGTGTGGTTGTTGTATTCGACGATGCGCGGGTTGATGCTGCCGGGCGGGTGGCGGCGAATGCCGAGTTCGGCCAGCGCAACGGACATCCAGGGTGGGTGGGCGGTCGATTCTCGATTGCCCTCGGGGGTCGATCGGGTCACGTCAGTCTCGGATTTTTGAGATGAGCAATCTTCGCATGAATGCGGAAATTCAACAGCGCGCCTTCAGTGACTGGACTCACAAATTTATCGAATCCATCCGATTGTTTCGGCGCGCGCAGTGACGACTCACGGCCGTTTCGGTCGTGACAGTTGTTGAAGTTGGCTGTGGGCGCACATCGCGACATGCGCGGCGATGGCCAGGGCGATATCGCCCCGGCGGTCAGTCGCGTTCGTTCAAAACCAGCAGTCCACCCGCAGAGCCGCATAACGCGGCCCCTGCTTGTTATGCCGGCGTGTCTTCCGGTTCTGGGTCGTGGTAAGGCTGCTCTCGCAGCGCTAGCTGGCTGTAGTCCGGCGAGATCGTGATTTTCCGGGTGACGTAGTTGACGTCGAGGTAGATGCGGTCGCCCGGTTTGAATCCAAAGATCTTGAAATCCAGATCGATTGCCTTCATCCACGGCAGGTAAGGCCAGCCGCGCTTGGGAAGGTCCGGGTAGTTGCGGAGGACCAGCTCAAACGTCTTTTGCATGTTGACCGGTTTGTTCTTCCTGCGACGTGTCTTACTATTGGCGTCAGCCATTTCCGACTCCTTGTTCGAGTTGGTGGTGGTCAGCGGGTCGTATGGGTTGCCGCCCATGCGGCCCGCGCTTTTTTGTTGCCTTGGCATTTCTACTTCGCACTCCCCCTTCGCTGCGTCTTGTTGGGCAAGACGGATCTTTTTTCGACCATCGGTGCGAAGGGTGCTGCGACCAACTCCGATGGGCGAGAAGCAAGGCTTCATGACCAGTGTAGTCGCGCTGGCATCTCAGAAATGGGAAGTTGGGGGGGATTGGCCGAAGGGTATAGGGACGCACAGACACCTAGCTGATGTTGCCGATTAGCGATTTGACGGTCTTTTGTGCCCGCGCATTTCAGATATCGATCCCCAGGCGAAAACTGGGTACCAATTTGGTCGATCACCGTGTCTTTCTCTCGCTACACAATAGGATCGGCACCCAATATCCTGTTCAGCATGGAGATGACATCAATCCAAAATGCTGGTAGCGTTCCAACATACAACTTTCAGAAAATCGAAAATGGGGCGCTCAGCAGACTACACGATCCAGGGTTTCCTGTACCAGTTCAATCAAACGCTCGCTGAGCTACTGGTGGCAGGGGATGACGACGTAATTTCCATTGAAGGAATTGTTGAAGATATCGAAGTAGCGAGCTTTGCCGGTACCAAGGCTATTCAGTGCAAATATCACGAAACAAAAAACAACTACACACCAAGCATCCTTTACCACCCATTGCTTCAAATGCTGAAGCACTTCAAATCCAATCCCGGCGCGAAAATACACTACTACTTATATGCGCACTTCCCCAACAACCCAGCGATTACCATAACTGCACATGAACTCAACGAAGCACTAAAATCAGAAAACAAGGATTTGAAGGACTTAATTGCTGAAATCGCTGACATTGATGTCGATGAATTTTTGAAAGTATTCTCACTCATCGTCACACAAAAATATGACGACCTGATGGAGGACAACTCAAAAAAGCTTGAGACCCTTGGCTTCAACAAAGTAGAAGTGGAAACCTTATTCTACCCAAACGCCATTCAAATAATTGCCGACTTGAGCATCAAGCATGATGCCAGCCTTAGAAAAATCAGAAGAATAGATTTCTTTGAGTCATTGCGCAGAATCAGATCAACCGCAATTTCCCAATGGACACTCGCACTAAAGACGCGACAGAAGATCTTAGAAACGCGACGCAAGCAACTCAAGGAAAATTTGAGTGCGAACACACGTCTGCGCCATCTAGTCATATTCCCAGAATTCCTAGATAAATTTGACGATCAAATTATTCTTTTCATCAAATCATTCATAGACAAATATCATTTCAAGATCGCACACACGCAGACACCGCTCTTCGCCCTGGACGTTCCACAAGACGCACTCGATGGAATTGCAGAACGATTAATTATAAAAGATGTAATACCAAATCACGGGCGGCGAATAAAGGAATTTTCCCAGGTTCAATTTTTCCGCGACCCCATGGTACAAAAAGAAAGAAAAGAATTTTCCCTTCGCCTTATATGCTGGAGCGACTACAAAAATCTCTCAACCGGAACCAAAGCAGATGATTTATTTATAATCGGAAACGGAAATATCTCGGACATAGATACTAAAGATATAAATCTAGAAATTTTAAGTTCAGAAAAATTTGATGAGATTAAGTACATAATGGGGATGAGCAATGCATACTAAAATTGGAGCTGTACTTTCGTGCGCACCTGAAGTTATCGTAATTGCCGTGGATAGCCTTGAAGTATTCGAGAAGAATAAAGAGAGCCTCCAGGTTGGTCGTTTCTTGAAAATTTCGCAAGGAAATCACGATTTCACGATCTCAACTATTCGCAACATTAAAGGCACAAACACTATTAATTCAAGCGGGGAGACGGTTTGGAGCTTTCAGATAGAATGTCAAGCAATTGGCACTCTCATTGATGACAAGATGTTTGACCGTGGCAGCCTCCTTTTGCCGGTTCCCACTGAGCATGTATTTATTGCAGAAAAAGATACCCTTGACCGAATGTTTTCGGCAGACGGCGACCATGATTTTCCGCTTGGCAAGCTCTCAATGAACAAAGCCATCGATCTCATGATCAACGGCAACAGATTTTTCAGCAAACATATTGCTGTTGTCGGCTCGACCGGCTCTGGCAAGTCATGTACGGTCGCAAGCGTCCTACAAAACGTCGTTGGAATTGCTCAGAAAAAAAACAACAACAAAGACAAACAGAATAATTCGCATGTGGTAATTTTCGACATTCATGACGAATACACTGCCGCGTTCACCCTTGAAAAAGAAGAGTCTTTCACTCTGAGCAGACTCGACATCGACTCTTTGCAGCTTCCGTACTGGCTGATGAATTCAGAAGAGTTGGAAAGCATGTTCATCGAGAGCAACGAAGCAAATTCCCACAATCAGGTTAGCCAGTTCAAGCACGCAGTTGTTTTGAACAAGGAGAAGCATAATCCAGACGTTCCGGAGGTTACTTACGATACTCCAGTTTATTTCTCAATTAAAGAGGTCTACCATTTCATTGAAAATCTGAATCGAGAGGTAATCGGTAGACTGAGTGGGGAAGATAAGCCCAAGTTAGCCGATGGAACGCTGGTGATAGACCGGAAAATCTATTTCGACAAAATCCACGACTTCGTTGCCAACTCTACCGCAGCTGCAAGCAGAGCGACCAATGGACCATTCAACGGAGAGTTCAACAGGTTCGTTTCCCGACTTGAGGCGAAGTTGGCCGACAAACGCCTCCGATTCCTTCTTAACGCGAAGAAAGTTGACGGGCAGGCCCATATCACTGCGGACTTTGAAACGCTGATGAAGCAGTTCGTCGGCTACCTCGACAAGGCAAACGTCACCGTCGTGGACTTGAGCGGAGTTCCATTCGAGGTTCTTAGCATCACCGTCAGCCTAATCTCTCGCCTAATCTTCGACTTCTGCTTTCACTATACAAAGCTACAACATGCTCTGGGCAAGCTCAATGACATCCCAGTCATGCTAGTTTGTGAGGAGGCGCACAACTACGTTCCACGAGATGATCGCATTGCCTATCGCGCATCCCGCAAATCCATCGAGCGAATCGCTAAGGAAGGGCGAAAATACGGGCTAAGCCTGATGATTGTGAGTCAACGCCCCTCGGAAGTGTCGGAGACAATATTCGCTCAGTGCAACAATTTCATGTCTCTGCGTCTGACGAACGACGCAGATCAGACCTATGTACGACGACTCTTTCCCGACAGTGTCAACGCGATTACAGAGATCCTCCCAAACCTTGCTCCGGGTGAGTGTGTAGTGGTCGGTGACGCCGTGCTGCTGCCGGCTGTGATAAAGATGCCTCCACCGGTCCCCGAGCCACATTCGCAAAGCGTTAAGGTTCACAAGGAATGGAAGGAGCAATGGCGCGATGTTGTCTTCGCACAGGTCATCGAGCGCTGGCGAAAGTGACGGCGAGGTGATCTCCTAAGAGCGCGTTTCAATCGTGGAACACGGCCTCGCCCGGACATGTCAGGAATTTCGTGTGCTGACGAGCGCCCCCATAATGTACGGTCAAGCACCTCTTGATGGTGGCAAGGAATCAATCACATGCCGATATTTCTCCGTGATTTTCTCAAGACGCTGAATAACCTTGCGACTTACGACGGTCTTGTAATCAACCATTCCATGCACCACTTCATTCCGTATTCTTCGCAACTCTTCGATCTCTTTTGCCTCTGCTTGCTCGAACACCCCTACTCGAACCATCTCGCCCATGGCCATGAGTGGAGGACGGGGCCGACCGCCAAGAGTGCTGAGCTTTTCTGCATTTAGACTGCTTAACTCTGTAATCATCCGCTCGAACGACACCCACGCGGCCAAGAACTCGCCGAGCATTTGGTGTTGATCTTCCGGTGCAAAAGATAGCTGTTCATCGAACAGGCTTTCAAATAGAAGCTTCGCAAGTTCTGAATATATTTCGACTTTATCTCGATCTACCGTAAGACCATTTCCTTGATGATAAAGCTGATTTCGAAGCCTATGGAACCATTCAATTTCACCAAGCTCAATTCCGGAAATCCTTTGGGCCGCATACTGTTCTAGGGCATCAAGCAGCTTGGGAAAGCTCTCACTGAATTCGACGTACTCCTTGCGCGGGACGTTGATGCCGTTAATTCGCTTTGGGAGTCCAAGATACGTCTTGATCGTAAGTTCGACTGCATTGTCGACGCTCAGAAGGGCGAGCCGCCGATTCTTATCGCTGTCCTTCCGTAACAGCGATATGCCATGTTCCAAAATCTCTCTCGGACCTGCGGCCCACGGTTGAGTTGCCATATGTATTTCGTAATTCCTAGATGCCTAACTATGTGAGGGATAACGGCAACATCATCCGTCGACTTGAGCCCCGCATCCGCCGTCACCACCCAAGTCTTCAAAAGTGGAACTGTCGTAACAACAAGATTCACCTTCCCATCATCCGACTTGAACGACAGCCCGTCCGGCCCCGGCGTCATCCCGTCGTCGGGAACGGCGCTTTGCACGGTACTCCCCACCTTTCCGGAAAACCCTTTCGCCTTGACCGTCCCGACAAGCTTTACCAGCTTCGCATTCAACTCGGCGGTTATTTCTTGTCCAAATCCGCCCGATCTTCCATCTGAGCCGCATTAACTGCCTCGGCAGCCTTCTTCCGATCCGCGAGATAGGAATCGGTCGGCGACGTAACCGCCTTCGCACCAACCACAGCGATCAGGGCCAGGAGCACAACCGCCCCCACCGCGACTCTCAGTTTGGAAATGCTTTTCATTCTTATATGACGTCCCCGAACCCAAGCCCGGATGCAAAACGGCTGCCGTGAACCTACGGCAGCCGTCCCTCAGAAACGCCTCATTCTAAAACGCGACGCGGACTTTATTCATCCACCTTGAACGCCGATACCAGTTTGGTCAATTCCGCTGCCTGCTGCTTCAAACTCTCGGCCGCCGCCGCGCTTTCCTCAACCAATGCCGCATTCTGCTGCGTCATCTGATCGAGCGACTGCACCGCATCCCCAATCTGGTCGATCCCGGCACTCTGCTCCAGGCTAGCCTCAGCAATCTCGCTCATCATCGCGCTGACGCCTTGAACCTGCGAGACAACATCCCTCATCACCTTCCCCGCCTCACTAACCAACCGCGACCCGGTATTCACCGTCCCCGCGCTATGTTCGATCAGCGCCTTGATCTCCTTCGCCGCCTGCGCGCTACGCTGCGCCAGATTCCGCACCTCCGAAGCAACGACAGCAAACCCACGCCCCTGCTCCCCGGCCCGCGCCGCCTCCACAGCGGCATTCAACGCAAGAATATTCGTCTGAAACGAAATACTGTCGATCATCACGATGATCTCGGAGATCCGCTGCGACGCGTCGCTGATCTGCTCCATCGTGCTCACCACCTCACCCACCACCTGCCCGCCGCGCGCCGCCGCATCCGAAGCACCGTTGATCATCTTCGCGGCGGTTGTCGCCGTCTCGGTGTTGTTCCGCACCACGGCCGTGATCTCTTCCATCGACGAAGCCGTCCGCTCCAGGTTGCTCGACTGCCCTTCGGTGCGTTCGCTCAGATCCGCATTCCCCGAAGCAATCTGCGCCGACCCGGTCGCAATCGACGCGGAAGCCGCCCGAATCCGGTGAACCAGCGTCGACAACGACGACACGAACCGGTTGAACGCATCCGACAACTGCCCGATCTCGTCCTGGCTCTCGACCGTCATCCGGCGCGTCAGGTCGCCTTGGCCGCTCGCAATCTCCGACAGCAACGTAGCCGCACGCCGGATCGGCGCGGCAATCGCGCGCCCGACCAGCCAGATCACGAGCAGCGCGACACCCAGCCCCACCACGGCGGCAACCAGCGCCGCGCTACGAATTGCACGCGTCACCGGCCCGAGCAGTTCCGCCTGCGGCACCTCGACGACGACATACGCATTCAGCTCCGGAACGAACGACGTCGCGATGAAGCGCGCGCCGCCGTCGCCGTCGTAGCTCAGGTACGCATACGGCTTGCCGGCGAGCAGCGTCGACGACGCATCGTCAGGCAGCCCCGGCTGATCCTTCATGAAATGCTTGCCGTCGATCAGCGACGTATCGCGATGCATCATGATCGCGCCGTCGGGACGCACGAGATACGCGAATCCGGTCTCCCCGATCCGGTAAGCGGCAATGCCCTTCGCGAGCGCATCGACGGACAGGCTCATGCTCGCCGCGCCGACCGGCACGCCGTCGAGTTCGACGCGGCTGTTGATGAACATCATGTAGCCGCCGACGGTCACCTCGCGATCCATGTTCACGTCGAACGCCTTGCCGGACGACAGGAAACTGGTCAGCCACTGATCCTTGTCGGTCACCTTCCGCTGCAGGCCGGCTTCGTTGTAGTAGTTGCCGCTCTTCACCGACACCCACTGCACGGACGCCGCCTTCTGCTCGTCCTTCACGTTCTTCGCAAGCTGGATCCAGTTGCGCGTGCCGGCGTCGGGCTCGCCATCGGCTTCCCATTGCAGCAGGAACGCATCGCGCGCGAGAATGCGCGACGCGGCGATCGGCCCGGCCATCTGCCGCTGCACGTCGGCGCGGATGCCGCTCACTGCCGTCGGCAACTCTTCGCGGACGACGCGGTCACGCACCGCGTTGCCGATCAGGCGGATGCTCAGTCCGCTCGAAATCGCGACGAACACGAGCAGGCAACTCGTCATGCTGAGAATCAGCTTGTTCTGAATGGAAAGCTTGCGCCAGAAATGCATGGGAACCCTCGGTAACCGCTCGGTCTGAGCCAGTTTGAGTTATCGGCATGCACGCACAGAAGCGCATCGCAGATTTCAGATGTCGATCATGCGAGATTTGTTATGTCGTTGACAGGCGGGCATATGCGGCCGCCTATACGTGCACGATCAGCGCAAATCAATACGCAACGAAGATCGTCACGCGCCGGTTCCGCGCTCGCGCGGCCGCATCGTCGCCCGTCACGAGCGGCTGCGTATCGGCCCGCCCGATCGCCGCGAGCCGGTGCGGCGCCACGCCGCGCTCGGTCAGGTAGCGCACGACGCTCCCCGCGCGCGCCGACGAAAGCTCCCAGTTCGATTCGTATTTCGCGTTCGCGATCGGCACGTTGTCCGTATGCCCTTCGACGAGAATGTCGCCGGTCGCGTGCGCGCTCAGTGCCTGCGCGATCTGGTTCAGCACAGGCGACGAATCGGGCAGCAAGCGCGCATCGCCGACGTTGAACAGAATCTTCGCGTCGATGCCGATCTCGACGCCGTGCGGCGCCTTCACCAGCGAAATCCGCCCGTTCGCCTTCAACTTGTCGAGCAACGAGAGCCAGGCCGGCACGCGTTCGGGCAAAGCAGTACTCGCAGCGCCACCGGCATGTCGCGCGAGCGTCTGGTATCGCGCATCGAGCGCGTTGTATTTCGCGAGCTGGAGCACATACAGCGCGAGAAACAGCACCATCAGCGTCGTGATCAGATCCGCGTATGAAATCAGCCAGCGCCCGGAGTGCGCGCCTTCGGCTTCATCGTCGTCGCGATCGGCGGTAGCCACGCCGTCAGTTCGGGCTGTCATGCCGAAGATCCCTGTTCGTCGTACCGCAAACGCAGCACATCACGCGAGCGACTCGGCCGCACGCCCGCGCACATCACCGGTCAGCCGCGTTTCGATCGTATGGGGCGACTCCTTGCGCGAGATCGCGAGCAATCCGTCGAGATACAGCTTGCGAAACCGCAGTTCGCTGTCGATCTGCGCGCGCAGCTTGCCGTAAAGCGGCAGAAACACGAGGTTCGCAAACGCCAGCCCGTATAGCGTCGCAATGAACGCAACCGCGATGCCCGGCCCGAGTTGCGCGGGTTCGAGAATATGGCTCGTCACCTGCACGAGCCCGAGCACCGATCCGAGAATGCCGAACGTCGGCGCATAACCGCCGGCCTGCTGCCATACGCGCACGGCGGCCAGCCGGCTGCGCTCGTATGCGTCGAGTTCGCGCTGCAATGCATCCTCGAGCACGGCGGTCGACACGCCGTTCGCCAGCAGTTCGAGCCCGCGGCGCGCAAACGGATGAATGCCGCTCACGTCCATCGACTCGAACGCAAGCAGCCCGTCGAGCTTCGCGCGGTCGCCCCATTCGAGCAGGTCGGACAGGTGCTTGCGATCGACCTCTCTCGCACGTACGAACGCGAGCCGCAACTGCTTCACCGCGTCGAAGAAGCGTGCCCAGGTGTTCTGGATCATCACCGCGCCGAGCGTGCCGCCGAGCACGATGACGAGCGCCTCGAACTGGAACAGCATCGAAAAATGCCCGCCTTCCAGCGCGAAACCGAACACGATCGCCGCGCCGCCCAGCACCACACCGGCCAAGGTCAACAGATCCATACGCCTCTCCGTGTCACGCATCCGACACCACGGACGCCGCGCCCGTCGCCGGCGCCTTGGCCGCGCGCACGGCATCCAGCACGCGCTGCTCGATATCCTCGATCTCGATCGGATCGAGCTTGAGCTCGCGGCGCATCACCCACGACACCTCGTTGCGCCGCGCCTCGGTCATCACGGAAAACAGCTTGTCGGCCACCGCACGATCGTCGAGGTTCGCGATCAGCTTCGCGAGATCGTACGTATCGAACGCGCTGATCACGTCGAACAGCGTGCGCTGGTCGACCCACACGAGATCCTCCAGCGCGCGCACGTCGCCGCCGCGACGCGCGTTGCGCCGCGAGAAGTACGCGACGCCCTTTTGCTCGACGTAACTGAGCACCTTCGATTTGCGGAACGCGAACACTTCGTCGGCGATCTCGCCGTTCGACAGCTTGTTGAGCAACAGCGTCTTCTCGACGCCGATCAGCGATTCGAGATCGGCCAGTTCGATGAGTTCGAGTTCGCTGTTGATCGACAGGTCGAGATCGTGGTCCGCGACCTGCTGCGCGCGATCGATCACGCGCGAGGCATCGAACGTGACGACCTGGCGCGCGTCCGACGAAGCCGCATAGTCGGCTGCACCGCCGACATGGTCGGCCTGCGCGGCTTCGATCGTGACGAGATTGAGCTTCTCCATGCGCCGCAGCATCGCGAGCACGTGCGGTCGCGAGTGGCCCGCAATCGCGCGGCATTTGCGGATCACTTCGGCGAGCGGCACCGAGGTTTCGGTCGCATGGGCCTGCATCGGCCTGCGCGCCCACCCGTCGCCGGATTCGCGCGCATCGGCGCCGGCCATCAGCGACAGCACATGCGCATACGACAGCACGCCGGGCATGAAGTCCGCATGCGTGTAGGTCGCGAGCTGGTCGTCCTTGCGCTTCACGCGCCGGATCATCGTTCGCACGATATGGCGCAGCAGCGCGGACACGCGCTCGATTTCTTCATCGAGCATGCCGGCCGGCACGACCGTGAGCTGACAGAACGAAAGCGCCTTCGCGGTATGGGCGCGCGGCTCGGCGGCGAGCAGCGCCGATTCGCCGAAGAACTCGCCGCGGCCGAGCGTCGCGACGATGACGCGCTTGTCGTCGCATCGCGTGGACAGCTCGACCTTGCCGTCGGTGATCAGAAAGATCACGGGCTCGCCCGCGAAGCCCTCCGAGTAAATGATTTCTCCGGGCGCCGCTGTACGCGTCCACGATTGCTGACGATTCACGTCGATTCCCCTGCTGCGCTGGTTATTGCAGACTGCGCGCCGCACGTCGAAAGCATGCGTGTCGCGAGTCGTCCCCGTGACTCGTTTACGTCATCGGGCTCAACATCCTTTAGGGAATTCGCACTCGGTTTAACCCGAAATCAAGATAAAACGTTTGCGGATCGCGCAACTGCATCGAGAACCCAATTTCGATGCTTGCGCGTGTAGTGCAATTGAAAGCGCGCCGCGATCGCGTGCATCAAAACTCCATGTCGAGTTCGTCGATGTCTTCCTGCTCCGCCTTCGCCGCGTCGATCCACTCGGCGACGAACGGATGCGCGAGCACACGCATGCAGTACTCGGCGATATCCGGCTCCAGCTTCACGTCGTAGGTCAGGAAGCGCGTGACGACCGGCGCATACATCGCGTCGGCGATACCGATCTCCGCGCCGAACAGCCAGGGCCCGCCATACGCGGCCAGACACTCGTGCCAGATCGTCACGATCCGCTGGATGTCGTGCTGCGCGCGCGACCAGATCCGGAAGCCGGGGAAATGCGCGCGCAGGTTCATCGGCAGCGCGGATCTCAACGCGCTGAAACCGGAATGCATCTCGCCGCAGATCGACCGGCAATGCGCGCGCGCATGCCGGTCTTCAGGCAGCAGCCGCGCCTGCGGCCGGATTTCGTTCAGGTATTCGGCGATCGCGAGGGTATCCCACACCTTGTTGCCGTCGTGCGTCAGGCATGGAACGAGGATCGACGGCGACAGCAGCAGCAGCTCCGCGCGCGACGCGGCATCGATCGGTACGCTGACGGTGTCGAACGCAAGCCCGCTCAGCTTCGCGAGCAGCCAGCCGCGCATCGACCACGACGAGTAATTGCGGCTGCTGATGGTCAGCGTCGTCTGTCCGGTGGATTCCATGTCGCTCCCCTGCTGAAAGCCGTTCGTGCCCCTGCACCGAAAGCGGACGCCGCACCCGTCACCCGCACCACGCCTGTGCGGCGTATTCGCCGAACTGGCGCCGCGCCGCACGGTATTGCAGCACGGGCCGCGCGCCGGACCGGCACGGCAATGCATCGCCTTCGGCCGTCCGTCGTCGCGTGCCACCTGCGCCACCGCGTTCCCGAACCGCACGCAACGCGCGTGCCAATCGGACGCTGGCACACGGCTTGCCTCGTTTATTGCAACGCAGCGCAACGAGCGACGGTCATGAACCTGCTTGCCTATCCGTTCTACCAATGGTCTGCAGAATGCCTGCGCCCGGCGCGCGCATGGGCGGCCACCACGCGCGCGACGATGTCGCTGTGGCCGGCCTCCACGTCGACACCGACAGGCCGCATGCTCGACGCGCTGTGCGAACTGCTCGAATGCTGCGCGTTCTCGCATCGGCGTCCGCCGTTCGGGATCGACTCGATCGTCGTCGACGGAGAAACGGTCCCGATCGTCGAGGAAGCGGCAGCAGCCACGCCGTTCGGCACGCTGCTGCATTTCCGCAAGGCGCGGCCGGTCGCGCGCCAGCCGCGCGTGCTGATCGTCGCGCCGATGTCCGGGCATTTCGCGACGCTGCTGCGCGGCACGGTGCACACGATGCTGGCCGACCACGACGTGTACATCACCGATTGGCACAACCCGCGCGACATCCCGCTGACGGCCGGGCGCTTCGGTTTCGACGAATACGTCGAGCACGTGATCGACTTCATCCGCCAGATCGGCCCGGACACGCATGTGCTCGCGATCTGCCAGCCGACCGTCGCCGCGCTCGCGGCGGTCGCGCTGATGGCGGCCGGCGGCGATCCGGCGCAGCCCGCGAGCCTGACGCTGATGGCCGGCCCGATCGACTGCCGCGTGAATCCGACGAAGGTCAACGCGCTCGCCATGAGCCAGCCGATAGAATGGTTCGCGAAGAACCTGATCAGCGTGGTGCCGGCCGGCTTCGTCGGTGCGCAGCGGTGCGTGTATCCGGGCTTCGTGCAGGTCGGTGCGTTCATGTCGATGAACCCCGACCGGCATGCGGCGTCGTTCGCCGATTTGTATTACCAGCGCGCGAAAGGCGATCCCGCGAAAGCCGACACGCTGAGGCGTTTCTACGACGAATACTTCGCGACAGCCGATCTCACCGCGGAGTTCTATCTGGAAACGGTCGAGAAGGTATTCCAGCAATACGCGCTCGCACGCGGCGAACTGACGGTCGGCGACACGCTCGTCGAACCGGCGGCGATTCACCGCACCGCGCTATTGACGATCGAAGGCGAGAAGGACGATATCTGCGCGGTGGGCCAGACGGTCGCCGCGCAGGAGCTGTGTTCGGGGTTGCCGTCGTATCTGAAGACGCACCACGTGCAGACGGGCGCGGGCCACTACGGCGTGTTCAACGGCAGCCGCTGGGAAACGCAGATCTATCCGATCGTGCGCGCGACGATCCATGACAACGAGCCGTACGATCGCACCGCGGATGCGGAAGGCAACGCGAACGGCGCGCACTACGTCACGTTGCGTGCGCTGATCGATGCGCGCTCAGCCGAGCGCGATACGGCGACCGAAACATAATCGCATCGTGTGCACTGAACCGGTGCTGCGACGCGGCCGCCGGCGTTGCAAATGAATCGCCCCGCCGAGGCGGCGGGGCGTGATTTCCTGCAGCGTTCAGACGACGCGCAAGCGAATGAACTCGCGCGCCCTGCCCGCGTTACGAACAGGCCTTGCCGTGCGACGCGTGGAAGCCCTTCGCCTTCGCATCCGCTTCCGACATGTAGCTGCCGTGCTTCGTCTTGCCGTAATACTTGTCGGTCGAGCAGTGATAGACCTTCGTGCTGTCGTTGGCCCACACCTTGCCCGCGCCGCCGCCCGGCGCCGCTGCGGCGGTCGTCGCGGGGGCGCTCTTCGCGGGCGCGGCACCGGACGCAACGGCAGCGGAAGCCGCCGTCGCAGGCGCCATCGCGGCCGGCGCGCTGGCTGCTGCCGCCGACGATGCGCCGTACCAGGCCTTCACACCCTTGTGGCCTGCACATGCGCCCTTCTTCGATGCGCCCGAGTAGAACGAGCCGTCCTTGCACAGACCGGTCGTGCCGGCCGGCGCGCTGGCCGGAACCTGCGCAAACGCACCGATCGACACCCCCATGCCGGCGACGAGCGCGGCGATCAACATCGTCTTTTTCATAGTCCTCTCCTGATTTGCCTGAATGGTGAAAGCGTCCCGGGCATCCCCGGGGAAAGCCACGGTTACCGCACCCAGCGGCACATGCGATGGTGGTGATGATCGAAATGGCACACACGGTGCGAATGGGCTTCGGCAAGCGCCGGAGCGAGAACGGCGCATGCCACTGCGGTGGCCGTCAGGATCTTCGCGATGCGCTTCATGGAACTCTCCCGGGTAGTCAGCCGGTAATCCGGCTGGTACCTCCTTAACGCCGGCCGTCGACGGGCCGTGCACCGCGCAGCCCGCAATTGACGATCTTTGACACCACGTAACAATCCGTCACGCGAAGCTGACGAATCTCTTTCCTTTCTTTCCGGATCTTCAGCTTCCCGGCCCTTCGGAATTCGAATGGTCCGCGGAGCACGCGGCGGCTTCCGGGAAGGATCAACAAAAAACCGCCCGAAGGCGGTCCGTCGCAAACGTGCGCACGACGCGCGTCGGTCGGCGCATGCGCGCGCCGGAAAACCGCGCAGCTACGCGCCCGTCTCGCCCCACGGCGTCGGCGGGGGCACGGCGCACGGCCCTTCGACGTCGATCGACTTGAAATCGGCGGGCCCGACGATCTCCAGATACTCCATGTCCGGCGAGTAGTCGAACAGGTAGTGGACGATCCCCGGCGCCTGATGCACGCAATCGCCGGCGGACACCAGCGTTTCCTGCTCGCCGTACATGAAGCGCGCCCAACCCTTCAGCATGAACACGATATGGAACTCGGCCTCGTGACGGTGCCAGCCGGTGCCCGCCGTCGGTGCATGATTCGCCCTGACGAGTTGCGCGACGACCTTGCCGTTCGTCGCGGCCGCGATGCCGAGATCGCGATACAGGAAGAAGTCGCGCAGGCCTTCGCCTTGATACGCGGTGTCCTGCGGCTTCACGTGGGAAAAATGGGTTGTAGTCGGTGTGCTCATCGTGGTGCTCCTTCATCGAAAGGATCAAGCCTGACAAGCACTTAGCGTTCCAGTTTGCGACGGCGCGAAGCCGTGCAGGTTACCGCTCGTGCGTGTCGCGCAGCGGCCCTTGACGGACGCGCTCGCGCAACTGTAAGCGTACTTCAATCTCCGCATCGCCCGGGGACGCCATTGCGGCTTCACGGGCGATGCACAACGCTGCCTGCTTGCTTACTTCAACCGCCCCGACAAAAACTGCCCGAGCCGTTCGCTCTTCGGATTCACGAGAATCTCCTGCGGATTCCCTTCCTCCTCGATCTTCCCCTGATGCAGGAAGATCACGTGATTCGACACGTTGCGCGCGAAGCCCATCTCGTGCGTGACGACGACCATCGTGCGGCCCTCCTCGGCGAGCTTCTGCATCACCTTCAGCACTTCGCCCACCAGTTCGGGGTCGAGCGCCGACGTCGGCTCGTCGAACAGCATCACTTCCGGCTCCATCGCCAGCGCGCGTGCAATTGCAACTCGCTGCTGCTGGCCGCCCGACAGGTGCGACGGATACATGCCCTCGACGCGCGGCGCAAGACCGACCTTCTCCAGATACTTGCGCGCCCGCGCGACGGCCTCGTCCTTGCCGATCCCGAGCACGGCCATCGGCGCCTCGATCACGTTCTCGAGCACCGTCATGTGTGCCCACAGGTTGAAGTGCTGGAACACCATCGACAGCTTCGTGCGCATCCGCTGCAGCTGCTTCTGGTCGGCCACGCGCAGCGCCCCGTTGCGGTCGCGCGTGGTCTGGATCGGCTCGCTGCCGATCGTGATCTGCCCCGAGCACGGCTGCTCGAGGAAGTTGATGCAGCGCAGGAACGTGCTCTTGCCGGAGCCGCTCGAGCCGATGATGCTGATCACGTCGCCGGCCTTCGCCTTCATCGACACGCCCTTCAACACCTCGTTGTCGCCGAATTTCTTGTGCAGGTTATCGACTGTGAGCTTGTACATGCTTGGTCCTTCGTTGCGAATGCATTAATGGCCGCGCGGCGAGAGGTACGCGAGCCAGCGCGTCTCGAGCTTGCGGAACGCCCAGATGAGCGCGAACACGACGGCGGCATACAGCACGGCTGCGATGCCGTAGGCCTGGAACGACATGTACGTCGCCGAATTGACGTCGCGCGTGACCTTCAGGATGTCGGGAACGGTCGCGGTGAACGCGAGCGTGGTCGCGTGCAGCATCAGGATCACCTCGTTGCTGTAGCTCGGCAGCGAGCGGCGCAGCGCGGAAGGCAGGATGATCCGCGTATAGAGCTTGAAGCGCGACATCCCGTAGGCTTGCCCGGCCTCGATCTCGCCGGCCGACGTCGCCTTGATCGCACCCGCGAAGATCTCCGTCGCATACGCGCATTCGTTCAGCACGAACGCAAGCAGCGTGCAGTTCATCGCGTTGCGGAAGAACGTGTCGAGCAGCACGTGATCGTGCACGACCTGCAGGCTATAGATGCCCGTGTAGCACATCAGCAGCTGCACGTAGAGCGGCGTGCCGCGGAACACGTACGTATAGAGCCACACGGGGCCGGAGATCCAGCGGTTCGACGATGCGCGCGCGATCGCGAGCGGCACGGCCAGCGCGAAGCCGAGCGCGATCGACACGACCAGCAGCCACAGCGTGATCGCGAGGCCGCTGAAGCGGTAGCCGTCGGTGTACAGATAGCTTTGCCAGTATTGGCCGATGAGTTCGATCACAGTGCGAGCCTCCGGACGCCGACGGAATAACGCTTCTCGAGGTGATGCAGCACGACGTTGGATACCGTCGTGATCGCGAGGTAGATCGCGCCCGCGGCCAGCGTGAAGAAGAAGAAATCGAGCGTGCTCTTGCCCGCGTCCTGCGACGCCTTGACCACGTCGGCGAGGCCGATGATCGACACGAGCGCGGTGGCTTTCACGAGCACCTGCCAGTTGTTGCCGATGCCGGGCAGCGCGAAGCGCATCATCTGCGGGAACAGGATGCGATGAAACACGCGCCAGCCGCCCATTCCGTACGCGAAGCCGGCTTCGAGCTGGCCGCGCGGCACCGCGAGGAACGCGCCGCGAAACGTCTCGGTGAAGTACGCGCCGTAGATGAAGCCGAGCGTCACGACGCCGGCCACGAACGGATCGATGTCGATCTGGTCCCAGCCGATCAGGTCGGTCGCGTTGTTCAGCAGGATCTGGATCCCGTAGAACAGCAGCAGCATCAGCACGAGGTCCGGCACCGCGCGGATCAGCGTCGTATAGAAAGTGCCGATCGACTTGAGCACGCGATTGGTCGACAGTTTCGCCGCCGCGCCGGCGAGCCCCAGCACGAGCGACGCGGCGAGCGACAGCACCGCGAGCTTCACGGTCTCGACCGTGCCGGCCCACAGCAGCGGGCCAAATCCCTGGAAAATCATGTCAGCGTATCCCGATCCGGAAAGACAGGCGGCGCAGCGCGGCCGAAGCCGCGTGCGCCGAAAAAGCGTCAGCCGCCGTAGACGTCGAACGCGAAGTACTTCTTCTCGAGCTTCTTGTACGTGCCGTCCTTCAGCATCGCGGCGATCGCCGCGTCGATCTTCGCCTTCAGGTCGGCGTCGTCCTTGCGCAGGCCGATGCCCGCACCGTTGCCGAGCGTCTTCGGATCGTCGATGTCGCCGCCGGCGAACTGGAAGTTCGCGCCGCGCGGCGTCTTCAGGAAGCCGATGTCGGCCTGCACCGCGTCCTGCAGCGCCGCGTCGAGGCGGCCGGACATCAGATCCTGGTACACGCCGTCCTGGTTCTGGTAAGGCACGACCTGCACGCCCTTCGGCGCCCAGTAGGCCTTTGCGTAGGTTTCCTGAATGGTGCCCTGCTCGACGCCGACCGACTTGCCCTTCAGCGATTCGGCCGTCGGCAGCAGGTTCGCGCCTTTCTTCGCGACGAGGCGCGTCGGCGTGTTGAACAGCTTGTCGGAGAACGCGATCTGCTCGGCACGCGCCGGCGTCATCGACATCGACGACAGTACGCCGTCGAACTTCTTCGCCTTCAGCGCCGGAATCATCCCGTCGAAGTCGTTCTCGATCCACACGCATTTCGCCTTCAGGCGGGCGCAGATCTCGTTGCCGAGATCGACGTCGAAGCCGACCACCTTGCCGCTTGCGTCCTTCGATTCGAACGGCGGATAGCTGGCGTCGACGCCGAACCGGATCGTCGACCAATCCTTGGCGTGGGCACCGACCGCGATGCAGGCAAGGGCAATACTGAGCGCGAGTTTCTTCATGGCGTTCCTGTCAGAGGCGAACTGGGCAGGGGTCCCGTCGGGCAGCCCGCACCGGCGCCGCCGGCACGGCGGCTTCGCCGCGACCCCTTCCAACCCGGAAATCGCCCTGTCTAGCGACGCTCCAAGTTGTACATACAACTTTGCCTTTTCACGGGCATCGCCAGCAATCCGTGTTTATCTCTAATTGTCGGACGATTATGATCGTGCGTCGAAATTTTCCTTAAGTTTCAATTAATTATGGATTACGCGATGCTGAATTCCGGCTTTCTCGATGCGTAAGGGAGCGGCCGGAAGGCACGCAACACCTGTCTAGACCTCGCGGGTCGCGCCGACCGTTTCCAGTCCGACCAGCCGGTAGCCGAACTGCAGTTCCGTCAGCAGGTGCCGCGGCCTCGCCGGCACCGGTTCGAGTTTCTGCCGCAGGTTGGTCATGTACACGCGCACGTAGTGCGCGCGGTCCGCGTCGTGAATGCCCCAGAGGCCAGCAGTTGCCGCACGGCGAGCAGCCGGAATTCGAGGCGCGTCAGAAATAAAAAATCTGTAAAGACGAAAGCCGGCGGGCATGGTGTTTTTTATGCGTTCTTTTCAGGGCCAGTGCGAGTCTATACACCGTATCGTCACGGCGATTCCTAGAATGGGCGCCATGTCCACACGAGATCTCCGCGGCGCGGAGCACGATGCGACCCGGGGATGAACGCATGAAACCGACCAGAACCGAATCCGCTGCTTCACGCGAGCTGCCGCCCGTTCGTTCGCGGCGCCGGTGCCCCGCGGACGAACTCGTGCTGCTGTCGATCCACGTCGAATCGGACAATCTCGCCGTCGTGCGGCGCCTGCTGCATCAGGCTGTCGGCGCCGCGCTCAATTTCTATACGGCCGCGATCGACAAGCGCACCGGACGCGCGTGCATCGAGCTCGAAGTCGCGCGGTCGCAGGCGTCGCCGGCCATCATGGAGATACTCCGCCTGCTGCCGGCCGCCGAGTTCGGCACGATCCGCCTGTTGCAGCACTAGCCGGCAGCCGTTTCGGCTGCGCGACGCCTCCCTTTCATCGATTCGAACGCACGCATCCGGCACGAACGGGCGCGGTTCTTCACGAACCGAACGCGTTCGCGCCGGCGCGCGCGACGGATCGCCGTTCCCGTCGTTACGGGCCTTTCCCAGGAAGCAAAAACAATGAAAAAAGCAGTCATCGGTACCCTCTCCCTCGCGTTATTCGGCGCCGCCGCGCATGCGCAAAGCAGCGTCACGCTTTACGGGATGCTGGATGCCGGTATCGCCTATACGAACAACCAGTCGGGCAAAAGCGTGTGGCAGCAAGGCAGCGGCCTGCTGTCGAATACGGTCTTCGGGCTGAACGGCAACGAGGATCTCGGCGGCGGCCTGCACGCGCTGTTCCGCCTCGAGAACGGCTTCAACCTGAACAACGGCACGCAGTCCTACCGGAACACGATGTTCGGCCGCCGCGCGTACGTCGGCCTGCAAAGCGACCAATACGGCGCGCTGACGCTCGGCCGGCAGTACGACTCCGTGGTCGACTATCTCGGCCCGCTGGCAATGGCGAACAACGGCGACGGCAACAACCTCGCGTCGCATCCGTTCGACAACGACAACATCGACGATTCGTTCTACATCGACAACGCGGTGAAATACACGAGCCCGACGCTCGCCGGCTGGCAGTTCGGCGGCCTGTACGGGTTCAGCAACGCGGCCGGCGGCTTCGCGAACAATCGCGCGTACAGTGCGGGCGTGTCGTATGCGAACGGGCCGGTCAGTCTCGGCGCCGCGTACCTGCAGCTCAACCGCGGCGGGCTGACGGCGAGCGGTGCGCTGTCGACGAACGATGGTCCGAACTTCCCCGCCGTGCGTCAACGCGTAGTGGGCGCCGGCGGCAGCTATGCGTTCGACCGGCTGACGGTCGGCGCACTGTGGACGCATTCGATGTTCGACGAAACGGCCGCGTCGTCGCTGCCCGGCGCGCTGAACGCGCTGCGCTTCGACAACTACGAGATCAATGCGCGCTATGCGCTGACCCCGGCGGTCTCGTTCGCGGGTGCCTATACGTTCACCGAAGGCCGCTACGACGACGCGGCCGGCAGCCACCGGCCGAAATGGCACCAGGTGACGCTGATGGCCGACTACGCGCTGAGCAAGCGCACCGACGTGTATGCGGAAACCGTGTACCAGCACCAGTTCGGCGTGCCGTCGGGCGCGCCGCTCGGGTTCGCGAACGTCACCGGGCTCGCGGCTTCGTCGACGAACACGCAGGTGGTCGCGACGGTCGGCATCCGGCATCGGTTCTGACCGCGCGCAGGCCATCGAAGGCCGGCCGCCCTGTGCAATCCCGCATGGACGCGCGCCGGCCGAACAAGGATCATTCGGGGAATCCGGGCCCGCGCGCCCGCGAAACCGGTACACTCGGCGCCGGGCGCGCGCCGGATCGGCATTCGGCGGCGGGCCGCTGCCGACTCTCGAATCGCGATCCCATGACCACACCGATCTATCAGGAAATCAAGGACTTCATCCTCGCGCGCATTCATGCCGGCGAATGGGCGGAAGGAGACCAGGTGCCGTCGGAGAACGAGCTCGCGCGCGAATTCAACGTCGCGCGGATGACCGTCAACCGCGCGCTGCGCGAGCTGACGGCCGAACAGGTGCTCACGCGCACGCGCGGCTCGGGCACGTATGTCGCATCGCCGAAGTACGAATCGACGCTCGTCGCGATCCGCAGCATCTCCGACGAAGTCGCCGCGCGCGGCCACGGCTATCGCGCGCAGGTGCTGCAGGTCGGCGCGGCCGTCGCCGATGCGAAGCTCGCCGACGAGCTGCAGCTCGACACCGGCAGCCCGATCTTCCATTCGCGCGTGCTGCACTTCGAGAACGACACGCCCGTGCAGCTCGAGGAGCGCTGGGTCAATCCGGCCTGCGCGCCCGAATACGCATTGCAGGACTTCACGACGACGACGCCGAACCAGTACCTGACGCGCGTGGCACCGCTGCAGCGCGTGGAATACCGAATCGAGGCCGCGATGCCCGACGCCGAAACGCGCCGCCATCTGACGATGGACGACCGCGAACCGTGCCTGCTGCTGCATCGGCGCACGTGGTCGCAAGGGTTGGTCGCGTCGGTCGCCAATCTGTGGCACCCGGGCAGCCGTTACCGGTTCACCGGGCATTTCTGACGCGCGGCCTCACCGCGCGCCGGGGCGCGCCCATCGCTCGAGCGCGCCGACCGCCAGCTTCAAGCCGTCCTCCTGAGCGATACGCGCACCGAGTGCCATTGCTCGCGCCTTCGTGTCGCCGCGTTCGGCAAACGCGATCGCCCGCGCAAGCGCGGCCGCGCTCACGCGCCGCCCCGCGACCGGCGCATCCGCGACGCCGAGCCGCCGCAACCGGTTCGCCCAGAAGAACTGATCGCCCGCGAACGGCACGACGACCGACGGAATGCCGGCCCGCGCGGCCGAATGCGTGGTGCCCGATCCGCCGTGATGAATCGCCATCGACACGCGCGGAAACAGCCAGTCGTGCGGCGTATCGCCGATCACGCGTACATGCGCCGGCAGCAGCGACGCATCGATGCCGCTCCAGCCCGGATAGAACAGCGCGCGGCGGCCGTCGAGCGCACGCGTCAGCGCGTCGGCCATCGCGGCCCGGTCGAAACCGGCCATGCTGCCGAAGCCGATGTACACCGGCGGATCGCCCGAGTCCAGAAACGCGGAGAGTTCGGACGGCGGCGCCCATGCGCTTGCATCGATATGCCATTGCCCGCATGCAAGCACCTGCGACGGCCAGTCGGCCGGACCGGACAGCAGCGCCGGCGATACGCCGTACAGCATCGGATGATCGGTCCATACCTGCTTGCGCGGCGGCAGCCCGCACACGCTTGCGCGCGCCGCATTCGTTGCCTTCCTGAACGCCTGCCAAAGCAACGCATTGACGAACCGGTGGCTCGCGCGGTTCAGCCAGCGCGGCAGCTTGCCCGACGCCAGGAACGGCGACGCGAATTCGGCAGTGGGCGTGATCGGGATCATGCCGGCGCCGATCGCCGGCACGCGGCGATATTCGGCGACCGACAACCCGACGAACGAAGCGAGCCCCGACACGAGGATCGCATCGCAACCGGCCGACACGTCGGCGACTTCGCGCATCCATGCAGCCGTGTTCGCATTCGCGATCGCCGCGAGCGCCTTCGACGTGTCGTTGAAACCGCCGCTCCCGCGCACCGCGTCCGACAACGCGCCGTCAGGTGCGATCGCGCGGCGGATATCGCCGGACAACGGCGCCGACGGCACGCCGAGCGCGTCGGCCGAACCGAGCGTGGCGGCATCGGCCAGCAGCCGGACATCGTGGCCGGCATTCATCAGCGCGCGGCCGAGCGCCGCGAGCGGGCGCGTATCGCCTTCGGTGCCGTAGGTGGCGATGACAAGCTTCATGCGTGACTCCTTGTTCCATCGACGGGAATTGGTGGATCTAAAAAAATGCACGTCGTATACTAATGCAACTCATGCACGTTCAGCAGATCCCCCCATCATGCCGATTCCAACCGAAGATCCGGGCCGCCGCGCGCGCAAGCGCATCCAGATGCTCGCGCATCTCGCCGCCACCGGCGCGCGCCTGTTCGATGCGCACGGCTACGAAGCCGTCACGATGGAACAGATCGCCGCGCAGGCCGATGTCGCGAAGCGCACGCTGTACAACCACTTTCCGACGAAGGAAGCGGTGCTCGCGCACTGGCTCGAAGGCGAGCTCGCGCGTGACCTCGCGCATCTGCAACGCGACGTCGCGCGGCGCAAGACCTTTGCGTCGCGCATCGGCTGCGTGCTCGACGCATCGGCCGCGTGGTGCGAGCAGCATCCGGTGTACCTGCTCGCGTATCTGCGGCACCGCTTCCTGAGCATCGGTACGGTCGATCCGGAAAACGGCGGGGAGAACGGCAGCGATATCGCGCTGGTGTGGCGGCAACTGATCGCCGCGGGGCAGCAATCCGGCGAACTGAACACAACACTGCGGGCCGACCAGCTCGCGACGTGGTTCCATCACCTGTATCTCGCGGCGATGCTGCGCTGGCTGACGGTGCCGGGGCTGTCGCTGAAACGGGAGTTTCAGTCGGTCGCGAAGTTGTTTATTGAAGGCGCGCAAGCGAAAAGCTGAGCGCATTGGCCCGCAATCCGGAACAGTATCCGGAATGGTTGCTGCCGAATGCATCGGGCGCCACGCAACCCGTCGACATGCCGCATCCGGCGAGTGCCGCACGTTGAATGCGTCGCGCAGCGCATACGGTTTTTCACGATGAATGCACGCACCGCATGCCAAATGTGCCGCGCAGCAGTATGCTGGTGTCGAACGGCTGCGCACGGTGCATCGGGTAATCCCGTAATTCGCACGTTGTCGCGCCGCCGTCGCGACCGCAACCATGCGTTGCAAGGAGGGATTCGTGATGGCTACCACGCATCAGCACTTCCACCTCGAACTACGGCACGCCACCGCGCCGACCTATTTCATCAGCTACCTGTTTCCCGCCTTGCTGTTCGTCTACGAACTGCTGCGCGTCGGCCAGTGGATCCGCGATCACGGGATGCAATTCGCCGCGTTCAAGCAGATGGGTTACGAGTATCTGCTGATGCTGCTGTTCGTCGGGCTGCAGATCGTCGTCGAGGCGATCTTCCTGCTCGGCGCCGCGATGCGCCGCGACAATCGCGACTTCGAGCACCGGCTGCCGAACGTGATCCTCGGCATCGGCTGCTCGATCGCGCTGCTCGCGATCGATCTCGCGATCCAGCTGGCGTTTTGACAGCCGGCGGGCACTGGGCCGCCGGTTGCATGGGCGCTCAGGCGCCCGCGTCGCGCAGGAACGTCGCCACCGCGGCCAGCACGTCGTCCGTGCGCTCGCGGTGCGGCATGTGCCCGCATCCGGCGAGCAACAGGAACGACGACGGCCCCGCGACGCGCGCGGCGATCCGCTTCGGATGCACGTCGGAGCCGTATTCGTCGTCTTCGCCGTGAATCGCGAGCGTCGCGCATTGCACGCGCGGCAATTCGTCGTCGAGATTCCAGTCGCGAAACGCCGGCGACAGCCACGTGTCGACCCACGCGCGCAGCACCCACTCGGCCTTGTCGCCGTGATAGCGCGCGAGCCGGTCGAGCTGGCCCGGTTCGTCGAACTGCAGCGCCGCGTCGCGAATGCCGGCCAGCGTGCGATCCTCGACGAACGCCTGCGCGGCAACCGTCACGAGCGCGCGGCAACGATCCGGATGCGCGGCCGCGCAGCCGACCGCCATCCCGCCGCCGACGCTGTGCCCGAACGCGACGAACGCATCGACACGCAGTTGCTCGAGCACGGCATCGAACGATCGATCGGCCTCGTCGCGCACGAATGTCGTGCCGAGCTTCCCCGGATGACGATCCGAACGGCCGAAGCCGAGGCGGTCGTATGCGATCACGTCGCGTTGCGTGGCGTTCGCGAGGTGCGCGGGAAAGTCGCGCCACAGGTCGACACAGCCGAGCGAATCGTGCAGCAGCACGATGGGCGCGGCCGGCTTGGGTGCGGCCGGCTTAGGCGCGGCCGCCCCGGACGTGCCCGTCTCATCTTGCACCGGACGAGCGCGCCAGCGTTTCGCGAAAAGACGCCCTTGCGGCGTCTCGACGATTGTCTCCTCGATCAGGCTATCGGTCATGTGTCGGTCGTCTGCATAAAAGCGGCCGCACGTCGGCGGCCCCATCGGATCCCCGCATGTTGGCCTGCCCGCGCGCGCAGCGTCAAGCAAGCCCCCACCGCCCGCGCGCTCATTCGGGCTGCGGCGGCAGATACTCCATCTGCGCTTCGTCGTACAGCCGGTAGATCAGCGCCTGCATCGCGCGGATGTCCTCCGATTCGTCGAGCATCCGCATGCTCATGATGATCGGCGACACGAGGTTCGGATCGTCGAGCGGCTTGTAGCTGATGTCGTCGCGCTTCAGCCCGTACACGCTGTGCGGCACGACCGACACGCCCTCGCCCATCGCGACGAGGCCGAGCGCGATCTGCAGTTCGCGCGTCTCGTAGATCCGCCGCGGCTGCAACGCGCGATCGTGAAAGGCTGCGAGCACCTGGTCCGCATAGCTCGGGCGCGGCGCCTTCGGGAAGATGATCAGCGTGTCGTTCACGAGATCGTGCAGCGACAGCACGGGCTTCGCGCTGTCGAGCGGATGGCCGACCGGCAGCGCGACGATCATCCGCTCTTCGCGCAGCACGACGCGCCGCACGCTCGGATCTTCATGGCGGATGCGCCCGAACCCGACGTCGATGCGCCCTTCCTTCAGCGCCTTGATCTGGTCCATCGTCGACATCTCGTGCAGGCTCAACTCGACGGCCGGATACTCGCTGCGAAAGCGCCGGATGATCTTCGGCAGCATCCCGTACAGCGTCGAGCCGACGAACCCAACCGACATGCTGCGCTCGATCTTGCCGACCCGCTTCGTCATCGATTCGAGCTCGGCCGTCTGCGCGAGCAGCTGCACCGCGTGCGAATAGAAGAAGCGCCCCGCGTCGGTCAGCTTCAGCGGCCGTGCATTGCGCTCGAACAGCGGCACGCCGAGCGCCTCCTCGAGCTGCTGGATCTGCCGGCTCAGCGGCGGCTGCGCGATATGCAGCCGTTCCGCCGCACGCGTGAAATTCCGCTCCTCGGCAACCGCGACGAAGTAGCGGAGGTGTCTCAACTCCATTTTCGATGCCTCCCGGACAGCGCCCCGACGTCAAACCACGGTCGGACGATGTCGTCACGATACCGCAGGCGGCGCAAACCTCCACGCACACGGCCACGCGCCGCCCAAAGCAAAACGGGAAGCCTGAAGGCTTCCCGTTTCCCGATCGACGCCGGCCGTGTCGCGGCAGCGTCGCGACCGCCCGTCACACCTCGGTCGCGTAGAGCGCGTCGCGCTGCTCGTTGCTCAGCGAGTCGAGCGGCACGTCCGGCAGCCGATAGCAGATCATCGTGCCGTACAGCTCGGCGAGACAATTGCTGCCGGCGTCGAGCGCGTAGCCGTCTTCGCCGTCCGGTGCCGGCGGGTACACTTCGCGCCACGCGTTGATCGCGGCTTCGATTCGCACGATGGAAACGGGTCCGGCCTTCCGCTCGGCGGGTGATGCGCTCATGGATTCCTCTGGGTTGCGCGCTCCGCGGGCCGTACCGGCCCGGATGGAACGATGAAAACGCCGGCGCCGCCGGCCGCCGCGCGCCGTGCGCGCCGGATGCCGATCCGCGCTGCGCGTGTCGCGCCGGCCGGGCCGTGGCCCGGTAGGGTCGGGCAATATAACCGGCTTTGACCCCGTGCAGGCAAAAGCCGGGCAAAAAAAACGGGAAGCGCGAGGCTTCCCGTTTCATCGCATGTCGCGCGGCCGCCTGCCGCGCCCGCGTCAGCCCGCGGTTTCGCGATTCGCCACCGGCTGCGGCTGCGCGCCGCGGCTCGCGGCAATCCACGGCGCGATCTCCATGTCTTCGTAGCGCACGAAGCGGCTCTTGTTCAGGAGCCGGAAGCCGAGCCACACGACGACGAACAGCGGAATGCCGACATAGGTTGCGGTCACGCCGGCCCAGTCGATCTTGTTCGCGAGGAACGCCTGATAGTCCTGGCCGAGCGCGATCACGAGGCACAGCACGAACGCGAACAGCGGGCCGAACGGGAACCACTTCGACTGGTACGGCAGCTGGTCGAGCGCATAACCCTGCTTCACGTAGCCCTTGCGGAACCGGTAGTGGCTGACCGCGATGCCGAGCCATGCGATGAAGCCCGTCATCCCCGACGTGTTCAGCAGCCACAGGTACACGGTCTTGTCGCCGTACAGCGACGTGAAGAAGCACAGCGCGCCGACGGCCGTCGTCGCATACAGCGCATTGCGCGGCACGCCGCCCGGCGACAGCTTCGCGAACAGCTTCGGCGCGCGGCCTTCGGTCGCGAGGTTGTAGAGCATCCGCGTCGACGCGTACATGCCCGAGTTGCCGGCCGACAGCACGGCCGTCAGGATCACCGCGTTCATCACGCCGGCCGCGAACGCGAGGCCCGCATGGCGGAACACGAGCGTAAACGGGCTCACGCCGATGTCGGTCACGTCCGTCTTCAGCAGGTTCGGGTCGGTGTACGGAATCAGCACGCCGATCACGAAGATCGCGAACACGTAGAACAGCAGGATGCGCCAGAAGATCTGCTTCACCGCGCGCGGGATCGTCGTGCGCGGGTGCTCCGATTCGCCGGCCGCGACGCCGATCAGCTCGGTGCCCTGGAACGAGAAGCCCGCGATCATCGCGACGCCCATCAGCGCCGGCAGGCCGCCCGCGAACGGCGCGTCGCCGATCGTCAGGTTGCCCCAGCCGTTGCTCGGCGCGCCCTTCAGAATACCGAAGATCATCAGCAGGCCGACGCCGATGAACGCAACCACGGTGACGACCTTGATCAGCGCGAACCAGTATTCGGCCTCGCCGAAACCGCGCACGGTGAGCGCATTGAGCAGGAACATCACGGCGAGGAAGGCCGCGCTCCACCACACGCCCGGCACGTCCGGAAACCAGTAGTGCATCACGAGCTGCGCGGCGACGAGCTCCACCGCGATCGTCACGGCCCAGTTGTACCAGTAGTTCCAGCCGAGCGCGAAGCCGAAGCCTTCGTCCACGTATTTCGCGCCGTAGGTCGCGAACGAACCCGACACGGGCATGAACGCGGCCATTTCGCCGAGGCTCGTCATCAGGAAATAGACCATCAGGCCGATCAGCATGTACGCGACCATCGCGCCTCCGGGGCCGGCCTGCGAGATCGACGCGCCGGACGCGACGAACAGGCCCGTGCCGATCGAGCCGCCGATGGCGATCATCGTCAGGTGGCGCGCCTTCAGCGCGCGATGAAGCTTGGGTGGGTTCGCGGACGAACCGGGTTGGTCGGATTTCGGAATTGCGGACATAAACGAGACGAACGTTGAGCGGGCCGGCATCCGTAGCCGGCGCATGCGGAATCGGAGCGCGGTACGCGTCCTGCGATGCATTCGATGCGGCCCCGATACGCGTTGCGCGGCGGGCGCCTGCGGCGAAGCGCGGATTCTACCTGATTCGCCATGGAGGGAGCTCAGGCGCACATGCCCGCCGCGGCCGCAGAGATTTCGCAGAATCAAGGAGTTGGCTGCACCGGCGCAACCGCAGCCGCCTGCCGGCGCAAAAACCATGGATATGCCGGGGTTATTCGGCTTTTCATTCCGCCCGGTAAGCGGGTAATCCTGTCTCGATCCGCCAAATACCGCGCCGATACGAAAAATCGACCGGTCATCGCACCATTAATCAGACAAAACGACCGATACTGACAATTGATTCAAATCAAATCGCCCGCGCGCAATGCGGTAATGATGCGGAACCGTTTCGAATCGCCGTTTCCGCATGCATGTTTTGCATGCGCACGCGAATTGCAGGATTTCGCGAGATAATGCGGGTTAATTCGAAATAATCAGCGCGCGGAACCGTCGACAACACGAGTATCCGCCGCCCGCCGCCCCCGAGGATGAAGTCACTCCCGCTGCCCGCCACGCTGCGCCGCCATACCGCGTCGATCGTGGCACGCATTCTGTCGCCCCGCGGCGTGCTCGTCGCTGGCATCGTCCTGCTGATGTTCAGTTGGGGACTTTCGACGTCGCTTTTAATCGAGGCGCGACGCGACGCGTATGAGCACGCGGTCGAAAATGCACGCAACCTGATGCTGCTGATCGAACGCGATATCGCGCGCAATATCGAACTCTACGATTTGTCGCTGCAAAACGTCGTCGACGGCGTGGCCGATCCGGAACTGATGACATTGCCGCCGCGCCAGCGCCACCGGCTGCTGTTCGACCGCGCCGCCACCGGCGCGTATCTCGGGTCGCTTTTCGTGATGGATGCGCACGGCAATATCGTGATCGATTCGAGCGCGTCGCCCGCGCGGCAAGGCAACTATGCGGACCGCGACTATTTCACCGTGCACCGCAACGGGCTCGCGCAGGGCCTCTACATCAGCCGGCCCTACGCGTCCCGGCTGCGCGGCGGCGCACTGACGATCGCGCTCAGCCGCCGGATCACGCTGTCCGACGGCACGTTCGGCGGCGTGGTCGTCGGCACGCTCAGCATCGACTACTTTCGCGCGCTGCTCGACGGCCTCGCGGTCGGCAAGCACGGCAGCGCGGCAATCGCCGAGCTCAACGGCATACTCGTGAGCCGCCTGCCTTACGACGCGCGCGTGGTCGGCCTCGACCTGCACGATTCGCCGCTGTTCATCGAGGCGCTGCGCCGCCGCGAAGGCGTGCTGGCGGGCATCGGCAGCATCGACGGCGTGCGGCGCATCTATGTTTACAAGCATCTGCCCGGCCTGCCGCTGATCGTCGACGTCGCGCCGGCCGAGCTCGATGTCTACGCGCCGTGGCACCACCGCGCGGTCTGGACCGTCGTACTGATGTTCCTGTTCACCGGGTTCATCGCGTGGGGCTCGCTGGCGCTGTCGCGCGAACTGAAGCGCCGGCAGATCGCCGAATCGAAGCTGTACCGGCTCGCGCACACCGATTCGCTGACGGGCCTCGACAACCGCGGCACGTTCGACACGGTGCTCGCGAAAGAAGCGCAGCGTGCGTCGCGCAGCGGCCGCCCGCTGTCCGTGCTGTTCGTCGACGTCGATCACTTCAAGGCGTTCAACGACTATTACGGCCACCCGGCCGGCGACGACGTGCTGCGCCGCGTCGCGCAATCCGCGTCGCGCTGCCTGCGCCGCGACGGCGACCACGTCGCGCGCTACGGCGGCGAGGAATTCGTCGTCACGCTGCCCGACACCGACGCGCATGGCGCGGCAACCGTCGCCGAAGGCATCCGGCGTGCGATCGCGGAGCTCGGCATAGAACACGTGAAGAGCCCGTACGGGCGCGTCACCGCGAGCATCGGCACGGCGACCGCCGCCGACGGCCGCGCGAACGCCGCAACGCTGCTGCGGCGCGCCGACGAGGCGCTGTACCGCGCGAAGTCCGGCGGACGCAACCGCGTGTCGGACGCGCAGCCGAGCGCGGCCGACGCATGGCGTGACATGGCGTGACATGGCGTGACGTGTCGTCGTGGCGCGATGCGGCAGCCGGCCACGCCGGACAGCCGCGCCGTGGACAGCCCGCGCGCGTTCGGCTAGCGTTACGTCTGCTGCGCATGCGGCGCGGCGCCGGCCCGCGCAAGCCGCCGTGCGCGTTCCGGCCACCTCAGCTCCGTCATGACCGCCTCGCTCCCTACCCGGCTGCCGCCACTCCTGCGCCACGCGCTCCGTCCGCTGCTCGATCCGTACCGTCGCTACCGGCACGCGAAGCTGATCCATGCGGCGCGCGTCGCGCTCGCGATTCTCGTGTCGATCGGCCTGTCCACCGGCCTGCGCGTGCCGCACGGAGAGTGGTCGACGATCACCGTGCTGATCGTCGTCGGCGGGCTGCAGCATCACGGCAACATCCGCAAGAAGGCGGCCGAGCGCGCGCTCGGCACGTCGATCGGCGCGCTCGCGGGGCTCGGGCTGATCCTGCTGTATTCCGCCGCGCACGCACCGATCGCGATCTACCTGCTGATGGCGCTCGCGTGCGGCATCTGCGCGTATCACGCGATCGGCAAGGCCGGCTATATCGCGCTGCTGTCGGCGATCACGATGGTGATCGTCGCCGGGCACGGCGACAACGAGATCGTCGACGGCCTGTGGCGCGCGGTGAACGTGCTGATCGGCATCGCAATCGCGCTGGCGTTCTCGTTCGCGCTGCCGCTCTATGCAACCTACTCGTGGCGCTACAAGCTCGCCGACGCGCTGCGCGCGTGCGCGGCCGTGCATGCGCGGCTCGCCGGCGACCGCCACGTGAGCGACGACGCCCACCTGAAGGAAATGGCCGCGCTGAGCGCGCTGCTCGTGCAGCTGCGTTCGCTGATGCCGTCGGTGTCGAAGGAATGCGAGACGTCGATGACGCAGCTCGAGGCGATCCAGCGCAGCCTGCGCCTGTGCATCGGTTATCTGGAGATCCTGTCGAGCGCGGTGCCGGCCCGCGACGACGTGGCGGCCCGCGAATACATGCGCGTCGAGATGAAGGCCGTGAACCGGCGCATCCGCGACACGCTGGTCGGCGCGAGCCGCGCGCTCAAGTTCGGCAAGCCGAGCCGGCTCGCGCCGCGCCGCCGGCCGGCCGCCCCGCCGCACGACGCACCGCCGCCGCAGTTGTCCGGCTACGTGTCGATCACGGCGAAGCTGGCCGGCGAAGTCGATCAGTTGCGCGAGAAGCTGCTCGATACTGCACAGTCGTGGAATATCTGAGGTTCGCGGGATTCCGCGCTTCACCCGCCTGCCTTTCATATTCCTTTCGGATTGGCGGACCGCTATCCTGACGGCGACGAGTACGCCGTTCGACCGATCCGACCCCGGAAGCACCGCCCGCGACGGCGCACGTCCGAGCCCGTTTCGGCCGCCGATCGGCGCCGATTCGCGCCGCGTTCTCCGCCTGGTTAACCGCCCGCCGGGCCCGCCGCGACAGGCCGGACGACGTATCCGCGCGAAAATCAGCCCTTGCCCCAACTTCCCGGACAGCCGATACTCGCATATTCCGCGAAATACGATCCCACCGGACCCAATCCACGGTAATTCCTATGAGCACGATTCTCGAAAGCCTCCCGACCGGCCAGAAGGTCGGTATCGCCTTCTCCGGCGGCCTGGACACCAGCGCCGCGCTGCACTGGATGAAACTGAAGGGCGCCGTCCCGTACGCATACACGGCGAACCTCGGCCAGCCCGACGAAGACGATTACGACGCGATCCCGAAGCGTGCGATCGAATACGGCGCAGCCGGCGCCCGCCTGATCGACTGCCGCGCGCAGCTCGTCGCCGAAGGCATCGCGGCGCTGCAAAGCGGCGCGTTCCACATCACGACGGCCGGCGTCACGTACTTCAACACGACGCCGATCGGCCGCGCCGTGACGGGCACGATGCTCGTCGCCGCGATGAAGGAAGACGGCGTCAACATCTGGGGCGACGGCAGCACGTACAAGGGCAACGACATCGAGCGCTTCTACCGCTACGGCCTGCTCGTGAACCCGGACCTGAAGATCTACAAGCCGTGGCTCGACCAGACGTTCATCGACGAGCTCGGCGGCCGCGCCGAAATGTCCGAATTCATGAACCAGGCGGGCTTCGCGTACAAGATGTCGGCCGAGAAGGCCTATTCGACCGATTCGAACCTGCTCGGCGCGACGCACGAGGCGAAGGATCTCGAAAGCCTCGAAAGCGGCATCAAGATCGTGAACCCGATCATGGGCGTCGCGTTCTGGCGCGACGACGTGAAGATCGCCGCCGAGGAAGTGACGGTGCGCTTCGAAGCCGGCCAGCCGGTCGCGCTGAACGGCGTCGAGTTCGAGGATCCGGTCGAGCTGCTGCTGGAAGCGAACCGCATCGGCGGCCGCCATGGCCTCGGCATGAGCGACCAGATCGAGAACCGCATCATCGAGGCGAAGAGCCGCGGCATCTATGAAGCCCCGGGCCTCGCGCTGCTGTACATCGCGTACGAGCGTCTCGTCACCGGCATCCACAACGAAGACACGATCGAGCAGTACCGCGAGAACGGCCGCCGTCTCGGCCGCCTGCTGTACCAGGGCCGCTGGTTCGACCCGCAGGCGATCATGCTGCGCGAAACGGCCCAGCGCTGGGTCGCGCGCGCGATTACCGGCGAAGTGAAGATCGAACTGCGCCGCGGCAACGACTACTCGATCCTGAGCACGAAGTCGCCGAACCTCACGTACCAGCCGGAACGCCTGTCGATGGAAAAGGTGGCATCGACGTTCTCGCCGCGCGACCGGATCGGCCAGTTGACGATGCGCAACCTCGATATCACCGATACGCGCGACAAGCTGCGCGTTTATACGCAGGTCGGTTTGCTCACGCCGGGTGAATCGTCGGCGTTGCCGCAGATCAAGGGCGATAGCGGCGAGTAAGCCGGTCGCTTTCGCGAGCGGCCGGGCGGCGTAAAAACCGCCCGGCCGCGTGCAGTACTCCCCTCCCGGCTTTCTTCAAGCACTGCAGGATTCGGAACGCGTATCACGACGATCCTGCAGTCGCATCAGGATCATTTCGATGCCGTGGCCGTCCCGGTCGCAGTCGCAGTCGTCGCAGTCGTAGCCGCCGGCGTCCGTGCCAGATCCTGACCGATCATTTCCGCGACCGACTTCTCGCACGACTTGATCCCTTCCACCGACTTGTCGAAATTCTTCTCGAGATCGCTGAAGCTGCCGTACGTGTAAGCGAAATCGCTGTCGATGTGGACGCTGTTCGCCTTGATGTCGTAGCCGCACGCGAACGTCTTGTAATAGAGGTCCCTGCTTCGTCCTGGCGTCGAGAATGCGCGCCCGGATGACCACCCATGGGATGTAATCGGGCTGGTTGGGCGGCGAGATATAGCCGAACGACGTGAACCACACGTTCATGATGGCATCCGCGTCGGTCTGGATCGCGGAGTAGTCGTCCGACTTGCCGTCATCCGCGAGCTTCGCTTTCTGGCCGTCCAGCTTCACGACCTGATACCCGTTGCCGGTGAGGCGGCCCGTTACGCCGTCCACGATGTCCGGTGCGAATACGATCTTGCTGGTGGCCACGCGATCCGTGTAGGTACTCGTATGGCTCGCGTTGACGGCGGTTTGCGCCAGTGCGCCGATCAGACCGAACCCGCCCGCCGCGCCGCCGAGATTGACGACCGCGACACGCTTCGGCTCGTTGACTTCGAGGATGGCGATCGAATGCAGCTTCTGACGGGCTTCGGGTTTCATGTCGGTGTTCGGCAACGTGACGCAGCCGGACAGCAGCGTCACGAGCAGGCCGCAACCGAACAGGGTAGCTTTGGATGAGTTCTTCATCGAGCGAATTGGCTTTCGTTGTTGACGGAACGTTTTCGTCGGGCCGTCGCACGCGGCGTGTGAAAACGCCGCGTGCCAGCAGGCCGTGCGTTTATTGCTTGATCACCTGGCCGTAGGCGACAAAGCTGTAATCGGCCGCGCGCAGCACGTACAGGATCGAACGCTGGAAGCCGTTGGTCCCCTTGATCGGCACGAACATGATCGCTGCGCTGCCCGACAGCGGAACGCCGGCCGGGAGCCTGCAGCCCGTCGATGCCGAGGCTGCCAGCGTCATGTCGTACATGTTTTGGTTCGAGGCGGGCGTGGCGAGCGTCAGCGTGCCGCTCATGTTGCAGCCGCTCAGCGTGCCGGTCACCGTGCCGCCCGATGCGATCGCGAAGGACGCGTTCGTGGTCGCCCAGGTGCCCACCACGCTGTCCTGCATGACGCTGAGTGCGTTCGCTGCGTTGTAGGTCCACGTGAAATTCGATGCCGTACCTCCTCGGCTGATCGTGCCGGACAACGTCTGCTTCGCGCTGTACGCACCGGAGCCGGAGTCGATTTTGGTGATCAACCCGCCCGCGCCGAAGTTGACGCCCGAACCGAGCGACCACGTCGCGCCGTTGACCGTCAGGCTCGCGAAATCCTCGGACATCACGAACGATCCCAGCAGATTGAGCGTGGTCAGGTCGTTGTGTGGATCGACCAGGGCGATGGTCGAGTAACCCAGGTTGTCGGATTCCGTCCAGATCCCGATCGGGCCGCTCGCCGTTGCGGCAGTCGAACCGGCTTGCGGATTCGTCAGGCTGGGCAGTGCCTCGCCGACCGTCACCGGCTGCGACGAGGCGACCGGCGCGCTCGCCGGCTGTGCCGCGAGCGGCGTGGATGCGACGACCGGTGTGCTGGCTGCGTTGTTGGTGCCGCCGGTGTTTGCGGGCGTGCCGCTGCTTGCGGTCGACGAGCCGTCGCCGCCGCCGCAACCCGCGACGACGAATACCGAGATCGCGGCTGCCGCCAGCAAACAAAGAGACTGCTTGTTCAATTCAACCCTCGATTTTTGATGCGTTTTTTAGTGGTCAAGATTCGAATCTGTTCGCATTGCGTCGATTAATAAATCACTTCGTATTCTGGGTTTATGTGCCCTCCTTGGACGAAATTGAATAGGTGTCGCGATATTCCGGCTACGACAGGTTGAAGCTCGCGGGCGGATGGGTCGCCGATCGGCGCAACCGACAGGTGTGCGGCCGTGAGAGACGATGCCCGCGACGGCCGATAAGGCAATACCGCAGCAGTTCTGCGGCGGCAAGGCTGAGGATGACGACACACCGCCCCGGGTTCGCCCGTGCGTCTCATCGAATCGATACGCTCCCGTTTTCGTTGTGTACAAGGCTTCGTCGGCCGTGCGCCCCTCGTTGTTTAGTCGTGTGGTTATGCGGCTTTCGTCACACATTTTTGTGATACAGAGGAAAGTAGCGGCAAGATCGCGGCGTTCTTTAGGTTTTTTGAGTAATTTTTCTAGTCTGGCTGACGAGGCGATTCATGCATATACATTTCTGAGAGATACACAACACGGGTTCACCAGCGACTCGTCACGGTCCACAGTTCGCGTTATCGCGGAGAATTATGACTGCCGCGCCGGTTCACGCTTCCATACCGGCGTTTGTTCCGCATTGCGCCGGTCGTCGTCACGTTGAACAACAGATACATGTTGTTAGATACGCCAGCAACACATAGAGCAACCGACAAGCGGCAGTTCTCCGCAATCGCCTCGGCTCGCTCCATCTTCCCTAGCCCGGGACAAAGCCTGGCCGCGTTACATTCGGCATGTCATCGTATGCCTTCAGGATGGTTTGCAACGGCGTCAGCGACGACTCCCGGTTCCAGTAGACGATCTTGAGCCACGTCGTGCCGCGTATGAACTGTCCGGCACCGAACCATTTCGACTCGAGGTTCGCCTTCAGCATACGCCGACCTGCTTCGAACAACGCGTTGCGCGTGTAAGCGTTAGCGCTAGCGATCTCAGGACGGCAGCCATAAAGACACAGGGCGTAAGCGTACTCTCGCGGCTTGAGCGTTTTCGAAAGACTGGGTGGCGTGTCGTTAACCCAATGCTCATACATCTGGATACCGTTTTCGAAGCCCTCCATACCGTCCGGCGTAGCATCGTCGCCTGTCTGATAAGCGAAGGCCATATAATCATCGAGGCCATCGCGAACGATCTCGTTCATTGGCCACGGGCGCGTTTCATTCCGCCATGCGGCCTCTTCGAAGATGCGTGCGTTTTCCCACTCGGCGCTGTCCCAGCCGGTATCCATCCAGTCAGCGATCGCCTTCGCCCAATGCAACGTAACTCGATGAAGATTTCTGTTTATCCCAAAATCTTCATCCAATGCAATTGCCTTTTCAATCCAACCGAGGGAGCGAGATATTACTGGGGAGCTCTCCTGTGTCAATCCCACAAGCCACGCCCGAACCACATCAGAAATGTTATGCGCAGCAATATTTCCCATCGGTTGCCCGTCCATATAAGCAGTGCGAATAACCCGGGGAAGTGTCCCCTCAATCATTACCTCTCTTGTGCGAACTGGATCAAAGAGCATACGTGCCTCAACATGGTTTTGCATTGCAGAATCGAATATGAACAGAGTTCTTCAGCCCCCCGGACCCTACGGTATTCGTAGTAAAGTTCCCCAAATTAAGGTTTTGAATCGCATTATCCTTTACCGTTTGCGAAAGAGCCGAACTATCAATCGCATCGATCGCTTGTTGAATCGCATTGTTCAAGCGCGTCGATCCTGGGGTGAATGTCGGCGACGAAGAAAGTAGGCCGGTTGCAGTTGCATACTTGCTGTCCCACAACGTCACCTGCCCAGTTGCTTGGCTAACCGAGATGATGTCGTTGCCGTTTGTTCCAATCGCATCGCCCCAGCGCACCACCGTCTCGTTCGGCAGGCCAGCCACAGTGTTCGCCAGATTAATCTCGCCCTGATATCCCGTCCAGTGTGACCAGATCTGGTTCTCCGACGGCCCCTTCAACATGTTCGGCGAGTAGTCCCAGCCAGCGACCGGCGCAGGCAGATTCGGGTTAAGTTCGATGCCGTTGAAAACACGGCCGCCGCTAGCTGCAGCCGTCGACACTGCCTCCGCTCCAGCACCAAACAGCTTTCCGAAGCCCTTGACAATTACACTCGTAAGCGCAGCGACGCCGGGGATATCGATGGGAGCGATCTGGAGTCCGTCAGCCACGCTGGCAGCAAGCTGACCGTCAAACGAGGCGGCATAAAGCGTTTGATACGGGTTGCCGATCCCCTTGAAGGCCGGCGCATTCGGATCCCATGCGTAAGCCGTGCCGTTGACAAACTGGACGTTATTTCCACCCGCAAGTGCGGCCGTGACAGCAGCCTTACAGGCTGGCGTTCCCGAGCCGCCCGCGCACGCACTGGCCAGTGCAGCATCACGTTGTTGCGAGCGAGCCAGCAACGCGTTCTTAACCTTGCACGCGTCCGAGCTCCCAGCGTTGCAGGCTACGACAGCCTTGTCGAGCTGTTGCTGCTCGGACAATTCCATCGGACTGGCCGGCTTATGGCTCAGCCAATTGTTCAGCGTTTCATTCTGCGCCGCCGTCACCGCGCCCTGCACGTCGAATCCAAGAGCGCCCGCAATGCTCCCCGTTACCAGCGTCCCAATGGCAGCCAGTACAGGTGCCGGAACATTGCCGTTTGCATCAATGGTCGAATTAAGCGCAGCGCTCGTGGCCCCGCCAATCGCACCACTCGCGCAGCCCGTACCGCCAGCCGCACTCATAGCACATCCGAGTGCCGCATGCGCCGTCACGTATCCGACCTTGCCCAGACCACCTTCGCCGAAAGCATTGCCAAGATTCAATTGGCCGACAGTGCTCGCCGCAATCGCAGCCAGATCGCTAACGACGCTTCCTTTCAATGCGCTCCCAAAACTGCCCCCATACGCGACCGTATCGACGGTAGCCGATACCAACCCACGGCCGACAATTTCAAACGCTCCCTGAAGCAGCTGCTGCGCGGTGATCGTATTCGCTGCGATGTTGTTTCCGATCGTCTGCATCGGCAACGCATTGAGCTCAAGCCCTTCGGTCAACCCCTGCGTCACATAAGCAACCGCTCCGGCCTTGAGAACTTGCCCCAGGCTGAACCCTTGATCGCTGAACGCCTGGTTCATCGCGGTCGACACCATGGCCGCCACGACTGGCATACCCATCACGGACAACGCGACAGCAGCAGCCATCGAAAGAAGCTGCTCCGGACCGAATCCACCCTGCTTTACAAACTCCGAATGCAGATGGTCCGCTACCGTCTCTTGCGTGAAGTCGCCGCCAAGTTGCCGTTGCAGCGATGCAAGCATCGCCTGCGTCGAAGCCGCGTCAACGGTCCCATCGGCGTTCAGCTTCTGCAGCGCCCCACCGATCTGGTTCAGCGCCTGAACATTCAACTCCATGTTCGCCGCGCTCATGAACCCGCCCGGCTGCACAACCGTGCCGGTCGTGTTCAGATACCCGCCGTCGACCTTCTGCCAGATCTCCCCGACGTTGACCTGATTCGCCTGATTGGTGAGCGTGTGCGTATCGACGCTCAGCGTCCCCGACGCCGTGATGCTCCCCGTATTGAGAATGCTGCCGTTGCCGTCCTGATTGAACTTCAGCGTGACGTCGCGTCCGGAGATATTGCCGCCCGCCGACATCGCCTGCGTGTCCTGCGGCAGATACACCTGCGGCATCAACGCGGTGATCGTCGGACACGACGCCGTACCCGTCGCGTGGCACGTCGGGTCCGGCACCGTCTGCTCCACGTACCACAGCATCGGCCGATCGAGCGCGTTGATCTGCTCCTGCGTCAGCGCAGCGCCGAGTTGAAGGTCATGTGCTTTCGAGTAGTCGATCGCGTTCTGGTACAGGTACTCCTTTTCCTGCGTCGTCACCGACACGTTGTTCTTGTTGTCGTACGTCAGACCGTCGACAAAGCTCGACTTCCCGGTCTGCTTCAGCGCAGCCTGCTGCAACAGCAGGTCCTCTTCCTGCGGGTTGTAGTAGAACAGCGTCGACGACGGCTGAAGGCTCTGCGGCAGGTTGTTCAGCAGGTCCTGCGGCCCGCGCGAGCCGAGCGAGGAGCCGCCGAGCGACCCGTCGACGTACGACGCCTTGCCGGCGACAGGCGTCGGCAGCGTGCCCGTACCAATCGCGCGCGGCACCGACAAATTCAGCCCCGGCAAGTCCACCGGGCTCAGCGAAATGACTTGCGACGGCGCGTTCACGCGCGGCGTATAGGTATTCGCCGTCGTGATGCCGTTGATCAGCTTCTGGCCCGTAAGCGACACGTACGTACCGAGCACGTTGCCGACGTTCTGGATTTGTCCGTTCGAGGAAATCGACAGATTCGGCGCCTGAATCGTCGCCGCGATGTTGCCGACGGGCGTCGGCGGATCGATCGTGCCACCGGTGCTCGTATACGCGCTGCCGTACAACGCCTTGCACTGCTCAGGCGTGCCGCACGCCCAGATATCGTGACGCTTGTCGCTGCTGAACATGCCCGTTTCCTGCACCCAATGCGAGTGCCAGTAGGCGTTCAGCACCTGCGCCTCGTTGACCACGGGGCCTGCAACGGCGATCGTCGCGTTGTTGCCGGCGGCGATCAGGCTGCCGATGTTCGTCAGGCTGCCTGCGTTGATCTGCAGGTTGTTGCCCGCGCTGATCACCGACGAGCTGCCCGACTGCTTGTCGACGTAGCCTTCGCAGTAGCTTTCCTTGTAGCCGCCGGCAGTCATGCAGCCGGAGTATTGCTCCTGCTTGCCGTAGTTCTCATGTACGGGAACAGGCGGCGGCAAATTGTTCGTGATCGCGCCCGACACGTTGAGCTTGATGTCGTTGCCCGCGACGATGTTGCCTGACGTGTTGTTCAGGCTCTGTGCGGGCGTGGTCGAGCTCGCGGTCGTGCCGACACCGCCGATGACGATGTCGTGACCCGCGAGCAGGTTGCCGTACGTGTTGTTGATCTGGCCGGCTGCGATGACGAGGTCATGACCGGCGTAGATCGTCGCGTCGTTCTGGTTGTAGCCGAACGTCGTCGTGGTCGGATTGTTGCCGCGAGGTTGGCCTGCGTTGCCGCATGCGGAATTCGGCACGCCCGACGCGCAGCCGACCTGGCTCGAGTAGTTTTGCTGGTTGCCGCCCTGGTTGGTCAGGGTGCCGGACGCAATGGCGACATTGTTGCCTGCGTACAGCAAGCCTGCGTTATCCAGATTTCCGCCACCCACTGACAAGTCGTGTCCAGCCGCGATCATGCCCGTCGGCGTAGACGAACTCAGGGTGCCGGTTGACGTCGGCGCGGTGCTGTTGACCGCGATCGTGAACGTCGTTACCGGCAAGCTATCCGCCGGGCTGCCCGAGTCCTTTACGAAGATCGGGCCAAAACCGCCGTACGTCCAGCCGGGCAACAGATTCAGCGAGGTCGATTTCGACAGCGCGTCGTTAAGCTGCGTGAGAAACGTCGTGTACTGCGCTTGATCGACTTGCCGCACCGTCTGATTGACGAGCGTAGGCGCGACTGCACTGTTGTCCAGCGATTGGATGTTCAGTCTGATATCGCCCTGCGCGGCGATCTGCCCGCCGCGGTTCGACAGCGACGATGCCGAGAGCGAGATCGAATTCCCTGCGGAAATGACCCCCGAAGTACCAGCCTGTTGACTTGTTACCGTTTCGTGAACAGTCGGCAGCGTGAATGTCTGCGTAATCGACGAAGGCGCCGTCGCACCCGTTTCGATCGCCCATTTCGGAAGATAGACATCGGTAGCGTTCCCCGCTCCCAAGTACGCATCATACTGGCCAAACGTGATCGCTCCCGATCCGGCCGCAGGCTGCGTACCGACGATAAAGCAACGATCCAGCCCCGCGCACTGTCGGCTGGCGGAGTCCGTCGACAACCCGGAAGGGGAAAGAAGGTCCCCGAGCGTTGCATTGACAGTACGCGGGCTGGGCGTGTAGTTCGATCCGCTGTCGCCCGGCCCCGGAATGCGGGACAGCCGCCACTCGGTCTTTGTGCCCACGGCGGCCGACCACAGCAACGTGGGATCGACAACGTCCCGCGTCGTCGTCGTCGCCGCGCCCGGCGCCGTCTGATCATTCACGACCGCGCCAGCGGAAATATCGACATTCCGCTGCGCAAAGATCGACCCACCTGTGTTCTGCAGCGTCCCGCCCAGACGGAACACCGCATCTCCCTTCGACTGCGTCGTCGCCCCCTGGTTGTCGTAATTCCCGCCATTCACTGTCAGCAGGCTACCCGCCTCGACGGTGCCGCGATTCATCGTGTTGCCGTTCAACGCCAATACATCGTCCGCATGCACCACCGCTCCAGCAGAGTTGTTCAGCATGCCGTTGAACGTCACGTCCGACCCGGTGACCTGCCCGTGATTCTCGAAACTGCCGCCGGCCGTCAGCGTCAGCGGCGCAGTGCCCGTGATCGTGCCGTCGTTCGTGATCCCGTTCAGCCCCGTCAGCGAAACGCTCTGCCCGCCGTAATTCCACGTGCCGCCGACGTTCACGTACCCGGCCGTGATCGACAGATTGCCACCCTGGCTGATCGTCCCCTGCGACGGATCGAACGCCATGTTGACCGCGCTGATCCCCATGTTCCGTTGCGCGAGCAACTGTCCGCCCGCGTTGTAGAACGCGCCGTTCCCGCCATTGATCGTCAGCGACACGTCGCCGGTCGCACCGGTCGCGGCCTGCGGGTTGCCGGCAAAGACGATCCCGTTCTGGTTGTTCAGCGTACCGGTATTGACGTTGAGCGCGTTCACGGCCATCAGCGAGCCGCCGACGTTCGTCAGCGCGCCCCCGACGGTGACGTTGGTCGTCGTCCCGTTCACCAGCCCGGCGTTCGCAAAACTCGATGCATTGATCGTCGTCGTGCCGATCGACGCGAGCGACGCACCGGCCGCATTCGTGAGGTTCGGTGCAGACACATCGAGCGATCCGGCCAGCACGTTCGCGGCGTTATACAGCCCGTTCTGCGAAGTCAGCGTCGCGTTGCCGACGACGTTCACTGCCTTGCCGCCCGCCAGCGTGAGCTGGTTCGATGCCTGCGCGGTGAGCGCGCCGCCGACCGTCGCATTGCCGAGCGTCACGTTCGAGCCGTTCACCTGCAGGTTCTGCGATGCGACGAGCGAAGCATTGCCGGCATCGACCGTCCCCTGCGCGGAAACGGTCACGTTCTTCGACCCGACTGCCGAACCGCTCAGCGTGACGTTGCCGCCCGACACACCGAGTTGCCCCGCAACGATGCTGTTGCCGCTCAACGTGACGGTCTGCCCCGCATGCAACGTCGTATCGCCGTTCGACGACACGCCCGCGACCGACACGTTGCCGTTGATGCCGTTGACGTTGACAGTTCCCATCGATGCAGCACCGCCCGAGAGCGACACGTTGTTCGCAGCCTGAACCGTGACGTTGCCGCCCGACTGCAACAGCCCGCCGAACGTCACGCTGCCGGCATTCGACTTAGCCGATACGTCGCCGACCGCGGTGGTCGCACCGAACGACATGTCGCCGCCGGACACCGCCGTAAACTTCCCGGCCCCCTGAATCGCGCCGAGCGCAATGCCGCCGCCAGCATTGACGGCGATGTCCTTGCCGTACGTCAGCGCCGCGCCGCCGGCAATCGCACCGCCCGCGTTGATGCTCGCGGCCCCGAGGCCGAACAGCGCGCCGCCGAGCGTCATCGCGCCGCCCGACGTCAGTGCCGTGTCGCCGTTCACGAGCCCGCCGGAAAGCAGCGCCAGTCCACCGCCAGCATTTGCCCGGAAATTCCCGGTCGACACGACCGCCCCGCCGACGCCGAGATTGCCCGTCGTCGCGGTCAGCGCCGCATCGCCGTTCGAATTGATCGCGCCCGCGACACCGAGATCGCGTCCCGCGGTCACGCTCAGCGCGCCACCGCTCGACGCCGCACCGATGCCCGCGTCGCGCGCGGCCGTGATCGTCGTCGCGATGCCCGATGCCACCGCGCCGTTCACCATCACGTCGCCGGCGCCGTTGCGGCCCTGTGCCTGCAAACCGATTGCACCGCCCGCCTGCACCGAGCCGGCCGACAGATCGTTACCGGCGATCATCGCGAGATCGCCGTTGGTCCCGACGCTGCCCGCGACCGCGATACTGCCGCCCGCATTGACGGTCGCCTGCTGGGCGAACGCGATTGAGCCAGCGCTCACCGAGCCGCCGGCCGTCAACGTGCCGCTTTGCTGCGCGCCGATACCGCCAGTCAGCGTCATGTCGTGACCGGCGTTCAGCAATGCATTCCCGCCCGCGACGGCTTGTCCGGTGACCGCAATGTCCTGCACGGCACTGACGTTGAGGTTGCCCTGTGTCGTCAGGCTTGCCGCCGTCGCATTGCCGCTCAATGCGGTTATGCCGAGATTCCCCGCCGAATTGACCGCCGAAAGCGCGACACCGTGCGCCGCATTGATCGTCGCCGTGCCGCCGGTGTTGATTGCGCCCGCAACGGATACGTCATGTGCGGCTTGCAGCTGCATCGCTCCGAACGCGGTTGCCGCCCCGCCGATCGTCACGTCGCCGCCACCCGCACCGCCCTTCGCCGTTACGTCGAGATTGCCGCTGACGGCCTGAACCGTGCCGAGCCCCGCATGGTTCCCGCCCGTTACGTTGACGCTCGCGCCTTGCAGCGCGCCGGTCAGCGCCACGTCGTGCGCCGCGTCGAGGGCCGCCGCCTGCGCGAATGCCGCCGACCCCGCACCGCCGATGTCGCGCCCCGCGCTCAGCGCGCCGTCAAGTTGTCCCGCGAGTGCCCCGGTCAACGCGATATCGCGGCCGGCCTGCACGCGGGTCTGCTTCGCCACCGCGATCTGGCCGCCGAGCTGCGTATCGAGCCCGGACATGCTGTTGAACGCGCCCGCGGTCGTCGCGGAGCCGGTCAGCAGCACGCTGCCGTTCGTCGCGGTCGTGTTCAGATCTCCCCTCGACTCCACGCCGCCACTGACCGACACGTTGCGTTGCGCAGTCAATGCCAGCGCATCGCCGCTGCCGAGCGTGCCGCTGATCGACACGTCGCGCGCGCCCGTAATGCTCGCCGCGCCCTGCGCCGATGCCGCGCCGGTGATGCCCGCATCGCCTTCGCCGGCATTGCCGTTCGCGGTCAGCGTCAGCGTGGTGGACGACGACGCGTCGTGCAGCGATGCATTGTTCCCTCCGATCACCGTGATCGCAGCCGCCTGCATGCCGCCCGTCAGCGCGACGTCACGCTGCGCCGTATAGTTTGCGGTCGCAGCAAACGCCTGCTTGCCGCCGCCGTTGATGTCGCGGCCGGCCGTCACCGTGCCGTTCGCCTGTCCGACCATCGTGCCGTTCAGCGTGGCATCGCGGCCGGCCGTCAGCATCGCATCGCCGATCGCGCTGGTGCTCGCGCCCAGCGACAGGTCGAGGCCGGTCGCGATATCGAGCCTGGCGCCGCTGTTGATGCCGCCGGTTGCGTTGAGGCTGCCTTGCCGGGCAGCGAGCACTGTGTCGCCGACCGACTCGATCGCGCCGCCCACTGCGATGTTCCGCTGCGCGTTGACGCCGACCGTCGAACCGCTCGCGACCTTGCCGCCGATCGCAACGTCGTTCTGCGCGAACGCCGTGATCGCGCCCGCGGCGGCGACCGAACCGTCGATGCGCAGATCGCCTGCGCCCGTTGCGGTGTTCGTACCGTTCGCGCGCAGCGCGATCGTGCCGGTCGACTCGACGTTGTTCACGGCCGCATTGCCGGCCGCCGTCACGCTGACCGACTGCCCCTGGATCAGCCCTCGCTGCGCGACGTCGCGCCCGGCTTCGAGCGTCGCCTGCTGGCGGAACGTCAACGTGCCTGCACCGACGATGTCGCGCGCCGCATTGACGACGCCTTGTCCCTGTCCGGCCAGCGATCCGCTTACGTTGACGTCGCGTCCTGCCGCGAGCGTCGTGTCGCGCGACACGGTCGTGTTGCCGCCGAGGTTGATGTCACTGCCTGCCTGCGCGTCGAACGCGCCATTGCTCGCGATCGCACCGGTCGATCCGACACTGCCGCCCGTCGCCAGCAGCGACGTGTTGCCGGCCGACTGCAACGAACCGCTGATGTCGATATTGCGCGCGGCGGCGAGCACGACGTCCGCGCCGCCCGTCACCGCACCGGTCACGCTCAGGTCGTTCGCCGCGCCGAGCGCGAGCGTCGTTGCAGCCTGCACGTCGTGCAGCGTGGCCGATCCGCCGGCCGTCGTCCGCACGTTGCCGCCGCGCAGCGAACCGGTGAGATTCGTATCGCCGCCGGACCCGAGGTTCGCCGCGAGCCCGAACGCAACGGCGGCCGCACCGCCTATCGCGCCGCCGGCGTTCAGCGTGCCGTTGCCCTGCGCGACGACGGAGCCGTTCATCGTCAGGTCGCGTCCCGCGTTCACGGTCAGGTCGCCGAGCGACGACGTCGAATGCGTGCCCAGATCCACGGACTGCGCGGCGTTCACCGACAGATTGCCGCCCGACTGGATATTGCCGGTGCTCGTCAGTGAGCCGGCCGCATTCGTCAGCGCGACGTCGCCGTTCGACTGGACCGTCCCGCCGATCGACGTATTGCGGCCGCCACCGATGACCAGGCCGCTTGCCGTGCGCAACGTGCCATTGACGATCACGTCGCGCGCCGCGTCGATCGTCCCGCTCGTCAGCGAATTCACGTCGCCGCCGATCGAAACGTCGCCCGTGCGCGTCGCGAGCCGAAGCCCCGCGTTGGCCTGCACGTCGTTCAGCGCGATCGAACCGGCTGCCGTCATCGAGACGGCGCGCCCCTGGAACGCACCGGTCACGCCGATATCGCGCCCCGCGCTCAGCGTCGTGTCCTGCACGAAGCCGCTGGTGCCGCCAGCGACGATGTCGCGCGCGGCCGTGAGCGTCGCGACACCCTGCCCGGCCAACGCACCGCCGATCACGAGATCCCGGCCAGCCGTTGCGGTCACATCGCCCGTTACGGTCGTCGCGCCGGTCAGCGCGACGTCCTGCGCGCCCTGCGCCGTCAGCGCGCCCGCGCCGTTCAACGTGCCGGCCGACGTGACGCTGCCGCTCGCCGCCGTCATCGCGAGATCGCCGACGGCCTGCACGGTGCCGCTGCCGTTGACGATCACGTTGCGCTGCGCGGCAAGCGCGACCTGCGCGCCGCCTGCGAGCGTGCCGTTCACGACGACGTCGCGCGCCGCGTGCACGTCGGCCGCGCCGAGCGCCGCCGCGTTGCCGTTGAACGCGACGTCGCCGCCGCCGGCGCTGCCGTTTGCCGTCACGCCGAATGCGCCGCCCGACTGGACCGCCGCAAGGCTCGCGCTGTTGCCGGCGTCGACTTGCAGGCCATTGGCGAGCAGCTTGCCGGTCAGCGCAACGTCATGCGCGGCATTCAACGCGCCGTTCTGGCCGAACGCGATCGAACCGCTTCCCGTGATGTCGTTGCGTGCGCTCAGTGTCCCGTTGCGCTGGACGATCACGACACCCGATGCGTCGACGTTGCGCCCCGCGTCGACACGCGCGTCGGTCCCGACCATCAGCGAGCCGCCGACCGACGCATCGCGCGCGACATCGGCCGCGAACGTCGTTCCGCTCGCGAGCGAACCGCTCACGCTCAGGTCGCGCCCCGCGTGCACGCCGACCGCGTTCTGCGCGGTCGCCTGCGATGCGACGAGGGTGTCCTGTCCGGACGTCAGCGCCAGATTGCCGCCGCTCTTCACTGCCGCATGGGCGGCGACATTGCCCTGCGTGGCCGTCAACGCCAGATCGCCCGACGTCTGCAGCGCCGCGTTGACCGTCGCATCGCGTTGCGCGGTGACTTGTAGCGTGCCGCTGTTCGTCTGCCCGTTCACGTTGACGTCGCGGGCCGCCTGCACGGTGGTTGCGCCGGTTACGACCGACGTGCCGTTCAGGTTCACGTCGCCCGTGCCGTTCGTGCCGCGCGCGACAACCGACAACGCACCGCCGCCCTGTACGTCGCCGAGCGCCACATTCGTGCCGCCTGCGATCGTCATGTCGCCGCTCGATTGCGCGTTCGCGACGTTCACGTTACCGCCGGCCGAAACGGCAAGCTTGCCGCCCGACTGGATCGTGCCGGTCGACGTCACGTCGCCGTTCGCATCGATCGCATAGCCGCCGACCCCGATGTGTGCGCCGGTCATCGACACATTGCCGGTGCTATGAACCGTCGCCTGCCGCTGCGCGGCCGAACCGGCAACCGACACGTCGCCGTTCGCCGACAGCAGCAGGTCGCCCGCATTCGCGGCAAGCTGCGCGTCGGCACGCACGCCCATCCCTGCCGCGGTGCCGATCACCTGGATCTGGCCGGCCGTCATCGCGCCGAATGCGGTCGCGTCGATCGCGAGCGAACGGTTCGCGCCGCCGTTCGCGGCATTGATCGCCGCGGCGGAATTGTCCGAGCCGTTCGATGCCGTACCGTACGTGGTGCCGTATGCGTCCACGACGGACGGCGTCACGAACTGTCGTCCAGCGATCGCGTTGATGCGCGTGCCCGCATAGAGCGGGGCATTGATGCCGATCGTCTCGCCGATCAGGTCGATCGTGCCGACGGTCCCCTCGATTCCCGCGCCCGGCCCGTTGACGCCGGCATTGCCCTCGATTTGCAGGTGACCGCCGGTCACGTTGTAGCCGAGCGCCTTCGCGTTCGCGAAGTCGGTCGCGCTGCCGCCGACGCCACTGAGGAACTGCGGCGCGCCGGTCGACAACGTCACGCCGATCGTGTTGGTAAAGCCAGTGCCGCGCGTCGTGATCCCGTTCGGGTTCGCGATCACGACGGCCGCGGGTGCGCCGAACACTTCGAGCGGGCCGTTCAGCAAGCTCGCGTACGCATTGCCCGTCGACGTGACCTGGTTGACGATCACGCTCGCCGTGCGGCCGTTCAGGTTCGGGTTGGCCTGCACGTTGCCGCCCGTCAGCGACGTGCCCGACATCAGGCTGTTGTTCAGAATCAGCCCGACCGGATCGATATTGAATTGCTGATACTGATTCAGAGAAATGCCGGCCGCGTTCGGCGCGGTGATATTGACGATCGGCACGCCGCCGCCGGCGCCGGTCGACTGCGTGATGGCGGGCTGAAACGAGATCGGCGCCGTCGGATCGGTAATCGGCGCGGCAGCCGCAAGCTGCATCGAGAATCGCACGCGCAGCGACGCGAAATCGAGCAGCCGCTGCCATGCGTCGTCGTCGACACGGCGATTGCCCGCGCCGAGCACGCCGGCCGCATCGCGGCACTGCTCGACGGTGACCGTAATCGGGCCGATGAACATCGTCAGCGCAACGAGCGCGCTGGTCGCGCGCTGCCACCAGCGGTACGAACCCGCGACCTGTGCAACCGCGAGGAAACGCGGCGCACATGCCGCCGATCGCGCACGCGCACCGATTCGCGCCGCACCGGCGGCGGCAAGCTGCTGCAAGGTCTTACGCTTGGACGTGTTCATCTTCTGTTGTTCGCTTCGTTTTATGACTTGCGCCGTGCGCCATCGGCCGGCCGACCGTGGCGCCGCGCGATGCCGGGATTTCCCCGCCCGGCATCGCATGCGTGTTCGCCGGGCCGTTGCCCGACGCTGCTACCTGCTACCTGCTACCTGCTACTTGCTGCCTACTGCTGAATCCGCGCGTTGCGAATCAGGTCCGCGACCATCTGCGCGGTCGCCTTCTCCATCGCGACCTGCTCGAGTTGCTGTCGCAGCGTGTCCTTCGCCTGATCGAACGTCGGCACCTGCGTCGGCCGCTTGTCGTCGGCACGCAGGATCCAGTACGCGTCACCGACCTGCACAGGCTCGCGCGTCAGACCGCCCTGCGGCAGCTTCACGAGCGCTTCGGCGAGCGGCTGCGGCCAGTTTTGCGTATGACCCGCTTCGATCGGCGTCTTGAACGAGATCCAGTTGAGCGCGCCGCCCTGCGCTGCGGCAGGCCCCTTGCTGAACTGCTGCGCGAGCTGGCCGAAGTCCTCGCCCTTCTTGAGTCGCGCAATGATCTGTTTCGCGGTGTCGGCGTCGTTGACCGCGATCACGCTCGGCTTGTATTCGTTTTCGCCGAGTGTCGCGACGACCGCGTCGTAGCGCGCCCTGACGTCCGCTTCCGCGACGGGTGCCGGCTTGACCTGATCGCGCAGGTACGCCTGCGTCATCGCCAGCGCCTTCGCCTGCTCGACCGCGGCAACGACCTGCGGTTTCGTGTCGTAATGCTGCTTCAGCGCCGCCTGGCGAAACAGCTCGCGCGCAATCAGCTGATTCTTCAGCGCCGCGCGCAGCGCGGGCGTATCGGGCGCCTTCGACATGCGCACGGCTTCGTCGATTTGCGCCTGCGCGATCGGCACGCCGTTCACGCTCGCGACCGCGCCGGCGGGCATTGCGGCGGCCGCGTCGACGGGTTTCTTCTCCGCCTTGTTCAGTGCGTACGCTTGCTGTGCCGCAGCGCCGCAAAGCGCCGCAGTGGCGAGCGCGATGCCGATCTTGCGAACAAGGGCGGAAAGGTTCGATTGCATCGCGACCGTGCGGCCGCTCGACAGGCGATTCATGAGGTTCTCCATCAGTCTGACCAGTTGAGTGTTGCCAGCAGCACGGTAGCCTTCTTGCCGAGCGCCGCCGGTTGCGCGAGCGCTTGCCCGACCAGCACTTCGGCCGACACCGTCCCGCTTTTCAGGCGCCATTGCGCGCGCGCGCCGACACCCGTTCCGACGAGCGTCGGCCAGCCGCCCTGCGCGTTCAGGTGCGTCTTGCCGCCGTCGAGAAACACGTACGGCTCGATGCGTGCGTCATGCCACGCGGGCACGTTCTGCCACGCACATTCGTTGCGCGCGAACACGCCGCTGTCGCCCGCGATCCCGCCCTCGGTAAACCCGCGGACCGAGCTCATGCCGCCGAGAAAGATCTGCTCGTTGCCGAACAGCGCGACGCGGCTGTACTGCGCGCGCAGCGTGCCGCGATAGGCCCACGCGGATCCCGCGAGATTGCCGAGCGCAAACTGCAGCGTGCCGGTCGCGTCAAGCTTCGTGAACTGGCTGTGCGCATCGTCGATGCCGATGTCCGATGCGTCGTGGCTGGCCGCAAGCCAGGGCAAGCCCTGCGATACGCCGACATCCCAGGTCGCGGCCGCGCCCTGGTCGCGCATGACGAACCGGGACAACCCGTTCAGCGCGACGCGCAGCACCGTCAGGTTCTGCGGCGACAGCGGGATGCCGTTGACGTCGCGCTCCGTGCGCAGCTTGTTGAGCGTCACGTCGACGCTCAGGCGCCCGCGCGGCGAGCGCACGAGCACGTCGTTCCAGCCGAGCATCTGGCTGAACGTGCGCCCCGCGAGCAGCGCGACGTCGCCGATCGTCTGCTGGTACTCGGACATCGACGCCGTATAGCTGAAGGTCTGATACCCGTACGGCACCGCCGCGGAAAACACGAGCGCGTTCGTGTCCGTCGTCCCGACGTAGCTGAACGACAGCGACTCCTGCAACCCGATCACGTTGTCGGCTTCGATGCCGGCCCGATAGCGCGTCGTGCCGGTCTGCGAGCTGCCGTAGTTGTCGATGCCGAAGTCGTAATGCAGACGATCGCCGTAGCGGTTCGAAATCGCGACGATCGAATCGCCCGGCGCTTCGCCCGGCAGGATCCGGATTTCCGCCTGATTGCGCCGCAGCCGGTTGATCTGGTCGACACCCTGTTCGAGATCGGGCAGGCGCAGCAGGTCGCCCGGCGCGCTCGCAAACGCCCATGCCGTGCCGGCTTCGGTCAGCAGGCCGCCGCCACGCACCTCGTACCACTTCTCGTCCGGATCGCGCGGCCGCAGCGGCTTGCCGTTCAGCGTCAACGCAGCCACGTGGCCCGGGACGAGGTTGATCTTCAGAGCGCCGGATGCGAGGTTCTGCGGCCCGAGGTATGCACGCGTCGTGATATAGCCGCGCGCAATGAACGCTTCGGTCAGCCGGCGCAGCAGCAGGTTGATCCGGTTGCGCCCGAGTTGCCTGCCGATGAACGGCGCCGCGATACGGTCCAGTTCGGGCTGCCCGAGGATCGTGTCGCCGGCGAATTCGATCCGCTCGATCAGGAACGTCGGCGCGACGTCCGGCAGCGTGTCGACGTCGGCGCCCGGCGGCAGGTCGGGCATCGCCGGCTGCTCGGGCAACGCGATCTGCGCGGGCGGCTGCGCGATCTCGTCGCGGCGCTGCCGGTCGCGCTGCTCCTGGAGCAGACGCTGCGCGGGGTCCTGTTCCGCACGCGGCACCGCGAAGCCGGGCGGCAGCGCGCCAAGGCCCGGCACCGGGCCGGCCGGCGGCACGCCCGCGAGCTGCGCGTGCGCGCCAGGCGACGCCGCGCCGATCGTCAGCGCAAACGTTGCGGCAATGCGGTGCGGCACGCGCAACATCACAGACCGAACCACGACACGAGGCCCATGTGATTGCCGTTGCCGATCGTCACGAGATCGCGATGCGGCGGCCGAATCGTCACCATGCCGCCTGCCGCCAGCACGCCTTCGGGCGCGCTGTACGCGCCGCCGTCGATGTCGGCCTCGCCGGTCAGACGCACCTTGCCGGTTCCGCCCGTGAAGAGGCCGCCGGAATCGGCGGCATAGATGGCCGCCCAGCGATTACCGAACCATGCCTTCAGGTCGTGGTTGCGGTTGACGACCGTGTAACCGGGTACGCCCTGCGCAAGGGTTTTCGGTGCATCGAGCGTCAATGCGCCGAGCGCCAGCACCGTTCCACCGGTGTTCGTGATCTGCGTACCGGCTTTCAGCAGGATGTCGGCATTGGCTTCGATCACGCCGCCGAACGCCTGCACGCTCGACGACGCGCTCGCGCGGCAGAACACGAAGCACGCGCGCCGGTACGATGCCTGTCCCGTGAAGATCGCTTGAGCCAGGATGCGGTCGCGCGCGGCGATGTCGATGGCGCCGCCGTTCGACAGGATCGATCCGCCGATATTCGTCACGTTCGCGGCGCGCACGGTCACGTTCCCCGCGTCGGCCGTGATGTAGGCGAGTTTCGATGCGTCGGCCAGTGCCCCGTAGTCGACGCTGAAGCCGTCGCTGCGATGCCGGAAGAACAGGAAGCGGCTGCCCTGTTCGGAGAATCCGACCACCGCGCCGTTCTGCACGCCGGTGCTGTGGTCGACGATGTTCTGCAGGTCGCCGCCCGCGTCGATGCTGACGTTCCGGTTCGACAGGATCCGCGCATTCTGATTGACGATATCGGCGCCTGCGGTCAGCGACACGTCGCCCTTCACGCCGAACAGGATGCCGATCCGCGTCTGCGGCGTCGATTGGTTCAGAATGCGGCCGGCCGCGCTCAGCGTCACCGCGCCCGCCGAATCGGCATCCGCGTCGATCGCGGCCTGCCCCTGCACGAGCGAGCCGACATTCACGATGTCCGCCGTGCTCTTGAGCACCACGCCGCTTTGCGACGAGGCGACGGTCGAGCCTGCCATCGCATCGTCGGGGTTCAGTGCGATCCCCGCGCCGTTCAGCTTCACGCTGCCGGACGCCATCAGGCTGCTGCCGGTCAGCGCGATCGCATCGGCCGCGGACAGGCTTGCGTGGCCGCCGTTCGCCTTTATTTCGGTGTCGGTCAGCGTAATGCCGCCCTGCACGGCAACGTCGAGATCGCGCGCGACGTCGATCTTCGCGTGCGACATCTCGACGTTGCCGTTTGAAGTCAGCGTGAAGTCACCGAGCGACGCGTTCATCGCGCCGGCACTGCGCACGCCCGGTCCGCGATCCGTGACGATCAGTTGCACGCGCCCACTTGTCACGCTGCCCGCAGCGGTGATGTCGATCGCATAGGACGATCCGGTTTCCGGGTTCGTCGTCGCAGTGCGCGCGAGCCAGTCGTTGGCGTTGTCGGTCGGCGACAGCCCCGTGTTCAGCTCGACCCGGCTGCGGCCGGCCAGCAGGCGCACGCCGGCCGTCGCCGACGAAAACGTGTTGTCGATCGCGCCGTCCACGATGATGTTCTTCGCGATCAGATCCAGCCCGATCAGCGCGCCGGCCAGGCCGCCCGGACCGACGACGATCGTGCCGGTCGACGTATCGAGCACGACGTTGCGCTGAATCACGCCGGGCGCGATCTGCAGATCGTTGAAGGTCACGTTGCCGGTGGACAGCGCGACGTGCCCCGTATTGACGAACGAGCCGCCGTTGACAGTGATGCCGTTCGGATTGGCCAGCACGACGTTCGCACGCGGCCCCGCCACGGCGATCTCGCCTTCGATCAGGCTCCGGTTCGTGCTCGTCACCTGGTTGACGATCGTGCGCGCGTTGATGCCGACGTTGTTCAGCGTGGCGCCGGCGGCCGTCACGTTGAACGACGAATACGTGTTGCTCGATACGCCGGCGACCGCCGGTGCAAGATTGACGAGCTGCCGGCCGTTCGGCGCAATCGACACGCTCGTGGGCGTGCCGCCGTCCGGGACGATCCCCGCGGCGGCGGCGCAATGCGGCAGCAGTCCTGCCGCGGCAAGGCAAAGACACAGCACGCGCCGGCCCCCGATGCCTGCGCGCCCCATCGAATCGGTGCATCCCATTCTGATCCTGCGCACGGCTTCGCCGGCCGTGCGCCCTCGGTTGTCTGGTCGTGTGGTTGTACTGCTTTAGTAATACTTTTGTGAGCTACCGAGGAAGGGTAACGGCGACGCCGCGATTTTCTTTAGGGCGCTTTATCGAATAATTTCTCCAATCGCTTCGCCGCCGACATTACAAATATATTTCACGCCGAGGCACAATGCAGGCGTTCCGCTCAAGCACGCCATCATGATTTCTGCATCGAACCCGTCTCTCACCGTCATCCACCTGAACGGCCCGATCAACAGCGGCAAGACGACGATCGGCAGCGCACTCGCACGCGCGCTGCCCGTTGCGCGCTTCATCGACGGCGACGATCACGATGCGCCCGACGACGCACCGTTCGACGTGCAGTGGGCGATCGCGCTGAAGCGTCTCGTCACGCAAATCACGCAGGCGCGCGAGCGCCATCTGGTGATCGCCTATCCGATCGGCGACGCGGAATTCGAACGGCTGCGCGCCGCCTGCGACGCACGCGATGCGCGGTTGTTCGTCGTGACGCTCGCGCCGCCCGAAGCGGTCGCGGCTTCGAATCGCGGCACGCGCGCACTGACGGATTGGGAGCGGCAGCGTATCGCCGAGATGTATCGGGAAGGGTATGCGGCGCGGCCATTCAGCCAGATGGTGCTGGATACGTCCGACGCGACGCCCGACGCATGTGCGGCGCGCATCGCGCAGCACGTCGCGGCGACGGCGTCGTAACGCCTGCGTCTGCCTGCCCCCTCAAGCCAACACGCGAACGGCTCGTGGCGACTGGCACGATCAAGACCTTCACGACGGATTCGAGCTTCGACGGCGAGCGCTTCTGCTTCAAGGCGAGCGACTACGACTGGACGGCTGTGTCCGGTTCTCTGCCGACGACGCCCGGCACCGTCGTGAAGTTCCATGCGCTGACGCTGACGCACGGCTGATCGCGCGTCACGACGCAGTGCGCCGGACGGGCACGCGATGCACGCCTGCCCGGCGAGATCTCATTTTTTCGGCAAATCCGTCGGGCGCAAAGGTGGCGATGCAGACGGCGGCATCATCCGGCCGATGTCGATGATCTGCTTCTGGATATCCGCGCTGCGCGTCGACAGTTCGTATTTGAAGTAACCGAACAGGCCAAGCAGGATGACCGACAGCACTGTCACCGTGATCCACACCGGAAACTCGAAAAACGACATGCGCTGCCTCTGTTCGTGAGATGTTCCGTTCGGTGACAGCGCCTGAGGCACATGCTCCCGGCCCCGCATGATCTCGTTGTAAACGCGCTGGCGTACGGCGAAATGCTGTCGGGTCATACCGCGATACTGTCCTTCGAACCCGAGACTCAGCACGCGGTAAATCACCTCCAGCAGATCGCGATGCTCATCCGGCTCCTGCATCAACCGGCCGATAAGCAGATAAATTTTCGTCCCGCCCTTGCTGTCTTCCAGAAGCGTTGACGCGAGGCTCTGCCCGGCCCATTCCCCCGCAATCCGGACATCCCGGCCCCAAGCCGACTTCATCACGGCTTCGTCCAGTGCCGTGCACAGGCAGTAACGCGCACCGATCATGTGATCGCGACGGACATTGGCCTGCGTACACAAGCGGTCGAATATATCGATCTCGTCTAACAGCAGTTCTCGCAAACGGATGGCCGAAGTATGTGACGTATCTTCCGGTATATCGGGAATGTCGCCCTGCGCTCTCAGCAGCACGCGTGCCGCTTCGAGCAGCGGGTTCCCGGCTTCTTTCACGGCGACAAGCCGCGCATCGAAACTGGATCCTTCGGCTGAATTCGGTCGAACGACTGTTTGTGCATCGCTCAATTCGTCAACTCCGTTGCATATATAAAGCTGTCCCATGCCGACATGGCGACCATCTCTCCTTGAACGGCAAAAAATGCCATCGCTCAAACGCCGGACCGTCTTGCCTGTGCACGGAAAAAGCCAACGCATCAGACGATGCTCGAAATCAGGTGGCAACCGCACGCTCCCAAGTGGCCGTGCCGTGCGACAGGAACACCTGCGTCCGTCGTTTCAGGATCGCCCTCGATAATCACGTTCGGTTGCACCTGCGGATGCAGTGGGCATTCGATTCTGTCGCCCACGCGCGCGACGGGTATGCCCTCGTAGCTCATATTCTCCGACGCAGTGACCACCCTACCGCCGTGATCGGTCGAATCGCCCAAACGAATGAAGTTGCTCATGTCGATCTCATTGAAGCTTCCAGCCCGTATTCGGAATCCAGCGCACGAAGCGGGCTCGTCAGTGCAAATCTGCCCGCTTATTCGGTACGCAGGTACCAAATCGCCGCGTCCTGCTCAGTCGTTTCCGGTCCCGGCATCGGGTCACCCAGCTTGACGTGAATCCGTTCCTTGATAAACGGACTGAACCATTCGCCTTCCCGCGGGCACGGTTGGCCGGGCAACGCACGGAGCACCGTGCCGCGCGGCGGTTCGGCAGGCGGTTGAGGTTCCAACTCAACAGATGGCTGCGCAGCATATTCGTCGACGGTGGTATCGACGTTATTGAACTCGATCTGATCCGGGGATGGCGGCCAAATCCCCGGCGCGTCGAAACGCTGCGACCATAGTTCGCTCGTGCGTCCGTTGAAATGAATTGCACCGGTCATCGAACCGATGTGGAAACTGCGCATGGGCGTCAGACGCATTGGCTTAATAGTGTCGCTGACGAGCTTGTACAGCGGCGGAATACCGTCGGGCACCGGCCCCAGCATCGGTTGCTCACCCGCTTGTAACACGTACGTTCGCCCCGCCTTCCATATCTGGATGCCCGGTGTCGTTTCCAGCGTCTGCCACTGCTCGCGGGTTATGATCGCCGGATACTCCTTATCGAACATCGTCAGCCAGTTTGCGCCCTTGAGGTGTCGCTGAAGGTGATCACCCAGCGAAAAGGTCCCATCAACGATGTCAAGGCCGAAATACCGCTGCTGTACATCAAACTCACCTGACAAAGACTCGAAACTGTCTTGTGGCAACAGCGATGCCAGACCGGCAGTGCCATGCCACGGCCTTAGTTGTTCACAACAGAACCGGATAAAATCGGTGAACAATTTCGGATTGCCGTCCGGACCATACACGACCTCCACCGGCATCGCGAAATTCATCCATGAGAGCGGATTACGCACCTTGATCTGCCATTGCCGAATAGTCAAAACCGCCATATAGCAATCACTCGCCTCATAAACTGATCGCCCTCCAGAAATTTGCCACTCAAGTAGATCGTCCACATCCATTGTCGCGATGTAATCCCGCATCGCAGGCACTCCGTTATCCGGACCGATCTGAATTGCACGGCGGCTGATGTCTTCGTTGGGTTTGACCCACGCGAGGCGCGAGCCGAACAGTTCCTCAAATCGCTCGAAGCAGCGCGCCACCGCAAGCCGCGTTTCACGCGTTTCGCCGTGCCAGAAATAGAACGTGCCTGACAGGCCCACGCAAAGCTTGATCATGTCGCAGTCATCTGCCGTGTAGATCAAGTCGTCGCGATACTTCTGATACTGGGTCCAGATGTCCATACGTCTTGCTCAGCTATGTCCGACTATTGCGTGCGCAGATACCACGTCACGGCACCGTGCACTGTCGTTTCTGGCCCAGGCATCGGCTCTCCCTGTTTGACGAAGACCTTGTCCTTGACGAAGGGGCTAAACCATTCGCCTTCCCGCGGACAGGGTTCGCCCGGCAGCGCGCGCAGCACGACAGTGCGCGGCGGCTCGGCAGGCGGTTGAGGTTCCAACTCAACAGATGGCTGCGCAGCATATTCGTCGATGGTGGTATCGACGTTATTGAACTCGATCTGATCCGGGTATGGCGGCCAAATGCCCGGCGCGTCGAAACGCTGAGACCAAAGCTCACTTGTGCGTCCATTGAAATGAATTGCACCGGTCATCGAACCAGTATGAAAGCTGCGCATCGGGGTTAGTCGCATTGGCTTGATGACGTCGCTCACAACCTTGTACAGCGGTGGAATGCCGTCAGGTACTGGCCCCAGGGTCGGCTGATCTCCTGCCTGTAATACATACGTCCGCCCGGCCTTCCATATCTGGATGCCCGGTGTCATTTCCAACGCCTTCCATTGCTCGCGGGTTATGGTGGCCGGAAATTCCTTGTCGAACATCGTCAGCCAATTTGCCCCCTTCAACACTCGCTGAAGGTGAGCGCATAGATAGAAACCAGTTGCAGCCGTATCTAGTCCGTAGTACCGCTGCTGTAAATCGAATTCAGCAGGCAACGAGTCGAATCTGTCCTGCGGTAGCAGCGACGCAAATCCAGCGATACCATGCCATGGCCGGAGTTGTTCGCAGCAGAATCGGATAAAGTCGGTAAACAGCTGCGGCTTGCCTGTCGGCCCATAAACGGCCTCGATCGGCATTGCGAAACTAAGCCACGACAACGGGTTACGAACTTTGATTTCCCACTGGCGTGTCGTGAGGGCAACCATGTAACAATCGCTTGCCTCATTCACGGAGCACCCTCCAGAGATTTCCCACTCCAGTTGATCGTCCGCATCCATTGTCGCGATGTAATCCCGCATCGCGGGCACTCCGTTATCCTGGCCGATCCGAATTGCGCGACGGCTGATGTCTTCGTTGGGTTTGACCCACGCGAGGCGCGAGCCGAACAGTTCCTCAAATCGCTCGAAGCAGCGCGCCACTGCCAGCCGGGTTTCCTGTGTCTCGCCATGCCAGAAATAGAACGTGCCAGACAGGCCCACGCACGCCTTGATTGTGTCGCCATCGTCCGACGTATAGATCAGGTCGTTGCGGTATTTCTGATACTGGGTCCAGATGTCCATTTTTTCGATCCCTTCGTTGACCTTCACTGTGCTGCCGCCGTGGCCGCTCCACCGACCGCCAAAAGAACCAGCAGCGGTGGCCCTGCCGTCACCGCGACATACGCGACGGCCAGGCCGCCTATGATCGTCGCACCAGTTTTGAGTACATCAGCTAGCGTAGTGGGTTCGGGGTACTTTGATCCCAGCATGACGCCTCTGTCTACCTCTACGTTGTGTCGGCGGATGCTCGACAAACGACGGCTCAAGTCAGGTGCCGTCAATTTCTCTGGCAAAGTCTTCGTAGCCGGATCCTTCTCAGGTTCCTCACATGTCTTACATGCGCATTGAGACGGTGACAATAGCTTGAGGCGATCCTCGTCGCCAACAATGGAGATATATGCTTGTTCTTGACCAATCTGCCACGAATCACCCGGGAACTTGATCTCGACGACGAATTCGACGTTACGTTGACTGAGGTCGAAATCGCGCATGTTCTTCACGATCACGACATCGGGAATACGCAGCAATCCCTTTTGCGCCCGGCCTGTCAGCTTCGCCAGATCAATCGCCCCCTCCAACGCTTTCGTATCGACACCCAGCGGAAATTGCAGAGGTTGGTTTTTCTTGAGCGAGGCCATGATCGGCGACGGCGGATTGTTCACCATGTTGTAGCCCACCTCGCCTTTGTACTTCCACACCTGCTCTTTGCTATCGCAGTCGTTCCGAATACTCACGGTTACACAGCGCTGCTTGAGCTTGCGGCCCCTACTGGAAATGACCGGCTCGCAGTCGCACCTGCAAATGCGCTGGCACAGATAGGTTGTATCGTCCGGCGGCAACACCGGAATCGTCTTGCCGCGTGCCGTTGGCAACGTGCGTGAATTGCCGATTGTTCTATACGTCGGTCCAGCCATGATTCAGATGCCTGTTATTGAAGGGTGAACGCGTCAAACAGCGTTATCGAGCACATCTCGATACGGGATGTGATAGGTATCGGGTTCGTGCTTCGGCACCGATGTCGTGACCTGCACGTCGCGGCTGGTCGGCGCCAGCACTTCAGCACTCCGCCCCGATCTATCGGCAACACCTTCAACGATTCGCCCACCGCCCGCATCCAGCCGATACGGAAAGTGCTCCACAGGTTTGCCGGTCGCATGATCCACGAACGTCACCCATTCGCTCGTCATTTCACCGGTCGGCAAATCGGGAAGCGGCAGGCGCATGGAATCGGCGGATGCCTTATCCCACTTCGCGCACTTCTCGAGGATTTGTCCGGTCGTGCCACTCACAATGCCGGATGGCGTCATGTGGATATACGAGCCACCGACGCCGATCCAGATTTCCTTGGCCGCATTGAGCACGAGCTTTCCTTCCGTGCTGGTGATCGCGACGTCCTTCAGCGCAGCCAGCGACATTGCATCGCTCTGTGCCTCGACCTCGACCTTGCCCGCCGCCGCAACGAGCTTCAGCCCCAGACGGGCGGCAAAGAAGGAAAGCGCGCCACGCACGGCGACCAGCATCGACCTTCCAGCCGACACGCTCAGATCACGGCCAGCCGTGACGGCATGGTCCTTCATGCTGGCCTGATGAGTGCTCTCAGCCGCAGTGGTCACAATGCCGGCCGCGCTTGCCTGCACCAGATTCGGTCTTGTCATCTCCGGGAACGCGTTTTCCGCCGATACCGCATCACCCAGAACTTCGTCGTTCTGTTCCTTGATGCCGCTGGTAACGTCGTGCTGGCTCAACTCCATGGTTTGCGCTTCGTGCCGCTGCGCCAATTGAGACAAGTCCGCGTGCTGCATATGTGCCTGCGACAATCGCTGAACCGTCTCGGCCATGTCCTTGACCGGCCGATCCGCTCCTTCCCGCGCTTCCGTCGTGATCAGCATGCCCTGGTTCGCACGCACTACGCCCCAAGCCATCGTCGCAAGCTCGAACCCTTCGCCGCGCTCCTGCCGTCGACCTTGCCTTCCTTCGATGCGAGTGTTGTAGCCCAGCACGAGCCGCGATTGCGCATGGTCGCTGGTCACCTGAACCTGCAACTTCTGCGGCGTGTCATCCGCCACCACCTGATTCGCCTGACTGCCCGTCAGGCCCATGCTGCGCCAGCCCATCAACGCCTGGTTCTCCGGCAATTCCCACGGCGGCTGGTTGAACTGGTTGACCTGACGATCCGATACATATGGCTTGTCCGCATCGCCTTCGTGATAACTCACCGTGACTTCTTGCCCGATGCGGGGCAGCGCCACAAAACCGAAACCGTTCCCCTGCCACGGGGACGATACTCGCACCCAGCAACTCGAGTTTTCGTTGCGCTCGCCAACGCGGTCCCAGATGAACTGAATCTTCACGCGCGCGTAGCCGTCGACCCACAGCGGTTGATCCACTGGCCCCACCACCACTGCTGTTTCAGGCCCACAGGGCGGCTTTCGCTTCGGTCGGTTCCGGAAGAATGCGTTGGCCGGCTGCACCACGAAATCCGTCGCGCACTGATAGGCGGCGCCGCCCGAATGCTCGTCGTTATTGCGAATGTCGGTCGCTGCCGCAACCACCAGATATTCGACGATTGCCCGCTGCTGCGGGTGGCCTTCGACGTGGAAGGTGTGCCCCGTCGCGAGTCCGCGCAGGTTGCCGCGCCCCTTTGCACGCAGGCTCCGGCAACGCTCCGCATCCGCTCGCACGCCTGCCAGATGCAGCGCTTCCCGCGCGTAATCGTTCGGCGCTCCGGACAGCCCCATCGTGCCGGACAACGGCTGCGAATAATCGCCCCACGCATAGTGCTCTGCATTGCTGAACGGAATTTCGCTGTATCGATCGACAACGCTGGATAGTGTGGCGCGAGAGCGTGTCGGATCGTAGTCGATCAGGCGGACCGATCCTGCCGTCAGCAAGCGTGACACCTTCAGCCTGTGGATGTGCTCCTCGTCGATGCGTGCGCCATCAGGCGCACGGTAGAGAATCGTGTCGTACATGTTCTCGTGCGGCTGGTGGGCCCCTGGCGAATCGCAGAGAACCAGCGTCGAGCCATCCATGAAGTAATAGATGCCCCACTCACGCCACAGCCGAGTCAGGAATTTGAAATCCGATTCCCACAACTGCCGCACATAATCGCGTTTCGGATAGACGCCTCTCAGGACGCCGGCCCCCAGCCTCGACTCGTACTTGAATGGATAAGCGCTCGAACCGAGAATCGCCTCCGTGATCTCGACGACATTACGGTTCTGGAAGATGCGATTCTCGCGGTTAAGCGTAGCCAGCCACAACCAAGGTCGCACGCGCATCTCGTAGTACGCGCATCGATCGTCTTCGCCGGTAAAAATCACTTCGGTAACCAGGCCGACGATTTCGCGCTTGCCAGCGCCAAGATTGCCCAGCCCAGCGCCGCCGGCAACGCCAGGCTTAAACGTTCCCTTGCCGTCAAACTCGATCGACACCACGATCTCGGTCCCGATCAGCTTGTCCGGCTCGATCCGCTCGCGCGCCTCAAAGACAGGCAGTGCGGGCGAATTCAACGTCTTGAGTTCCAATGAATATTCATAGAGCTTGCCGAGCGCTTCCCTTCCATGAAGCCTCATCGGCAGAAGGATCGGCTGTCCAGCCAATTGGGGCAGCGCGGCGCCCGAGATCGTCACGACACGGGACTGCGTTGGTAAATACATGGATTCCTCGTCTCGACAACCGCGCCTCAGCCCGGCCTCTCATTCAGCGCCTCGCGAGGCTGCATAGTCGCTGAAACGAGAAGCAAGCCCCCTTCCCATCGCGCTGGCCAACCTCCGGAAGTCAATGGTTACGAACAGTCAAAGCAATTTCCAGCGCTGTCGTCAAAATACCGATCGCATCGAAAGATCGAGACACGCCGACAGGAAAGGGGATGTCTCGCATCGCACCGACACGAATAGCGCATCTCGCACGTGACGTATCCAGCAATACGAGCGGACGACGTCACGATTCCGATGAGCGAGCGAATGGTATCTCCAACAGCCATCTCAAAAAATGCCTGGCAAAACTGCGAGGTCGGATCGTAATCCTGAAGAGTTCAGTTATTTTTTGAGATAAATATCCCGCTCGCGGATACAGCCCACTACAGCCGATCCGTCGACGCCATCCCGTTTCGGAACACTTTTCCCGGGGTCGGTTCAGCGCTTCGCGATCGCGAACTTGATGCCGTGCTCGGGCCACACGCGGAAGTTTCGGATGGAATCACAGCCGCCGATCGGCGTAGAGGATCTCGAGCTTTCGAGAGATCGCGTCGACTGCTCGCGGTTCGCGTGAGCTGGCGGACTGAAAAGTGGAGCGGTATCGCCGCGATGGTTTGCGAGGGTTTGTGTCGCGGACGTTCAGCGATCGTTTCGTCGATACGTCGAAAACGACGGCGGACGCATGAACGCCGGACATCGCGCAAAGCATCGCGGCGCGGGACTCATGGCAGCGATACCGGAGCGAACAAAGCACCGCCAACAGCCGGACCAGTCTGCTCGAAGGCCGGCGGGCGAGCCGAATGCGTCGGCGGTGTCAACGCCCACGTGCCATCCGCACTCCTTCATGGGGGCTAGGCGATCTGCAGTATCAAGGGTGATGCCGCACGCCCGGCACGACCGCTTCCCTCGCCCCCTTCCGGCTCAGCATCAGCGTGACGACCGCCGACACCGCGAGCGTGCCCGCCACGACGTAGAGCCCGGCCGCATACCCGCCCGTCGCGTGCTTGAGCCAGCCGATCGCGAACGGCCCGACGAACCCGCCGAGATTACCGATCGAGTTGATCATCGCGATCCCCGCGGCCGCGCCGGCGCCCGACAGGAACGCGCTCGGCATCGCCCACAGCGGCGCCTTCGCGGCACTGATCCCGATGTTGACGACGACCAGCGCGAGCACGGTCAGGAGCGCGGTGCTCGCCTGCCCCGCGAACACGAAGCCGATGCACGCGAGCACGCACGGAATCACGACGTGCCACGTGCGCTCGCCGGTGCGATCCGAATGCCGTGCCCACACGATCATCGCGACGACGGCGGCGATGCTCGGGATGCCGGTCAGCAGGCCCGTCTGCAGCGCGGTGAAACCGAACTGCTGGACCATCAGCGGCGCCCACAGCCCGAGCGTATAGAGCCCGGCCGACGTGCCGAAGTAGATCAGCGCGAGCGCCAGCACGCGCGGATCGCGCAGCGCCTGCCACGCGCCGGCCGTATGCCCGGCATGCGTGTGGCGCACGTCCGCTTCGGCCTTCAGCTTCGCGATCAGCCAGTCGCGCTCGTCCGGCCGCAGCCACGCGGCCTTCGACGGCGAATCGGTCAGGCACTTCAGCACGACGAAGCCGAGCGCGATCGCCGGCAGCGCTTCGACGATGTACAGCATCTGCCAGTCGGCGAGCCCGAACATCGGCGGCATCTGCATGATCGCGCCCGACAGCGGCGAGCCGATCGCGGTCGAGATCGGCGCGGCCGCCATGAACCACGCGGCGGCCACCGCGCGCTGCTTCGTGGGGAACCACAGGCTGAGATACAGGATGATGCCGGGGAAGAACCCGGCTTCGGCCACGCCGAGCAGGAAGCGCAGCACGTAGAAGCTCGTCGGCCCGGCCGCGAACGCGGACACCGCCGACACGAGGCCCCACGTGATCATCACGCGCGCGATCCAGATGCGCGCGCCGACGCGATGGAGGATCAGGTTGGACGGTACTTCGAACAGGAAGTAGCCGATGAAGAACAGGCCGCCGCCGAACCCGAACGCGGTCGGCGACAGGCCGATCGCCTTGTTCATCGTCATCGCGGCAAAGCCGACGTTGACGCGATCGAGAAAGCTGACGAAATAAAGCAGCATCACGAACGGAATGATGCGCCACATCAGTTTCCGCGCGACGCGGGTTTCCAGATCCGTTTGCATGTGTCTCCTCCTTCGAGGTCGAGCCGTGCTCTGTCGGTGAATACTCGCCGGCGCCACGACGAAGCGCGCGGGTCGGCGCCCGGCTCGCGTCGGACGCGCGAGTCACGGGCATAAAAAACGGTAGGACGACGAACGGGTAGCGGCCGGCTACCGGTTGCCGGTTGCGCATGCGCGCCGCCGCTACGTTGCGGCGCGCATGCACAGCGCCGCGTCGATCGTCAGGCCGCGACCGCCGCGTTCGCGACGCGCTCGCACACGGCCGCCGTCACCTGCGCGGTCGTCGCGCTGCCGCCGAGGTCGCGCGTATGCAGCGACGGGTCGGCCGTCACGGCCTCGATCGCCTGCATCACGCGCGCGGCGGCTTCCGTTTCGCCGAGATGCTCGAGCAGCATCACGACCGACCAGAACGTGCCGACCGGATTCGCGAGCCCCTGCCCCATGATGTCGAACGCGGAGCCGTGGATCGGCTCGAACATCGACGGATAACGACGCTCAGGATCGATGTTGCCGGTCGGCGCGATGCCGAGGCTGCCGGCGAGCGCGGCGGCGAGATCGCTGAGGATGTCCGCGTGCAGGTTGGTCGCGACGATCGTGTCGAGCGACGCCGGCCGGTTGACCATGCGCGCGGTCGCCGCGTCGACGAGCTCCTTGTCCCACGTGACGTCGGGGAATTCCTGCGCGATCTGTTTCGCGATCTCGTCCCACATCACCATTGCGTGCCGCTGCGCGTTGCTCTTCGTGATCACGGTCAGCAGCTTGCGCGGACGCGACTGCGCGAGCCGGAACGCGAAGCGCATGATGCGTTCGACGCCGGCGCGCGTGAGGATCGACACGTCGGTCGAGGCTTCGATCGGATGGCCTTGGTGCACGCGGCCTCCGACGCCCGCGTATTCGCCCTCCGAGTTCTCGCGCACGATCACCCAGTTCAGGTCGTCCGGCCCGCAGCGCTTCAGCGGCGCGTCGATGCCGGGCAGGATGCGCGTCGGGCGCACGTTCGCGTACTGGTCGAAGCCCTGGCAGATCTTCAGGCGCAGCCCCCACAGCGTCACGTGATCGGGCACGTCGGGGTCGCCAGCCGAGCCGAACAGGATCGCGTCCTTGCCGCGCAGCGCGTCGAGGCCATCGGCCGGCATCATCGCGCCGTGCTGGCGGTAGTAATCGGCGCCCCAGTCGAAATCCTCGAACTCGAACGCGAAACGATCGCAGCCGCGGGCCAGCGCTTCCAGCACCTGCTTGCCGGCCGGCACCACTTCCTTGCCGATGCCGTCGCCGGGAATCGTTGCGATACGGTAGGTCTTCATGCGGACATCCTCGATTGATCGTGAGCGTGAACGCACTTTACCGAACCAGGAGTGCAGGAACCGGCGCTAGAATCAAAGCATCTTTAACTTCAATTCACGAATCCCATCATGGCGGATACCGTTCAGCCGGCCGATCTCGGCTTCTTCTCGACGCTGGCCGCGTCGGGCAGCCTGAGCGCGGCCGCGCGCGAACTCGGGCTGACCGCGGCGGCCGTCAGCAAGCGGCTCACGCAGATGGAGCGGCGCGCGGGCGTGACGCTCGTCAACCGCACGACGCGGCGGATGATGCTGACGCCCGAAGGCGACGTGTATCTCGACTACGCGCGCCGGATCCTCGACCAGATGGACGAACTCGGCGAGCTGCTCGGCAGCGCGAAGCAGCGCCCGAAGGGGCTGCTGCGCGTGAACGCGACGCTCGGTTTCGGGCGCAGCCACGTCGGCCCCGCGATCTCGCGCTTCGTCGCGCGCTATCCGGAAGTGTCGGTGCAGCTGCAGTTGTCGGTGATGCCGCCGCCGCTGACCGACGACGCGTTCGACGTGTGCATCCGCTTCGGCGAGCCGCCCGACACGCGCGTCGTCGCGCGGCGGCTCGCGCCGAACCGCCGGCTGCTATGCGCGGCGCCCGCGTATCTCGCGCGGCACGGCACGCCCGGCACGCCGCACGACCTGACGCGGCACAACTGCATCGGCATCCGGCAGGGCGACGAAGGTTACGGGATCTGGCGCCTGACGAGCGGGCGCGGCGCGGCACGCCAGACGGAAGCCGTGCGGATCAACGGCAACCTGACGACGAACGACGGCGAGATCGCCGTGAAGTGGGCGCTCGACGGGCACGGAATCCTGATGCGCGCCGAATGGGACCTCCGCGACTATCTCGCCGACGGCCGCCTCGTGGTCGTGCTGCCCGACCACGAAACACCGGGCGCCGATATCTATGCGGTGTACGCGCAACGTCACCAGATGTCCGCTCGGATTCGCGCGTTCGTCGATTTTCTGGCGGACGAGTTGGGGCGGTTGAGGACGGTGTAGGGAAAACCGCACGGATCGTGCAAGCCACCGTCGCTACATGCGTCCGGCACGGACAACGCTCGATGGCCGAATCGCTCTGCACCTGGTCACGCTTCGCTCCGAATGCGCCCGGGCTTGCCTCGCCCGGGCGGACATCAAAAGGTAAATATTCTGGCGAAACATCGCAAATAATCGCCAGAATATTTACATCTGAATGCACCAGACTTCACCCTGCGACGCGACTCGCGCTTCCCGCCCGGGAGCAGGAGCGCATGGCCGGCGCGTTCCATCTCGCGAACGATTGATCGCCCTTCGTTCATCGCCCCTCCTTCACGCCATCGCCACCTGACTACCCTCGCGATCGTTCATCTCGATGGCTTCCGGCACCGGCTGTCGCGCCATGCCCCCCGCGACGACCACCCCCTCCCGGTCCTGCGCAAACCGCTCGGCGATCCAGTCGACGAACGCACGCACGCCGGGCGACACATGCGGGCGCTTCACGTAGACGGCCGACACGGCGACCGCATCGGGCCGCCATTGCGGCAGCACTTCCCGCAAGCGCCCCGCGTCAATGAGCGGCTGCGCGACGACACGCGGCGGCTGGGTCAGCCCAAGGCCGGCCACGCCGCACGCGAGATACGCGTGCTCGTCGTCCACGCTGACGATGGCGTCAAGCCGGACCTTGCGTACCGCGCCATCCACCGTGAAATCGAGTTCGGCCGTGCGCTGACCGAAAACGGACACCACGCCGACCGCGCGATGCGCGGCGAGATCGTCGAGCGTGCGCGGGACGCCGTGGCGGTCGAGATAGGCAGGGCTCGCGCACGTCACGCGCTCGAGCATGCCAAGCCGGCGCGCGACGAGCGACGAATCGGGTAGCGCGCCAAGCCGGATGCTGCAGTCGACCGCGTCGCCGACCATGTCGGCCGCGCGCCCGGACACGCCGAGCATCAGCACGAGATCGGGATGCCGCGCATGAAATTCGCCGAGCGCCGGCAGCACGATCGCGCCCGCCACCGATCCCGGCAATTCGACGCGCAGCGGCCCGCTCGGATGCAGCGCGGCGCCGCGGATGCTGGCCTCGAGTTCGTCAACGTCCGCCGTGATGCGCAGGCAGCGCCGGTAATACGCGTCGCCTTCGGGCGTCGCCCGCAGCGCACGCGTCGTGCGCACCAGCAGCGGCATGCCGAGCGCCGCTTCGAGCTCCTGCACGGTCCGCGTCGCGGTCGCGCGCGAAATGCCGAGCGCCTGCGCCGCGCGCGTAAAGCTGTTCATTTCGACGATGCGCGTGAAGATGCGCATCGCGCGGATCGGATTGTCCACCGGACACCCCTGCGTGGTTGCAGCATGCCGCGGCGCGCATTCGTGCGCCGTGCATGCATGTCGAGGAAAGCCGCGCCGCCGGCGCAGCAGCCGGTTCAGCCGTTCGCGGCCGCGGCGCCGCGCGCCGGTTCGTCGAGCAGCCGTTGCGCCAGCGCGAGTGCATCGTCGCGGGTCGCCGCCGCGTTCAACGGATAGCCCCAGACTTTCTCGAACGCACCCGAGAACGCGTCGAGCGCCACGCGCCGCGCCGCGTCGGGCTCGATCGCGATCATCGCGGGGATCCATTCGCGCGATTGCACGCGGTTGGCCTTGCTCCACTTCGCGAGTTGCTTACGCAGTTCGTGATCGCCGGCGCCGCGATTGTCGCCGGACGGCGCATCGTCGGTCAGGAAAACGAAGCGTTCGCGGCGCGCCAGCAACGCGTCGAGTTCGGCGAGCAGGTGGGCGGGGTCGGTGTGCGTCGAGCCGCTGTAACGCAACCAGACAAACGGGAATTCAGTCGTGACGATCTGCATGTCGGCCTCCAGATGAGAACGATTCTCATTTTATGGGTCGAGGCCGACCGCGTCATTTTTCATCCCGGCCAACTGCTTTCTCATTTCGGCCAAACGTGCGCACAGCGGCCGTTCAGCGTTGCCGGTCGGTCAGGAATTGCGTTGGCGACTTGCCCGTCGCCTTGCGGAACATCGTCACGAAGCTGCTCGCGCTCTCGTAGCCGAGATCGATCGCGATCTGGTGCACGCGGCGGCCGGTCGTCATCATCCGCAGCGACAGCGCGACGTGCAGCCGCCGGCGCCAGTCGCCGAGGCTCATCCCGAGCTCCTTCGTCGCGAGCCGCGTCAGGCTGCGCTCGCTGATGCCCGCGCACCGCGCGAGTTCGGGCAGCGACGACTTGTCGGCCGGATCGTCGAGCAGATGGTCGATCAGCTTGCGCAGCCGGCGGTCGGTCGGCATCGGCAGGTACAGGTCCTCGATCGGCGCCGCGACGAGTTCGTCGAGCAGCGTCGCCATCAGCCGCCCTTGCGGACCGTCGACGTCGTACAGGTTCGGGAAGCTCGCCGCCTTCAGCAGCAGTTCGCGCAGCAGCGGCGACATCGACAGCGTGCAGCAGTGCGCGGGCAAATCCAGCGCGGCATCGGGTTCGACCAGCACCGCATAGAAGGTCGCGCCGGCCGAGCCGCGCGCCGCATGCGGGACGTCGCCCGGAATCCACACGGTGCATTGCGGCGGTGCGCTCCACACGCCGCCGTCGATCTCGCAATAGATGACGCCGCTCAGCGTGTAGAGCAACTGCGCCTGGCGATGACTGTGCCGCTCCAGCCGCCACTCGGGCTCGACGACCGAGCCGCCGAACACGACGAGCGGACGCGGCACGTGGTAGACGTCGGCGTCCGCGGCGGGATCGGTGGTCGGTGGAAGCTTGCGCATGAAACGGTAGGCGGTGGAGGAAGCGGACGCCGTGCCCGCGCGTCGTTTCGTGCTTATACCAGAAAGGCAGCAGCGCAGCCGGGCGGTTCGCGGGATGCGTCGGCAGACGCGCGCCGAACCGAATACAATGCGCCGATCCCCCGCCACCGTGCCAACCTGCCGGAGCCGCCATGTTCGACCTGACCACGCTGACCACCTTCACGGCCGTCGTTCTGGGCCTGTTCCTGATCCCCGGCCCCGCCGTGCTGCTCGTGCTGAGCCGCACCGTGCAGGGCGGGCGCAAGACCGGCATCCTGACCGGCCTCGGCGTCGCGAGCGGCGACTTCGTGCATACGCTGTTCGCGGCGGTCGGGCTGTCCGCACTGCTGATGACGTCGGCGCTCGCATTCAACGTCGTGAAGCTGGTCGGCGCCGCATACCTGATCTATCTCGGCGTGCGCGCGCTGCTCGACAAACCGTCCGATCCGTCGCTGCCGACGGTGTCGCCCGTCACGCCGCTCAACGCGTACCTGCAGGCGATTCCCGCCGAAGTGCTGAATCCGAAGACCGCGCTGTTCTTCCTCGCGTTCATGCCGCAGTTCGTGCATCCGGAACGCGGCTCGACGTTCGTGCAGTTCGCGGTGCTCGGGCTGATCTTCGTCGTCCTCAGTTCGCTCTATACGTCGCTGATCGCATGCTCGATCCGCCCGCTCGGCCGCATCGTGAAGCGGCTCACGTGGCTCACGCGCTGGCAGGGGAAGATCATCGGCTCGATCTTCATCGCGCTCGGGCTGCGCGTGGCCGTGCAGCAGCGCTGATGCACGCGGCCGCATGACGTCCCGCGCGGCGCCCGCCGGCGAAGCCCTCTACACCGACCCGCGCCTCGTCGCGATCTACGACCTGTTCAACGCGGGCGATCGCGACTTCGCGTTCTACGCATCCGTGATCGGCGCCGCGCGGCAACGCATCCTCGATCTCGGCTGCGGCACCGGCTCGTTCGCGCGCCGGCTCGCGACGGCCGGGCACGACGTCGTCGCGATCGATCCCGCGCCGGCGATGATCGATTACGCACGGCGCCAGCCGGGCGCCGACGCGGTACGCTGGATCGCCTGCGATCTGGTCGGCCTGCCGCCCGGCGCGCCGTTCGATGCGGTCGTGATGACCGGGCACGCATTCCAGTGCCTGCTGACCAACGACGAAATCGACGCGACGTTGCACGGCGTGCGGCACGTGCTCGCCGACGGCGGCCGTTTCCTGTTCGACACCCGCAACCCGTGCGTCGAGCCGTGGCGCGCCTGGACGCCGGAGCATTCGACATGCAGCGTCGAATCTCGCGAATCAGGTGGCGTCGATCTCCATCATGCGGTGCGCGCGGTGGACGGCGCGATCGTGACGTTCGACACGTACTACCGTTTCCGTCGCGACGACATGTTGCTGAAGAACACGAGCCGGTTGCGTTTCATCGCGCAGCCCGAACTGCAGGCACGCGTGGCGGCCGCCGGATTCGCGTCGGCCGACTGGTTCGGCGACTGGCAACGCGCGCCGTTCGATGCTGCAACCAGCGCGGAGATCATCGCGATCTGCCGCGCGTGAGTGCGCGTTCGATTACGTCAGCCCGCAACGGGCAGCGTATCCACCGCATACGCATGCCGGAGCGTGCGGCCCGATAATCCGATACTGGAGGCTCACCATGCCCTTCCCGCTTCATCCCGCGCAGGTTCGCGCGCTGCTCGAATGCTATCTGCGCGCGAAGGACCTGAACCGGCCTGCGCTGATCGCCGACTGCTTCGCGGCCGATGCCGAGCTGAGCTTTTCGCTCGCGAACGACGACATCGATTTTCCGCCGCGCGTGACGGGCACGGCGGCCATTGCGCGCACGCTGGTCGAGGAATTCGGCGAGCGGTTCGAGCGGTGCCGGACCTATTACGTCTGCACGGAACCGGCCGTCGACGAACACGGCGAAAGCGGAATGCCGTGGCTCGTCGTGATGCGGCAGAAGGACAACGGTGCGCTACGGATCGGGCACGGCACGTATCGCTGGCAGTTCGCGTGCGATGGCCAAGGCGTTGCGCGGGTTGCCGCGCTGCACATTCATATCGCGCGGATGGATACGATCGACGACCCGCAGTCGGTGAAACTCGATGCGCTGCACGCGGCGTTCGGGTATCCGTGGCTGCCGGTGCAGGCGTTCGCGCGCGGGCTGGCGGATGTTGCCGCGGCGCAGCCGGAATGGGCGTTCCTCGCGCCGTTCCGGGAGGCGGCAGCGGCGTGACCGAACCCGCCCGCGTGCTTGCGGGGCCGTTCGGCTCCGCGCGGCATCCGCGCCGCCGCGCTCACCGCGCCACGTCGAGCGCCAGCCGCACCCCCTCCCAATCCAACCCGAACCGCGCGAGATACTTGCGCAGCCGGTCCGCATCGTTCGGCTGCTTCTTGCTCTGCCGCGACACCGCGAACAGCGTGCGTCCGGCTTCCGACAGGCTCGCCGACACGCGGCACACGTCGAGCACGCGTTCGAGCTGCGCGCGATCGAACAGGTCGAGTTCCGCCGCACGCGCACCGAACACCGCATCGACCCACGTATCGGACGCGCCCGCGCCGCCCGGCGGCGACCACGTGCGCGCCAGCCGCTCAACCTCCTGCTCGGCAAGTTCCTCGGTGATCCGTCCCGCATCGGCCAGCGTCGCCATCCGCGTGACCGACGCCGACAACTCGCGGAAGTTACCGGCCCACGCCGCGCGCGGCGACGCGGCAAACGCGAGATAACGCCGCTTCGCCTCGACGTTGAACCGCACCTGCTCGCCCTGCTCGCGGCCGAAACGGTCGAGCTCGAATTCGAGGTTCGGCTCGATGTCCTCGCGACGCTCGGCGAGCCCCGGCAGTTCGTACGTCCACAGATTGATCCGCGCATAGAGATCCTCACGGAACGTGCCGGCCGCCACCATCAGCCGCAGGTCGCGGTGCGTGCCCGCGATCAGCTCGAAATCGCTGGCCACCTCGACGTCCGCGCCAACCGGCAGGAAGCGCTTTTCCTCGATCGCCTTCAGCAGCATCGCCTGTTCGTCGAGCCCGAGTTCGCCGATCTCGTCGAGAAACAGCAGGCCGCCATCCGCCGCGCGCAGCAGCCCCGTGCGTGCCGACTGCGCGCCCGTGAACGCGCCCTTCACGTGGCCGAACAGTGTCGACATCGCCGCGTCGCCGCGCAGCGTCGCGCAGTTGATCTCGATGAACGGCCCCGCGAGCCGATGGCGGCCGCGCTTCAGCTCGTACACGCGCTTGGCGAGAAACGACTTGCCGGCGCCCGTCGGCCCGACGAGCAGCATCGGCGCGCGCGAGCGCACGGCCACACGCTCCAGTTGCTCGATCAACGCATTGAAGCGCGCGTTGCGCGTCGCGATGCCGGCCTTCAGGAACGACACCGTTTCGTCGCGTTCGCGCGTGAAGCGCTGCGCGATCCGGTTGTAGCGCGACAGGTCGAGATCGATCACCGACACCGTGCCCGGCCCGCTCGGCCCTTCGTCGGTCCGCTGCGGCGGCCCCGTCTGCACGAGGCGCGCGGGCAGGTAGCGCGCTTCCGCCAGCAGGAACCAGCAGATCTGAGCGACGTGCGTGCCGGTCGTGATGTGGATCAGGTAATCCTCGTGTTCGAGGTCGAACGGATAGGCGCGCGCGTAGTCGTGCAGCGTCGCATAGACCTCCTCGAAATCCCACGGGTCGTGGATCGTGAGCGGCGTGAGCCGCACGTCGGTGCGCGGCGACAGGTGCGCGAGATCGTCCCGCACCTGGTTGGCGAGGCGCGTGTAGCTCGGCGGATGCAGCAACTCGAGCCGGTCGATCGGCAGGTCGGGCTGCTCGCACAACGAGATCGTCGGCCGCCATTTGCGGTAGCGGCGCGGCGCGCGCCCGCCCTGGTCGAGCACGGTGCCGAGAAAGCCGATTGCGACTGTCTTTCGCATGTTTATCTCATCGGATAAGAAGCGATCCGATTGTATCGGATTTTCTTGATCCATCCAGGCAGGCAAGGCCGACGCGAACCAATTCGGCGCAGGCAATTCCCCTTTAATTTCAATGAACTGGAAATTTCTTCGGGCACTGAACTCCCCGCTGGCACGCTCCTCGCTAAATAGAAAGCGCCGGATGTCCCGCTGGCCCGCGAGCCAGGGTTCACAAAGCCCTGCTGGTGCGCCGCCGCCGAACCTCGTTCGTCGCGGCAGCGCATGCCGCCATGGACAGACGAAGGCAAAGGGGCGCGCACTGGAGCCTCGCCTGGGTTCGAATCCCGGGGCGCCCACCGTTCGGTAGCTCATTCGGGTAGAGCAGCCGGCGAAAGCCGGTGTGTAGCGGGTTCGAATCCCGCTCGAACACTGTCCGCAACGACAGTCTCTTGATGGAAGCAGTACCCGCCGGTGCGGGCCGCGAGGCCCGCCGCGCGTCGGACCGGTCATGGTTCCGCGCGATCGGCCAGGCGGCCGGACGGCCCGCGCGAACGCACACGACGACGCGATGCAGGATGCGTCGCCGTGCCGCGCCCGCGCCGGCCCCCGCGCCGCCCGCCCGATTGCGTCGCACCGCGATCCGCACGATGCGCGTCACCCGGCGGTCATTGAAGAAAAGGACAAGAATATGTGGAAGCGTCATGTAGTGAAAAAGAACGAACGCGCGCTGCTGATGAGCGAGGGCGATTTCGTGAAGGTGCTGGAACCGGGCGTGTTCAAGGCCTTCGATCCGTTCAATCGCCTGTCGGTGCAGACCGCGCGTCTCGACACGCCGCTCGCCGACCAGGCGCTGGCCGACTACTTGCGTCACGACGCGCAGGACGTGCTCGCGCACTATTTCGTCGCGATGGATCTGGCCGACGACGAAGCGGGCCTGCGCTATGAAGACGACGTGCTCGTCGAGATCCTGGCGCCAGGCACGCGCCGGCTGTACTGGCGCGGCCCGATCGTGCATCGTCTCGAACGCGTCGATCTCGCGCAGCACAGCATGCTGCCGGCCGCGCTCGTGAAGCGCATCGTGCAACCGGCGCTGCGTGCGCGCGGCGTGGCGGGCCTGACGGGCGTGCTGCTGGCGCAGGTGCCGGCGTATCACGTCGGCGTGCTGAAGATCGACGGCAAGATCGAACGATTGCTGGAAGCAGGTGTATCGGCGTTCTGGCGCTTCAACCGCGACGTCGCGGTCGAACTCGTCGACCTGCGCGTGCAGGCGCTCGAAGTCGGCGGACAGGAAATCCTGACGCGCGACAAGGTCGCGCTGCGGCTGAACCTGTCGGCGACGTGGTGCTATGCGGACGTGCTGCATGCGTTCGGCCAGTTGCAGAAGCCGGTCGAGCACCTGTATCGCGAGCTGCAGTTCGCACTGCGTGCGGCCGTCGGTACGCGCTCGCTCGACGAGCTGCTGGAAGACAAGCAGTCAATCGACGAGGTCGTGATCGCACAGGTGCGTGCGCGCCTCGAAAACTCGGGCGTGGACATGCGCAGCGTCGGCGTGAAGGATATCGTGCTGCCGGGCGACATGAAGACGATCCTCGCGCAGGTGGTCGAAGCCGAAAAAGCCGCGCAGGCGAACGTGATTCGCCGCCGCGAGGAAACGGCGGCGACGCGTTCGCTGCTGAACACCGCGAAGGTGATGGAAGAAAACCCGACCGCGCTGCGGCTCAAGGAGCTGGAAACGCTCGAGCGCGTCGCGGAACGGATCGACCGCATCTCGGTGTTCGGCGGTCTCGACCAGGTGCTGAACGGACTCGTCAGCATCAAGGGCGCTTAGGGTATGAAACGGCGCGGCGCATGTGTGCATGTGTACCGCGCCGGGCAAATGAATGAATGGTGAAGCAAATGACTGACATGGATTATCAGGTGATGGAACTGGCGAACGGCAAGCCGGTGAAGATGTGGACGCAAGGTGTCGCCGTCGAGGACGAAGCGCGCGCGCAACTGCGCAACACCGCGCAGATGCCGTTCATCTTCCGCCACGTCGCGGTGATGCCGGACGTCCACCTCGGCAAGGGCTCGACGATCGGCAGCGTGATTCCGACGAAGGGCGCGATCATTCCGGCCGCGGTCGGCGTCGACATCGGCTGCGGGATGATGGCCACGCGCACGACGCTGACGGCGTCCGACCTGCCGGACTCGCTCGCCGGGCTGCGCAGCGCGATCGAACGCGCGGTGCCGCACGGCCGCGCGCCGGGCCGCCGCGATCCGGGCGCGTGGGGCGATCGCACGTCGGCCGCCGTGACCGAATCGTGGAAATCGCTGCTGCCGGGTTTCCAGCGAATCGTCGACAAGTATCCGAAGCTGGAAAAGACGAACCACTACGCGCATCTCGGCACGCTCGGCACCGGCAATCACTTCATCGAAGTGTGCGTCGATGAAGCGGACCACGTGTGGTTCATGCTGCACAGCGGCTCGCGCGGCGTCGGCAACGCGATCGGCAGCCTGTTCATCGAACTCGCGCAGGCCGACATGCGGCAGCACATCGCGAACCTGCCGGACCGCAACCTCGCGTATTTCACCGAGGGCAGCCGGCACTTCGACGATTACGTCGAAGCGGTCGGCTGGGCGCAGGACTACGCGCGGCGCAACCGGCAGGCGATGATGGACGCGGTGATCGGCGCGGCGCGCGGCGTGATCGGCAAGCCGTTCGCGGTCGACGAGCACGCGGTGAACTGCCACCACAACTACGTGCAGCGCGAACGCCACTTCGGCGAAGACGTGCTCGTGACGCGCAAGGGCGCGGTATCCGCGCAGAAGGGGCAGCTCGGGATCATTCCGGGTTCGATGGGTGCGAAGAGCTTCATCGTGCGCGGGCTCGGCAACCCGGAAAGCTTCTGCTCGTGCAGCCACGGCGCGGGCCGGACGATGAGCCGCACCGAAGCGAAGCGCCGCTTCACGGCCGACGACCAGGCGAAGGCGACGCAAGGCGTCGAATGCCGGAAGGACGCGGGTGTCGTCGACGAGATTCCGATGGCCTACAAGGACATCGACGCGGTGATGGCCGCCCAGCGCAGCCTCGTCGAAGTGGTGCATACGCTGCGCCAGGTGGTGTGCGTGAAAGGATAGCGCGGCGCGCGATCCACGCGCTCGTCGAGACGATGCTCGCCGATGCCGAACACGATCGCGAATACAAGCGGCCGTGGGGCGACGTGGCGATGCTCGACACGTTCCTGCGCGACGTGGTCGACGGTCGATGAAAGACGAACGGCGCGATGCCTGTGGGCATCGCGCCGTTTGCACGTCCGCACGCGCCCAGCCGCTGCCGGTGAGCAACGTGCGTGCCCGCATACCACGTGTCGTCGCGTCCGCCGCCATCCGTTGCGGCGGTATACTTGATCCGTTCTGCAAAGCCCACCGCGTCATACGCCGCTGCACTCCATGTGCACCGCTTGCCGACGATGCGCCTGCAGCGCCGACGTCTTCCGCCCGCCCGTTCACAGCCGATACGAACCGTCATGTCGCACCGCCTTTCGCTCGCCCTCGCCGCCCTCCTCGCCGCTTCCTCGCTCGCCGCGCAGGCACGCCCGCTCGCGCGGCCGCCGGTCGAGCGCGACTTCAAGAGCTGGTCGGTCGTCTGCGACAACGGCAACCGCTGCATTGCCGAAAGCCACGCCGACGATATCGACGATGCGCGCACCAATCTCATCCTGCGCGTGACGCGCGATGCCGGCCCCGATGCGCAACCGTCGCTCGACATCTTCGCGTCGGCGCCACTGGATCTGCGCACGGCACGCACCGATGGCCGCCCGTTCGATGCGATGCCGGCCCAATGGCATGCGTTCGGCGACAAGCCGGACAATGACGACGCGCACCCGTTCCGGATCCGGACGAGCGATCCGGCAACGGTTGCCGCGTGGCTCGCCGCGTCGCGCAATGCACAACTGCTGAGCTTCGGCGATCCGGCGTCGGCGCAAACGCCGCGCACGCCGCTGTCGGGATTGAATGCGGCGCTGCTGCTGATCGACGACACGCAGGGCCGCGTCGGCACGGTCACGGCGCTGCTGCGCCCCGGCAACCGGCCCGCTTCGTCGGTGCCGGCCGCGCCGGCACTGCCGCCCGCCGTCGTTCCGGCGCCGCCCGTCGCCGGCCTGTCGGCCGCCGAACAGCGCCCGCTCGTCGATGCCGTGCTCGCGAAGTTCGGCACCGACGTGAAGCAATGCGCGGCCGATGTCGAAGACGAAATGTCGGCCGGCGATCGCAGGAAGGCGTCGCGCGCCGTGGCGATCTCGGCCGACGAGGCGCTCGTCGCGATCCCGTGCCAGACCAGCAGCCTGTATAACCACACCGACCTGTGGTACCGCGTGCGACGGTCGGCGCCGTATGCGCCGATGGCGATGAACTTCGGCGAGAACGCGAACGCGGGTCTCGATTCGGCGTCGTTCGCGAACGAACTGACCGACGCCGGCTACGATCCCGCCAGCGCGATGCTGTCGAGCAAGGTCCGCTTGCGCAGCGCCGGCGATTGCGGCTCGACCGCGTCGTGGATCTTCGACGGCCGGCGCTTCCTGCTCGCCGACATCGCGACGCACGGCACCTGCAACGGCCTGTTCCAGGATCAATGGCCACGCCTGTATCGCCGGGCCGACGCGACGGGAAAGCGCTGACGCGCGTGGCGCGCCACCGTCACGTCACTCGCCGACGATCGAGATCGAGAACCCGTCCCAGCCCTTCTGCCCGACCGTCTGCACGGCCGTCGTCGTGAGCTTCGGCTCGGCCGCGAGACGCGCGAAGCCTTCCCGCACGCCGACCACATCGGGCTCGCGATTGTCCGGATCGGCCACGCGCCCGCCGCGCACGACGTTGTCGACCACGATCACCGTGCCGGGCCGCGACAGCTTCAGCGCCGCGTCGAGATAGACCGGATTGTTGTCCTTGTCCGCATCGATGAAGATGAAATCAAACGGCGCGCCACCCGCATCGACGAGCCGCGCGAGGCTGTCCTTCGCGCTGCCGACGATCACCGACACGACCTCAGCAAACCCGGCGCGCGCGATATTCCGCGTCGCGACCTTCGCATGCTCGGGGTTCAGTTCGAGCGTCACGAGCGTGCCGCCCGGCGGCAACGCGCGCGCGAGCCAGATCGTGCTGTAGCCGCCGAGCGTGCCGACCTCCAGGATGCGCCGCGCGCCGCGTATCGTCGCGAGCAGTTGCAGCAGCTTGCCCTGGTTCGGCGCGACGTTGATCGCGGGCAGCCCGGCCGCGTTACTGACCGCCAGCGCGGCATCGAGCGCATCGTCGGACGGCACGAGCGTCGCGGAAAAATACGCATCCATCCGGTTCCACTGGTCCTGATCCATCGCGCGCCTCCTGTCTGCGGAAAACCGTATTCTATGCGCGGCATCCCCATAAGCAACACACCATTCGGTCTAAGGACAGCAGCACACGTGCTCCTATAATCGCTCGACATCACAACAACAGCTCGCGACGCACCCGGCATCGACGACGCACCGGAAACTGTCGCCGGCCGAGCTCGCGAAGGCCGGCGTGAAGGAGGAAACGGTGCGGCTGTCGATCGGCATCGAGCATATCGACGACCTGCTCGCCGATCTCGACCAGGCGCTCGCGCAGCTTTGACCGGAACGGGCGCGCCGGCTACCGCGTCGTCGCGCCCGCCGGATACGTGTCGACGATGCGCGTGCCGTTGACGGGCGAGACGCCCTCGTTGCGCAACGCGGTCCACAAGTCGATCGCATGCTCGCGCGATTTGCGGCTGCCGTCGTCGGTCAGCACGTTCAGCGCGATCACTTCGTCGCGTGTCGTCAGTTGCAGTTGTTCCTTCAACTTGCGCGACTGATGCGACGCGCTACGAACATCGCCCAGCACGATCCGCTTCTCCGCGACATTCGGCTCGCCGCCCGTGTCGGCCGGCACGAACGTCAGCCGGCCGTTGTCGACCTCGCATTGTCCGCGCATGAATGTCGCGCTCCACTCGCCTGACGGCACGGCCGCGAACTCGCAGCGCATCCGCTCGTTCGCGCGGCGGCCAGCGTCGTGCACCGACGCATGCGACAGCGCCCGTTCCGGCCAGCCGGCCGCCATCGCGGCCGTCGACATCAAACAGACAGCCAGCATGATTCCTGTTGCGATAGTTCGCATGGCATGCTCCTTTTCATATGGAAAACCGGCCGAGCAGCGGCGTCGCAGCCGGCCGCGAATGAACGATCAACGCACCGCGAAGCGGTTGTCGTGCGCATCGACCGCCGGTGCGTTCTCGCCGCGGCGAACCGTCGATCGATGGATTTCCTGATTGCGCGCGACGGCGGCCGGGCTCGCCGGGCAGTCGTGATTCGGGCTCGGGATCACGCCGTCGTGCCGCGCGCGCATCAATTCCCGACGCACTTCCTGCCGGGTCTTCGCCTGCGCGGCCACGGTCTGCGAGGAGGCCGCGATCGACAGCGCGGCAACGGTCATCGCGATCATCGGTCGCGGATTGTTCATGTTGTTCGCTCCTTGCCGGGAATCCGTGACAGGAGCCTTCACTTTGATCCGGCGGCGGTGCGGCATCGTGATCCAGGCATGACGGTTTCGTCATGGTTCGTGCATGTACTGCGTCGCAATACGAATGAAATTCGTCTTGAACAACGGCGCAGGCGCCGATCGGCTCCTATGGCTACGGCGGAACGCGCACGCAAGGCATCGTCAATCCCGGGTTGCGCCATCGATTCTGATCGCGGCGGCGGCACGCTCGCGCCTGCGTGACAAAAATTTCATGTTCCGATCAGGTTCACGATGCGTCGTTTCGCTACGATCGGAACGGTAACGGGCCATGCCCGTTCCCATCCACGCAGCGGGTCGCTGTCGCACGGCACGATCACGCGTTAGGCCCGGACTCATCGAGTACCGGGCCTTTTTTTTGATCGCGACGCAGACGATCACGGCGCTGGATTGCGTTGCGGAAACAAACACGGATGCGTCTTCACGTACAGGTTCGGATTGCCGCAGCGGTGCCCGGCATAGTCGATCTGCTCGCCGGGCATGAGGTCGACCGGCACCGGCTTGCGCGCGGCGGCCGGCGCGGTCGTTCCGGTGTCGGAACGTGGCGATGCGCAGCCTGCGAGAAACGGGACGATCAGGACTGCGATCGACGATAGGCGAATGGCGGGACGATGCAATTTCCGGTCCGAAATGAAAGTCTTAACATGACCGCCCGCTTTCGATTCTGCTGTCGCGAACGGCGCGAATGCCGTCGGCCGCGCGGGCCATCGGCAGGCTTCATGTTCCGCTTCCCGCTCATCGCGCTCATGACGCGAACATGACGATTGCGTCACGTCGATCGAGCGCGTACGGCGCGCCGCCGCGTCACGCAATCTGACGTTTTTTTCATCTCCCGATCACGGTGGCGCATGGCTGCTTTCGCATACTGGGTCCATGGTTCGCCACCCGGCGACCCTGATCAAGGAGAGAGCTCAATGAAAACGGCAAAACTCGCAGCACTGTTCGTCACCGCCACGCTGTCGCTCGGCATGGCCACGCAGGCCGCATTCGCGCAAACGCAAACGCAGGGCAAGACCCGCGCACAAGTCGTCAACGAACTGAAGCAGGCGCAGCACGACGGCATCGTGCCGACGAGCAAGACGCAATACCCGCCGACCAGCGAGATCGTCGCGCGCAACAAGGAGCTTCACGGGATTTCGGTGCATGGCGGCGAGAAGAAGCCACAGGCCGACAATCACGACAACCTGGCGACGCGCTGATGCCGCTCGGGCGTGCGACCGCGGGCACCGTGCCGCTCGCAAACGCCTTGCGGCGAACGTGCGGGCGTGCCCGCCCGCGATGTCAGGTGCGAATGACGGCCGGCCGCGTCGGCTCGGCCGGCCGTCGCGGAAAGCGCAGCCAGAACGTCGTGCGCCGGCCGGGATCGCTGTCGACGCCGCATTCGCCGCCGTGGTTGTCCATGATCGACCGGACGATCGCGAGGCCGAGCCCCGTCCCCGACGCCGAATTGTGCCGCGACGGATCGACGCGATAGAAGCGCTCGAAGATCCGCCCGACATGTTCCGCGGCAATGCCGGGCCCCGTATCCGACACGGCGATCGTCGTCGCACCGCCCTGCTCCACGCAGTCGATCGTGACGACGCTGCCGCGCGGCGCGTAGGCGAGCGCATTGGACAGCAGGTTGCTCAACGCGCGCTGGTACAGCGTGAGATCCGCATCGACCCACGCGTGACCGTCGACCTTCACCGACACACCCGCATCCTCCGCGAGCGGCTCGTAGTAGCCGGCGACACGCCCGGCCTCTTCCGCCGCATTCAGGCGCCGCACGTCGATCGACGTGCCGGCCTGTTCCGAGCGCGCGAGAAACAGCATGTCCTCGATCATTCGCGACAGCCGCTGATACTCGTCGATGCTCGACTCGATCACGTTCCGGTATTCATCCGCGCTGCGCGGCTGCGACAGCACGACCTGTGCGGCCGCCTGCAGGTTCGTGAGCGGCGTGCGCATATCGTGCGCGAGATTCGACGAGAACTGGCTCAGCCGCGTGAACGATTCGCTCAGCCGTGCGAGCATCCCGTTGAACGCATGTTCGAGTTCCTTCAGCTCGCCTGACGTATCTAGCTCCGGCAGCGGATGCGCAAGCCGGCTCGTCGACATCTGCTCGGCGCGCGCCGCGAAACGCCGCAGCGGGCTCAGCCCGAGCGCCGCGATGCCATACGCGATCGCGGCCGCGAGCACCACGCCGAACACCTCGATCACGACGATCGTATAAGCATGCGTACGCAACAGCAGCACGTCGGCGCTGCGGTCGTACTGCACCGCGACGCGTACCACCGGTGCGCCCGCGCCGGCGAGCGGCACGGTCGTCACCAGATACTGGTGCCGCGCGCCGGGCGGCGCGACGCCGACCGGCACGCGCCCCGCGTCCAGCGACAGCAGCGTCGCGTACGGGCGGAATCCTGGCGTGCCGACGAGGCGCGTGCCCGACGCATCGTAGATCGCGAGATCCATGTTCGGATGGCCGTGCAGCTGGTCGATCCAGATGTCGGTGTTGCGGGCGACGTCGGCCGTCGTGCGCGCTTCGGCCAGATGCGTGCCCAGCGCGGCGGAAATGCCGGCCATCTGTTCGGCCGCCGTCGTTTCGACGCGGTTGCTCAGCGCTTCGTAAAGCGCGACGCCGCTCGACGCGAGGATCACCGACGTCGACAGGACGATCAGCGCGGTCAGGCGGCCGCGCAGCGTGCGCGGCAGCAGGCGCGCGATCATGCGGCCGCGCCGCCGCGCGCTTCGAGCACGTAGCCCATCCCGCGCACGGTGTGGATCAGCTTCGGTTCGTATGCGTCGTCGATCTTCGAACGCAGCCGCCGGATCGCCGAATCGACGACGTTCGTGTCGCTGTTGAAGTTCATGTCCCATACCTGCGATGCGATCGTCGCGCGCGGCAGGATCTCGCCCTCGCGGCGCATCAGCAGCCACAGCAGCGCGAATTCCTTCGCGGTCAGCAGGATCGTGTCGCCCTGCCGCGTGGCCTTGCGGCGCGTCAGGTCGAGTTCGAGATCGGCCACGCGCAGGGTGTTCGAATCGCGCGGCTGGCCGCGCCGCAGGATCGACTTGATGCGCGCGGTGAGTTCGACGAAGTCGAACGGCTTCGCGAGATAGTCGTCGGCACCGAGTTCGAGCCCCTTCACGCGATCGCCGACGTCGTCGCGCGCAGTCAGGAACAGCACGGGCGTCGACTTGCTGCGCCGCAGGTTCTGCAGCAGCGTCCAGCCGTCCTGCCCCGGCAGCATCACGTCGAGCACGAGCAGGTCGTATTCCTCGGTCTCGGCCTGGTGCTGGCCCGTGATGCCGTCCTCGATCCAGTCGACGACATAACCGGCCTCCGTCAGGCCCTTGCGCAGATAGGCGCCCGTCTTCGGCTCATCCTCGACAATCAGAATTCGCATTACGCATTACCCTTGAAGAAACCCAGCCGGCGCAGCAAACCGGCGCCGACCCCGCCGCCGAAGCTGTCCAAAAGCGCGGCGCGCCACGACACCGCATGGCTGACGCGGTACAGCACGGGCAGCACCAGCAGCGTCAGCGCCGTGGACGACAGGATACCGCCGATCACGACCGTCGCAAGCGGGCGCTGCACCTCGGCGCCGGTGCCGGTTGCGAACGCCATCGGCAGGAAACCGAGCGACGCGACGAGCGCGGTCATCAGCACCGGCCGCAACCGCGTGAGCGCGCCTTCGCGCACGGCGGCGTCGAGCGGCACCCCTTCGTCGCGCAGGTTGCGGATGAACGAGATCATCACGAGCCCGTTGAGCACGGCGACGCCGGACAGCGCGATGAAGCCGACCGCCGCCGTGATCGACAGCGGGATCCCGCGCAGCCACAGCGACACGACGCCGCCGCTCAGCGCGAACGGAATGCCGGTGAATACGAGCAGGCCGTCCTTCACGTTGTTGAACATCACGAACAGCAGCACGAACACCATGAACAGCGCGAGCGGCACGACGAGCTTCAGGCGCTCGCTCGCGCTTTGCAGCTGCTCGAACTGGCCGCCCCACGACACCCAGTAGCCGGCCGGCACGCGCACGTCCTGCCGCAACTGCTCGCGCGCATCGGCGACGAACGAGCCGACGTCGCGGCCGCGCACGTTCGCGCTGACGACCACGCGCCGCTTGCCGTCCTCGCGGCTGATCTGGTTCGGGCCCGGCGCGACGTCGATCGTCGCGAGCTCCGCGAGCGGCACGTACGGCGCCGCCGCGAGCGGCGCGCTGGCACCGGCCGCCGGCGCGGGCAGCGCGATCGGCAGCCGCTTGATCGCCTCGATGTCCGAGCGCAGCTCGTCGGGCAGCCGCACGACGATGTCGAAGCGGCGGTCGCCCTGGAACAGCGTGCCGGCCTTCTGCCCGCCGACGGCCGCGGCCACCGTGTCCTGCAGGTCGGCGACGCTCACGCCGTAGCGTGCGAGCTTGTCGCGGTCGAGGTTGACGGTCAGCACGGGCAGGCCCGTCGTCTGCTCGACCTTCACCTCCGATGCGCCCGGTACCTTCTGCAGCGCGGCCGCGATCTGCTCGCCGGTCTGGTTCAGCACGGCCATGTCGTCGCCGAAGATCTTCACGGCCACGTCGCTGCGCACGCCCGAGATCAGCTCGTTGAAGCGCAGCTGGATCGGCTGCGAGAACTCGTACGCGTTGCCCGGCAACTCGGCGAGCGCTTCCTCGATCTCGCGCACGAGCGTGTCGCGCGGCTTCTTCGGGTCGGGCCACCTGTCCGTCGGCTTCAGCATGATGTAACCGTCCGACAGGTTCGGCGGCATCGGGTCGGCCGCGATCTCGGCCGTGCCGGTGCGCGCGAACACGCGCTCGATCTCGGGGAAACGCGCCTTCAGCGTCTTCTCGATCGACTTCTGCATCTCGACCGACTGCGACAGGCTCGTGCCGGGAATCCGCAGCGCGGCGACCGCCAGATCGCCTTCGTCGAGGCTCGGGATGAATTCGCTGCCGAGCCGCGTCGCGAGCCCGAGCGTGACGAGCACGATCGCACCCGCGCCGAGCATCACGCGCACCGGGCGCGTCATGAACGCGGCGAGCACCGGTTCGTACGCGCGCCGCGCCCAGCCCATCAGCCGGTTCTCCTTCTCCTCGACCCGCTCGCCGATGAACAGCGCGACGGCCGCCGGAATGAACGTGACAGTCAGCACCATCGCGGCCGCGAGCGCCATCACGACGGTAATGGCCATCGGGTGGAACATCTTGCCTTCGACGCCGGTCAGCGCAAAGATCGGCAGGTACACGACCATGATGATCAGTTGTCCGAAGATCAGCGCGCGGCGCGCTTCCTGCGACGCGCCGAACACTTCGGCGAAGCGCTCGTCGCGCGTGAGCGGCCGCTCGGCCGCCGCCTGCGCATGCGCGAGCCGCCGCACGCAGTTCTCGACGATCACCACCGCGCCGTCGACGATGATCCCGAAGTCGAGCGCGCCGAGGCTCATCAGGTTCGCGCTCACCTTCGCGTTGACCATGCCGGTGAAGGTCATCAGCATCGACAGCGGAATCACGAGCGCGGTGATCAGCGCCGCGCGGATGTTGCCGAGGAACAGGAACAGCACGGCGATCACGAGGATCGCGCCTTCGAGCAGGTTCTTCTTCACCGTCGCGACGGCCTTCTCGACGAGCACCGTGCGGTCGTACACGGGAATCGCCTTCACGCCGGCAGGCAGCGTGCGGTTCACGTCCTCCATCTTTGCCGCGACGGCCTTCGCGACCGTCCGGCTGTTCTCGCCCATCAGCATGAAGACCGTGCCGAGCACGACCTCCTCGCCGTCCGACGTCGCGGCGCCGGTGCGCAGCTCGCGGCCGATGTCGACCAGCCCGACGTCCTTCATCCGCACCGGCACGCCGCCGACGTTGGTCAGCACGATGTTCGCGATGTCGTCGACGGTGCGCGCCTGGCCCGGCACGCGCACGAGATACTGTTCGCCGCGCTTTTCGATGTAGCCGGCGCCGACGTTGTCGTTGTTGCGTTCGAGCGCGCGCACGACGTCGGCGAGCGTCAGCCCGTACGACATCAGCTTCGCCGGGTTCGGCGCGACACGGTATTCCTTCACGTAGCCGCCGATCGAGTTGACCTCGGTCACGCCGCGCACGTTCCTGAGCTGCGGCCGCACGACCCAGTCCTGCAGTTCGCGCAGGTCGGCCGCCGTATAGCGCGTGCCGTCGGGCTTGCGCGCGGCCGCGTCGGCTTCGACGGTCCACAGGTAGATTTCGCCGAGGCCTGTCGACGTCGGCCCCATCGCGGGTGCGATGCCGGCCGGCAGCTTGTCCTTCGCTTCCTGGATGCGCTCGTTGACGAGTTGCCGCGCGAAGTAGATGTCGGTGCCGTCCTTGAAGATCACGGTGACCTGCGACAGCCCGTAGCGCGAGATCGAGCGCGTCTGCTCGAGGCCCGGCAGCCCGGCCATCACGGTCTCGATCGGGTAGGTGATGCGCTGCTCGGCCTCGAGCGGCGAATAACCGGGCACGGCCGTGTTGATCTGGACCTGCACGTTCGTGATGTCGGGCACCGCGTCGATCGGCAGCTTCTGGTAGCTGAAGACGCCCAGCGCGGCCACGGCCGCGATCGCCAGCATCACGAGCCAGCGGTGCGCAATCGCAAAGCGGATCAGGCGCTCAAACATGGCGGGATTCCTTGAAACGGGGAACGGTCGCCCTCACCGGACGAGCCGCGCGACCGGTCACTCGACGGGTCGCAAATCGAGCCGCATATCGGGCCGCATAGCGGGTCGAAAATCGTGCAATGGCACGCGCGTGACGCTCATTCATGTTCCGCGCTCCCCTTGCCGAGCTCGGCCTTCAGCACGAAGCTGTTCGACGCCGCGTATTCCTGCCCGGGCTTGAGCCCCTTCAGCACTTCGGTCGCGCGTTCGTCGCGCCGCCCTGTTTCGACCGCCTGCGCGACGAACCCCTTCGGCGAGCGCACGAACACGGAAGGTGCGCCGTCGACATCCTGCAGCGCGTCGCTCGCGACCGCGAGCGGCACGCCCTGCCTGCCCGCGTCGACCGACACGTTCACGAACATGCCCGGCCGCCACACGCCGTCCGGGTTCGGCAGCACGACGCGCGCCGGCGCGGTGCGCGTCTGTTCGCCGAGCAGCGAGCCCACATACGCGATCGGGCCGCTCGAACGCGATTCGAACGCGGTCGCGCTGACGGTCGCATCGCGGCCCACGCGCACATCGTTCAGCCGCTGCGCCGGCACGGCCATCTCGGCCCAGACCGTCGACAGGTCGGAGATCACGAACATGCTCGCATCGGCGGCGATCGCCTCGCCGGGCGTCGCATGCTTCTCGACGATCGTGCCCGCGAACGGTGCGCGCAGCTCGTAGCGGTTCAGCGCGCCCGCGCCCGCCGGCGCGTTCAGCGCGGCGAGTTTCTGCCGCGCGTTCTGCACGGCGATCTCGGCCTCGCGCAACTGCACCTGTGCCTGCTGGTAGTCCTGTTCCGCCGAGATGCGCTCCTGCCACAGCGTGCGTTCGCGCTCGTAGGTTGCGCGCGCACCCGACAGCCGGCGCTCGGCCGTCAGCAGTTCGCTGCGCCGGTCCGCGAGATCGGTGCTCGCGATCACGGCCAGCACCTGCCCCTTCGCGACGTTCTGCCCGAGCGAAACCGATACCTGCTCGACGATGCCGGCCACGCGCGGCACGACGTGCGCGGTGCGATCCTCGTTGAACTTGATCTCGCCCGGCAACTGGAACGGCGTCGCGATCTGCGCGGGGCCGGCCTTCGCGAGCCCGATCTTCGAGGTCGCCAGTTGCGCGTCGGTCAGCGCGATCGCGCCGTCGGCGCGCGCGAACGGGAACGACGCCGCGTCGCCGCCCGCCTTGACGTCGATCGTCGCATCGAACACGTGCGGCTTGGCGATCGACAGCGCGGACACGAACTTCTGGCCGGCCGCGTCGAAACGCAGCGGTTCATGCGTGCGGTCGTAGCGGACCAGCGTGCCGGACACGGTCACGCCCTTGTCGGCCGGCTTGCCGTCGACGAACGGATAGACGACGAGCCGCGCGTCGCCGGGCTTTTCCGTCATGACGATCTCGACGGACAGCCTGCCGCGCTTCAGCACGACACCGCCGCGCTCGCCGACAGCTTCGGCGGATGAAGCGGTTTCGGCAGCGGCCGACGCGGCCGCGCCGTTGCCGCCGTTGTTGCGCGTGACGCCGAGTGCGCCGATGACGATTCCGGCACTGCCGAGCACGACCGCCGCGATGATCAGGATTCTGCTGCGTGACATGGTGATCCTTCCGGTAAAAGAGGCGTCTGTTGCGCTATTGCGTGACCGGCTCGGGCAGTGCAAGCGGCGCGAGCGGCGTACCGACGAGCCGGCCGATGTCGGCGCGGGCCGTATGGGCATCGGCGAGCGCGCGCACGTATTGCGACTGGCCCTGGAACAGCGTGCGCTGCGCGTCGAGCACGTCGAGGAAGCTGAACTTCCCGAGCTCGTAGCCGCGCGACATCGCATCGAGCGCGAGGCGCGCGGCGGGCAGGATGTCGGCCTTCAACCGCTGCGCTTCCTGCGCAGCGGCTTCGAAACTCGTGTACGCCTGCGTGAGGTCAAGCCGCAAGCGCGTGCGCTCGCGATCGAGATCGGCGTTCGCCCGCTCGGCCTTGTGCGTCGCCTCGAGCAGCGCGCCCTTGTTCGTGTTGAACAGCGGAATCGGGATCGACACGCCGACCACCGCCTGGTTGTCCGGCACGCCGCCCGTGGTCACGTGCTTCACGCCGGCACTGATCGTCACGTCCGGAATGCGCCGCGCGCGTTCGAGCGACACGGCCGCGTTCGAGCGCAGCATCTCGGCGCGCGCGATCCGCGCGAGCGGCGCGTCGTCGAGCTGCGCGGTCAGCGCGGACAGCGGCTCGACCGGCGGCACGGTTTCGAGATCGCCGAGCACCGCAAGCCGGCCGTCGCGCGCTTCGCCCATCACCGCGTTCAGCTTCTCGCGCGCGACCTCGACACGGCCGCGCGCGGTCACGACTTCGATCTGCACGCCGGCCGCCGCCACGTGTGCCTTGGTCGCCTCGACCGGCGACACCTTGCCGGCCTGTGCACGGCGGCTCGCGAGATCCGCGGAGCGCGCGGCGATCGCGGCCGATTCCTCGGTCACCTGAAACTGGCGCTGCGCGGCGAGCAGCCCGTAGAACGCGGCAATCACGTCGGCGCGCACGACGGCGCCCTGCTCGTCGAGCGATGCATTGGCCGCTTCCCTGCCGTACGACGCGACATCGAGCCGCGCGCTTCGCTTGCCGCCGAGTTCGATCGTCTGGTTGATCATCGCGGTCGACGTGCGTTCGGCGCGACGAAACCCCTCCTGCAGGAACGACACTTCGGGATTGGGGCGCGCGCCGGCCTGCATCAGCGCGCCGGCCGACGCATCGACGTCCGCGCGCGCGCCGCGCAGCGCCGGATTGTTCCGGGCCGCGACCGACAGCGCGTCGGAAAGCGTCAACGAGGTGGAAGGGAGGGCGTCGGGTGCCGGTGCGCCGATCGGCGCGGCGCTGCCGGAGGCAGCCGGGGCCGGCCCCGGCGACAGCGACGGCTGCGCATGAGCCGTCGCAGCCATCGCGAAGACGACGGCCACGGCGAGGTTGAACTTGAGCATGTTCGGTTCTGCGGTAACGGTTCGCGACCGATGCTACGGTCCGGCCGCAGTGCGAACATGAGGCGAAGATGATATTTCCGTCATGTTCGGCGCGTGGTACTCGCGGAATCAACGGGCATATCTGCCCAGATAGCCACCTGCACACAACGTCTAAACGCTCGCGTGCGATCCGATGATGTCGTCACATTTCATCGGACTCGTCGCGTCGCTTTCGAACATTCAATTCGGTCCCGCCAGAATCACAAAAAATAATTTTCCATTCCAAAATTTCGAACAAGTTCTATGGACATCTTCACTTGAAAAGATGACCGTTCAAGGTTGCGGGAACGCGAACGTAATCATGCCGCTTCATGACCCCAGGTTGGGCGGCACCCTTGAAAATCCACCTGGCGATCATTTAAGGCAATGAACAATTTCACGGATCACAACGCGTACGAATTTGAGTCTGACGAAGACAATGAATGGTTTCTCGTTCACTCCGGGGCCGTCACCAACACGAATCCGGGATCGATGGTTCATGTTTACATCAACACAACACCTATTTGCCCCAACCTGACCAACAGGGAATTCAGAATTATGGTGGCGAGACTACTTAAATGGTCCATAATTCTAGTTGAGAGAAGGATCACAGATCTGAAAAGGTATGACGAAATAACCAAAGAAAGAATGATCCATTGGTTCAATAGATGCGACAACAATACACGGCAATATCTTATCAGTGGCTTCTCACGACACCTTTCCGTTCTTAAAACGCTAACGCCACACCACTTCGTTCGAAGCGATCCGAGTCTCGACAGAATGCTAGGTTGCGTCCCGAATATGAACGACATTGAAAACGAGGCCGCTCATGTCTGCGGACCCAACACGGAGCGCAGGCTTGTAAGTCTTGCCATGAAATTTTGCACCGGTTTGCGCGATCAGAATATGTTCGGAGATTCTCGCCTATCCACACTCATTCACGAAGTAACACATTTCGCCGACACCTTCGGCAGCAGCGACTCTCGATACGGGCTCGACCCTACAGCGACCGCATGGGCAAGAGCCAATCCTGACCTCGCATTGAGAAATGCGGATACACTCACCGGATTCGTGATCTACGGTGAAGATTTATTTGCAGAGTAAGGAGCCGAATTCAGCATGAACATCTCGATTGCGGCATCATCGTCTATTTTTTCAGCTCTATTCCTTTTCTCCACAAATTCCATAGCAGAATGCCAGGGGTCACAAAATTTGCCATCTCGACAATTTTTTGTGCCTTTTTCACCAAACAGTCACGAAATCAGTGAATCCGAGCAAATACGAATCGAGCAATGGGTGTCGGAAATCAACTCAAAGCACCCAATTCAAAAATGGATCGATATAATCGGCAGCGCGTCCAAAAATGAAAGTACCCCCGATCAACTTGCAACGAAACGTGCCTCCGTGGTGGCAAAGGCCGTCATAGAGGATGGCCTGATAAACGCACCACTTCAGATAAAAACGCAAATTTATCCAGCCAGCAGCACAACCGAATCAACATCGGAAACCCGTGAGGTCACCGTTCAGGTAAGTCCCGGCTGCCTCAACAACTGCTGTACGGGCCGTTGATATGAAGTTGGCTCATTTATCGCCGCCGCGCTTACGTTGAGCTGCCCATCTCCAACGCTCGCGTGCGACGGTCCATCGAATCTATCCGGACGACATTTCGATGTTCGATTCAATAATGATTCGAGCGACATATCAACCGCCGCGCGGGTGAAGCTATCAGGGTGCTCTCAAGACTCAAACGATCCCGTGCTTCGCGCGCCGGCGCTGCACAAGCCAGTCGAGCAATTGCCGCCCATCGCGTTCACCGAACCACCGCGCGTGCCCGATCAGGTAACCGTCGTACGCGATATCGACGATCGCCGGCGCATCGATGATGCAGCCGAAATACGCGACTTCCGACAGCGCGAACTCCGTATGCACGATCGGCAGCAGCGCGACCAGCGCCGCATAGGCGTCGTCGCTCAGCGGTTCGAGCGATTCGTAGCCGTCGAGCAGCGCGTCGATCTGTTCGTATTCGACGCGCCGCGCGTCGGCCGGCGCCATCCAGTCGACCGTATTGCGCTCGATCGCGAGCGCGAGGTCCATCACCGCGCAGGTGCGATCCGACAGCCCGAAATCGAGCACCGTCCGCACCTGCGCACCGGGCCCCGCATCGGTCCACAGCAGGTTCGACGCATGCCAGTCGCCGTGCGTCCACAGCGGCGGCAACGCTGGCAGCAGCGGCACGAGGCGCGCGTGATACGGGCCGATCGCGTCGGCAATGTCGCCGCGCCAGTCGCGCGCGCCGAGTGCGCGCACGAGCAGCGGCTGCGCCTCGACCCAGCGTTCGAGCGCGCCCGCCAGATCGGCCGACGACAGCACGCGGAAACTCGACAGCAGCGTGCGGACAGGCCGCGTGGGCGCGTCGTAGCCGGCCGACGCGCGATGCAGTTCGGCCAGCGCGCGGCCGGCCGCGTACGCATGCGACGGATGCGCGAACGGCTGCCACGACATCACGCCGCGATACGGGTCGACGCCGGGCGCGAGCACATGCACCTCGTACGTCCAGTCGCCGGATGCGAACGCGGTCGCGCCGTCGCGACCGGCGAGCACGTCGACCACGGGCATGCCGCGTTCGCGCAGATGCGCGATGAAGCGATGCTCTTCCTCGAGCCCCTCGACATCGCGCAGGCTCGCGTGATGACGCTTGACGAACAGCCCACGCCCGTCCGCCATCCGCACGAGCACGGCCGCCGCGAACTGCCGCGGGCTGTGCCACGTCAACCGGGCCGGCTCGCCGGCACCGTCGATCCGCGCGAGCACCGCCGCGACCTCGTCATGCGTCATCAACGGCCAATCGCGTTCGGCCTGCTCGCCGTCGACGCCGAATTGCGGCGGCGCGACGTCGCGCGATACTGGCCCGTCCGGCTCGAGTGGGAATGACATGAACGACGTTGCTCCGTAGTTGAATCGATGCGTGAATCAGCGCGCGCCGCCGCCCGACGCGAGCGCGCCGCCGGCCGCCGCGCGCAGCGCCGCAGCCGTCCGGCTCCAGTCGCGCCAGCCGATGACGGCGAGCCCGATGAACAGCGCATAGAGTCCGGCCGTCAGATACAGCTCCTTGAACACGAACATCCCGACGTACACGACGTTCACGACGATCCACAGCCCCCACGACGCGATGTAGCGCCGCGCGGTCCAGTATTGCGCGACGAGGCTGAACGCGGTCAGCGACGCATCGACGAACGGCAGCGCCGCATCGGTCCAGCGCGCCATCATGCCGCCGAGCAGCGCGCTGCCGACGACGGCCGCGATCAGGTCGGGCAGCATCTGCCGCGGCCGCACGCCCGTGACGGGCGCCACGTCGCCGGCCGGCGCCGCGCCGCCGTCGGCTTCGCTCGCGCGCTGCGCGAGCCAGCGCTGCCAGCCGTACACCTGCAGCACCGCGAACGCGCCCTGCAGCAGCATGTCCGAGTACAGCTTCGCGTCGAAGAAGATCCAGCCGTACAGCGCGACCGACGCGAGCCCGACCGGCCAGCACAGCATGCGCCGCTTCGCGGTCAGCCAGATCGCGAGCGCGCTGACGATCACGCCGGCGATTTCGAGTGGGGACATCGTCTGTGCTCTCCTGGGTAGCTGCCGGGGCCGCGCGTCACGCGGCCGGTTCCGGACGATCAGAAATCATAGGTCAACGACACGCGCGCGGTGCGCGGCGCACCCGGGAACAGGTACGCATCGCCCTGCTGCTCGCCCGCGTCGCGCCAGTAGAACTTGTTGAACAGATTGTCCACCGATACGCGCAGCACCGTGCGATGACCGCCGATCTTCGTCGTATAGCGTGCGCCGAGATTGAACACGAACCACGACGGCACGCGCGCGGTGCCTTCCTCGTTCGCGTTGCGGGCCGCACTGTACTCGACGCCGCCGAGCACGTTCAGGCCCGCGACGCCCGGCACCGCATAGTCCGCATACAGCGACGCGCGCAGCGCGGGCACGTTGATGATCTGGTGCCCTTCGTAAGCCGGCGAACCCGAATCGACCGCACGGGCGCGGATCGCCGCGACGCTGGCCGTCAGCGCGAGGCGCTCGGTCATGCGCCCGGCCGCGCCGAGCTCGATCCCCTGGTGCCGCTGCGTGCCGCGCTGCACGAACGTGTAGGTCGTGCCCGATGCGTCCGGGTCGGCGAACTGGAACGGCTTGCTGATCGAGAACACGGCGGCCGTGAGGCTCAGCCGGTCGAGCCAGTCGTATTTCGCGCCGACCTCGATCTGGTGCGATTCGACGGGCGGCAGGAACGCATACGCGTTGGTCGCGCGCACCGGCGCCTGGTCGCCTAGCGACAGCGCCTTGCTGTACGACGCGTACAGCGACAGCACGTTCACCGGCTTGTAGACGAGCGCGACCTGCGGCAGGAACACGGAGCGGTCGGTGCGCGTATCCGCGCCGTCGAGGCTGCTCCAGCTGCGCTGGCGCAGCAGCACTTCCTTGCCGCCCGCGAGCACCTGCCAGTGTTCGCCGATGCTGATGCGGTCGAGCCCGAACACGCCGTACTGCCACGCGTCGAGGCGCGGATACGACGGGCCCGGCGAATTCGGCGACGGCGCGAAGGCCACGTCGGGCCCGTAGATGTTCTCGCTGCCCACGTAGTCGTACACGGCGTCGGCCATGTGCACGACGCGGCGCTGCACGCTCACGCCGAGCGTCAGTTCGTGCCGCAGCGGCCCCGTCGCGAACTTGCCCGTCGTGACCGCGCGCAGATCGTCGTTGCGCCGGTATTCGCCGGGGCTGCGGAAATCGTATACGTCGTAGTCGCCGTTCGCGCCGAAGAAAAACGGCGACGTCGCGCCGGCCGCGCAGCTCGCCGCGTATGAACAGCCGTACGCGAACGCGCTGTTGTCGTCGATCATCGTGCGGCTGCGGCCCGCGGCGATGTATGCGTTCCAGTCGTCGTTGAACCGGTAGTCGAAGCGCGCGTTCAGGTTCAGCGCGTCGGTCGTCACCGGTTTCGCCCATGGCTGCGTGCCGAGCGCCTTCGACGTCGTCTTGACCGACGGCACGACGGTGCCGCCGAGCAACTGGTAGCCGGGCGCGGAACGCTGGATCCACTGCTGGAATTCAGCGTTGAGCTGCAGGCTCGCACGCGGGCTGATGTCCCAGTCGGCGGCGATCGAGCCGAACGTGCGCCGCCCGTTCGTGCCGTCGATATACGAGTGCATGTTCTCCTTCGCGGCATTGATCCGGAAGCCGAACTGATGGTCGGGGCCGAAGCGGCGGCCGAGATCGACGGCCGCCGACGTCGAGCCGCGGCTATCGACGCCGCCCGTCACGCTCGCGACGTTCGCGGAGCGCTTCGTCACGAAGTTGATCACGCCGCCGGGCGCGACGACACCGCTGTCGATGCCGGCAAGCCCCTTCAGGATCTCGACGCGCTCCTTGTTCTCGAGCGGCACGTTCTGCTCGCCGGACACCGTCAGCCCGTCGATCCGGATCGCGCTCGCGAGATCGACCGGAAAACCGCGGATCGCGAAGCCTTCGAAATAGCCGACCGGTGCATAGTCGTTGACGACCGATGCGTCGTTGCGCACGACGTCGCTGAGCCGCTTCGCCTGCTGGTCGTCGAGCTGCGCGCGCGTGACGACGCTCACCGACGCCGGCGTGTCGCGCAGCGGCGTGTCGTCGAGCCCCGCGACCGACGCGTTGCGCACGCGAAACGCATTGCCGCGCTCGCCGCTCACCGTGATCGTCGGCAGCGTCGCGCTGCCGGCCGCATCGGCGTCCGGTGCCGGCGCGTCGCCCTGGGCTGCGGCAGCCTGCGCCGCGAAAAGCGCGATGCCGAGACCGACTCCGAGCCCGACCTTCGCGCGCCGCCGCCGTACAGGCGACGCTGTTGTTTTATTCACCGTCATTGTTCTGGATGGAAAACTCGCCACTCGACCCTGTCGAAACACGTTACGAAGCTGCAAAGCACACGCTCGCGGACGAATCTTCACCCGCGGCGCATCCGGCCGGCACGACATTCATCGGACGAATCGGACGAGACGGCACGCATGCGTGCCGGTCGATCGATCGGGAAGACGCAGGATGGGACATCGGATTCGGGTGACGCACCGGGAGCCGACGCAGCCGTCGACGGGTTCGTCGGGTGCCTGTCGGGCGGCCGGCGGCCTCGCGCGGTCATGTCATGCGGGGGACGCTTCGAATGCCGCGGTGCGGGCGTCGGGCAGTTGTGCGCGCCGTTCGTCGGAACGGCGGCCAACCCGTCGCACGCGACAGCGCGGCGTGGCGCGCATTTTACCCCGGGCGGGGATCAAGGCCGTGGAATCGGGCGGAACGGGAGGCGGGAAAGAACGGGAATGGGGAAACGCAATTCGTGCCACATGGCAACGGCGGCGATGTGGCAGCGATGCCCGGCGCGCACGGCAACCTCGAAGACCGGCGCGATCATGCGCCGGTCATGCGGCCGGAAACCGAAGCGGGAATGATCTCCCGCTCGCCATTCACGCGCCGCTCAGAACCCCTGCATCGTCACGGTCGGATCGACGACCAGATGCACGACGCCGTAGATGACCGCGCCGACGAGCAGCGCGAGCAGGATCGCCACGAACGGCAGCAGCGTGAAGTTGACGTTCGCGAGATCGGCTGCGTGCGCCTTGCTGTTGCGTACGCCGAAGAAACTCCACAGGACCAGCTTGATCATGCCGAGCAGTTTCATGATGCGCTCCTTTCATCGAATCGGTTGACGCTATCGTCGATCCGACCGGCATCCGAAAAAAGAAGCAGTTGCGCGCGCTTTTCGCGCAGCAGGCCGTCTGCGGCCGCATGTCGCAGGCGCGTCAGCGGTCGAGCACGAGCGATTCCGTGGCGCGTTGCGCGGGCCGCGCGACGCACAGCAGCGCGCAGCCGGGTTCGACCGCCGCATCGGGCGTTTGCTCGTAGTCGACCGCGCCGGACAGCACGCGCGTCGCGCACGTGCCGCACGAACCGGAGCGGCATTCGGACGGCACGGCGACGCGCTGCCCTTCCGCGAATTCGAGCAGCGTGCCGTCGGCGGGCGTCCATGCGGCTTCGCGCCCGGTGCGCCGGAACACGACCGGCACGCTCGCCGCCGGCGCGCCTGCCGTGCCTGCCGCTCGGGTCACGCTGCGCGCCACGCTCGACGGCCCGAACGCCTCGAAGCGGATGCGTTCGTCCGGCACGTTCAGCGCGCGCAGCCCGTCGTACAGATCGCGCATGAACGCCGACGGCCCGCACAGGTAGAAGTCGTAGTCGTCGAACGGCAGGATCCGCTTCAGTTGCGCGATGTCGATGCGGCCGGCCCGCGCTGCCATGTCGCCGTGCGGACGGCTGTCGAACCAGTGCAGCGACAGCCGTGCATCGGCCGCCGCGATGCGCGCCAGTTCCGCCGAAAACGGCCGGTCGGCCGCTTCGCGCGCGCCGTGCACGAACACCACGCGGCGCGACGGCGCGGCGTCGGCCAGCGCGCGGCGCAGTATCGCGATCATCGGCGTGATGCCGATGCCGGCCGATACGAGCACGGCCGGGCGCGGGCTCGCGAGATCGAACGTGAAGCGGCCGCGCGGCATCTGCGCGTCGAGCGTCATGCCCGCCTGTGCGTGATCGTGCAGCCATGCCGACATGCGCCCTTCGCGCTTCACCGTGATCCGGTAATGCGCGCCGCCCGGTGCATCGGAAAGCGTGTAGCTGCGAATCAACGGTGCATCGCTGGACGGCAACGCAACACGCAGCGTCAAATGCTGCCCGGCGTCATATGCGGGCAACGCGCCGCCGTCCACCGATTCGAAATGGAACGAACGGATCGAGCGCGCTTCGTCGACGATCTTCGCGATGCGCAGCGATCGCCATGCGGGTGCCAATTGGTGTGCCGATGCGGACGGCACCGGCGCGACCGTCGCTGTCACCGCTCCACCCGCGGCCGCCGCCATCGCAGCGAACTGCGGCGCGCGCTCGACCGCCGACCACCGGAACGGCAGCACCGCGCGCATGCGCCGCACCTCCCGCACATGGAACCGCACGACACGCTGCGCGCCGTCGAACGACGCGACGAGCGGCCCGTCCCACACGATCTCGGCGCGCGCGGCGACATACAGCAGGTCGCCGCTGTCGAAATCGACGAACAGCAGCCCCGCGCGCGGATCGTGCTGCAGGTTGCCGAGCGTGTTGAAGAAACGGTTGCCGCTGAAATCCGGCGTCGTCAGCGTGTGCGCATCGTCGACGCGCACGAAGCCCGGCATCCCGCCGCGATGCGACACGTCCGCGCCGCGCGCGGCGCCCGCGTCCGCCGACGTGTTCGCGCTCGCGACGAAGAACGTATCGGCCTGCGCGAGCAGCGCGCGATCCGCATCGCTCAGCCGGTCCGATACGTCGGGCTCGACCGGTGCATCGCCGTCGCGCGCGACGAACGTCGGCGTGCGGCCCTGGATGTACTTCGCGCAGTTGCCGAAGCTCTGCTCGACCGCGATCGTCAGCGCATCGCCGTCGACCGCACGCACCATGCCATTGACGCGATTGCGCCGGCGCGTATCGAATTCGATCCCGAGCCCGCCGAGCGGCGCGCCCGGCTGCCACGCGCCGGCCAGCGGATCGCCCGGCAGCGCGGGCGCCGCGATGCGCAGCGTGCGCGCATCCGGCGACGCGACGAACCCCGGTGCGCCGGCCCGCAGCGTCGCCCACGGCTGGCCGTGCGCATCGACGCCGCCGAGCACGAAGAACGGCAGCTGCGCGAAAAACGTCCGGTGCTGGTCCGGCATGAAGCGCCGGATTCCGCGCCGGCCGGCCGCGCCCGCGGCTTCCGTTACGCCCGCGCGCTGCTGCACGGCGAGTTCGCCCGCGTGAAACGGCGCGGCGTCGAGTTCCCAGCCCGGTACGGCGGCGGTCGGAGCATTCATCGCGTTCTCCTGAACAGGCGCGGCTTCGGTTGGCGTTATGCGGCGAGCAGACCCGCGCGCGTCGTCGGCATGCCGACGAAACCCGGCAGCGCCTCGACGCGTGCCAGCCATGCGCGCACGTGCGGATACGGTTCGAGCGATACGCCGCCTTCCGGCGCGTGCGCGATGTACGTGTATGCGGCGATGTCCGCGATCGTCGGCTGCGCGCCGGCGGCGTACGGCTTGCCGGCCAGTTCGCGGTCGATCACGTCGAGCAGCTTCGCGGCCGTGCGCTTGGCCGCTTCCTGGTCGAGCGGCGCGCCGAACACGGTCACGAGCCGTGCCGCGGCAGGCCCCGTCGCGATCGGCCCGGCCGCGTACGACAGCCAGCGCTGCACGACCGCCGCGCCGGCTGGATCGTCGGGCAGCCAGTGCGCGTCGCCGTAGCGCTTAGCGAGATACACGAGGATCGCGTTCGAATCGGCGAGCACGGTGCCGCCGTCGTCGATCACCGGCACCTGCCCGAGCGGATTGAGCGCGAGGAACGCCGGTTCGCGCTGCGCGCCGGCCGCGAGATCGACGTCGATGGTCTCGGACGGCAGGCCGAGCAGCGACAGGAACAACCGGACACGATGCGCGTGCCCGGACAACGGGAACGAATAGACGCGAATCGGGGCGACGGGCTCACCAGCGACGGGCCTACCGGCGACGGGCTTGTTGGCGACGGACATGGAAAACACTCCGTAATCTCGCGTCGCCGGGAATCGGCGACGAACGGCCCCAGAGTAGCGCTCGCGGTTCGCGGCCAGAAGACGGATAATCGCTGAAACATTATCCGCTTTCATAGGACAATCGACGATGGCCGATCTGCGCGACGTGAACCTGAACCGGCTGGCGATCTTCGTCGCGGTGGTCGATGCCGGCTCGCTGACGGCCGCGGCCGAGCGGCTCGGCCTCGCGAAGACGGTCGTCAGCACGCACATGCAGCGCCTGGAATCCGAGGTCGGCGCGAACCTGCTGGTGCGCACGACGCGGCGACTGAGCGTGACCGACGCGGGGCGTACGTTCTACGACGCGTGCCGCGCCATCGTGCGCGCCACCGAAGCCGCGCTCGACGCGGTGTCGTCCGACGCGGGACCGCTGCGCGGCACGCTGCGCGTGAGCGTGCCGATCGACTACGGCGCGCAGGTCGTCGCGCCGGCCGTCGTCGCGTTGCGCGACGCGCATCCGGGGCTCGACGTCGAGCTGGTCGCGAACGACCGCGTCGTCGATCTCGTCGCGGACAACCTCGACGTCGCGATCCGCATCGGCCGCCTCGCCGATTCGAACTATCGCGCGGTGCAGCTCGGCACGTACGAGAAATGGCTGGTCGCGAGCCCCGCGTTCGTCGCGCGCTACGGGCTGCCGCGCGATACGGATGCGCTTGCCGCGCTGCCGTTCGTGATGCTGTCGACGCTGCCGCGCCCGCACACGTTCGAACTCGACAACGCGCGCGGCGGCAGCGTGTCGGTGCGCTGCGTCGCGCCGGTCGTGTCGAACACCGCAACGGCATGCCGCGCGATCGTGCTCGCGGGCGGCGGCTTCGGGCTGCTGACGGATTTCTCGACCGCCGACGACGTCGCGGCCGGCAGGCTCGTGCGGCTGCTGCCCGCGTGGCGCTCGGCGCCGGCCGGGATTCATGCGGTGTATCCGTCGACGCGGCTGCCTTCGCCGAAGGTGCGGGCGTTCATCGATGCGATGAAGCAAAGGATCGGCGAGACGCCGCCGGCGGCGCCGGTACGCTCGACACGATCGAAACGAGCCGCAGGCTGAATCCGGATCGCCGCACGTTTTTGCCCCGCCTCCAATCCCCTTTCCCCGCGGCTTTCCCGCCCCGAACAAATACGCCCTTTTATTCCCCCAAAAAAAATAGCGTATTGCTTTGCAAATTTTCTACTAACCTTATTCCCGGTAATACGCCAATTCGCGTTTACCGAAACGTTTCAATTCTCCGCTTTATTCAATCAAACAAGGAGTCTGGAAATGCAAACCGCCGCAATTTCATGGGGAACCACGCCGTCGATTCGTGTCTACACGGCCAACGGCAACAAGATCACCGAACGCTGCTACGACGGGTCGAACTGGTACACGGGCGCGTTCAACCAGGCGGGCGACAACGTGTCCGCCACGTGCTGGCTGGTCGGGAGCGCCGTTCACATCCGCGTGTACGCGACGAGCGGCGGCACGACGACCGAGTATTGCTGGGATGGTGACGGCTGGACCCGGGGCGGATACACGGGTTCCTGATCAATCGTGCCTGGGGCGCGAAGGATTTCGCGCCACGATCGGCGCAATGTGAGCTGTTTTTTGCGTTGCGCCGCTTTTTTATTCGCTCCACATTGCTTTCATCAATTCATCGCCGCACGAATACGGAATCAAAAACAATGACGATTTTTTGACAATCAGTAACCACCCGAAAACCGATCGCCTTTTAATTATTAAAAAGACGATTAAATCGCGAAAATCAGCACGACGCCCGGTGCGCCGTGTGATTACCGCGTTCGTTTCATTTTCAGCCTGCAATTTGCCGGGGGTAACAGGAACGGTGCGATGCCATCCGGTTAGCCAATCTCCCGCAATGTCCCCAGCAACACCTTCCTGCAACTCGCGACCATCTGCGCTTCCGGATCGCGATAGTCGGTGAGCAGCCACGCCGCGCCGACGTTCGTCATCGCGCCGACGAGCGCGAGCCCGATCAGCCGCTGCTCGGTGCGCTCCGCGGGCGTCGCCGCTTCGCGCGGCGCGCCGATCGCCATGATCAGCTTGCCGAAGTCGATCAGCATGCGCTGGTACGTCATGTCGGTATCCGCGCTCACGCCCATCACCTCGAGCAGCAGCACGCGCGCCGCGCATGGATCGCGCAGGAACGCGAAGAACGCGGCGAGCCCCGCGTCGACGCTCTCGCGCAGATCGCCGCCGCGCGCGGCGACCGCCTGCGCGACCGCGTCATGCAGCTGCTCCGCGTGATGCAGGTAGGTGCAGCGCAGCAAATCGTCGGTGCTGTCGAACGCCGCATAGAAATAGCGATCGTTCAGCTTCGCTTCCTGGCAGATCGACCGCACGGTCGCCTTGCGAAACCCGACCGTGCCGAACACGCGCGTCGCCGCGCGGATCAGCGCATCGCGCCGCTCGGCGGCACGCACCTCGGGCGCCACGCCGCCGTACGACCGGCCCCGTTTTTTCGTTTCGAGTGCTTTCTCCATTCCGCTATTTGACATCAGGACACCCTAAAACTAAAGTGGTGACGACCAACACCACAATAGACGCGCCGCCGGCACAGTACCAGCGGAGCGGGAGGAGCAACGGATGAACGGGTTTTCCGGCAAGGTCGCCGCGATCACGGGCGCCGGTTCGGGCATGGGTCGCAGCCTCGCGGTCGAGCTCGCGCGGCGCGGCTGCGAGGTCGCGCGGCAGATCCTCGCGGGCGTCGAGCGCCATGTGCGCCGCGCCCGTGCACGCAACCTTCGCCCGAAGGAAGCCCCCGTGGGAGAACGCGCCCACGCCCCGGCCGCATGCCCGACCACGCCGACCAAGGACCCCGCATGACCTCGACGACGACCGCCCGGCGCGACGCGCCGCCCGCCCCCGGCGCCCGCCATGACCGTGGCGACGGCAACGACCTCGACGTGCTGATCGTCGGCGCCGGCCTGTCCGGCATCGGCGCCGCGTATCACCTGAAGCAGCGCTGCCCGCATGCGAGCGTCGCGATCGTCGAGGCGCGCGACGCGATCGGCGGCACCTGGGATCTGTTCCGCTATCCGGGCGTCCGTTCGGATTCCGACATGTTCACGCTCGGCTACAGCTTCCGCCCGTGGCACAGCGACAAGGCGATCTCCGACGGCCAGACGATCCTCGACTACATCCGCGACACCGCGCGCACGTACGGGATCGACAAGACGATCCGCTACGGCCAGAAGGTCGTCGCGGCCGACTGGGACTCGAATCGCGCGCGCTGGACGGTGCGCATCGAGCGCACGCGCGACGGCGCGACCGACACGCTCGTCTACACCTGCCGCTTCCTGTTCATGTGCAGCGGCTATTACGACTACGACGCCGGCTACCTGCCCGACTGGCCCGGCATGGACACGTTCGAGGGCAAACTCGTGCATCCGCAGCACTGGCCGAAGGATCTGACCTACGCGAACCGGCGCGTCGTCGTGATCGGCAGCGGCGCGACGGCCGTCACGCTCGTGCCGTCGATGGCGGCCGACGCGCGGCACGTGACGATGCTGCAGCGCTCGCCGACCTACATCGTGTCGCTGCCCGCGCGCGACAGGATCGCGAACGCGCTGCGCCGCGTGCTGCCGTCGCGGCTCGCGCACCGGCTCGTGCGCGTGAAGAACGTGCTGCTGACGATGTACCTGTACAACGTGTCGCGCCGCAAGCCCGACCAGACGAAGAAGTTCATCATCCGCGCGGCCAGCAGGCAGCTCGGCCCCGGCTTCGACGTCGAGAAGCACCTGACGCCGCGCTACATGCCGTGGGACCAGCGCGTGTGCCTCGTGCCGAACGGCGACCTGTTCAAGTCGATCCGCGCGGGCCGCGCGTCGATCGTCACCGACGAGATCGAGCGCTTCACGCCGACCGGCATCACGCTGAAGAGCGGCCAGCAGCTCGACGCGGACGTGATCGTCACCGCGACCGGGCTGAAGGTGAAGCTGCTCGGCGGCGCGCGCGTCACGGTCGACGGCCGCACGGTCGACCTGCCGGAGACCGTGTCGTACAAGGGAATGATGTACAGCGACGTGCCGAACCTCGCGTCGTCGTTCGGCTACACGAATGCATCGTGGACGCTGAAGGCCGAGCTGATCGCGCGCTACGTGTGCCGGCTGCTCAACCACATGCGCGCGAACGGCTACGACACGTGCGTGCCGCGGCTCGGCGCCGGCGATCTCGGCGACGTGCCGGCCGTCAACCTGAGCTCGGGCTACATCCAGCGCGCGGCCGGCATCCTGCCGAAGCAGGGCCATCGCAAACCGTGGAAATTCCATCAGAACTACGTGCTCGATCTCGCATCGCTGAAGTTCAGCGCACTCGCCGATTCGGCGATGCATTTCGAACGCCGCGCGAAAACCGGCCCGGCTGCGACAGCGCCGGTTGCCGAACCCGCACTCGAAACCCGCTGAGGCCGACATGACCCCTACGCTCCATCTGATCCAGAACGTGCTGCTCGGCGTCGTCGCGGTGCTCGCCGCGCTCGCGCTGTTTTCCGGCTACGTCGCCAGCCGCGTGACGCGCGCGTTCCCGCCCGAAGGCCGCTTCGTCGACATCGGCGGCGACCGCATCCACTACGTCGAATACGGCAACGGGCCGCCGATCGTGTTCGTTCACGGGCTCGCGGGGCAACTGCGCAACTTCGCGTACCTGCCGCTCGCGCGGCTCGCGCAGCGGCATCGCGTGATCCTCATCGACCGGCCCGGCGCCGGCCGCTCGACCCGCGGCGCGGGCTCGCAGGCGAACGTGTTCGCGCAGGCGCGCATGGTCGCCGCGTTCATCGACGCGCTGCGGCTCGACAAGCCCGTGCTGGTCGGCCATTCGCTCGGCGGCGCGATCGCGCTCGCGGTCGGCCTCAACCATCCGGACCGCGTGAGCCGGCTCGCGCTGATCGCGCCGCTGTCGCACGAGCAATCCGAGCCGCCGGCGCCGTTCCGGCCGCTGATGCTGCCGTCGCCGCTGGTGCGCCGCTTCGTGTCGTGGACCTTCGCAATCCCGCTGACGATCCTGACCGGTCGCAACGCCGTGCGCCAGGTGTTCGCGCCGGAAGACGTGCCGCGCGACTTCCCCACCAAGGGCGGCGGGCTGCTCGGGATGCGGCCGCATGTGTTCTACGCGACCGCGACCGACCTGCTGTCGGCGCCCGTCGACCTGCCCGCGATGGTGCGCCGCTACGCGGAGCTCGCGCTGCCGGTCGACGTGCTGTACGGCCGCGCCGATCCGATCCTGAACTGGCGCGAGCACGGCGACGCGCTCGCGAAGAAATCGGCGCGCGTGCGGCTGAAGGTCGTCGACGGCGGACACATGCTGCCGGTCACGATTCCGGATGCGACGGCCGACTGGCTGCTCGAAGTCGCCGCCGCGCCGGCCGACGCCGTCGCACGAGCTGCGCGTATCGAGTCCTGAGCGGGAACGACGCGGGGCCTGATTCAGTGCCGTGCAGCCGGTGCTGCGACGGAATCAGGCTTCGTCGTCGGGCACCGACAGCCCGAGCTCCGCGATCACCTCGCGCGCGTTGCGGAATGCCTCGACCGCGGCCGGCGCGCCCGCGTACAGCGCGCTGTGCAGCAGCACCTCGCGGATCTCGACGAGGCTCGCGCCGTTATTGAGCGCGCCGCGAATGTGACCCTTCAGTTCCGTGCCGCGGCCGAGCGCCGCCAGCATCGCGCAGGTGCACAGGCTGCGCGTCTTCAGGTCGATCCCGCCCCGGTGCCACGTGCTGCCCCAAGCGTGTTCGTTCAGCCAGTCCTGCAACGGCCGCGAAAATCCGTCGAGGTCGCGCATCGCGCGCTCGACGAACGCCTCGCCCATCACGTCGATCCGCCGCGCCTTGCCGTATTCCCTGTCCTGTTCGCTCATGTCGGTGTCCTGGGTGAAGTCGTGGTCGTGGTCGTGGCCGCGGCGGCGTCGCCGGCAGCCGGGAGATTTCGCGCCATGTTCACGGGGCCGGCGCGTTTCGTCAAAGATGCGGCCCTCGGTTCGCGGCTGTTCGAGGCTGTTCGCGTGACGGGCGGTCGAACGCTACGTAACATCCGGCCGCGCGTTACGGCTGCTTACGGGAACATCGCCACCGCCGCATCCATGCACGGTGCGTGCCCGTCGCGCGAAACCGCCATTCCTCCGTTTAAATCGCGTTGATATTCCCGATTCCTGCAACAAAGCGCGACGCCGTTTCGATAAATCCGTCATGGCGCGGAATTTGCAGTGGAGGCTTGGACACACTTCCAATGTCGAGGCCTACATGCACAATATCTTCAAGAAGACGACGGTAACGATGGCCGTCTCGTCGCTGCTCGCGCTGTACGGTTGTGGCTCGGTCGATGGACCGACGACCCCGCCGACGATCAAGACGAGCACGTCGGGGACGGGCGGCACTTCGGGGACGTCCGGTACGTCGGGCGGCGGTTCGTCGGGGACGTCGGGTGGCGGGAGTTCGGGTACGTCGGGTACTTCGGGTACTTCGGGTACTTCGGGTACGTCGGGTACGTCGGGTACGTCGGGTACTTCGGGTACTTCGGGTACTTCGGGTACTTCGGGTACTTCGGGTACTTCGGGTACTTCGGGCACTTCGGGTACGTCGGGCACCTCGGGCACCTCGGGTACTTCCGGTACCTCGGGTACTTCCGGCACCTCGGGCACTTCCGGTACCTCGGGCACCTCCGGCACCTCGGGTACTTCCGGCACCTCGGGTACTTCCGGCACCTCGGGCACCTCCGGCACGTCGGGCACCTCCGGCACGTCGGGCACTTCCGGTACCTCGGGCACTTCCGGCACTTCCGGCACTTCCGGCACCTCGGGCACCTCGGGCACCTCGGGCACCTCGGGCACTTCGGGCACTTCGGGCACTTCCGGCACCTCGGGTACTTCCGGCACGTCGGGCACTTCCGGTACCTCGGGCACCTCCGGCACGTCGGGCACTTCCGGTACATCGGGCACCTCCGGCACCTCGGGTACTTCCGGTACGTCGGGCACTTCCGGCACCTCGGGCACTTCCGGCACTTCGGGCACTTCCGGCACCTCGGGCACTTCCGGCACCAGCGTCACCCCGCTCGGCAACGTCCTCCAGCAATCCGGCAACCTCGTGACGGCACTCGGCACGACGGTCGCGAACGGTGGCGCGCAGATCGGCGGCGTGCAGATCCCCGGCACGAACCCGACGACGGCCACCAGCGTCGGCAACGCGGTCACGAGCCTCGGCAACGGCGTGCAGTCGCTCGGCAACGGTGTCGCTGCCGGCCTCGGCTCGATCGGCGTGTCGCCGAACCCGCTCGGCCCGACGCTCACGTCGACCACCGGCCTGCTGACCGGCGCCGGCGGCGCGGTCAACAACCTCGGCAACGCAGTGACGAGCCTCGGCACCGGTCCGCTGTCGCCGCTCGCGCCGGCGACGACCCTGGTCGGCAATCTCGTCAACACGGTCGGCACTGCGGTCAACTCGACCGCATCGGCGCTGAATACCGCGCTGAACAGCGCGCCGGTCCAGCAGCTCGAGACGCAGCTCGGCAGCGTGATCAACCCGATCACGAACACGCTGACCGGCGGCGTCACGACGCCTGGCGCCACGCAGACGCTCGGCGGCGCAACCATGCTCGGCGCCCCGCTCAGCGGACTGCTGAGCACGCTCGGCAGCGGCCTCGGCCTCGCCGGTTCGCAGATCGGCAGCGCGACCGGCAACCCGGTCGGCACGAGCGCCGGCAACGGCGTGTCCCAGCTCGGCAACACGGTGGCGTCGGCGGGCGGCCTGCTGTCCAGCGGCAGCTCCAGCAGCGGCACCAACCCGCTCGCCCCGATTACCGGTCTGCTCGGTACGCTGACGGGCGGGCTCGGCGGCGGCAGCAGCTCCAGCGGTACGGGTGGTACCGGCGGCACCAGCGGCACCAGCGGCGGCCCGCTTGCGCCGGTCACCGGCCTGCTCGGCACCGTGACCGGCGCGCTCGGCGGCCTCGGTTCGAGCGGCACGAGCGGTACCGGCGGCACGAGCGGCACCGGTGGCTCGGGCGTCGGCGGCCTGCTGGCGCCGGTCACCAACCTCGTCAACGCGCTGACGCCGCTGGGCGCAAGCCTCACCGGCACGGTCACGACGCCGGGAGGCAACGTGACGGGCACCGTCGGCGGCCTGCTGACGAGCGGCCCGGTCGGCACGCTGACGGGCGCGCTGACGACGCCGGCCGGCTCGGCGGGCGCCAACGGTACGGTGAGCCCCGGCGTCGCAACCGGCACGGCGACGACACCGGCCGGCAGCGGCACCGTGGCGGCCCTGACCGGCAGCTCGAACGGCGGTACCGCGGGCGGTGCAGCCAGCCTGCTGTCGCCGGTCACGAACCTGCTCGGCGGTCTGCTGGGCGGCGGCACCAAGAAGTAAGCAGTAACGCTTCACGCATCAGAACCACAGGCCAATGGCCGGGCGCGCATCGATACAAAGCCCGGCCGACGGCCGGCGTCACCCGCCAAGCGGGGGCGCCGGCCGTCATCCCGACGAGGATCCGATCATGAATTCCACGCTCGACGGCATCGCCGCGGTCCAGGACCGCCCGCCCCGTTCCGCCACGCCCTTCCGCGCCGGCCTGCTCGGCATCGCGGCCGGGCTCCTCGCGCTGTGGTTCACGCGCGACCAGCCGGCCCTCGACGCCGCGACGCGCGCAATCATCGCAAGCCTCGCGATCATCGGTACGATCGCGCTGCACGAAATCCTCATCTCGCGCGTCTACCTGCGCCCGAGCGCCGGGCTGTCACGCCAGGCCGTGCGGCCGCTCGGCCTCGCGCGCGTCGCGACGCGGCTCGGCGCGCTCACGTCGATCTATGCGGGCATCGGGATGCTGTACTGGCTGCTGCCCGAATATCACGGCGATTTCTACCGGCCGTTCTGGTCGCTGCTGCGCGCGCTCGCGCCGTACGTGATCGTCGCCGCGCCGTTCTATTTCATGTGGATGGACCGCCATCAGCGCGAAACCGACGACGCGTACCTGCTGTGGGGCCGCTTCCTGTTCCGCCGCGAGCGGCCCGCAAGCTGGCAGCCGGTGCGCGAGATGCTCGCCGGCTGGGGCGTGAAGACGTTCTTCCTGCCGCTGATGACCGTCTACCTGTCGAAGGACGCCGACCATCTGACCGCGTCGCTCGCGCACGCGATGAACGCGCCGATGTCGCTCGCGACGTTCTCGTTCCTGTACGACCTGTCGTTCACGATGGACCTGATGTTCGGCACCGTCGGCTACCTGTGCACGTTCCGCATCCTCGACAGTCACGTGCGCACAGTCGAGCCGACGGCGCTCGGCTGGGGTGCCGCGCTGATCTGCTATCAACCGTTCTGGTCGCTGATCTCGATCCACTACATCCGCTACGAAGGCTCGCTGTTCTGGGACAACTGGCTGCTGTCCGCGCCGACGCTGCGCGTGATCTGGGGCGCCGTGATCATCCTGCTGCTGATGACCTACGCGCTGTCGACGATCTCGTTCGGGCTGCGCTTCTCGAACCTCACCAACCGCGGGATCATCACGTCGGGCCCGTACCGCTTCACGAAGCATCCGGCGTACATCACGAAGAACCTGTCGTACTGGATGGTGTCGGTGCCGTTCGTCGAGCCGCTCGGCTGGCAGGTCGGGCTCATGCACTGCGCCGCGCTCGTCGCGGTCAACCTGATCTATTACCTGCGCGCTAAAACGGAAGAACGCCACCTGATGCGCGATCCGGACTATCGTGCGTACGTCGAATGGATCGCGCAGCACGGGTTGTTTGCGCGGATCAGGAAGGCGTTCGGGGTGCAGCAGCCGGCGTGACGCGTCGGCCGGCGGCGGGGGCGGCGATGCGTCGGTCCGGCCGACGATGCACACGCCGCCGGCTCATCCGCGCCTGCGCTTCAATACGGCGATTGCGGCGAGGCACGCCGCCGGCATGCCGAAGCAGAATGCCGCCAGCGGCCACGGCGTATCGCCCGGCAGCACCAGAGTGGCGAGCGTGCCGACACCGCCAACGATCAGACTCTGGATGCAGTAATACAGCGCGACCGCCATTCCCGCGGCATCGTCGAAATCCCGAAGCGCCCCGTTCGCAGTCACCGACGACATCAGGACGATGCCAACCGCGACAATCCACATCGGCATCACGAAGGCAATGAACGACGGCGCCATCAGGATGGTGCATGCGGCCAGCACGATTGCGCCCGTCATCATGACGCCGGCTCCCCGGACAAAGCAGCCCCGAATGCCCCAGTTCGACACGAACCATCGCGCAAAGCGCGCGGCAATGATCATCACGATCGCGACGGTGGCAAAAGCTGCACTGAATTCGGTGCGGGAAAAACCGGCATGACCGATGAGCACACGCGGCGCGATCGAGAAGAACACGAAAAACGCGCCCATCGCGGCTCCGAAGCCGAGCGCGTGGATCTGGAAGGACAGGTTGCGCACGATCGACGCAACGGGCTGCCGTAGCCTACCCGCCGCCGGTGGCCGCGTTTCGTGCCATCGCAACCACGCGCGGCCGAATGCCACGCACCCCGCCACGCCGAGGGTCACGAAGATCGCGCGCCATCCGAAGCCGCGTGCAATGCCCGCGCCGAGCATCGGCCCGAGCGCCGGCACGCATGCGAGGATCGCGCCGAACTGACTGTAGATCGTGCTGCCTTCCGGACGGTCGGCATAGACATCGCGAACCGTCGCAAAGGTCGCCACGAGGGCAGCGGAGGCGCCAAGCGCCTGCAGCATGCGCAGCACGACGAACTCGACACCGCCGCTCGTCGTCGCGAGCGCCAGGGAGGCTGCCGAGAAAAGCAGCGCGCCGCCCAAAAGCACCGGCCGCCGTCCGAAACGATCCGACAGCGGGCCGAACACCAACTGACCCAAGCCAAGAAAGACCATGTACGCGCTCAGCGTCAACTGAACCATGGCGGGCGACGTATGCAACGCCGACGGCATCTCCGGGATCACCGGCAGATACACATCCATCGCCAACGACGCGAGAAGATCGAAAGGAACCATCAGCAGCAATGCCGACGGCAACGAGTAGGCCCATGCGGGCGCAGATTGATTGGGCATGACAAAGCCTCCGCTCGGAAAAGGAGATCCGGCGGCAATCTGCCTGCTGAGTCATCGACGAGAGGAGATCGCCGCAACAACCGGGTGAAGAAGGTTGCTGCGGCTTAGCGATCCGTAGACGGGCCCGCTCCCATGGTGAGATCCTTGTGGGGTTCGTTTGCCGTGAAGTGTATGCGATTTCGCGGCACCACCGCGCGACGCAGCCGGAAACCGTGGCGCGGCACGATCGCCGACATCCGCAGCGAGTCGCGCGGCATCGGCTCACGCATCCGTTGCGGCCAATTGTCGCGAAACGCCGCGATTCCCCGCTTTTTGTCGCGTTTCTCCGCCGGTCCGATTGCCCGCCCCCGGCACCTCGCGTATGGTGCTGGCCGTCCGCGCTCGAACCGTCGCCCGGACACCCGACCGTCGTCCCGCACGACGGCCGTGCGGGCCGTGCCCGCCGCTCACCGTCTCCGCGATGCCGCCCGCCGGCACCGCGCATTGATGAGGATAGAGGCGTGATCCACAAAGTCCTGATCCTGTTCGCACTCTGCATCGCGGGCCTCGCCGCGATCGCCGCCGGTTTCCAGCACATCCCCAGCTGATTCGCGGCCCCGGCTCGCTTCGCCGAGCCCGGGGGCCGCCCCCATTCCCTTTCCCTTGTTGCGACGAACCTCTTTCTCGAACCGCCCGGGACGGGCGACCTTTGCCATGCGCATCGACGTACAGCATTCCCAGCACGACATCGACGATGAACTCGACACGCTCCACGCACGCCTCCACCAGCCGGGCCATCGCCTGCACGGCCTGCCGGCCGTCGCGCTCGGCCGCTCGGGCCTGATCGTCCGCCACCGCGAAGCGGACGGCGAATACTTCCTGTATGTCGAAGATCCGGCCGCGCGCCAGCTCGCCGGCTACACGGTGTTCAACCGCCTTCCCGAAATCCCGCGCCGCGCCGACCGCTACCTGCGCGCACCGCATACGCGGCTGCGCGGCTCGGCGCAACGCAAGGGCCTTGCGACGACGCTGTATCGCTGGGGGCTCGACGCGGGCCTGTGCCTGATCAGCGGCGCGCGCCAGTCGGTCGGCGCCGCGCAGCTGTGGACGGCGCTCGCGCAGCATTACCGGCATGGCTTCGTCGATGTCGAAGGCCGCGCGCTGCGTTATCTCGGCGACACCGTTCCTGACGACGTGCACGGCGCGCTGCATACGCGGCGGCTGTTGCTCGGCAACGGGTGGGCGATGACGGAATTCGCGCGGGCGGCCGGGATGAGCGACGCCGAACCGGTTCGCTGCGATTCCGCGACAATACTCAACGGGGCAGCGCAGGCCGCGTCACGCGCGTAGCGTCGGCGACACGCACCACGCCGCCCGAACGCCGATGCGATAATCCGTCCGGTCCGCGCGACGCGGCAGCGCACCACGCCAACCGAAACGCTCATCGATGACCACCGATCCCCGAACCGACACCGACCGCCGCATCAACATCGTCGCCCTGTGCGGCAGCCTCCGGTCGCAGTCGTACAACGCCGCGCTGCTCGATGCAGCCGCGCTCGTCGCGCCGCGCGGCATGCGCATCGCGCGCTTCGATCGCCTCGGCGAATTCCCGCTGTTCAACCCCGATACCGAATATCCGTCGCCGGCCGCCGTGCGCGACCTGATCGATCGCCTGAATGCGGCCGACGGTGTGTTGATCGCGAGCCCGGAATACGCACACGGCGTGACCGGCGTGATGAAGAACGCGCTGGACTGGGTCGTCGGGTGCGAGGCGGTCGTCTACATGCCGGTCGCGGTGCTGAATGCGTCGCCGCGCGCGACGCACGCGGACGCGGCGCTGCGGGAAACGCTGTCGGTGATGTCGGCACGCATCGTCGAGCGCGCGTCGATCACGCTGCCGATCCTCGGAAGCCAGCTCGATGCGGCGGGCATCGCCGCGCATCCGCCGTTCGCGTCGGCGCTGGCCGATGCATTGCACGCGCTCGGCGCGGCAATTGCCGAAGGCGCGCCGCCGGGCTGACGTTGCGCATCCGCAAACGCATCGCAGTCCAGACGAATCGGACATTGCGCCCGTCGACAGGCGCAATGTCCTGCCCGGATCATCGTCCGCGATAGATCGGCCTGTCGGCGGCAATCGAGCCCGATTCGCTCGCGGTCGGCGACATCGTCCCGTATCCGCTCGTATCGGCAGCCGACGTACCCGTCGAACCGATCTTCGTCAGCGCTTCCGCCAGTTTCGCCGGATAGTGCGGGTCTTCGCCGGTCTGACGGTAGCCGGCCGCGTGCAGTGCGGCCAGTTCGGCCGTGACCTCCGCGCGCGTCACGGTGGACTGCGGCGCGGCCCAGGCGGAAACGGAAGCGGTCGCGGCAACGGTCGCGAGAACATACAGAGCAAGCTTGTTCATGTGAACTCTCCTTGGCATCGACGACGTTGTCGACAGAGAGTGAGTCGATCCGCGAGCGCAAAGATGACACCCGCCGACGGAATTTATTCGACGTCGTGTCGCCATGCCGCGCCGTGCCACGACCAGGCGTCGTGCCCGATGTGAACGTGAAAACCGATCGGCTGTCAGATTTCGCCGGCTCGCGCGACTACACGCATGTGGCCATGCGCCACCGCCTGTTCTCGTTCAAAGGGTCCGACATGAAAACCAGAATCTGGATACCGATCGCGTCGCATCTCGCGACGGGTCTCGTTGCATTCGCCGCGGGCATCTACGTGCTTCCGATCCTGACGGCATCGGAGGGCGCAAGCGCCGTCGAACTGCAAGTGGCCGCCGAAAACACGCGACATACCGGTCGCTTCGAACGCGATCTGCCGGGAAGCGATCCGCTGCACTGGGCAGACGGCAAGCTGACGATCACCGATTCGTCGATTGCCTTCGAAGGCGACGTCGCACCGGGGCCCGACTACAAGATCTATCTCGTGCCGGAATTCGTCGACACCAAGGCGTCGTTCCTCGCGATCAAGGCGCGTGCCGCGCGCGTGGGCGACCTGAAGACTTTCGGCAATTTCGTCGTGCCGCTTCCCGCCGACGTGAATCCCGCGCAATACACGTCGGTCGTGATCTGGTGCGAACGCTTTTCGAAATTCATCAGCGCGGCCCGGTATCAAAGCGCAGCGACGTCGGGCCAGGTGTCGATGTAACCGGCTCCGGCTGCAACGCTGCGTGGTCGCGTGCTACCGGCTCTTGCCGCGCGCGCCCTTCTTCACCGCCTTCGCGCGCGGCGCTTCCTTCTCGGGCTGCGCGCCGCCGCCGGCGAGATCCTCGAGCCACGCGAGCGCATCGACGTACGACAGGAACTGCTGCAGATATTCCGGCGACAGCTCGCGCATCGTCGACAGCGACCGGTGCACGAGGCTGTTCGAATTGAGCGGCCCCGCATTGCGCGGCACCTGGTCGAGCGACTGGCGGTACTGCTGTTCCGTGCGGACTTTCGACCACATCGTGCGGAAGTAGTCGATCAGCTCGGGATCGAGCCCGCGCCGGTCGGCCTGCGCATCGCGCGCGAGCCGTTCGACGAGTTCCGCAATCGCGCCGCGTACGGGCGCACCGGCCGTGGCTTGCGCATTGTCGCGCGCGGCCTTCGCTTCATCGGCCCGAGCGACGACCTCCGCGAAGCCGTCGATCAACGCTGCCAGCCGCGCGTCGAGCAGCCCGCGAGCGTCGCCGTCGAGCACGGCCGCGCGCCGTTCGAGCGCGTCGATCCGGTGAAAGCGCACGGGATCGAGCCGGTCGGCGCCCTGCTCGCGCCATGCGTCGAGCGTCGCGCGGGCGGGCGTCGCGTCGTCCGTCACTTCGCCTTCCCTCCGTTCGATGCGCTCTTGCGCGGCACCGGCGCGATCTCCACGCGGCGGTTCTTCGCGCGGCCTTCATCGTCCGCATTCGAGCTGACCGGCTGTTCGGATCCGAACGCAGCCGCGAACACCGATGCCGCCGGCACGCCGGCGTCGATCATCGCACGCGTGACCGTCAATGCGCGCTTGGCCGACAGCTCCCAGTTGTCCGCGAACTGACGATTGCCGGCATGCACCTGCTGGTCGTCGGCAAAGCCGCTGATCATCAGGATCTCGTCGCGTGTCTTCAGATAGGCGGCCAGCGGCGCGGCCAGCGTCTTCAGCAGGTCGCGGCCCGCGGGCTGCAACTGGTCGGAGTTCAGCGCGAACAGCACGTTGCCGCTGATGCCGATGCGCCCGTTCACGAGCGTCACGCGGCCGGCCGCGAGCGGCCCGGCGAGCGCCTGTTCGAGCGACTTGCGCTGCTGCGCTTCGAGCTGGCGCGCACGCACGGCTTCCTCGAGCTTCGACGTGAGCTGAAGCTGCATGCCGATCACGCCGACGAGGATCAGCACGAACGCGCCGAGCAGCACCGACATCAGGTCGGCGAACGCGGGCCACACCGGCGCGGATGGCGCGCCGCCGTCGATTTCGTCGTGCATGCGTTACGCTCCGACAGGCGCCCGCCGGCCGGCGAGCTGCTGCAAGTCTTCGACGATCTGCTTCTGCGACATCATGCTCAGGTCGATCACCTCGCGCGCCTGCGCGACGTAGTACTCGAGCTGCTCGTCGCTGCGCGCGAGCGATTTCTCGAGCGCGACCTCGATGCGCTGCAGATGGGTCAGCAGCTTGTCGTTCGACTCGCCGAACACCTGCACGGCCATCCCGAACGCATCGCCGAGGCTCGCGACCTCGACTGCGCCCGCGGTGACCTGCGCGGCCACCGAATCGAGCTTGCGCGTTTCGGCATCGACGGTGTCGTTGAAGCGCGCGCCGACGCGGTCGAGCAGGTCGGCCGACGTGCTGACGAGCGCATCGATCGCGGCGCGCTGTTCGGTCGACGCGTGATTGACCGCGCCGAGCAGCGTTTCGAGCGTCGCGAGCAGGCGGCTGCGCTCCTCGAGCGTCGCGGTATCGCGCACCATGCTGTCGGACAGGCGCTGGCGCAGCTCGGCGACGACGTCGGCCGCGGCCTTCGGCGCCTCCGACGCAGCCTGCACGAGGCGCGCGATCTCGTTGATCGTGTCGCTCGCATGCACCTGCGCCTGCGCGGTGATGTCGTTCGCGGTGCGGGCCAGCGTGTCGCAGATGTCCTGCTGGCGCGTCGCGGCCTGCGCGCTCGTCTGCGCCCATTCGTCGCGCAGCGCGGCCGCCATCGCGGCGAGCGAATCGTTCCATGCGGCGAGGCGCTGTTCGTCGCGTGCGGCGAGTTGCGCTTGCAGGCCTGTGTGCGAATCGCGGATCGTCGTCAGCAGTTCGTTCGAGCGTTGTTCGAACGTGGCGGCCTGCGTGGTGAGGTCGCGCGTCGTTTGTGCGAGCGCATCGCAGATTTCCTGCTGACGGCCTGCGCTGTGTACGCCTGCGCGTTGCCATTCGTCGCCGAGCTTCGTCGCCATCGCGGCCAGCGAGTCGTTCCAGGCAGACAGGCGTTCTTCGTCGCGTGCGGCGAGCTGCGTTTGCAGGCCTGTGTGCGAATCGCGGATCGTCGACAGCAGTTCGTTCGAGCGTTGTTCGAAGGTCGAAGCCTGCACGGTGAGATCGCGTGTCGTTTGCGCGAGCGCATCGCAGATTTCCTGCTGACGGCCTGCGCTGTGCACGCCTGCGCGCTGCCATTCGTCGCCAAGCTTCGTCGCCATCGCGGCCAGCGAGTCGTTCCACGCGGACAGGCGTTCTTCGTCGCGTGCGGCGAGTTGCGATTGCAGGCCCGTGTGCGAATCGCGAATCGTCGACAACAGTTCGTTCGAGCGTTGCTCGAAGGTCGAAGCCTGCACGGTGAGATCGCGCGTCGTTTGCGCAAGCGCATCGCAGATTTCCTGCTGACGACCTGCGCTGTGCACGCCTGCGCGCTGCCATTCGTCGCCAAGCTTCGCGGCCATCGCGGCCAGCGAGTCGTTCCACGCGGACAGGCGTGCTTCGTCGCGTGCGGCGAGTTGCGATTGCAGGCCCGTGTGCGAATCGCGGATCGTCGTCAGCAGTTCGTTCGAGCGTTGTTCGAAGGTCGAAGCCTGCGTGGTGAGATCGCGCGTCGTCTGCGCAAGCGCATCGCAGATTTCCTGCTGACGGCCTGCGCTATGCACGCCCGCGCGCTGCCATTCGTCGCCGAGCTTCGCGGCCATCGCGGCCAGCGAGTCTTTCCACGCGGCGAGGCGCTGTTCGTCGCGCGCGGCCAGTTCGGTCTGCAGCCCCGCGTGCGACTCGCGCATCGCGGCGAGCGTCGCGCCCGAATGCCGCTCGAACGTCGCGGCCGCTTCGCCCAGCGCGCGCGCGTGCTGGCCGGCCAGCGTCTCGCCGACCTGCTCCTGGCGCGACAGCGCTTCGCGCCATGCGTCCGACAGGCGGCCTTCGGTCGATTCGAGGCGCGTCGCGACGCCGTCGAGCAGGTCCGTCGAACGCTGCGCGAACGTGTCGGTGAACTGGCCGAGCGTCGTCTGCAGTTGCTGCGCGACGGCGTCGCCCGCGCGGCGCTGTTCGTCGAGCGCGCGGTTCCAGACGGCCGTCACGTTGCCGGTGGTCTTCTCGAAGCCGTCCGTCAGCCCGTCGAGCTGGCGCTGCACGGCGCCCGTCACGGTGTCGCGCAGCGCGGCCATCTCCTGCGCGAGCCCCGTCATCGTCGCCGCGACGACCGGCTGCAGCGCGGCGCCGGCCACGCGCGCGCTCTCAGCGGCGCTTTCCTTCAGCGCGTCGCCGACGTTCGACGCGAGGCCCGCATACGCGCGCTCGGTCCGGTCGAAAAACGCCTGCTGGCTTTCGAGCTGGCGATCGTGCAGCGCGACGCTGCGCGCCTCGAGCGTCGTCATCATCGTCTGCAGCCGGTCGACCAGCGCCGGCATCACGTCGGCCTGGCGCTGCAGCAGCCGGAACGATTCGTCGCGCTGGTGCGCGGACGAATGCACGCGCAGCGTCGTCGCGATCTTCGCGTCGAGCTGCTGCGCTACGTCGATCCGCTCGCGGCGCACGAGCGCGGACAGCAGCCCGAGCATCGCGGACGTCGCGACACCGGCGATCGACGTGCCGAACGCGAAGCCGAGACCCTTCACCGGCGCGATCAGCGATGTGCGGATCGCGTCGAGATCGGTCGCGCTTTCGAGCGCGGCGCCCGTGCCCTTCAGCGTCACGACCATCCCGAGCAGCGTGCCGAGCATGCCGAGCAGCACCAGCAGGCCGACCAGATACGGCGTGAGCGCCGGGCCCGGCAGCGCGACGCGCGCGCCTTCGACACGCGCACGCACCGCGCCGCGCAGGCCCGGGTGCAGCGTGTCGAGCCACGCGTCGAGCTTCGCCGGCGGCTCGGCCAGGCCCACGACCGCGCGCGACAGCGTGGCGGTCGCCTGCCGGTAGCGCAGCAGTTCCCATGCGCCAGCGACGTAGCACGCGCCGATCAGCAGCGTGACGGCGGTCGCCAGCGGGTTCGACGCGACATAGCCGACGCCGATCCAGCCCACTGCGAGCAGACCGGCGACGAAGACAACGAGATCAATGCGAATTCTGGACATAGAGCGTGTTGATTAGCAGGTGCGAAGGGCCGCGAGCAGCCCGTCTACCGTTTGAAACCGGACTTCGAGTTCGGCGAGCAGGATGCTCTGCATTTCGTCTCGAAACGTGTCGAGCCATGCGCCGGGCACGATCGCCGCGACGGCCGTGCCGTCGGCAACCGCGCCGTCATCGGCCGCTTCGGCCGGCTCGGCTGCAGCAGCGGATTCGGCATCGGCCAGCGCCTGCCGTTCCGCGTCGCGCAACCGCCCGAAGCGCGTGCCGAGCAGCGCGGGCACGGCCGACAGCAGGCTGCGCTCGCGCACGCCGAGCACGCGCTCCATGATCGTGTCGAGCGTCGCGAGCCGCGCCATCCCGGGCGAACGCGCGGCGAGCGCGACCCGCAGGCGGCCGCGCAACTGGCCGATCGCCGTTTCCATCTCCTGCTGCAGGGACAGATAACGCTGGCGGAAGTCCGCGAAATCGGCCGTGTCGGCGGCCGGCGGCGGCATGTCGCCGGGCCGGCGCCGCGTACGCGGACGGTTGGTGGCCGTGATCGCCTGCGCGAGATCGTGGCGCACGCGCGCGCAGTCGCGCTCCGCGTCGTAGCCGCGCACGCCGGCCGCGACGCCCAGCGGGCTCGTGCTCAACGCGGACGACAGCGTGATCGCGTCGGTCCAGCCGAGCCACTGGCTCAGCCGGTCGGACAGCGTCTGCCGGGATTCCGCGACGTCGGCATCGGCCAGGCGCGCGAGCAGCCGGACGAGGGTCGGACCGCTCAATGCCGGGCGCGGAGGAGCTTGCACCATGCTGCAAACCGTCAAAAAAGGCAGCAGTTTACACGTCGTCGGGAGGTCGACCGTCAGAATCGGGGAAGCGGCGCCGGCCGGCGCACCGGGCGACACACGCTGACGCCCGTCGCGCAAGGCTCCGCGGGCGATGGCGGGTAGCGGGGACCACCGTCGTCGGCGGCTCGGCGAGCCGCTGGGATCGGGGCACCGGGCGCATCGCCCGGTGTGTCATGAGGAAGAAGAACGCGTTTCCGGAAGCGTGCCGCGCGGTTCGAGCAGTTCGCGCCGGCGGCCGACCATGGGAATGGCCGGCCGCCATGCGATGCAGAGCGGGGACGGAAGCCGTCAGATCCCCGCTTTCGGTGCATTCAGGATCAGCCGCAGCCCGAGCAGCGTGATCGCGCCGGCCGCGATGCGGTCGACCCACTTCTTCGCGCGCAGGTAGAGCTCGCGCGGCCGGCGCGTGGAAAAGCACAGCGCGACGATCGTGTACCAGCCGAATTCGACGCCGAACACGAGCGGCGGCAGCGCAAGGTAGCACCACAGCGGCGGATGCTGCGGGAGCAGCGCCGCGAAGATGCTGCCGTACCAGATCGCCGTCTTCGGGTTGCTGAGCTGGGTCGTGAGGCCCGTCCAGAACGACTTGCGCGCGCTGCCGCCGGCCACAGCCTGCGGGTCGTCCATCGCGATCGGCCGGTCGGCGCCGCGCCAGATCTTCGACGCCATGTAGATCAGGTACGCGCCGCCCGCGATCTTCAGGCCCACATACAGCCATTCGACGGCCTGCAGCAGCGTATAGAGCCCGGCCAGCGCGACGCCGCCGAACACGATGCCGCCCATGCCCATGCCGAGCGCGGTGGCGAGCCCGTCGCGGCGCGACAGTCCGATCGAATTGCGGGCAACCAGCACGAAGCTCGGGCCCGGAATCATCGCGCCTAGCCACAGCGCGGCCAGGATCGCGAGTACGGCAGCCGATGCGGTCATCGAAATCTCCTTGGTCAGCGACGCCGATGCGCCGGCGCCTGCGTGTCGTTTCCGACGGTCGAGCTGCCGATTCTGGCACGCTTCGCGCGTGACCGAAAGCGGCCGCGCGCTGCTATGCTGGCCCTCTTTCCCGTCATCCCGCGCCGACGCCCATGATCGAGATCCGTGCCGCCCGTTATCCCGACGATGCCCGTGTCGCCCTTCGCCTTCAATCCAGTGCCGGACACCGGGTTTTCCGGGCGGGATCCGCGATCGGCACGACAACACGCCGGGCCCTCGTCCCGCTGCTCGCCGCACTCTCGTTCAACGCATGGGCCGACGCACTGCCGAAGTCGATCGCCACGCAACTGCCGCCCGGCTACCAGCCGCTGCTCGCGCAAGCCGGGCCCGATCTCGACAACGGGCTGCACAGCTTTCTGGTCGTCGTGCATCGCTCGACCGACACGCGCGAGCAGCCGTCGCCGCGCCCGCTGCTGATCTACGAGGAACTGCCCGACCACGCGTTCCGGCTCGCCGCGCGCAACGACCAGGTCGTCCTGCGCGCGAACGAAGGCGGCCAGTGCGATCCGTTCGATCCCGAAGACGCCGGCGACAACGGCCTGTCGGTGAAAGGCCGCTATTTCACCGTGCAGAACTTTGTCGCGTGCGGACAGCACTGGAGCGACTACGTGACGTTCCGCTACGACCCGCGCACGCATGGCTGGGTATTTTCGAACCGGATCGTCACGGAATCGTTTCCGCTCGACGACAAACCCGACCACGTCACCGTCACGCGCGCCGACTCGCACCGGCCGATCACGTTCGGTCAATGGAAACGCAGGGACTAAAGCGACCGGCGCAACGCGCTGCGACCGGTTGCGCCGCGCGCCGGCCGCCTCGTCCCCGCACCGGCGCGTGGCCCGTCTGTCGCGCTCCCCGCGTCGCCCGCCCTTCCAGTTCTCGCGAGCACACGCCAACAGGACTACCATAAGGCGCTCGCCGTCGCGCGACCGTGCGCCGCCGCCGCACGCGGCTCGCCCGCACGCCTTCCCTCGTTGCACCCACGCAGGAGGACGTCATGACGCAACACTTCGATGCAATCGTCATCGGCACCGGGCAAGCCGGCCCGCCGCTCGCCGCGCGGCTGTCCGCCGCCGGGATGAAAGTCGCGATCGTCGAACGCGGCCGCTTCGGCGGCACCTGCGTGAACACCGGCTGCATTCCGACCAAGACGCTGATCGCGAGCGCATACGCCGCGCAACTCGCGCGGCGCGCCGCCGAATACGGCGTGTCGGTCGGCGGCGCCGTCACCGTCGACATGAAAGCCGTGAAGGCGCGCAAGGACCAGATCTCCGGCCGCTCGAACCATGGCGTCGAACAATGGGTGCGCGGCCTCGCGAACACGACCGTGTTTCAGGGTCACGCCCGATTCGAGCGCGCCGACGCGGTGCGCGTGGGCGACGAACTGCTCGAAGCGGAACGCATCTTCATCAACGTCGGCGGACGCGCACAAGTGCCGGCGATGCCGGGCCTCGACTCGGTGCCATACCTCACCAACTCGACGATGATGGACGTCGACTTCCTGCCCGAGCATCTCGTGATCGTCGGCGGCAGCTACGTCGGGCTCGAATTCGGCCAGATGTACCGCCGCTTCGGGTCGAAGGTCACGATCGTCGAGAAGGGCTCGCGCCTGATCCGCCGCGAGGACGACGACGTGTCTCAAGCCGTGCGCGAGATCCTCGAAAACGAAGGAATCGACGTGCAGCTCGACGCGAACTGCCTGAGCGCGCGGCGCGACGGCGACGGCATCGCGGTCGGCCTCGACTGCGCGGGCGGCAGCCGCGAGGTCGAGGGCTCGCATCTGCTGCTCGCGGTCGGCCGCGTGCCGAACACCGACGATCTCGGGCTCGATCGCGCGGGTGTCGCGACCGACGCGCGCGGCTATATCGACGTCGACGAGCAGTTGCGCACGAACGTGCCCGGCATCTGGGCGCTCGGCGATTGCAACGGGCGCGGCGCGTTCACGCACACGGCGTACAACGACTACGAGATCGTCGCGGCCAACCTGCTCGACGGCGATCCGCGCAAGGTGTCCGACCGCATCGCGGCTTACGCGATGTATATCGATCCGCCGCTCGGCCGCGTCGGCATGACGCTCGCGGAAGCGAAGCAGACGGGCCGCAGGCTGCTCGTCGGCACGCGCCCGATGACGCGCGTCGGCCGCGCGGTCGAAAAAGGCGAAAGCCAGGGTTTCATGAAAGTGATCGTCGACGCGGACAGCCACGCGATCCTCGGCGCGTCGATCCTCGGCGTGACGGGCGACGAGGTCGTGCACGAGATGCTCGACGTGATGGCCGCGGGCGCGCCGTACACGACGATCAGCCGCGCGATGCACATCCATCCGACCGTGTCGGAACTCGTGCCGACGCTGCTGCAGGATCTGCATCCGGTCGAATGACGCGCGACGGGCGGCCGGCGGTGGGCGGCCGGCGGCGGGCAGCCTCCGCGAACCGCCCGCCCACAACGGCGCGCGTCGCCCGCTCAGCTTTCGAAATACCGCGGCCGGTCGATATCGGCAAGCAGCCCCGGCTGCGTCGGCGCCCAGTCGAGCGATGCACGCGTACGCTCGCTGGTTGCGGGCGCATCCATCCCCGCGAACATCGCAAACCAGCCGAAGTGCTCGCCCGCTTCCGCCGCCGATTTCGCGACGACCGGCACGTTCAGCCGCCGGCCGATCACCGCCGCGATGTCGCGGAACGGCACCCCCGTATCGTCGACCGCGTGATAGCGCGCCCCCGCCGCGCCGCGTTCGATCGCGAGCCGATAAACGCGTGCCGCGTCGAGCCGGTGCACGGCAGGCCAGCGATTGCCGCCATCGCCGAGATAGGCCGATGCGCCCTTCTCTCTCGCGATCGCGATCAGGCGCGGCACGAACGCGTGATCGCCGTCGCCGTGCACGGACGGCGGCAAGCGCACGACCGACGCATGCACGCCGCGCGCTTCGAGCGCGGCCGCAGTGGCTTCTGACATACGCGGATAGGTCGGCGACGCCGGCACGTGCGGATCGTCCTCGGTCGCCGCGCGGCCGGGCGCGACGAGCGCGAGGCCCGACGTGACGACGAGCGGCCGCGCCGAGCCCGCGAGCACCGCACCGATTGTCTCGATCGCACGTCGGTCGAGTTCGCAGTTCTGCGCGAAGCGCGAGAAGTCGTGATTGAATCCCGTGTGGATCACCGCATCGGCGACATCGGCACCGCGCGTCAGGCTGTCGAGATCCTCCAGCGACCCGCGATGGACATCGGCGCCTGCGGCCGCAACCGACGCGGCGGCCGCATCGGATCGTGCAAGCCCGAGCACCGAATGGCCGGCGGCAACGAGTTCGGCAACGACGGCGGAGCCGACGAATCCCGATGCTCCAGTGACAAAGACACGCATGTTCAGCACCTCCGGATGGAATGGACGATTACTATCTGTCGACGGCCGCTCGCGGTGAAGACGTGACGGTTTACCGGTAAACGAACTAACAGGCTATGGCAGACGCACCCGACAACCTGCTCGGCGCGTACCTTCGGGATCGCCGCGAGAAACTCGACCCGGCCGCGCTCGGCCTGCCGGTCGCGCGCCGCCGCACACCGGGCTTGCGGCGCGAGGAAGTCGCGCAGCGCGCGCACGTGAGCGCCGCGTGGTACACGTGGCTCGAACAGGGGCGTGGCGGTGCGCCGTCGGTCGACGTGCTGGACCGGCTCGCGAATGCGCTGCTGCTGAACGACGCCGAACGCGAGCACCTGTTCCTGATCGGCGTCGGCCATCCGCCCGAAGTGCGCTACCACGCGACCGACAGCGTGACGCCGCGCCTGCAGCACGTGCTCGATTCGCTCGAAGCGAGCCCCGCGATCGTGCGTTCGGCGACATGGGACGTCGTTGCATGGAACGACGCGGCGGCCGCGACGCTGACCGACTATGCAACGCTGCCGCCGGAGCGGCGCAACATCCTGCGGCTGATCTTCGTCGACCAGCGCGTGCGCGATGCGCAGTCGAACTGGCAACAGGTCGCGCGGTTTGCGGTGGGCGCGTTTCGCGCCGATATCGCACGCGGCGGCGCGACACAAACCGTGCAGGCCTTCGTCGACGAAATGCGTACGACGAGTGCGGAGTTCGATGCGCTGTGGCGCGACCACGATATCCGCGCGCATGAAGAAGGCACCAAGGAGATCCGCCATCCGGCCGTCGGGCGGATCGCGCTCGAATACTCGGCGTTCGCGGTAAACGGCCGGCCCGACCTGACGCTCGTGATTTTCACGCCGGAGACGGCCACCGATCGCGCGCGCATCCGGACACTGGTCGCGGCGCGCGAAAAAGCCGGCATGAAAAGGCAGACGCCGGGGACTAGTCCGAACAGGCGCGAAGCACCTCCCGATGCCCACACATAAGTAGGGAACTTCCCCATCTGGACCGTCCGGCAGCTATGCCATACTCCGCGCAACGTGCCGACGAGTGTGCGATTCCACCAAAATCATGTCAGCCCTGTTTCGCAGGAGGATAGGCAGCATCCTGGGATTGCTTGCAATCCTGATGGCGACGCTCGCGCCAACGATATCGCAAAGCCTTTCGTCCGAGCGGCAGTTCGACGCTGTCTCCGGGGCGTTCTGTACCGCGCAGAACGGCGCGGACGTTGCGGGTCCCGACCACGCATCGTTGCCCGAGAAGGCGGGCCACTGGCAGGCATGCGCGTATTGCGGCCTGCTTGCCGACATGCCCGCGTTGCTGGGCGGGACCTCGGGATTCGTGCCGATGGATTGGCCGATTCTTCGCACGTCGGCACCAGCGTTCCAGACACCCCATAACGTTTTCCACTTCGCAGCGGCCCAGCCGCGTGCGCCCCCGGTTTCATCCTGATCGAGTCAGCCCCGCGGCGATGCAGGTGTCATTGCATCGCCAGTCCTCGCGCGTCTTTTGACAGGCTCGCGAGCACATCAGCGCCTCTTACACGGATCGAACCATGCGCACCATCATTCCTGCACGCGGCAGCATGCCGATGCTTGCCGCCCTCATTGCTCCGGCGACTATCGCCATCCCGCTTCTGTTTCCATCGCTCGCATCGGCGCACGCGATTGCCGGCAACCGGGTTTTCCCGGCGACGATGGCGGTCGACGACCCCGGTGTCGGCGACGAAGTCAATCTCGAATTCGGCCACGTCAAATCGCTGACCGACGATGGCGACGAGCAGAACACCAACACGACGTCGCTCGAGTGGGACAAACTGATCACGCCCAGTTTCGCGCTTTCGGTGGTGGCAACCTACGTCAACGTCAACGCGCCGAATGGCGGGTCGGCCCGCGGATTCGACAACTTCGCGATCGGTGCCAAATACCGCTTCTACGTCAACGAAAAACACGAGTTCATGGCCTCCGTTGGTGCGGTCGCGGAACTGGGCGGCACCGGAGCGAGGTCGATCGCCGATCCGCACTCGGCGATCACGCCGACGCTATACGTCGGCAAGGGATTCGGCGATTTGCCGGATAGCCTGAAGTATCTGAAGCCGCTCGCGATCACCGGGACCATCGGTCCGCGCCTGACGATGAACAGCGCCGACCCGGATTCGTTGAGCTGGGGCGTCACCGTGCAATACAGCCTGCCGTATCTGCAGAATTTCGTGCAGGACGTGGGGCTCAAGGCACCGCTCAGCAACCTGATCCCGGTCGTCGAGTTCCCGATGAGCACCTGTACAGGCGGCCCCTGTTCGGGACATACGACCGGCAGCATCAATCCCGGCCTGCTCTGGCTCAACCGATGGGGCCAGTTTGGCGCCGAAGCGGTCATTCCTGTCAACCATGCAAGCGGCAAGGGCGTTGGCGTCCTGTTTCAGGCACACCTGTTTCTGGACGACGTGATGCCCCACTCGCTTGGCAAGCCATTTTTCGGCAAAGGGGAATAGCCATGCCGGCACTCAAGCGACTTCGTCACGGCTTGCGCGCAGCAGCCATCGCTACAGGTATCTTGATCGCGTCGATGGCATGCGCCCATGTGTTTCCGCAAAATCAGTCACCGTCGGCGGGAGCCGAAGTAGCGGCGCCTGCACGCGTGGCGATCGCGTTCGACGGGCCGCTCGAACCCGCGTTCAGTTCGCTGAACGTCAGCAATTCGAATGGTAAACAAGTGAATACTGCAAAGGCCGAAGTCGATTCGAACGACAGGAAGTCGATACATATCGCGCTGCCAACGTTGCCGCCCGACACATACACGGTGCATTGGGTCGCAGTCGCGTCGGACGGACATCGCACACACGGCGACTATTCGTTCAAGGTGAAGTAATGGACCTGGCGGTAAACGACCGGCCCGACCTGACGCTCGTGATTTTCACGCCGGAGACGGCTGCCGATCGCGCGCGCATCCGGACGCTGGTCGCGGCGCGCGAAAAAGCCGGCACGGAACAGGCGTCGGCCGCGTAACGATGCCCCCGCCACGCCCCATCGCAATCCGCACTTGCGGTGGCCGGTAGCGGCCGGCGGAAAACGGGAAGGGGCGTCGCGCATCAACGCGCGACGCCCCTTCTTCGTTTCCGGCAATCGGGACGTCGATGCAGGAAATTCTTCGCGGATTGCCTCGGGTGTCGCTTGACGACCCGAATCGGCCGAACCAGCCAGTCGGCTCCGGAACCATCGATGCGCCATGCGTGTCGGTTTTCGGTTTTCGGCAACGGGTACCCGTGCGGAACGTGCAGCCGCGACAATCGAACGCCTACCCTTCCGGACAAGGCGCCGCGCATGGCGCGATGTGGCCTTGGCGCAGGAGTTCGCTGGCGCGAGCGGCTCCCACCGCTTCGCTGAAACGGAAGCCTTGCGCACTCGTCGCCCGATTCGTCGCAGCCAGCAGCGCACGCTGTTGCTCGGTCTCCACGCCTTGGGCAATGACGCCGATCCCGATACTGTGCGCAAAGGTGACGATGGCACGTATCGTCGCCGCACTCTCGGGATCGCTGGTAGACCGGTGGATGAGGGATCGCGCGATCTTGAGATGGTTCACGCGATAAGCCTTGACATACTCAAATGACGCGTAATTGCTACCGAAATCGTCAATGGCAAGCTTCGCGCCGAGCGCATGCAGCTGCGGGAGTATGTCGCTTTGTGCCCACGACAGTCTGGCCAGAGTCGCCTCGGTCACGTCGAATTCCAGATCGGAGGGGGCGAGGCGCCACTTCGCGGCTGCTTCAGCGACATCGCGCACGAACGTTTGAGCACTCCAGAGCTCGAACAGAGACAGATTGATCGCGATCATCAGCGGGGCCACCCCCTCGTCGCGCCACGCTCTCATTTGCCGGCACGCCTGATCCAGCACCCAGCGCCCAAGCGCTGCCATGGTGCCGTCCCTCTCGGCGATCGGAATGAACACACCGGGGGCAATGAGGCCCCGCGTCGGGTGATGCCAGCGAACCAGCCCTTCCATTCCGAGAATGTTTCCGGAGGACAACTCGACCTCGGGTTGGTACTGGAGTTCCAGCTCGCCGCGATCCATCGCGCCTCTCAAGTCGTCGGCGAGTGCGACACGTTCGCGTACTTCCTGGTCGAGTTCGTCAGAATGAAAGCGGTACCGGTTGCCGCCCTGATGCTTCGCGCGTTGGAGCGCCAAATCGGCCTGCATCAGCATGGCGTCCGCTTCACTGTCGCCCGGGACGTAAGCACGGATGCCGATGCTCGCCGTAATCCGCACATCGTTGCCATCAAGCAGATAGGGAGCCGCCAGCGCCGCCTGGAGCTTCGCAGCCAGTGCCCCGGCGTCCGCCGGCTCGACCATCTCGCCCTGCAGCACGGCAAACGCATCGCCGCCCATCCGGGCAACCAGGTCGCTTTCCTGAGCGCAATTCCCGAGACGCTCCGCCACCTCCCGAAGCAACCGGTCGCCGATCGGATAACCCAGTCTGTCGTTGACCAGCCTGAAGCGGTCGAGCGCGACAAACAAGATCGCAAACGGCATGGTGCCGTGTCGGGCTGCGGCGAAAGCCTGGCGCACCCGCGCGAGGAAGCCGGCCCGATTCGCCAATCCCGTGAGCGCATCGGTGTGAGCGAGCCGCGCGATCTTTTCCTCCGCCGCCTTGCGCTCGGCAATGTCGATGATGATCCCTTCGACTTCGATTAGCCGTCCATCCTTGTCGCGGACCGGAACATAGCGATTCTCGACACAACGGTAAGCGCCGTCGCCAGTGCGCAAGCGGAACTCGATCGAGACCCCTTCGGTGTCCTTGTCCAATACTCGCGCCAGTGCCGCATCGACTTTGGCCTGGTCGTCCGGGGCGACAAGCTCGTTGGCCCAGACTGGCGAAGCGAGCAAGGCAGCGCGGTCGTGGCCGAACCTGGCGATGTCATGCGATATGTAGATGAGCGGAAACGACGGCACGCCGCGCAGACGGTAAAGGATGACCGGACTGTTCTGGACGATGATGTTGGCTTCGGCAAGCGCATCGATTCTTTCCTCGACGACCTCTTCCAGGTCGCCCGTCTTGAAGGCCGCCTCTTTCGTCATCTGCCACTTCGTGGTCAGCACGCTGGCCGTCTGACGGACCTCGATGTTGTTCAATGGCTTCTTGAGAATGAGCAGCCGGTCGTCTGCACCCAGGCGCCTGGCCAGGGTGCCCCAAGGGGGATCGGAATGCGGGCTGCATAGGGCAAACTGCAGCTTCGGATCCACTTGCCAGAGTCGCTCGATGGTCTGAAAGCAGTCCCAACCGTGCAGCATGTGCGTGTCGACAAAGGCCATCGCATAGGGTTTGTTCTCCGCCAGCGCATGCACGACCCGCTCCAGCGCTTCCCGGCCCTGATAGGCGGAATCGATCTGAAACGCCGCGCGACCGGCTGGAACCTCGCCGAACAACGGCGCCTGGGTTGCGGCCAGCGCGGTTTCGCCTTCCAGTGGGCGAGCGAGAATCTTGCGGAAATTCTGGTGCGCCGCAACGTTGTCGTTGATCACGAGGACGCGACGATTGACCGGATCGCTCTGCGCGCTCACGCAGGACCCTTGACGGTGCCAGTGGTGGATCCAGGGCAACGATCCCGCCTTTGCAGGCGTCGTCGCACCGTGTCTGCCGGAGCGCACGCCCCTGGGCAGCCAGTGCGGTTCCATGTAAGCCCCGGCGTGAGGCCCAGACCGTGCCTCCCCCTGTCCGTGGTGAAGCCTAGATTGAAAACGCATGCCAGGTTCTCCCCGCAATCCCGCCAACGGTTGCCGCTGAATCGAACCGATCTCGAGTTGCGCCGACAAAAAGCGCCCGAGCACGTATAGGGACGCATCGATCCCGCCCAGCGCGATCGCATTCGCATCGAACCGATCGGCGGCGTGGGGTCGGTCGAAGCCTCCACGGTGACGGGTCGGGCCGCAGATACACGATTGCTTAGGACAGTTGGACGATTCCGGCCGCTCCACACTTGCAGCAACTTTGGTTCAATGCGTCAACGTCGACTCACCGCGGTACCCTGTATGTCGGGCCGCGTATGTGTTGGGTCAAACTCAGCCCCAAAGATTGGCCCAATTTCGTCAGACGATCGAAGTATAGTCGCGCGCATCGATCTGACAAACTTCAATGACCGGGAATCTCATTCGCGCTTGACGGCGAATCGAGGGTCGGACGCGGCATGGTCGGACAAGATTTACCACCGTCCGCTCCGGGAGCGACATGAGACGACCGCGGATAACGCGTCGGCCCTTATCTCGTCGGCCATCACGGAAAGTGGCGGATCGCTGACGCGGTCCGACCATACCGCGACCCGGCGGTGTGACCCCGAACACGTTGGGAGAGCACCCCAAACCGATGCAGACGCGTCCGTTGACTTGGCAGGCACCTCGTCGACGACCCACAGAATTCGAATTCAGGAAAACAGGTCAGTCAGCCTTAGACACGCACGCTCGACGCAGCCGATGGAAAATCTTCACGGCGCTCCGCCCATTTCAGGATCGCGTCCAGTGCCGGGCACAGCGCCTGCCCCCAATCGGTCAGGCGGTAATCCACCTTCGGCGGCACCTGGTGATAGACCGTGCGCGTCACGATGCCGTCCTCTTCGAGGCGGCGCAGCTGCTGGGCAAGCATCTTTTGCGTGATGCCTGGGATCAGCCTCTCGAGGTCCGAAAAGCGTCGCACCTGACCACCAAAAAGGTGAAACAGGATGACCAGCTTCCAGCGTCCTTCCAGCAGCTTGAATGCGGCTTCGACGTCGATCGCAGCGGTCGTGGGAGTGTAGGCTTTTCGGTTGGGCACGGCTTACTTACTTTTTAGTGCGTTCTTGCGATGTGGTAACTATAGCGCCATCATTGGGACACACAAGCGTGACGTTCAGGAAAAGTCCGATGAACATGACCCTGCCCCCGCCACTGGATGTCTATCTGAACGCGGAAGCGACCAGTGACACCGCTCCTCTCGCGAACTGCTTCGCTGCCGATGCCGTCGTGCGCGACGAGGGCCGCACTATCGAGGGGCTCGAAGCCATCCAGGCCTGGAAGAAGGACGCCAAAGCCAGGTACCAATACAACGTCGAGCCGTTGGACGTGTCCCAGGATGGCGCCGCCGTGACGATGCGCGCCAGACTCACCGGCGCCTTCCCCGGTAGCCCGGTCGAGCTGACCTACACGTTTGTTCTGGCCGGCGGCAAGATCGTGTCTCTGGAGATTCACTGATGAGCGCCGCACTCGAACTTCAGGGCCTGCGAGCGCTTGTCACAGGCGGGACCAAAGGAGTCGGTAAAGCCGTTGTCGCGCACCTTTGCGAGGCCGGCGCGAATGTCCTTGCGACGGCACGTTCGCGTCCCGATGACCTTTCCGAAGAAAGGTTCGTCGGTGCGGACATCACGACGGCCGAGGGCTGTAAAACCATTGTCGACGCCGTGCTCGAACGGCTCGGCGGCGTCGATATCATCGTGCACGTGGCGGGTGGCTCATCTGCGCCGGCGGGTGGCTTCAGGGTGCTCGACGACGACGAATGGAACAAGGCATTGAGCCTGAACCTGTTCCCGGCAGTGCGCATCGATCGCGCGCTGCTACCCTCGATGGTCGAGCAACGCTCGGGCGTCATCATCCACGTCACGTCAATCCAGCGGCAATTGCCGTTGCCGGAAGCCACGATTGCCTATGCCGCCGCCAAGGCTGCCCTGTCGAACTACAGCAAAGCCTTGTCCAAGGAAGTCGGTCCGAAAGGCGTTCGGGTCGTACGTGTCTCCCCGGGCTGGGTCGCAACGGATGCCGCCGAGAATCTCGTCGCCAGAATTGCCGAGCGGAACGGCATCGATACGGACGGCGCCCGGAAAGTCATCATGGATTCGCTCGGCGGCATTCCTCTTGGCCGGCCATGCTCTCCCCGGGAAGTGGCAGAACTCATCGGTTTCCTTGTCTCGGCACGCGCCAGCGCCATCACCGGCACCGAGTACGTCATCGACGGCGGAACCGTTCCGACTGCGTGATCTGAGCCGCTTGTCGGTGGACGTCGACGTGCTTGGCGTACGCGAAGCGCGTTTCGCAGGTAGCTGTTCGCGGTTCCCGTTCAGGCGCTGATGTGCCCGCCCAACGAACCTCTGCTTTTCTGCAGCACGGCCACCCGTGATCGGCCGGGCATTATTCACCGGCGGCGTCGCACCTGGACGTCAGGTCACACAGCAGGTCACGCTTCGTCGGCCATTCGCGATGCCCTGGAATGGCGGACGGCAAGCTCTGAGCGCGATCAGCGAGCGTCTCATGTCGAGTCGGGAGCGGTGAGCCCCGCCAACGTTGTGTATGAGCGGTCCAATACACATTGATCACCACAACGACCCGGCGAAAAAAGCAGCCCGACCGCGATACCGGTTTCCCACGACAAGCAAATGCCACGCAAGACGCAAGTGCGTGTAGATTAGAACGTCGCTGCGACCCGCCACCGTGTCTTCGAATCGGTCGCCATCCGAGTCAGTCCTGAAGTTGCACAGGAGCCGGCATGAACACGAAGCACAGCAAGAAAGGGCATCTCGAAGCCGCGGCGTCACACCACGAGCAAGCCGCGCGATATCACCGCGAGGCGTCGCGGCATTTCGAGGACGGCAAGGACTTTGCCCACGCCGCACATCAGGCGATGATGGCCCATGGTCACACGTTGCATGCGATCGATCAGGCGCACGATGCCGGCGCGCACGGCGCCAATACGCCACCCACAACGCCATCATCGATCGGCTCGGGCGCAAGTGCCGCGGACGTGGCAAAACTTCATGCCGCGGCCGTCGAGCTTCACACGCAAGCGGCGCAACACATGCGCCACGCCGTCAAACTCTTCGAGCAGGATCGGAGCGCGGCCACCCACGACGCACAGCTGGCGCTCGCCCTCGCACTGCGTGCGTTGTCCCACGGCAACGAAGCAGCCAGGCTATTCGTCAAGCTCGCTGTCAGTGCCGCTGCGTGAAACGAGGTTGGTTACCTCTTGTTCGGGTTTCGCGGGTATTCAGCGTGACTCGCTACCCGTTTGCGCACGCCGCCCGGCACCAGGTTGCCGCGCGGACCCACGGTCGTGGGCCTCCCGTACCGATCCGCGCATGGCCGGGTATCGTGCAATCGAGCGTGCCGCTCGCGACTAGGCCGTTCGTTCCAGCAGATCCGTTGCGAAAGACTTCGCATGCGCTACGGCCTCTTGCGGGTTCGGGAACACACCGAGCTGCTCCCAGTGCTCTTCGGCCGCGTACGTTCCTTTCACGCCGAGTGCCCGCTGAACGCGCAATTGCGCGGCGTATCTGCCATCCTCCAGTGGTCGGGCCGTCGCAATGACCTTGTGCGGAAGATCGGATCTTTCAGGTTGTACCAACTCGACAGGACCGCCAGCAACGCCAATATCCTTCAACTCGTTCCTGGCGTTGCAGTCCGGGCAGTAGAAGCACCACCCTTCGTCCTCGTGTTTGGACCTGACCTGCCCGCGAGCCAGTACGGCACGACATTCAACGTTTTCGCAGATGAACGGCATAGCAGTCTCCGGAGTTGTTTGGGAGAAATCCTAGCATGTCCGCCGACGGCCAACCATCGGCATTGTTGCGTTGCCCGACGCTGACGAAACCCTCACGTGCGAGCCTGCGAGGCCGCCTCTTCCACCGACCATCGTCATGCACGCATCGGCCGCATTCGCGAAGCACGTCACGCGATACGCCGGCATGTTCATCGACATCATGTGCGATGCGGAACAGGTCGACGAGGATGACGTCGGCGAGCTTGCCGGCTTCGAGCGGACCGACTTCGCGATCGATCGACAGCGCCTTCGCCGCATCGATCAGCCCGGGCACCGGGCAGCGCCCGATGATCGACGTGACGCCGCTATACGGTTTTCCCGGATAGCCCGTGCATCGGCCGCCGCAACGCGGCATCGAACGGGTTGGTGCGCGGCCCGATCGCGTCGGCCTGGCGCCGCAGCAGTTCGACGACCATCGGCATCCGGTCGTCGCCGAGCCGCGACGCGAGCGTGCCGACGCTCAGCGCGCCGACCGGATAACCGGTGCGATCGAGGATCGGCACCGCGACGCCGGCCATCCCGTCGAGCACGCCGCTGTTGCGGCCCGCGTAGCCGAGCTGCCGCACGCGTTCGATCTCGGTGCGCAGGTACACCTCGTCGAGCACGCCGTAGCCGCGAATGCGCGGCACGTTGAAGCGGATCACTTCCTCGCGTTCGGCTTCGGGCAGGAACGCGAGGATCGCGAGGCTGCCCTGCCCGACGCCGAGCGCAATGCGCCCGCCGATGTCGCCGGTAAACGAGCGGATCGGGAACGGCCCTTCGCACAGGTCGAGACACACCGCGTCGAAGCCGCTCTTCACGAGCAGGAAGATCGTCTCGCCGAGGCTCGCGCACAGCCGCAGCAGCGCGGGACGGCACAGCGTGCGCATGCTGCTCGGGTTGCCGGCCAGCGCGGCGAGCGCGAAGAAATCGACGCTCAGCCGGTACAGCTTCGACTGCTCGTCCTGCTCGACCATCCCTTCGGCGATCAGCGATTGCAGGATCCGGTGCGCGGTGCCCTGCGTGAGGCCGACGGCCTTCGCGAGATGCGTGACGCGCACGCCGTCCTGCTGCATGCCGGCCAGCGCACGCAGGATCGCGAACGCGCGCTGCAGCATGCCGGTGCCCGGCACGCCGGCCGGATCGGCTTCGTCGTCGGCGCCGGGCGCGCGCGCGGCGGGCGTGCCGGGCATTCCGGACGAAAGGGGTTCCTGCATGCCGGCTCTCCTCGACGATTTCATTGAACGGAATACGGTAGCCGCCATTGTCGTCCGGCCGAAATTCCACGGGCATCCGGGTGTGCACGGGATTGACGCGCGCGTTTCGCGGCCCGGCCACCCTTCATCCATCGGAACGATTTGCGCGCGATACGTCGATCCGTTCCGTTCACCGGAATTTTTTCGAAATTCATCCCGTTCAGCAGAATTCGAAATTGACGCTCCGAAATATGGCTGGCTAGAGTCCGCGTCATCGGCGCACCGGCTACGCGGTGTGCGAACCCGGAGCTCCCCATGTCGTTTCTCACGCTTACGGATCTGACGAAAACCTTCGGCGAGCTCACCGCCGTCGCCGACGTCAACCTGTCGGTCGAACAAGGCGAATTCGTGTCGCTGCTCGGGCCGTCGGGCTGCGGCAAGACCACCACGCTGCAGATGATCGCCGGCTTCGTCGACGTCACGCGCGGCCGCATCGCGCTCGACGGGCAGGACATCACGCACCTGAAGCCGAACCACCGCGGGCTCGGCATCGTGTTCCAGAGCTATGCGCTGTTTCCGCACATGAGCGTCGCGGAGAACGTCGGCTTCGGCCTCGACATGCGCGGCGTCGACAAGGCCGAGCGCGCGGAGCGCATCCGCGCGGCGCTCGCGCTCGTGCGCCTCGATACGCTCGCGCACCGCTTTCCGCGCGAGCTGTCGGGCGGCCAGCGGCAGCGCGTCGCGATCGCGCGCGCGGTCGTGATCGAGCCGCCGGTGCTGCTGCTCGACGAACCGATGTCGAACCTCGACGCGAAGCTGCGCGAGGACATGCAGTTCGAACTGCGCGCGATCCAGCGCAAGATCGGCACGACGACGATCATGGTCACGCACGATCAATCGGAAGCACTGTCGATCAGCGATCGCGTGGTCGTGATGGAAGCCGGCCGCGTCACGCAGATCGACACGCCGTACCAGGCCTACGAGCGCCCGGAGAACCGCTTCGTGTCGCAGTTCATCGGCAAGGCGAACCTGCTGCCCGGCACCGTCGTCGCGCACGACGGCGACGCGATCCGCATCGACCTCGGGCACGACCTCGCCGAAACCGGGCGCACCGCGCACCTGCCGCCGCGCGAGCGCGACATGCGCGTCGGCGATGCGGTGTCGGTCTGCATCCGTCCCGAGAAGCTGCGGCTGTGCGCGCCCGATGCGGGCCGCTTCGCCGCGACCGTCACGAGCCGCTTCTTCCTCGGCAGCCAGTGGCTGTACCGCGTCGACAGCGCGCTCGGCGAAGTGCTCGTGTGCTGCCAGAACGAAGGCGCGGAGCCGCTCGCGGAAGGCGCGCCGGTCGGCATCGACTGGCACAGCGACGCGGTGCGCGTGATGCGCCGGGAGGCCTGAATGCGACAGCCCTCCCGCCCGCTGCCCGCCGACGGCGCGCCGGCCCTCGCCGTCGCCCGCCGTGCGCCGCGTACGTCGGTGCGCGCAACGTGGCGCGCGCATGCGCCGCTGTGGCTGATGTGCGCGCCCGCGTTCGTGCTGTTCGCCGCGCTCGTGCTCGTGCCGCTCGCGATGACGTTCGTGCTGACGTTCTACCGCTACGACCCGGCCACCGGGCCGATCGCCGCGCTCCAGTTCGGCAACTACGCGGAAGTGCTCGGCTCGTCGTACTTCCACACGATCTTCGCGCGCACGTTCGGCATCGCTGCGCTGACGACCGCGATCTGCGTCGCGATCGGCACGCCGGAAGCGTACGTGCTGTCGAAAATGCGCGACCCGTGGCGCTCGCTGTTCCTGCTCGCCATCCTCGCGCCGCTGCTCGTGTCGGTGGTCGTGCGCGCGTTCGGCTGGAGCATGCTGCTGAACACGAGCGGGCTCGTGAACCAGGCGCTCGGGCTCGCCGGCCTCGGGCCGTACAAGCTCGAATACACGACCTTCGCGATCGTGATCGCGCTGGTGCACGTGATGCTGCCGTTCATGGTGATTCCGGTGTGGACCGCACTGCAGCGGCTCGATCCGCAGACCGAGCACGCGGCGCTGTCGCTCGGCGCGTCGCCGTTCACGACGCTGCGCCGCATCGTGCTGCCGCAGCTGATGCCGGGCGTGCTGTCGGGCAGCCTGATGGTGTTCGGACTATCGGCGAGCGCGTTCGCGATTCCGGGCCTGCTCGGCGGACGCCGGCTGAAGGTCGCGGCCACGGCCGTCTACGACGAATTCCTCGGCTCGCTGAACTGGCCGCTCGGCGCGACGATCGCGGTGCTGCTGCTGGTCGCGAACCTCGTCGTGATGCTCACCTACTACCGCGTGCTCGAACGCCGCTACGCACGCAGCCTCGGAGGCGCATCCCGATGAGAAAGAACGGCCCCTTCGCCCTCGCGTTCCACACGCTCGTGATGCTGTTCGTGCTCGCGCCGCTCGCGATCGTCGTGCTGGTCGCGTTCACGCCCGACGAAACGCTGACGCTGCCGACCCACGGGCTGTCGCTGCGCTGGTTCCGCGCGATCCTCGACTATCCCGACTTCGTCACCGCGTTCTTCAACAGCCTGAAGCTCGCGTTCGCGTCGGCGACGCTGTCGCTCGCGATCGGTTTGCCGGCGGGCCTTGCGATCGGCCGCGCGGCGTTTCCCGGCCGCGCGTTCCTGAACGGGCTGCTGCTGTCGCCGCTGGTGATCCCCGGCCTCGTGCTCGGCATCGCGCTGCTGCGCTTCTTCGCGCTGATCGGCGCGACCGGCTCGTTCGCGTGGCTCGTGCTCGCGCACATGATCGTCATCACGCCGTTCGTGATGCGGCTCGTGCTCGCGTCCGTCGCAGGCCTCGACCGCAGCATCGAGCAGGCCGCGTGCTCGCTCGGCGCGGACCCGTGGACGACGTTGCGCCGCATCACGCTGCCGATGATCGTGCCCGGCATCACGGGCGGCTGGCTGCTCGCGTTCATCAACAGCTTCGACGAGCTGACGATGTCGATCTTCGTCACGTCGCCGCAGACGGTCACGCTGCCCGTGCGCATGTACATGTACGCGACCGAATCGATCGACCCGATGATGGCGTCGGTGTCAGCGCTCGTCATCTTCATCACCGCCGGCGCGATGCTGCTGCTCGATCGCGTGTACGGCCTGAACCGCATCCTGATCGGTCAACACTGATGTCGACTCCCGTTTCCCGCTCCAAAAACGATCCGGCCGACGGCGCGCAGTTCGTGCGCGTCGCCGAACGCGAGCGCGCCGCCGTTGCGTTCACGCTCGACGGCCGCCCCGCGCACGCGCTCGCCGGCGACACCGTGCTCACCGCGATCCTCGTCGCGCAGCGCCGCGTGCGCGTCAGCGAATTCAGCGGCCAGCCGCGCGCGGGTTTCTGCCTGATCGGCGCATGCCAGGACTGCTGGGTGCGCACCGAGGCCGGCGCGCGCGTGCGCGCATGCTCGACGCCGATCGTCGAAGGCATGCGGATTCTCACCGCCGTTCAACCGGCCGCGACCGGAGACACGCAATGAGCGACGCACTGCAACCGGTCATTGTCGGCGCGGGGCCGGCCGGCGTGCGCGCGGCCGAGGCGCTGGTCGACGCGGGGCTGCGCCCTGTCGTGATCGACGAGAACGCGCGCTGGGGCGGGCAGATCTATCGTCAACCGCCAGTCGACGGCGGCTTCGCGCGCGGCAAGCGCACGCTGTACGGATTCGAAGCCGCGAAGGCCGACGCCGTGCACCGGACGATGGCCGCGCTGCTGCCGCACGTCGACTACCGGCCGAACACGCTCGCGTGGGCATGCGGCGCGGGCCGCGTCGATACGCTGCAGGACGGGCGCGAAATTACCGTGCCGTACTCGCACCTGATCGTCGCGAGCGGCGCGACCGACCGCATGCTGCCCGTGCCGGGCTGGACGCTCGCGGGTGTCTATACGCTCGGCGGCGCGCAGGTCGCGCTGAAGGCGCAGGGCTGCGCGATCGGCCGGCGCATCGTGTTCGCAGGCACGGGGCCGTTGCTTTATCTTGTCGCGTACCAGTATGCGAAAGCCGGCGCGCAGGTCGCGGCCGTGCTCGACACGAGCCCGCTGCGCCGCCAGGCCGCCGCCGCGCCCGCGCTGCTGCGCATGCCGTCGACCTTCGCGAAAGGGCTCTATTACATTGGCTGGCTGCGCGCGCATGGCGTCGCGATCGAAACGGGTATCACGCTCGAACGCGTGCTCGGCGAACAACATGTAACGGGGCTCGCGTGGCGCGCGGCCGGTGACGATGCGCAGCCGCGCGTGCTCGATTGCGACGCGCTCGGCCTCGGCTTCGGCCTGCGTTCGGAAACGCAGCTCGCCGATCTCGCCGGCTGCCGGTTCGGGTTCGATCCGGTCAACCGCGCATGGCTGCCCGAGCACGACGCGGCCGGCCGCACGTCGGTGCGCGGCATTTACGTCGCGGGCGACGGTGCGGGCATCGCGGGCGCCGACGCGGCCGAAGCGTCGGGCCGGCGCGCGGCGCTTGCGTTGCTCGACGATGCCGACATTGCGTTGCCATCGCCGTCCGGCAAGCCTGACGCGGCGACACTCGAACGCACGCTCGCCCGCATTGGCGCATTCCGCGCGAGCCTCGAAGCGGCATTCGCGCCGCCCGTCGAGCAGGCCGCGCGCTGCCCCGACGACACGATCGTGTGCCGCTGCGAGGAGATCGACGCGGGCACGCTGCGCCGCTGCATCCGTGGCGGCGCAGCGACCGAACTCAACCGGCTGAAAGCGTTGACGCGCGTCGGGATGGGCCGCTGCCAGGGGCGCATGTGCGGCGACGCGGCCGCACTCGTGCTGGCCGCCGAAACCGGCCGGCCACTCGCCGACGTCGGCCGGTTGCGCGCGCAACCGCCCGTGAAGCCGTTCCCGATCTCGGCCGCGCTCGCTGGCGACGACGTCGCGACGATTCCCGACGAGGCGCGCGATGAGTGAGAACCGGCATTACGACGTCGCGATCGTCGGCGGCGGCCTCGTCGGCGCATCGGCCGCGCTTGCACTGACGCTGCGCGGCCTGCGCGTCGGGCTGTTCGAGCGGCGCGACTGCGGCGCGCAGGCGAGCGGCGTGAACTACGGCGGCGTGCGCTGCCAGGGCCGCCCCGCCGAGCAATTGCCGCTCGCGCTGCGCGCGCGGCGCATCTGGGATCGCCTGCCCGAGCTGATCGGCATCGACGGCGAATTCGTCGTATCGGGGCACTTGCGGCTCGCGCGCAGCGACGCCGATCTCGACGCGCTCGACGCGTACGCCGCGCTTGCCGGCGAGCACGGCCTGCCGCTGCGGGTGATGCGCGGCGACGCGTTCCGCCGCCGTTATCCGTGGCTCGGCCGCGCGGCGCTCGGCGGCTCGCTGTGCGAAACCGACGGCCATGCAAACCCGCGCCTCGTGTCGCCCGCGTTCGCACGCGCGGCCCGCGCGGCGGGCGCGGACGTGTTCGAGCACACGCCGGTCGACGACGTCCGGCACGACGGCACGCGCTTCCACATTCACGCGGGTGGCCGCGCATGCACCGCGACGTGGCTGATCAATTCGGCCGGCGCATGGGCGAACACGATCGCCGAGCGCTTCGGCGAAGCCGTGCCGATGGAGCCGATCTACCCGAACATGTGGGTGACCGAACCGCTGCCGCCGTTCATCGCGCACAACCTCGGCGTGTACGGCGGCGGCGTGTACGCGCGGCAGGTCGCGCGCGGCAATTGCGTGATCGGCGGCGGGCGCGGCCGCGGCGACGGCGAATTCGGCCAGCCTTCGGTCGATACGACGCGCGCGGTGATGCGCGACGCGTGCACGCTGCTGCCCGCGCTGCGCGACGCGCTGCTGATCCGCACGTGGAGCGGCGTCGAAGGCTGCACGCCCGACCACAACCCGATCATCGGCGCGAGCCGCACGACGCCGAACCTGCTGCATGCGTTCGGTTTTTCCGGCGGCGGATTCCTGCTCGCGCCCGGTGTCGGCGACGTGCTCGCCGATCTCGTGACGATCGGCGAAACCGCCACGCCACTCGATGCATTCTCGATCGGCCGCTTCTTCCGCCAAGCCGCGCCGACCGCCCCTTTCCCCCAAGAGGAGACCTCTCGATGAAACTGCTCGGTACGATCGCGGCTTCAGCCGCACTCTGCATCGCGGGCGCCAGCGCGCCCGCGTTCGCGCAAACGAAGACGATCTACATCGGCATGAACGGCGGGCCGATGGAAAAGGCCTATACGAGCCAGGTGCTGCCCGAGTTCGAGAAGGCGAACAACGTGAAGGTCGTCGTCGTGCCCGGCACGTCGTCGGACGTGCTCGCGAAGCTGCTTGCGAACCGCAACAAGCCGCAGATCCACGTCGCGTTCCTCGACGACGGCGTGATGGCGCGTGCAGTCAGTCTCGGCGTGTGCCAGAAGCTCGACGATTCGCCGGTGCTGAAGGAGCTGTACCCGTTCGCGCGGATGAAGGACGACGTCGGCGCGGGCGTGCAGCTCGGCATGACCGGCATCGCGTACAACAAGAAGCTGTTCGCGGAGAAAGGCTGGGCGCCGCCGACGTCGTGGATGGATTTCGCCGATCCGAAATTCAAGGGCAAGGTCGTGTTCCAGTCGGCGTCGAGCAGTACGTTCGGGCTGCACGGCTTCCTCGCGATCAACCGGCTGCTCGGCGGCAGCGAGCAGAACGTCGAGCCCGGCTTCAGCAAGTGGGCGAGCATGGTCGGGCCGAACGTCGTCGAGTACATCCCGAACTCGGCGAAGATCTCCGAGATGGTGCAGACCGGCGAAGCCGGCCTGTTCCCGCTCACGCCGACGGGCGTCGGCGACCTGCAGGACAAGGGCATTCCGGTCGCGTATGCAACCCCGAAGGAAGGCCCGGTGCTGCTGCTCGTCGACCTGTGCGTGGTCGCGAACAATCCCGATCCGCAGCTTGCGCAGAAGCTCGCGCAGTTCCTGCTGTCCGCGCCCGCGCAGACGAAGGCCGCCGAGGCCGGCAAGCAGATCCCGACCAACCGTCTCGCGAAGATGCCCGCCGCGATGCAGCAGAGCCTCGGCAATGTCGACGACCTGGTGCGCAAGGTGACGGTGGTCGACTGGACCGCGATCAACGCGCGCCGCGCGCAGTGGGATACGCGTTGGAACCGGCAGATCGAGCGGTGACCTTCGCCTGACTACGCGGCGGCCCGCAACGCGCGCTGCCCGGCCGCGAGCGCGGCGCCCGCGAACAGCGTCAGCGCCGAATACACGAGCCCGCGCGCGAGCCCCGCGCTGTCCGACACCCAGCCGATCGCGACGGGCCCGGCGATCTGACCGAACGCGAAGACCGTCGTGAACGCGCTGATCCCTTTCGCCCAACCGTCGGGCGGCAGGTTGTGCCGAACGAACGCGGTCGTCGATGCGACGGCCGACAGGAACGTCGCGCCGAACAGCACGCCCGACGCGAACGCGGCGGCCGGATGCACGAACATCGCGGGCATCAGCGTCGCGATGCCGAGCAGCGCGTTGAGCACGGCCAGCGCCTGGCCGCCGCGCATCCGGTCGAGCAAGCGCGACCACAATCGCGCCGAGACGACGGTCGCGACGCCGAGCATCACGTAGAACGCCGATACCACCGTGCCGCTCATCCCCGCGCCGCGCAGCAGCGCGACGATGAACGTCATGTAGCCGATATAACCGACGCCGAACAGGCCGTAGCCGGCCAGCGCGAGCGCGAAGCGGGCGGGGCTCGCGGTGACGGCCTCCAGCGCGCTGGCGCGCGGCGCGGCGTGTACCGCATGCTCGCGCTCGATACGACGCGCGGCCGACACGGCCACCGCCGAGAACAGCACGCACGCGAACGCGAGCGCAAACCATGCGGGCTGCCAGCCGTGCGTGCCATGCGTAAGCGTGGCCGGTACGAGCAGCGACGACGCGACGATGCCCCACCCCGTGCCGCCGTAATAGAGACCGAGCAGCAGCCCTGCATCGCGCGGCGACGCCGACGCGAGCCGCGCGGCCAGCACGCCGCCGCTGATGAAGATCAGTGCGCTGCCGACGCCCGTCGCGAGTCGTTGCACGAGCAGCGCGTGCATGTTCGACGTGAACCCGCACGCGGCCATCAGCAACGCGGTCAGCGCGCAGCCGGCCGCGAGCAGCGTGCCCGCGCGCCAGCGCCGCGACAGCAACGGAAACGCGAGCGCGCCGATCAGGTAGCCGGCCGCGTTTGCCGTATTCAGCGCGCCGGCCTGCGCGAACGTCCAGCCGAGATCGGCCTTCATCGGCGGCAGCAGCAACGCATACGAAAAGCGCGCGAGGCCGAGCGCGATCGCGCTGCCGAGCGACAGGCAGATCGCGAGCCGCCACGCGGCCATGCGGTCGGGGTCGGTCGCGCCGGCATCCGGCCGCGACGGGCCGGCACGCTCCGGTTGCAGCGCTGTGGGCATCGGGTTTGCCTCCATCGTTGTTCGAGTCGTGCCGCCGGGGCAGCGGCGCGCGCGGCCGTGGCCGTCGCGCAAGATCGCCAGATGGTGCCAGAAAACCGGCGGCGCCGTCGCGTCCGGCCAGGCGCGCGGTTGCCGTGCGCGATCGTCTTTCATTAATGACGCAATTCGAAATGATCGGCGCTATTGCATTTCCGATTTAAAAAATTGCCGAAATCATTTAACCGGCCGCGATCCCGATAATTGGGAAATCAGGTCGATCCCATTATTCGACTTATCTGTCTTTTTCCCGCATCGCCTGCCGGAATTTCCGGTGTTTAGCAGACTTTTGCTAAAAATCCTGCTACGCATTGCATTCGCAAATTCGTCAGACTAATATCGACGCCACTCGCCCGGCATTCACGAAATACCGGACGGGGAACGGCAATCTTTTAGCCGTGCGCTTTCATGTTGAATCACTCATGTTCACCACAGGAGAATTGACATGCAGGAAACCCAGCAGATTGAATTGCTCGACTGGATGCAGGAAGACACGCACCCCGAGGCCGTCGACATGATGGTCGAGGACGCCGTGGTGCCGTTCGGCACCGCGCTCTGGCCGGTCTGAGCGGGCCACCCGTTCTCGCGGAAGGGCCGCGGCCCTTCCGCCGCTTCCGGAGACACGCATGCTGAACCTGCACCGCGCACTCGGCTTTCACCCCGCGCTGCGCGACAAGCTTGCGCGCGGCGAGTCGGGAAAACTGCTGGTCGGCCACGACACCCGCAACCGCGACATCGCGTTGCGCGCATTTGCCGCCCTGCCCGATTCGCTCGACGCGACCACCCTCTGCCTCGAAACCACCCCGCCCGCCGACATCGCCGCCGCGCTCGATCGCGCCGACCTGTTCGTGCTGCTGTACGACTCGTCGTGCCTGCCGACGCCGTCGCCGAGCGGGCCGCCGTTCCTCGCGGCGATCCGCCCCGCGATCGTCGAGCACTGGGGCAAGTCGGTACTGTTCAAGGATTACGGCCCGCATCTCGACGAAGCATTCGCCGAATCGCTCGACGACATCGCGGCACGCAACGGCCGGCTGATCGACGCGGCCGCGCGCGCATCGCAGATCCGCTTCATCGACGAAGCCGGCAACACGCTGACCGGCTCGCTCGCGCCGGATCAGAAATGGACGAGCGTGGACGGAATGGGCAATCTCGACGTCGTGCCCGGCGAGATCGCGACGCACGTCACCGACCTGAACGGCTCGGTCGTGTTCAGCGGCACGTTTCTCGGCACCGTGCCGTTCGCGATCAAGTACAAGGTGGTCGAGCGGCTCGCGACGCTGCATGTCGAAAGCAGCACGATCGTCGATTTCGACAGCGACGACGCGGGCTTCCGGCGCGACTTCTCGACCTATCTCGACCGGCACGCGAATCACCGGCGGATCGAGGAATTCGGCATCGGCACGAACCTCGGGATCCGCGGGCTGTACGGCCGCAATGCAGGATTCGAGGAACGCCATCCGGGCCTGCATCTCGGGCTCGGCGGCGGCGAAAACGGCAGCCACCACCTCGACCTGATCTTCGCGCGCGGCACGCTCGCGCTCGACGAGCGGATCGTGTTCGACGGCGCATTCGCCGTCTGACGAAGCGGCTGCGTGTTCAGGCTTCGGCGGCCGCCGCGTCGCCGAGCCACTTGAACATCACGAAGCAATCGACGAACCCGAGCCGCGCGTGACGGTACGCGCGCGGCAGGCGGCCGACGATCTCGAATCCCAGCTTCTGCCACAGCGCGACCGCAACCTCGTTCGTCGCGACCACCGAGTTGAACTGCATCGCGAGAAAACCGCGCTCGCGCGCGACCTGCTGCGAGTGCTCGCACATCAGGCGCGCGACGCCGCGGCCGCGCGCCGCGTCGCTCACCATGTAGCCGCAGTTGCACACGTGATTGCCGGGCCCGGCCGCGTTCGCCTTCAGGTAGTACGAACCGAGCAGCACGCCGTCCTCTTCGGCGATCCATGTGCAGAGCGGCGCGTCGAGCCATAGTGCGCGCGCTGCCTCGGGCGTCGGCGCGGGATCGAATGCATAGGTTTCCTGAGCGGCGACGATGGCGCGGTAGGTCGGCCAGAAGCGCGGAAAATCGTCCTCGGTCATCGGGCGAAGCGTGATCATGCGGGTTCTCTCGTGAAGTGATGGTCGACTGGAATGCAATCGATCGTACCGCGAATCATCGACGACCGCCGTCCCGCAGCACGCCGCTGCGATACGCGCGCGGCGGCATGCCGTACCGGCGCCTGAATGCCCGCGGGAAACCCGACAGGCCGCCGAGGCCGGGCCGCTCGGCCGCTTCGGCGCGACAGGCGCGCCGGCGCCGGCCGTCGCGCGCGGCGGATCTGTCGGCGCGCAGGTCACGCGATGCGCCTGCGTCGGTGGCTTTGCCGTTCGCGTCATTGCGTCCCGACACTCCGCGCGCGACGCGCCGTCATCACGCCATCGACACCGACCATTCGGCCGAATCGCCGCCGTACGCACCGGATGAAAGAATGATCGTCGTCCGGGAAGCAGGCTTCGCTGCCTGAAACCCCGAACCATGCGCTTCGGCCGCAACGCCGGGGCTTGGCCAGCCGTCTCGAACCGGCGATCCGCAGCGTGCATCGCCCCCGTTCAGGCCGCCTGTGCTCACCACCCGTGGCAGCCCGCGCGATCGCCTCGTTTCCAATACCCTTTTTGTAGCTTATAAGTTACAATGCTATCCAAGTTCGAACTGCTTCGCTATCAGCGCGACGACGGTCGCGAGCCTTTCACCGAATGGCTGAACGCCGTGCGCGACAAGCTCGCCCAAGCACGGATTCGCGAACGCCTGCGCCGCGTGCAGACGGGCAACTTCGGCGATTGCGAGCCTGTCGGCGAAGGCGTGATCGAACTGCGCATCCATGTCGGTGCCGGCTATCGCGTGTACTTCGGCCGGCACGGCGGTGCACTGGTGCTGCTGCTATCCGGCGGCGACAAGGGCAGTCAGCCCGACGACATCAGGCGCGCAAAGGAACACTGGTCGAACTGGAAACGGAGGCAAATATGAACAAGCTCAAAGGCGTGGTATCGCACCACGACGCGGAAGTCGCCGAACTCGGCGCCGATCGCGAACTCGCGGTGGCCTATCTGCGCGTCGCAATGGAATCGCTCGACGATCCCGACAACCGCGCGGCCGGCCTGCTCGCGCTGCGCACGGTCGCGGAAGCGTACGGCGGGCTCGGCGCCGTCGCGGCCGAAGCCGGCATCAGCCGCGAATCGCTGTATCGCACGCTGTCCCCCAACGGCAACCCGACGCTGAAAACCCTGCTCGCGGTGCTCAAGACGGTCGGCCTGCGCCTGTCCGTCGTCCCCGCGCAGCCGGCGCACGCGTAAGCGGCCGCCTGCCCGCTCACGGCCTGACCATCCACACCAGCAGCACCCCGGCCGGCGCGGCATTCATCCCCGCCGGCGGATGCTCGATCGTCGGCTCGACCGCCAGCGCCTGCGCGATCGCCGCCGCATCGTCGATCGGCGTCGTCCGCACGATCGTCATCAGCCGCGCCGGCCGGTGCAGCGTCTCGCGATACAGTGCGCCGTACCACAGCGGCCGCGTGCCGAGCGCATCCTGCAGCACGTACGGATAACGCCACAGCCGCAGCACGACACGGCTTTCCGGGTGGCCCGGATCGACGCGGACGAACACGCGGCGCGTGCTCTCGCCGTGCGTGTAGCGCGGCAGCACCGGCAGCGTGTCGGCCGGCGCCTGCGGCAACAGCCAGCGTAGCGCGGTGGCGGGCGACCACGGCGTCGCGCGCTGCCAGCCGGCCTGCGCGAGATGGCGATCGAGCGTGTCCGACGTCGCGCTCCATTGCAGCGGCAGATATTCCTCGCGATCGCCGCCGATCTCGGTGCGCCGCGTCGGCACGCGCTGCCACCCGCCGCGCATCCACTGATCGACGGTCATCGCAACCACGTCGCCGACATGCGGGCGCGCCGCGCGGTCGAGCTGCCATTGCGCGGGAACCGTCCATACGCCGGCCGTCGCGAGCACCACGACCACCGCGACGAGCGCGCCCCTCGGCTGCACATGCTCGTGCACGCGCCAGTAAGCATAAGCGCCGGCGAGCACCGCGAACCACGCCAGCCCGAGGCTCCAGCCGCCGAGCAGACCCGACAGCCATGTGTCGCCGACGTACAGCCGCGCGAAGCCGCCGAGCACGATCCACAGCACGACGGCCGTCACGACCGGGATGCGCCGCCGCGCGGGCCCGTCGCGCGCCAGCACCCAGCCGAGGCCGCTGCTCGCGAGAATCGCGAACGCGGCATCGGCATCGGGCAGCGGCACGTGCAGTGCGCCGGGCGGCAGGCTCGCGGGCGTCGCGCCGGGCACGCCCGCGCCGAACACCGGCACGAGCACGACGGCGATGCCGATCGTCGCGAGCCACCACGCGGACGTCAGCCAGCAGCGATGAATCATCAGCCAGACGAGAAACGCGGCCGCGACGATCAGCCCCGTATCGTGCCCGTGCAGCACCGCGAGCGCGCTCATCGCGGCATCGACGGGCGGCGTGCGCAGGTTCTGCAGGAACGCGTATAACGCGATGTCCGCCTGCATCAGCGGATCGTTCGCGACGACATCCTGCACGAGCCCCGCGAACAGCCACACGCAGCCGACGAACAGCAGCGCGAGCACCGGCACCGCGCCCGGCAGGCGGCGCACGCGCGCGATCGTGTCGTGCAGCCGCGCGCCGAACCGCGGCCAGCGGCGCGCACCGGCGTGCACGACTTCGACGAGCGCACGATGCAGCAGCGGCCAGCCGCGCCGCAACGCGACGCGCACGCCGATCCACACCAGCGCGACCAGCGCGGCGACGACCGCCAGGATCGCGGCGACCCGCACGCTGATCGCCGCGGCCAGGACGGCCGATGCGCCGAACAGGATGCCCGGCGCCACATGCACGGGCGCCCACACGAGTGCCGATATCACGTTGACCGGATAGAACGACCGGCGCGGCAGCGTCGCGCAGCCGACGACGACCGGGACGACCGCGCGCACCGGCGCGAGGAAGCGCGCGAGCACGATGCTCTTGATGCCGTGACGCAGCACGAACTCCTCGCCGCGGGCGTAAGCGGCCGCGTAGCCGAAGCGCGCCCACGCGTTGCGGATCACCCCGCCATAGTGCCGCCCGAGCTCGTAGCTGATCCCGTCGCCGACCACGGCGCCGACGGCCGCGACGCCGATCGTCGTCCACCCGTCGAGCGCGCCCGCGCCGATCAGCGCGCCGGCCGCGAACATCACGGCACCGGCCGGCACGACCGTGCCGACCAGCGCGATCGCCTCGGCGCAGGCGGTCAAGAACACGATCGCCAGCACGAGCAGCGGATGCGCGCCGATCGCGCCGATCCACGCGTGGATCGTGCCGCTCATCGCGCGCTCCCGAACGGTGCGGCCCGGTGTGCGAACATCGGGCCGGCAGTGGCGTGGGGAACGTTCATCGCGAGGTGCGCGCGGTCGCGCCGGCGTCGGAGGTCAATCGAACTCGTACTGCCGCGCATCGGCCTCGAGCGGCGCGTCGTGGTATCCGACCGTCGCGATCTCGTGCAGATAGCGCGCGAGAAACGCGCCGATCGACCCGGCGGCCTCGAATTGATGCACGTGACGGAATTCGTGGGTCAGCAGGCGGCGCGTGTCTTGCCCGCGCAGCACGTACACCGCATGGCCGAGCGTGAGCCCGATCGTCCCCGGCGACAGCAGCCCCGTGTCGCGTGCGATCGCGGCCAGCGAAGGCGTTTCGGGGAACGGCATGCGGTCGACGATCACGACGCGGATCCGCTCCGGCTGCGCAACGCCCACGGTGCGCGCGTCGTCGGCCTGCGCCGGCGTCAGCGGCGCGCCCTGCGCGATCCCGCGCGCCGCCTCCGCTTCGGCCCATGCGACGGCGGCAGGCAGTGCGGACGGAAGGATATCGGCAAGGTCGATCATCGCGGCGCTCCTCGGTTGGCGCAGTGGCATCGGGCACCAGTTTAGTCCCGAATCGGGGCCGTTCGCGGGGCCGTTCGCGGGGCCGTTCGCGTGACGCCGCGCAGGTCCGCCCCGGGCGCATCAGCCATCAGGGAATACCCTATTCCACAAGCGGTCCACGCCGCTCCCTTTCCGTCGATTACTTCGGTTCAGTACACATTCCGGGGTCGGATATCTCGAAAGTTTCCCGGATGTGTACCGTTTTGGGATTCGGCGGAATATATTGATCGGAAGAACAGTCGCGGCGGCAACCGGACGGCAGGGTCCGCGGCGTCATCCCGAAGAGGGTCGCTCGATGATCAGGGTAATTCTGGCTGACGATCACGCAGTCATGCGGGACGGACTGCGTCATATCCTGGAGATGGCCGGCGGTTTCGAAATCGTCGGCGAGGCGAGCGACGGCCCGGCCACGCTCGCGCTGGCCGAGCGCAGCACCGCCGACGTGTTGCTGCTCGACCTGTCGATGCCCGCGCCGACCGGCATCGAGCTGATCCGGCTGGTCAAGAGCCACGCGCCGTCGCTGCGCACGCTCGTGCTGACGATGCATGCCGAGGCGCAGTACGCGGCGCGCGCGTTCAAGGCCGGCGCAGTCGGTTACCTGACCAAGGACAGCGCGACCGCCGAGCTCGTCGAGGCCGTCGGCAAGGTCGCGGCGGGCGGCGTCTACGTGAGCCCGTCGGCGGCCGAAAGCCTCGCGCGCACGCTGCGCACGCCAGCCCAAACGCTGCCGCACGAACGGCTGTCCGCGCGCGAGCTCGACGTGATGCGCCGCATCGTCGCGGGCCAGACCGTCACGCAGATCGCATCCGAACTCGCGCTGAGTGCGAAGACGGTCAGCACGTACAAGACGCGGATCCTCGAGAAGATGGAACTGCCGCACGAAGCCGCGCTGGTCCGCTACGCGATGCGCCACGATCTCGACCCCGGCGTCGACGACGCATGACGACCACCCTCCACTTACCGCCTGCCCCCGCGGACGACGCCGATCCGGACGCGTCGCGCCTGTTCATGTCGTCGCTGCCGCCCGGCCGGCGCGAGCGGCGGCTCGCGATCGCGACCGTGCTCGTGTCGGCCGTGATCTTCGCCACGCTCGCGCCGTTTGCGGGCATGCCGCTCGCGCCGGGCCGGGCGTTCATCCCCGTGTACCAGTCGGCGATCGTCGTCAACGACATGGTGACGGCCGGCCTCCTGCTCGGCCAGTACGCGATCCTGCGCGAAAAATCGCTGCTCGCGCTCGCGGGCGGCTACCTGTTCACGGGCTTCATGGCCGGCACGCACATGCTGACCTTCCCGGGGCTGTTCGCGCCGACGGGCCTGCTCGGCGCCGGCGAACAGACCACGGCCTGGCTGTACCTGTTCTGGCACGGCGGCTTCCCGCTCGCGGTGGCCGCCTATGCGCTGCTGCGCGCGGCGGCGCGCACGCGCCCGATCCCGGCCCCGCAGCGCCGCGCGGCGATTCCGGTGGTGCTCTGCATCGCCGCGGCGGTCGCCGCGACGGCCGCGCTCGCGGTGCTCGCGACCGCCGGCCACGACCTGCTGCCGCGCATCATGCACGGCAACCGGATGGCCGCGACGATGACGAACGCGATCACGGTCGTCTGGGGGCTGAACCTGGTTGCGCTGATGCTGATGTGGCGGCAGCGGCGCCATCATTCCGTGCTCGACCTGTGGGTGATGACCGTGCTCGTTGCCTGGCTGTTCGACATCGCGCTGTCGTCGATGCTCAATCACGGGCGCTTCGATCTCGGCTTCTACGCGGGCCGCGCGTACGGCCTCGTCGCGTCCGGCGTCGTGCTGTTCGCGATGCTGTTCGAGAACGGCCGGCTGCATGCGCAGACGGTGCGCGCGCTGGCCGGCGCGCGCTACCAGCATCTGCTCGTCGCGCAGAAGAGCGCGCAGTTGAACGAGGCGAACGAACAGCTCGAACAGCGCGTCGCCGCGCGCACCGCGCAACTGAGCGTATCGAACCGCGACCTGCGGCGCGAAGTCGAGGAGCGCGTGCGCGCGGAGCGGGCGCTGCAGGCGTCACGCGAGGAACTGCGCGAGATCGCCACGATCAGCGCGACCGCGCGCGAGGCCGAGCAGCGCCGCATCGCCCGCGAACTGCACGACGAACTCGCGCAGACGCTCGCGGCGCTGACGAACGATCTCGAATGGCTGATCGACCGCGTGCCGCAGGACGACGCGACGCTGGCGCGCAAGATCGCGGCGATGCACACGATGGCACGCGGCGCGGTGGCCGCGACGCGGCGCATCGCGTCGGACCTGCGCCCGCTGATGCTCGACGATCTCGGCTTCGCGGCGGCGATGCAATGGCTCGTGGAGGATTTCCGGCACCGTCACGGGATCGCGTGCGCGCTGCATGTCGATCCGCCCGAGTTGCAGCTCGACGAGCCGTATGCGACGGCCGTGTTCCGCATCGCGCAGGAAGCGCTCGCGAACGTCGCGCGGCACGCGGCCGCGTCGCATGCGGATGTCGAGCTCGTGCACGGCGACGATGCGATCGCGCTGACGATTCGCGACGACGGCGCGGGGTTCGATCCCGGCGCGCCGCGCAAGTCGAGCTCGTTCGGGCTGGTCGGCTTGCGCGAGCGTGCGTACCTCGTCGGCGGCACGCTGCAGATCACGACGACGCTCGGCGAAGGTACGACGGTCGAGGTGGAGATTCCGCTGTCGCATCCGCAGGCGGCGGTTGCGCATGGGGGAGATGAGGCTTCGCGCGGGTAGGCGGTCGAATGCGGTGGCGCCGCGACGCTGACGCGGTCAGTGGTAATCGTCTTCTCGTTGATGGCGGACGGCGAGGATCGTGACTTGCGTCCGCGATGCATGGATCGCCATCCCAATGGCTTACCCGAGCGCTCTTGTCGCCCGTGCCGCTTTCAGCATGCGCTCGAGTTCAGCCTGGACGTTTGCAGCATCGATGTATTCGCCGGTCCGCCGCGCCTCGTCGCGTGATGCGAGACCACGCGCGACAAACTCGCGCTGCACGCGTCGGCGCGCAACGCGAGCGCGCAACGCCGATTCGATGAACGCGGAGAGCGTCTCGTTTTTCGCCAGAACGGATTCAGCGGCTTCAAGCAATTGCGGATCGATCCGGAACGCGGGCTTCGTCGCAGAATTCATTGCATTCCCCACGTGTGTCAATGGATCGCACGGTAGCACACCGGCACGCTCCAGGAGCGTGAACCGGTTGGAGCAGCCACGAATCCATGCGCGTCACACCCGCGCCGCCACCATCCCCCGCTCCGAGCGCGTCCACGCGACCAGCGCGCCGATCCCGAGCAGCGCGAGGCACACGATCGGCACGATCATCGGCCCGAACGCGGTGCCCGTCACCTTGCCCGCGAACGGCATCAGGTTCTGGCTGAAGAAACCGCCGAGGTTGCCGATCGAGTTGATCGCCGCGACGCTCGCCGCCGCCCGCGCGCCGGTGAAATAACGCGGCGGCATCGACCAGAAGCACGGATACAGCAGCGGGATGCATGCGCCGCCGAGCACGAGCGCGATGAAGCGCAGCGGCGTCGACGGCAGCACGAGGCTCAGCAGGAAGCCGAGCGCGCCGAGCGCCGCGACGATCGCGATCGTGCGCAGGATGCTCTTCGCGCGGCGCAGCTTCGCCGGCAGCCACAGCAGCAGCAGCACCGCGAGCGCCCACGGCAGCATGCTCAGGAAACCGTTCGCGCTGCTCGACACGCCGAACGATTTCACGAGCGTCGGCAGCCAGTACGTGACGCCGTACAACGACGTCGACATCAGCATGTAGGTCGCCGCGAACAGCATCACGCGCGGATCGAGCAGCGCCTTCCACGGCTGCCCGTGCTCGGCCTGCGCGGGCTTCTCGCGCTCCAGCGCGGCCGCGACGATCTGCTTCTCGCGCTCGTCGAGGAACGGCGCCTCGCGAAACGACGCGGGCAGCACGCGGAACACGACGATCGCGACGATCACGGCCGGGATGCCCGTTGCAATGAACACCCACTGCCAGCCCGCCAGCCCCCACACGCCGTTCAGGCTCAGCAGCACGCCGCCGACCAGCGAGCCGAGCATGTTCGCGAGCGCGCTGCCGAGCGTGAAGATGCCGAGCACCTTTGCGCGGTAGCTCTGCGGAAACCACAGCGTCAGGTAGTAGATCACGCCCGGATAGAAGCCGGCCTCGGCGATGCCGAGCAGGAAGCGCAGCGAGCAGAACGCGGGCATCGACGTCGTGAAGCCCATCAGCACGGTGATGAGGCCCCACGTCAGCATGATCCGCGCGAGCCATACGCGCGCGCCGTAGCGATGCAGCGCGAGCGTGCTCGGCACCTCGAACAGCAGGTAGCCGATGAAGAACAGCGACGACGCGAGCCCGAACGCGGCCTCCGTCATCCCGAGGCTGTGCACCATCTGCAGCTTCGCGAAGCCGACGTTCTGCCGGTCGATGAACGCGATCAGGAACATCACGACGAGGATGGGCAGCAGGCGCCGCGCCACCTTCGACATGGTGCGCTGTTCTTCGGCGGACGCGGGGTCCAGGGTTTCGGTAGCGTTCACTACGGGCTCCTTACGTGAATCGGTTGCGTGTCGGTTGAGTCGGCGCCGCGCGCAACGAAGGCGCGGGCGCGCAATGTTTCGATGAATATCGTTTGTGAGCGGCCGGCGGCGCTCAGCCCGACCGGTAGTCGTCGAGCATCGGCGCGAACATCTCGTGCCATGCGCGCGGCTTCGCCTTGATCGTGCCGGCCAGGTACAGGAATTCGACGTAGTCCATCAGCTGGTTCGGCCGCACCGAAAAGCGCGTGTCGGGTGCGGCGAGCATCCGCATCACGTCGTCGTGCGACACGCCGACGCCCGACGACGACGCATAAAGCGCGGCCGCCGCGCGCGGATCCTGCGCGATCAGGCGGTTCGCTTCGTCGAGCGCGCCGAGAAACGCGGCGGCCAGCGCGGGCTCCGTATCGACGAGCCGCTTCGGCGCGAACACGACGTCGAGCGTCAGCGGGCCGAGCACGTCGACCGAGTTCACGACGCGGTGGATGCCCGGCTGCCGCAACTCGAGCGTCGAGAACGGCGGCGACGTGAAGTGCGCGGTGACGCCGTTCTCGCGGCGGATCAGCGCCTGCATCGCCTGCGGATGCGGCAGGTTCACGGTGATCGAATCGAGCTGCGCGAAATGCTTCGGACCGAGCTGCCGGCTCGCGACCATCTGCAGCACGACGGCCGACAACGACGTGCGGATGCCAGGCACCGCGATCCGGTCGGACGGCGTGAAGTCGCGCAGCGACATGAGGCCCGGACGGTTCGCGTTCAGCGACAGCGACGTGGTCGACAGCCCGCTGATGCCGATCACCTCGACATTCGGAATGCCGCGCGCCCGCGCCCACAGCTCGATGAAGCCCGGCGCGCCGGCGCCCGCGAAATCGAGCGTGCCGGCCATCATCGCGTCGTTGACGGAATTGCCGCCGTCGAGCAGCACCCAGTCGACCGCGACGTCGCGCACGCCATGCCGTGCCGCGTGCCGCTCGAACAGCCGCTGCTTCTCCATCACGAGCAGCGGCAGGTACAGTACGCCATAGCCCTTCGAGATCCGCACGGTGCGCGGCTTCGCGCGCACGAGCGCCGGTGCGGCGAGCGCGCCGAGCCCGGCGGCGATCAATGCGCGGCGGCGCGGCGACGTCGTCATGCGCGTGCCGCCTTGCGACCGGCGGCAAACGGCCACGCGAGGGCCGGCGGCGCGCTGCGGCGCGCGTGCGTCGTGCCCGTGACTTGCTGCATGTTGCCGTCTCCTTGAATATTTCTGGTATTAATGCCGTCCTTGCATGCTGCTTCCGGCTCGACACAGGTTATCGACCGAGTCTGAGAAAATGCTGACATCCCGGCCCCGGGAAAACCCCTAACCCACCCACCTGCAAAACGGCACCATGCGCATTCTCGTCGTGGAGGACGATGCCGAAATCGGCGCGGCGATCCGCAGCCGCCTGGCGCGGCTCGGCCACGCGGTCGATCTCGAAACCGACGGCGCGACCGCGAACGGGCTGCTGCGCGTCGAGCGCTTCGACCTCGTCGTGCTCGACGCGAACCTGCCCGGCATGGACGGGTTCGCGGTGCTGCGCAACCTGCGCGCGTCGGGCGGCACGACGCCCGTGCTGCTCGTCACGGCGCGCTCGGCGATCGACGACCGCGTGAGCGGCCTCGGCCTCGGCGCCGACGACTATCTGGTGAAGCCGTTCGACTACCGCGAGCTCGATGCGCGCGTGCAGGCGCTCCTGCGTCGCAACAGCGGCCATGCGAACGACGTGCTGACGCTCGGCGGCCTCGTGATCGACCGCAGCAGCCGCCTCGCCGAGCTCGACGGCCAGCCGCTGTCGCTGTCGCGCCAGGAATTCGCGCTGCTCGAAATCCTCGCGAGCCGACCGCAGCGCATCTTCTCGAAGGAAGAGCTGCTGAACCAGTTGTTCAGCTTCGGCAACGAGCCGACCGCGAACGCGGTCGAGCAGTACGTGACGCGCGTGCGCAGAAAGCTGCAGGGCAGCTCGGTCGAGATCCGCACCGCGCGCGGGATGGGGTATCAGATTGCCGCGCATTGACTGGTTCCCGAAGACGCTGTTCGGACGCACGCTGCTCTTCATCGCGCTCGTCGTCGCGACCGGCGCGCTCGCGCTCGCGGCGATCGCGCGCTACTACGCGGGCGTCGCGGCCGAACGCGCGTACGACCAGCTGCTCGCCGGCGCGTCGATCCAGGTCGCGGAAAACCTCTACGTGCAAGGCGGCGTGCTCGCACTGAATCCGCCGGTGGCCGCGCTGTCGACGCTGTCGCGCTACGACCTCGTCTACTACAAGGTCGTCGATTCGCGCGGCATCGTCGTGGCCGGCTACAACGATCTCGCGAGCCCCGCGACGCTCGCCGCCGCGAAACAGGGCCCCGCGTTCGCGAACGCCGTCTACCAGGGGCACCGCATCCGCACCGCGACCATCGCGCGCTACATGCCCGAGGAAAGCACGCCGGGCTGGGCGCTCGTGACCGTTGCGCAAACCACCAACGCGCGCCAGCAGCTCACGAACGACATGAGCATCAAGGTGTGGACGCTGATCCTGCTGATGAGCGTGCTCGCGATCGGCGCGAGCGGCCTCGCGATCCGGCGCGGCCTGCGCCCGCTCGCGCAGATCGGCACCATCATCGCCGCGCGCGACCCGGCCGACCTGCGGCCGGTGGCCGTCGACACGCCGCGCGAGATCGACGCGATCATCGGGTCGATCAACGGGTTGATACACCGTCTGGCCGAACGCATCAACGCGATGCAGCGCTTCATCGCCGACGCCGCGCACCAGATGCGCACGCCGCTCGCGCGGCTCGACGCGCAGATCGAACTGCTCGACGGCGAATCCGATCCCGCGCGCCATGCGGCACGCCTCGACGCGCTGCGCGCGACCTGCTCGGACGTCGGCCGCCTCACCGGCCAGCTGCTCAATCATGCGATGGTGATCCATCGCATCGAGGCCGTGCCGCTGCAACCGGTCGAACTCGTCGCGCTCGCGAAGGACGTGCTCGGCCGCACGATTCCGCTCGCGGACGAGCGCGACGTCGCCGTCGCGTTCGCGAGCGACGCGCCGCTTGCGTGGATCGACGGCGATGCGATCAGCTTGCAGGAAGCGCTGTCGAACGTGCTGCACAACGCGCTGCTGCACGGTCATGCCGACGACATCGTCGTATCGGTCGCGACCGCGGGCAACGCAGACGGCGCGGTGACGCTGACCGTCACCGACAACGGCCGCGGGATTCCGCGCGAGCACTGGGACGCCGCATTGCAGCCATTCGTGCGGCTCGCGCCGGACGGCAGCGAACGGCGCACGGGGTCGGGCCTCGGGCTCGCGATCGTGCAGGAAGTGATGAAGGCGCACGGCGGGCGCGTCGGGTTTGCGTTTCCGGAAGCAGGCGGGTTCGCGGTGGTGATGACGTTTCCGCGGGCGGCGGGGATGGGTGCCCGGCAGGCATAGGCCGGTGAAACCCGGCTCACGGTCGATCGGGCACTTGCTTCGACTCATGAGCCGCGGGTCATCATGCTTCGGCCACCGATGAGCCACGCCAACTACCCCGCTACCGCCTCCCCGCCCAGATACGCATCGCGCACGCGCGCATCGTCGAGCAGCGCCTTCGCGGGCCCTTCGAGCACGACGCGCCCCGTCTGCAGCACATACCCGTAGTGCGCGATCTCCAGCGCGAGGCTCGCATTCTGCTCGACCATGAACACCGTCACGCCCTGCTTGTTGATCGCATCGATCAGTTCGAGCACCTTGTCGACGTAGAGCGGCGACAACCCCATCGTCGGCTCGTCCATGCAGATCAGCTTCGGCCGCGCCATCAGCGCGCGCGCCATCGCGAGCATCTGCTGCTCGCCGCCCGACAGCGTGCCCGCGCGCTGCGCGAGCCGCTCCCGCACGCGCGGAAACAGGTCGAGCACGCGTTCGTAATCTTCCGCCACTGCCGTGCGGTCGCTGCGCGTATACGCACCCATCAGCAGATTCTCCCGCACGCTCATGTCGCCGAACAGCCGCCGCGCCTCGGGCACGGCCGCGATTCCGCGCCGCACGCGCTGCGGCGTCGCGAGCGCCGTCACGTCGTCGCCGTCGAAACGCACGACGCCGCGGCGCGGCCGCATCAGCCCGAGAATCAGCTTCATCGTCGTCGACTTGCCGCTCGCGTTGCCGCCGAGCAGGCTGACGATCTGCCCGCGGCCCACTTCGAAGTTCACGTCGAAGTGCACCTGCACCGGCCCGTAGAACGTATCGAGGTGTTCCAGTTTCAGCAGCGCGTCGGTCACGGTCGTGTCGGGTCCGGAGGAAAGCGTGTTCATGCGGCCGCCTGCGTCGTGCGCTCCGCGGCGGCACCGCCCGCATGGCGCCGGCCGAGGTACGCCTCGATCACGCGCGGATCGTGCCGCACGTCGCGCGGCGCGCCTTCGGCGATCTTCGCGCCGTTGTCGAGCACCATCACGCGGTCGGACACGCGCATCACGAGTTCGAGCTTGTGCTCGATCAGCAGGATCGTCAGGCCGCGCGCCTTCAGCGACTGGATCAGTTGCAGCATCTCGGCCGTCTCCGTCTCGTTCATCCCGGCCGTCGGTTCGTCGAGCAGCAGCAGGCGCGGATGCAGCGCGAGCGCGCGGCCGATCTCCACGCGCCGCCGGTTCGCGTACGACAGGCTGTGCGCCGGATGATCGATGCGCGGCGTGAGCCGTTCGCCGAACCCGGCGACGATCGCGCGCGCCTCGTCGCGCAGCGCCGCTTCCTCGCGCCGCACCGACGCGGGCCGCACGAGCGCGCGCAGCACCTCGGCCGCCGCACCGAGCGCGGGCCAGCCGGGCCGTGCCGCACGCAGCCGCGCATGCGCGCCGATCAGCACGTTGTCGAGCACGCTCAGGTTGCCGAACACGCGGCCGTGCTGGAACGTGCGCGCGATGCCGAGCGCCGCGAGCCGTTCGGGCGCCGTGCCCGTGATGTCGCGGCCGTCGAACGTCACGCGGCCGGCATCGGGCCGGTCGGCGCCCGCGATCAGGTTGAACAGCGTCGACTTGCCGGCGCCGTTCGGCCCGATCACGCTCAGCAGTTCGCCGTCGGCCAGCGTCAGGCTCGCGCCGTCGAGCGCGGTCACGCCGTCGAAGCGGCGCGTCAGGTCCTGCACGTCGAGCAAGGGTCGGGGGGTGGTCATCGCATTCCTCCTCACACCGTGCCGAGCAGGCCCTGCGGCCGGAACCGGACAAGCAGCAGCAGCACGACGCCGTAGATCAGCATCCGGTAGTCGGCCGCCCAGCGGAACAGCTCGGGCAGCCCGATCAGTGCGACCGCGCCGGCGATGCCGCCGAGCACGTTGCCGAGCCCGCCGAGGATCACCATCGTCAGCGCGAGGATCGACACCTGCGAATCGAAGGTCTGGTGATTGATGTAGCTGTACAGGTGTGCGGCGATGCCGCCGCTCACGCCGGCCGCGACGCCGCCGACCGCGAACGCGATCGCCTTGTAGCGGTTCGGCGCGATGCCGTGCGCGCGTGCGGCGACATCGTCCTCGCGCACCGCGCGCAGCGTGCGGCCGAGATGCGAGCGCAGCAGCCGCACCTGCACGAGCGCGAAAACGACGAGCACCGCGAACGTGAACCAGTACGCGGCGCGCGCGGTCGTCGCCCACGGCAGCGGCGCGATGCCGGCGATGCCGAGCGGGCCGCGCGTGAGGCCGTCCCAGTTCAGGATCACGAGGCTCACCACTTCGCCGATGCCGAGCGTCGCAATCGACACGTAGTGCCCGCGCAGCCGGAACGCCGGATAGACGAGCAGCGTGCCGAGCACGGCCGCGATCGCGCCCGCGCACGGAATCGTCACGGCTGGCGACCAGCCGAGATCCGACGACAGCAGCGCCGACGCGTACGCGCCGATCACAAGCAGCGCCGCAGCCCCAAGCGAGATCTGCCCGACCGTGCCCGCGACGAGCGTGAGGCTCAGCGCGAGCAGGCCGTACAGCCAGGCGTTGGTCAGCGTCTGCAGCACGTACGGCGACGCGCCGAGCCACGGCAGCACGGCCGCGAGCGCGATCAGTACGACGAGCGCCGGGCGCGGCACGCGCACGGCTTTCGCGGCCGCGAGGAAGGTGCCCGTCATCGGCTCGGGCGGCAGCGCGCGGTTCGCGCTGAACAAGCCGTTCGGGCGCCAGACGAGGAACACGATCAGCAGCCCGAACGCGAACAGGTCGCGATAGCTCGTGCCGAACAGCGCGACGCCGTAGCTTTCGACAAGGCCGAGCAGCAGGCTGCCCGCGATCGCGCCCGGCACGTTGCCGAGCCCGCCGATCAGCAGCGCGACGACGCCCTTCAGCGTCGCCTGGAAGCCCATCGCCGGATCGATGCTGTTGTAGTACATGCCGACCAGCAGCCCGCTCACGCCGCCGAGCGCGCACGCGATCGCGAACACGGTCTGGTTCACGCGATCGACGTCGACGCCCATCTGCAGCGCCGCGTCACGATCCTGCGCGGTCGCGCGCACGGCCCAGCCGAGCCGCGTGAAGCGCAGGAAGCCGTACAGCAGCGCGGCCGCCGCGATGCCGATGCCCGCGATCAGCAGGTCGAGCGAGCCGAGCGTCGTGCCGGCGATCCGCAGGTGCCAGTCGGGCAGCGGCGTCGGCACCGCGCGCGGGTCCGCGCCGAATGCGAGCTGCGCGAGCTGGTCGAGGATGAAGCTGATGCCGATCGTCGCGAGCAGCGGCGCGATCCGCGCCGCATGGCGCAACGGCCGCAGCCCGATCCGCTCGATCGCGACGCCGAGCGCGCCGCAGCCGACGACGACCGCCGCGAGCGCGACCGGCAGCGGCAGCCCGAAGCGTGTCAGGCACAGCCAGCCGATGAACGCGCCGGCCATGTAGACCGAGCCGTGCGCGAAGTTGATCAGGTGCGACACGCCGAAGATCAGCGCGAGCCCGACCGCGAGCAGCGCGTAGATGTTGCCGACGATGAGGCCGTTGAGCGTGTAGTCGACCAAGGAAGCCATCACGATGCGTCCGTCACTTGCATGCGGTTCATTCGGAATCAGCGCGCGGCGAGCTGCGGCTTCGCGCCGTCCCACAGCGCCCACTGTCCCTGCTTCACGACCAGATACACGGTGCGCGCGCCCGCGACGCGGCGCGTCTGCGGATCGAAGCGCACCTTGCCGAAGATCACGCTCGGCACGTCGCTCACTTTCGCGAAACCGTCGTGCGCGGCCTGGCGCGTCGTACCGTAGCGGCGCAGCACCTCGGCTGACAGGATCAGCGCGTCGTATGCGCGCGCAACGAACGAATCGGGATCGGCGTGGAATTTCGCGCGATAGCGCTGCACGAACGCCTGCACCTCGGGGCGCGGCTCGGCCGGGAAGAAGTTCGATTCCGTATAGACGCCGTCGACGGCCGCGCCGCCCAGTTCGAGGAATTTCGGCGAATACACGGAGCCGACCGCCGCGATCGGCAGCGCGACGCCCGACGTGCGCGCCTGCCGCACGATCTGCGCGCCGTCCGCGTAGTACGAGATCAGCACGATCGAATCAGGCTTCGACGCGCCGATCCGCACGAGCGTCGAGCGGAAATCCTTCTCCGCCGGCTGGTAGCCCTCGGCCGCGACGACCTGCGCACCGAGCCCGGCCACCGCCTTCGCGAAGATGTCCTTGCTGGTGCGGCCCCAGTCGGTGTTCAGGTACAGCACCGCGATCCGCTTGAAGCCGAGTTCCTTCACCGCGTAGCGCGCGAGCAGCGGCTGCTCCTCGGCCTGGCTCAGCGCGGTGCTCCACAGGTAATCGCCGCCCTTCGTGAAATCCGGATGCGAGTTCGTGAAGCCGAACTGGATCAGTTGCCCGCGCTGGTAGATCGGCGACGCGGCCATCGACGTCGCGCTCGAGAAATCGCCGAGCTCGATCGTAATGCGCGGATCGGCGACGAACTTCTGCGCGATCGCCACGGCCTGGCGCGGATCGCTGCGGCTGTCCTGGAAATCGATCGCGAGCGGCCGGCCGTGAATGCCGCCGCTGCCGTTGATCTCGTCGAGCGCGAGATCGAAGCCGCGCTTCCATTGCTCGCCGTATTGCGCGTCCTGGCCCGTCAGCGGCCCGCTCACGCCGACCACCACCGGCTCGCCCGACACGCCCGCCGCGAGCGCGCCGCCCGCCGACAAGCCCCATGCGGCAGCGAGCGCCGCCACCGTGCCCAGCACGCGCCGCCATGCGCCGCGTGCGTCGTTCCCCGAAACGTTCATGCCGCCCCCCACCTTCAGTCAGTCGAAAAGAGTGAGGGCATGTAACCATCCGGTTCAGGGCGATCCAACGAAGTTTTGCGCATATCGATATCGCGCGCGGCGCGAAGCGGATGACGCGCGCGGATGGCCATCCGCATGCGGCGCATCGTGCAGTGCGTCTGCGTGCATCGCATCGCGTTGATTCGATTGCGGTTTCCCGCGCGGCTCTCCTCTCAGCCGAGGCGCACGTACGCGCCGCCGGCCATCGCGAAGATCGCGCGCTTCGCAGTTTTCGCGCTGTCGATAGCAAAAATCATTATATGAATCGCGCATGCTCGCACTCCTACAATGCGCAAATCGCATCATCGGAACGCGTCATGGAGCTGCATCAACTCGAAGCCTTTTCCGCGGTCATGTCGGCCGGCAGCGTGACCGGCGCGGGCGAACTGCTCGGCCGCTCGCAGCCGGCCGTCACGCGGCAGATCCAGGAGCTCGAAGCCGATCTCGGCTACGCGCTGTTCGACCGGCACGGCCCGCGCGTCACGCCGACGCGGCGCGCGTTCCTGCTGTACGAGGAAGTCGAGCGCTCGCTGGTCGGCCTGCGCGCGATCGAGGCGCGGGCACGCGCGCTCGGAAACGAAACGGCCGAACCCGTGCGCATCGCGGCGACGCCGTCGCTCGCGGCCACGCTCGTGCCGGCCGCGCTCGCCGCGCTGCCCGACGGCGCACACGCGCCGCACTACCAGTTGCGCAGCGAATCGGCCGAACATGTCGTGCATGAAGTGCTGGCCGGCACGGCGGATATCGGCGTCGTCACGCTGCCGATGGCGCACGCGGGGCTCGACGTGCACTGGATCGCGCAGACGCCATGCGTCGCCGTGCTGCCCGCCGGCGACCCGCTCGCGGCGAAGCCGCGCATCGCGCTGCGCGATCTCGCGCGCCGCCGCATCGTCACGGTCGCGAACCGGCACCGGCTGCGCCAGCGGATCGATGCGGCATTCGCGGCCGCGCGCGTCGATGCACGCGTGTTCATCGAAACCAATGCGTCGCTGAATGCGGTGATGGCCGCGCGCGCGGGCATCGGGATCGGCATCGTCGATCCGGCGACGGGCGCCGCGCTGCCGGTGGACGGCGTCGTCGCGCGCCCGCTCGACGTCGACATCCCGTTCGCGTTCGGCGTCGCGACGCCGGCCGGCAAGGCGCGCACGGCCGCCGTCGATGCGCTGCTCGACGCGCTGCACCGCACGACGCGCGCGCTGCTCGACGACGTGACCTTTCACGACGCCGCCGCGCACGACGCGCTGCTGCGCGGCGACCGGCTGCGCAGCGAACGCGCACCGCGCCCGCCTCGCACGACACGCACGCGCCGCACCCGCCCGGAGGCCGCATGACGACGCCGCTCGACGCACTCGAAGCGCGGCTCGCGCAAGACCTGCGCTGGCTCGACCTGCCCGCGCCGTCGTGGGTGCCGCCGCGCGAGGCCGACGGCGCGCGCGTGCTCGACGTCGCGATCGTCGGCGGCGGCATGGCGGGGCTCGCGGCTTCAGCCGAACTGCGCCTGCTCGGCATCGACAACCAGTGCGTGATCGACCGCGCGCCGGCCGGCTACGAAGGGCCGTGGGTCACGTTCGCGCGGATGGACACGCTGCGCTCGCCGAAGCAGCTCGCGGGCCCCGCGCTCGGCCTGCCCGCGCTGACGTTCCGCGCGTGGTTCGAAGTGCAATACGGCCGCGACGCGTGGGACGCGCTCTACAAGATTCCGCGTACGCAATGGATGGATTACCTGCGCTGGTATCGGCGCGTACTCGACCTGCAGGTGCGCAACGACACGACGCTCGTCGCGCTGCGCCCGCGCGACGACGGGCTGCTCGCGCTCGACGTGCGCGGCAACGGCGAAGCGCAGACGCTGCTCGCGCGGCACGTCGTGCTCGCGACCGGCCGCGACGGCCTCGGCGGCCCGTACGTGCCGCCCGTCGCGCAACGCGCACCTCGCACGCGCTGGGCCCACTCGTCCGAGCCGATCGACTTCGCGGCGCTCGCGGGCAAGCGCGTCGGCGTGGTCGGCGCGGGCGCATCCGCGTTCGACAACGCGGGCACCGCACTCGAAGCCGGCGCCGCGCGCGTCGACCTGTTCTTCCGCCGCGCGGACATTCCGCGCATCAACAAGCTGACCGGTATCGGCAGCCCGGGCCTCGTGCACGGCTACGCCGATCTCGACGATGCGACGAAGTGGCGCTTCATGCACTACGCGTTGACGTCGCAAACGCCACCGCCGCGCGACAGCGTGCTGCGCGTGTCGCGCCACGAGCACGCGCATTTTCATGCGGGCAGCCCGATCGAGACGCTCGCCGACCGTGCTGACGGCCTCGACGTGACGACGCCGCGCGGGCGCTACACCGTCGACTTCCTGATTTTCGCGACGGGTTTTCATTCGGACTGGACGACGCGTGCGGAATTCGCGTCGTTCGGGCAGCACGTGCGGCGCTGGAAGGACCGCTATCGACCCGAACCGGGTGCATGGCTCGACGAGCTCGCCGAATCGCCCGATCTCGGCCCCGCGTTTGCGTTCCAGGAACGCGAGCGCGATGCGTGCCCTGCCGTCACGCGGATTCATTGCTTCAATCATGCGGCGAGCCTGAGCCACGGCAAGCTGTCCGGCGATATCCCGGCCATCAGCGCGGGCGCCCAACGGCTCGCGCGCGGCATCGCGAGCCGGCTGTTCGACGCCGACCGCGACCGGCACTACGACGCACTCGTCGCGTATGCGAACGCCGAGCTGCAAGGCGACGAATGGCGCGACGCCGACGCATGAGCGCGCGTTCATCGATCACATAAACGACGAAGGGAAACCAAAACGATGACTGAATCCATCACGTCGGCCGCCGCGCCGGACACGATCGACGCGGTAGCCGGCCTGCGCGACGGCGATGCCGTGACCGCACTGCGCCGCGCGCGCGACAAGGTGCTGCTCCATACGCGGCTGAGCGAAGCCGCGCTGTTCGATCCGGCGTTGCCCGATCTTTCGTTGGTCGAAAGACTGCATGCCGCAAGATACGTCGCGCAACGATCGAACGCGCACGCACTGGCCTCGACGTATCGCACGCGGCTGCTCGACGCGGGCGGCATCGCCGAGGACATCGCGCTCGCCGACGCCGATGCGTTCGACGCGCTCGCCCCGCGCGTTGGCGCGATCCTCGCTCATGCGCGGCTGTTGACACACGCGCCCGCCGATGCACGCCCCGCCGACCTCGATGCGCTGAGGTCGGCCGGACTCACGACGCCCGCGATCGTCGCGCTGTCGCAGCTCGTTGCGTTCGTCGCGTATCAGTTGCGCGTCGCGGCTGCCGCGCAAGCGCTTCAGGCACGTGCCGCGAAGGAGGCCGCATGACGACGCCCGCCCACGGCTTCACGTCCGCCACACTCGGCTGGCGCGCGTGGCTCGACACGGTATCCCTCGATGCCGCGACACCCGATCAGCTTGCGGCACTCGAAGCAAGCCACCCGCATGCGAAAACATCCGACTACTACCTGCTGCTCGTCCACCTGCCCGAAATCCTGCGGCAGCGCTCGGGCGTATTCAACGCGATCATGTACGGCCCGGGCGGGCTGTCGCGTGCGGAGCGCGAACTCGCCAGCACGGCCGTGTCGCGCGTGAACGGCTGCGTGTATTGCGCGTCGGTGCATGCGCAGCGCTTCGCGCAGCTCGCGAAACGCACCGATGCGATCGAGCAGGTGTTCGACGATCCGGCGACGGCCGGCACGACGGCACGCGAACGCGCGATCGTGCGTTATGCGATCGCGCTGACCGAACGGCCAGATACGGTAGATGCGGACGACATCGCCGCGCTTGAAGCCGAAGGGCTGACGCAGGAGGACATTCTCGACCTGTCGCACGCGGTCGCGATCTTCGCGTGGGCGAACCGGTTGATGCTGACGCTGGGGGAGCCGGTGTTTCCGGAGCCGGCAATCGACGCCTGATTCGGCGACGCACACCCGACGGCATACGCTGCCCGGGTGTCGCCCGACACATCGATCATGCGATGCGTCGCCGACGCCGAACGCGCGCCCCCGACGCGCATCGCGCGTGACGCCGCACCCGCGCGGCGTCGCCTCCGCTCAGCGCCAGCTATCGACGTAATCCGCAACGAACCGCTCGAACGCGATCGGCGCCCGCCCGAGCAGCGCCTGCACGTCGGCGCTGACGGCCGCCTTCAGTTGCGCGACGAGTTCGCGCCCGATGTTCCCGGTCGCGCCGGTCACGAGAATGGTGTGGGACATGATGTGCCTCCTGATCGCAAATGGAATTCGCGCCGTATTGCCGGGCCGCGACGACCGCCTCGACATACGAAGCCGCCATCGCTGCCGTGCCGGCGCGCAAGCAGCTCCGCGCCCGTTCGCGTTCGTCACGGATAGCTGATGATGCGCCGCCTTTCCGTGGAACACGACACGACGGACCTCATCCTAGTCGCGCTCATTCATGCCGAATAGTCCATAATGTGTCGAATTAATTTCAACGATTTCGATCGAATCGTCATGAACGATCTGCGTGTGCTGGAAAGCTTTCTCCGGACCGTGGAAGCCGGCAGCTTCTCCGCGGCGGCCAACCGGCTGGGCGTCACGCCTGCGGCCGTCAGCAAGCATGTCGCGAAACTGGAACGCAGCCTCGGCACGCGGCTGTTCCGCCGCACGACGCGCAGCCTCACGCTGACGGAGGCCGGCGAACGGCTGTACGCCGAAACGTCGGCGGCGGCCAACGCGCTGAGCCAGGCGATGGCGACCCTGACCGAGCGCGACGCGCGTCCCGCCGGCACGCTGCGCATCAGCATCGCGCCGGGGTTCGGGCGCCAGTACGTGTTGCCGCTGATGCCGGCGTTTCTCGAACGCTTTCCGGACCTCCGGCTCGACTGGAGCCTCGAGAACCGCCACGTCGATCTGGTGAAGGAAGGCTTCGACGCCGCGATCGGCTCGGGCGTCGAGGACGACGCAAACGTCGTCGCGCGCGAGCTGGTGCCGATCCGGTTGCTGACGGTCGCATCCCCCGCGTATCTGGCGAAGCACGGAGAACCGGCGACGCTCGCCGAGCTGTCGCGCCACGACTGCATCCGGTTGCGCTCCGCGACGACGGGCCGCGTGCGCGACTGGGCGTTCACGGTGAATGGCGAAACGGTGACGGTCCCGATCGACGGACGCGTCGTGCTGACCGACCTGGATGCCATCTGCGATGCGGCCGTGGCAGGCATGGGGCTCGCGCGGCTCGGCGCGCATCATGTGCTGCCGTATCTCGACGAAGGCCGGCTCGTGCGCGTGCTCACGCGCTATCCGGCGACGGCCGGCACGATCTACGTGTACTACGCGCACGCGCGCCTCACGCCGCCGAAGGTGCGCGCGTTCGTCGAGTTTCTGACGGAGTCGTTTTCGCGAAGCGACTGGCGGGCGCGCGTCGACACGTTCGGTTGACGGGAATCGACAGGCGCCGGCTTGTCACGCGCGGTCGATTCATGCCGACCTCCCGACGCGGGCCCGGCCCGCGTCACGCCTTGTGCGTCGACAACAAAATACTCGTCTCGGTACTCGCGATCCCGTCGATCAACCGGATCGCGCCGAGCACGCGATCGAAATGCTCGAGCGAATCGGCGTGCAATTCGGCGACGAGATCCCAGCGCCCGTTGGTACTGTGGATCGACGCGACGTTCGGGTGCCCGCGCAGCACCTTCACCACTTCCGCGCCGCGATTGCCCTGCACCGCGATCGACATCAGCGCGCGGATCCGGTGCCGTTCGGCCGCCGGCTTGAGCCGCACCGTATAACCCCCTGAACGCGGTCGGCGGCGATTGCCCCGGCAAGACCGAGCTCGAAGCGGGCGTGCTGCACGCGGGCCGCGTGTTCGTCGAATTCGAGCCGCAGTCGCGCATCGAGGGCGAGATCCAGCAGATGCCGGCCGACTTCCCCGTCACCGAGCTGTGGCGCGTGCTGCAGGGCGAAACGACCGGCCGCGAACGCGCGGACGAAGTCACGGTGTTCGACTCGGTCGGCTTCGCGCTCGAGGATTATTCGGCGCTGCGCTACCTGTATGCGCTCGCGCAGCAGCACAACGCGGGCGTCGAGATCGCGCTGATTCCGCCGGCCGTCGACCCGAAGAACCTGTTCGCGCTGATCGACGACCCGGCCGCGATCGCGCAGGGTCACGCGGCATTCGTCACCGAAGCCGTCGCCGCATTCGCGCGCTGACCGTCATCGCCGGGTGGCCTATGCGCCGCCCGGTTCCCTGCCTTTCGCCCCTTCCTTCCTTGAATCTCGTATCGATCCAAGCGCCGGCCGCCGTCGTGATGATCCGGCCGCATCGTTTCCTGCCGAACCCGCAGACCGCGGCCGACAACGCGTTCCAGCGCATGGCCGCCGGCAGCGCGGGCGACCCGACGTCCGTGTCGGTGTCCGCCGCCGCGCGCGACGAAGTCACGGCCGCCGCGCAAACACTCGCCGACGCAGGCGTGCACGTGCACGTGTTCGACGACCACGGCGAGCGCGACACGCCCGACTCCGTGTTCCCGAACAACTGGTTCTCGACGCATCCGGGCGGCCACGTCGCGCTGTATCCGATGCACAGCCCGAACCGCCGCCGCGAGCGGCGCGCGGACATCGTCGAGATGCTGAAGGCCGAGTATCGCGTGCAGGACGTGATCGACTATTCGGGTCTTGAATACGACGACGTATTCCTGGAAGGCACGGGCGCGATGGTGCTCGACCACGTCGCGCGGATCGCATACACCGCGCGTTCGCGCCGCGCCGATCCGGTCGCGCTCGAACGCTTCTGCACGCACTTCAATTTCGAGCCGATCTGCTTCGATACGGCCGACGCCGACGGGCGCCCGATCTATCACACGAACGTGATGATGAGCGTCGCAACCGAGTTCGCGATGGTCGGCCTCGACCTGATCGCCGACCGCCGGCGCCGCGCCGAAATCGCGCAACGCCTGACTGAAACGGGACGCGCGGTGATCGCGCTCGATCAGTCGCAGATCGCGAACTTCGCGGGCAATACGCTGGAATTGTCGGGAAGAAACGGGCGCGTGCTCGCGCTGTCGCGGCGTGCGTTCGATTGCCTCACACCCGACCAGCGCGCGACGATCGAGCGCTCCGCACGGCTGCTGCCGCTCGACGTGCCGACGATCGAACTGGCCGGCGGATCGGTGCGCTGCATGCTCGCGGGGATTCATCTCGCGCGGCGGGCAACCGCGCCGGATGCGATCGCCGGAGAATCGGCCGCATCGCCACGCGAGACGACGCCGCAGATCTGACCGGCAACCCGGCAAAGCGCAAACGGCTGCCGATGCGATGCAACGGCAGCCGTTTTCTTGTTCGACGGGGCATTGAATCGGCGGGCGTCGGCCCGCATCGGCAACGCCGCGGAATGCTCCGGCATCCGAACGATACCGGAGCCCGCCGCGCTGCTCACCCGGCCAGCAGCTTCAACCCGGCCGGCAGCGTCTCGCCGAACACACGCACCGTGTCGGCTTCGTCGAATGCGATCGCTTCGCGCACCATGTCGATCCATGCGGCCGATGCATTCGCGGCCGACAGACGCTTGATCACCGCGTCGCGCGTATCGTCCGGCAGGTCGCGCGAACGGTCGCCCGTCATCCGGGCAATCTGCGCAGCCGCGAATGCGGCCGGCTCGACCTGCTTCCAGTCGAGCGCGAACAGCGCGTCGAGCCAGCCATTGGCGACTTCCGCAGGCACGACACTGTGCGCGCTGCCGTAGAACGGCCGGCGCGCACCGATGCGCCCGAGCGCCCATGCGCACAGCGCACGCTCGGCCGGCTTCTGCAATTGCGCGATCAGGCGCTCGGCCAGCTCGACCTTGCGCTCGACGGGCAACCGTTCGAGCGATGCGGACAGCCGCGTCATGTCGGCCGGGCCGACCTTGCCCGGATCGAACGGCAGCTTGCGCCGCTTGTCGTCGGACGGTTCGAGGAACGCGATCGCGTCGCGCACCTGCGTCTGCGCATCGTCGTCGAGACCGCCGGCCACGCGCCGCCACAGCGTCCACCACTCGGACCATACCTGAGCGTCGTTCACGTATTGAATCCCGTCGTCGAACAGCGGCCAAAGCTGCTCGATGCGCCACGCGTCGAGCGGATGGCCGAAGCCCGGACGCAGGCAATAACCGGCGAGGTTCAGCCACGCGCGTTCGTGATCGGCCGAGCGCCGGCGGCGCCGCGCCCGCGCAAGCAGCGCGTCGAACAGTTCGCGCGCGAGCGCGACGTCCCACTCGTCGCGCGGGCCGAGCACCTGCTCAAGTTGCGCGCGCAACCGGCGCGTATCCTTCGGCGTAACGTCGGCGGCCTTGCTGCCGAACGAGCGCTCGATCAGCTCGATGGCCTGGTCGAGACGCGGATGCCGCGCGGGCGCATCGTCGCCGCCGTGCGCCGGCGCATCGCCGCGCAACTGGAATTCGAGCCGCCAGCGGCGTGCCGCGTCGTCGGTCGCGATGCAATGCATTTCGAGCGTGCCGACCTCGGTCAGCGATGCGGTGAGCTTCACCGGCGTTTCGCGCGCATCGCTGCCCGCCTGCCGCTCGACGACCGTCGCGATCGGCGGCAGCCGCACGAAATCGCCGCCGTCGAGTTCGACCAGATCGCCGGGCCGGTACGCGGTCTCGGCCACCGTCGATACGAGGTGGAAACGCACCGGCTGCCCGAGCTGCAGCGCGAAGGTGCGATCCTCGAGCCGGATCTCGCGGCCCTCTTCCGCGCCGCGCGGCAGCAGGCAGACGCCGCGCGCGGCTGCGTCGCCGGCGCCATCGTCGAGCACGAGGAAATAGCTGCGCGCGGAACCGCCGCCGATGCGCGGCGCATGCCCGGCGCGCGCGAGCCCGTAGGCCACCGCGCCGCGCGCGACGGCCACGTCCGGATGCGCGTTGTGCAGCACGTCGAGCGGCGCGCCGCGCCACGCGCCGAGCGTCTGCGCGAGACGGCCGGCGAGCGCGCCCGCACGGAACACGCCGCCGTTGAGCAGCAGCGTGTCGGGCAGCGGGCCTTCCGCATGACGGTTCAGGAACGCGGCGACGTGCCGCGTGACGGCCGGGTCGCTCGCATACGGCAACCCGAATTCGACGATCGCCGCCCGCGCGCGGCGCGGCAGTTCGCCGGCCTCGACCTGCGGAAAGAAACCGTCGACGACGATCTGTTCGACTTCCTGCCGTGTCAGTTCGGCCGAACGCGCGCCGCCGACGAGCTTGCTGCCCGCGCCGAGCAGCGTGACGGTGACGGACGCCGGTGCGTCGTCGCCGAGCAGCCGCTCCTTCGCCGCACGGCAGCGCTCGACGAGCTGCGACAGGCTCGCGGCCGACAGCCGCGTGCCGGGCTCGGTCAGCCGCGTCTCGACCAGGCGCGCGAGCGCGAGGTCCATGTTGTCGCCGCCGAGCATCAGGTGGTTGCCGACGCCGACGCGCGTAAAGGTCGGCTCGCCGTCGTCGCCCGGTGCGACATCGACGAGCGTGAGGTCGGTCGTGCCGCCGCCGACGTCGCAGATCAGCACGCGCCGCGCGTCGGCGAACGTGTCGCGCAACGTCGCGCGCTGGCCGTACAGCCAGTCGTAGAACGCGGCCTGCGGCTCTTCCAGCAGCCGCAGCGCGGGCAGCCGCGCGCGCCGCGCGGCCTCGACCGTCAACGCGCGCGCGCCGTCGTCGAACGACGCGGGCACCGTCAGGATCACGTCCTGCTTCGCGAGCGGCGCATCGGGAAAACGTGCGTCCCACGCGTTGCGCACATGCGCGAGATAACTCGCGCTCGCGTCGACCGGCGATACCTTGTCGACGCCGTCGGCCGCGCCCCACGGCAGGATCGCCGCGAGCCGGTCGACCGATGCGTGCGACAGCCAGCTCTTCGCGCTCGTCACGAGCCGGCCCGGCACCTGCGCGCCGAGCGTGCGTGCATAGCGGCCGATCACGGGCGGCAGCGCGTCACCAGCGCCGCTGTCACGACCGGCTGACCCGCCGTCACGGCCGCCGCCCGAACGGGCGGCCGCGTCGCGTGCGCCGGCCGCCTGCCACGGCAACCTCAACGCGTCCGCCGCGAGCTCACCGGCCGCCGGGTGATAGCGCACCGACGGCAGCAGCGGCTGCGCGGCCACTGCGCCGGGGCCGACGAGCTGCTCGACGTCGAACACGCGGATCGCGTCGGAGCCGGCCTCGACGTATGCGACGACCGTATTGCTCGTGCCGAGGTCGATGCCGACCGTATAGCGCTTCATCGCGCTCAGGCGGCGCCGCGCACGTCGAACTCGACCTTCCAGCGCTCGTTCGTGCCGCTCGGGATCGCCTCGAGTTCGAGCGTGCCGGCTTCGGTCACGCGCGCATGCAGCTTCACCGGCACGATCTCGCCGACCGTGCGCCCTTCGGCGGGCAGCGTCGCCTGGATTTCCTCCAGCTCCTGCAATTCTTCCGGCGACCAGTAGTCGAGCAGCGTACCGACCTGGTCCTGGCGGCGCACCGACGAACCGAAGAAGCGGAACTGCACCGGTTCGCCGACGACGAGGCCGAACTCCTGCGGCGGCAGCGCCGCGTCCGAGCCTTCCTCCATCCCGAACGGCGCGACGCACAGCGCCTGCACCGGCGGTTCGAGCCCCGGCACCGCGGGCATCGCCGATTCGATCGCGACGTAGTACGCACGCGCCGTGCCGCCGCGAATGCGCACGCCACGGCCGCGCTTCACGTAGCCGTAATAAGCCGCGCCGCGCGCGACCGCGAGATCGAGATCGGCGCCTTCGAGCAGGCGCGCGGGCGGCGCGCCTTCGGCGGCCAGCCAGCTGTTGAGCGTATCGAGCACGCGCTGCGTGAGCAGCGCCGACTTGAACACGCCGCCGTTGAACAGCACGGCCGTCGGATGCAGGAACGTCGCACCCTGCGGCAGCGTACGCTGCACGCCTTCGAGCGTGTCGAGCGCCGCGACCTGGCGGCCGAGGAACGCCGCGAGATGGCGCGTGATGCCCGCGTCCTGCGCATACGGCAGGCCGAGCTGCGTCAGGCCGACGCGCGCGCGGCTCACCGGGCGCGCGGCCGCATCGACCTGCGGGAAGAAGCCTTCGAGGATCGTCTGCGTGAGTTCCGCGCGCGTGAGCTCCGTGCGGATCGAACCGCCGATCAGCTTCGAGCCGCGGCTCGGCACGACGAGCGGAACCGCGTCGGTCGTCGGGTCGGACAGCAGCGTTTCCTTCGCGGCGCGGCATGCGTAGGTGAGCGCGCGCAGTTGCCACGGATCGGCCTGCGTGCCCTGCTGCGCGAGCTTGCGCGCGACCACGTGCGCGAGCGCGAGGTCCATGTTGTCGCCGCCGAGCAGGATGTGCTCGCCGACCGCCACGCGATGCAGTTCGAGATTGCCGTCGCGCTCGACCACCGCGATCAGCGACAGGTCGGTCGTGCCGCCGCCGACGTCGACGCACAGGATCAGGTCGCCGACCTGCACCTGCTTGCGCCAGCCGCCTTCGCTCTTCTGGATCCAGCTGTACAGCGCGGCCTGCGGCTCCTCGAGCAGCGTCATCCGCGTGTAGCCGGCGGCAAGTGCGGCCTCGGCCGTCAGTTCGCGCGCGGCCGGATCGAACGATGCGGGGATCGTCACGGTCACGTCCTGGTCGGCGAACGGCGCGTCGGGATGCGCGTGGTCCCACGCTTCGCGCAGGTGCGTCAGGTAGCGGATCGAGCTTTCCAGCGGCGACACGCGCGACACTTCGGGCGGCGCATCGCTCGGCAGGATCGCCGCGCGGCGGTCGACGCCCGGGTGGCACAGCCAGCTCTTCGCGCTCGACACGAGGCGAATCGGCGTGCCGGCGCCGCGCGTGCGCGCCATCTCGCCGACCACGAAGCCGCGCGAGGCCGTCCACGGCAGCGTCAGGTCGCCCTGCGTCAGTTCGCTTTCATGCGGCAGATAGAGGAACGACGGCAGCAGGTCGCGCGACTCCAGCGCGCCGGGCGCGGTGAGCTGCGCGATCGGCAGCACCTGCTGCGTGATTGTTTCGCCGTCGCTCGCGGCGCTGTCGACGTACGACAGCGCGCAGTGGGTCGTACCGAGGTCGATACCGATCGAATAGCGCGGATCGCTCACAGTTCCACCTCCGCCGGTGCGACCACCGATGCGTCGTGGCTGCCCGTCAGCTTCGGCAGGCGCACGTCGGCGACGCGCCAGCCGCGATGACTGACGGTGCCCGTGAACGGCGCCGAGCCGACCACGTTGCCCGTCACGCGCACGGCCGTCGCGTCGAAACCGGCCGGCAGCGTCACGCGGCTGCCTTCGGCTTCGTCGCGCACCGGCACGATCGTGAAGTGTTCGCGCAGCGCGGCACGGCAGCCGTCGTGCACGAGACGCGCAGCCGCGCCGATGTCGGCGTCCGCGTAGCCGGCGATGTCTTCCTCGACGAAGTCGATGAAGCGCGCATCGCGCTGCAGCAGGCCGAGCAGTTGCAGCGCGGCCTGCGGGCTCGCTTCGCGCAGCTCGGGCGCCGGGGCCTTCACGGGCGCAGGTGCGGGGGCCGGGGTCGGTGCGGCCGCGGGTGCCGGCGCGACCGCTGCCGGGGCGCCGTCGCGCACGCGCAGCACGCCGGCCGCGAACTCGCGGTTGCCGAGCACGGAGAAGAACGTGCCGACGGCAAGCGACAGCCGGCCGAAGAAGGACAGGTTGGATTCGGGCATGGGGTCTGACTCCTGTGGGCTCGCGACACGGCGAGCAATCTTGCCTGGGCGCCCGGCGGCGGCGTGCGAAATGCGCACTGCCGCCGCCCGGCGCGTGATTCGGACGCGCCCTCGCGGGTGCGGAAAACCCGTATTTTGCCCTGTGGCGGGCGAACCGGACAGAAGTTGGGGGACAGAACATTGCGGCGCGACGGTTTGGGCCGCGCCGGATCGCGCCGGATTGCACGTCAGGCGCGATCGATCGTGATGCTGCGGCGCGTCAGCGCGTGTAGCCCCGCAGCGCGGCTTTCGCTTCGAAATCGCGCGACAGCATGCCGAGCGTGACTTCGCCGAAGCGCGCCAGCAGCGACGCTTCGGCGTCCTTAAGCGTCGCCGACAGATGCGCGTTGACGGCCTGTTCGACCAGGCATTCGGGCTCGTCCTCCGGCACCAGATCGGAAAACAGCGGCGGCTCGCCCACCGCGCGATAGACGTCGAGCAGCGTGATGTCGTCGAGCGCGACGCTCAGCACCCAGCCGCCGCCGTGCCCTTTCTCCGACTGCACGTAACCGCAGTCGCGCAAGCCGCCGAGCAGACGCCGCACGACGACCGGATTCGTGGCCAACATCGTCGCGATCGCCTCCGACGTCAGCGGGCCGTCGGCCTGGTCCATGTGGATCAGCGCATGCAGCATGCGCGACAAACGGCTGTCGGTTCTCACGGGCGGCGCTCCCCTTTCTCGAAACTTCTGAAGTTGCATGAATGATACCATCGCCCTATCATGCAACTTCACGTGTTTCATGAGTTGACCGCCATCGGGACACGTCCGTCATTCACGCAGGTTCAGGAAAGGAGCGGATGCATGCATAACCATCATGAAGTGATCGTGGTCGGCGGCAGCTTTGCGGGGCTGTCGGCCGCGATGCAGCTGGCGCGCGCACGACGCCGCGTGCTCGTGATCGACGCCGGCCGGCCGCGCAACCGCTTTGCCGAGCACGCGCACGGCTTTTTCGGGCAGGACGGCAAGCCGCCCGCGCAGATCGTTGCCGAAGCCGTCGCGCAACTGGATGCGTATCCGACCGTGCAGCGGGTCGACGGCGAAGTGCGCACGGCCGAGCGCGATGCCGACGGCCGCTTCCACGTGATGCTGTCGAACGGCCGCCGCGCGAGCGCCGACCGGCTGATTCTCGCGACCGGCATCCGCGATGAACTGCCGGCGCTGCCGGGGCTCGCGGAACGCTGGGGCATCAGCGTGCTGCATTGTCCGTATTGCCATGGGTACGAGGTGAGCGGCCAGCGGCTCGGCGTGCTCGCCACGCATCCGCTTTCCGTGCACCAGGCGATCCTGATTCCGGACTGGGGCCCGACGACGTGGTTCACGCAGGGCGTGGTCGAAGCGAATAAGGAAGAAGCCGCGTTGCTCGACGCTCGCGGCGTGCGCATCGAGCGGCCGCCGGTTGTTGAAATTCTTGGCGATGCGCCGCGTATCGAAGCGCTGCGGCTCGCCGACGGGCAGGTCGTGCCGATCGATGCGCTGTTCGTCGGCGTGCGCACGGTAATGGCGAGCGATCTCGCGGAGCAGCTCGGGTGTGCATTCGACGAAGGGCCGCTTGGCTCCGCGATTCGCGTCGACACGTGGAAGCAGACGAGCGTCGCCGGCGTGTATGCGGCAGGCGACGCGTCGAGCCTGATGACCAACGCGACGTTCGCGTCTGCGTCGGGGGTGGCGGCAGGAGTTGGTGCGCACCGGTCGTTGATTTTCGGGCTGCACGCTTGACGGGAATGCGTGCAGCCGGGTGTGACGCGACGCGCGGCGCTTTCGCCGCGTGACGAAGGTCAACCTGTCGAGCCTGGCACGTGCTCGCACACGGTCGGTCATCGCACGCATTTGCCGCGATCCGCAGCCGCATCGATGGATTCGCGGCGTGATGTGCGGTTTAATGCTCGGCAACACCAGCATTAAGAGACATGAAATGCTCGATCTCGACGACCTTCGACTCGTGCGCGCGATCGGCGCGTCGCGCTCATTGGCCGCTGCCGCGCGCCTGCTCGACCTCACGCCGCCCGCGGTCACGATACGCCTGCAGCGGATGGAGGCGCGATTGAACGCACGGCTCGCCGTGCGGCAGTCGAAAGGGATCGCGTTGACCGACGAAGGGCAACGGCTGTACCAGGAAGCCGTCGATATTCTCGAGCGCGTGGAGGCGCTGCCGGTCAGCATCTCGGGCGATCACGGCGACGTGCAAGGCACGCTGCGCGTCGTCGCCCCGTTCGGCTTCGGGCGCAAGTACGTCGCGCGGATCGTGCGTGACGTGCAACGCGCGCATCCGAAGCTCGAAATTTCGCTCCATCTGTCGGAGAGCCCGTTGACGAGCGCGTCGGCTGCCGACGTGGTCGTGCACGTCGGCAGCCTCAAGTCGTCTTCGTGGATCGGGTATCCGCTCGCACCCAACGAGCGTTTCCTGTGTGCAAGCCCCGGCTACGCGCGTCGCATCAAGGAACTGAATCATCCGTCCGACCTCGCCCGATACGACTGCCTGTGCCTGCGCGAGAACGACGAGGACATTCCGCGATGGCGCTTCTCGCCAAGTGGCGACGGTCAACGCGAGTCCGGACGGTCATCCGTGATCCGCGTCACGGGCCTGCTGTCGTCCAACGACGGCACCGTCATCACCGATTGGGCATTGGGCGGGCTCGGGATCGTGGAGCGCTCGGAATGGGACGTCGCCCCGCTGCTGGCGAGCGGCAAGCTCGTGCGGTTGCTGCCCGACTGGAGCCTGCCGCCCGCGCCTGTCACGGCGCTGTTGCCGTCGCGAACCGGCCGATCCGCGCGGCAACGGGTTTTTCTCGAAGCGGCACGGCAGTTCCTCGATCCGCCGCCGTGGCGCGGCAAGGCATGAGCCGCACCGCGGTCCGCGCGATTCAGTCGATTAAATCGCGCTTAATGGTGGATTAGCCATGCGTTAAACACGGTGTCCGCCGGCTGCCCTACTGTGTTCGCTGTCGACAACATCGCACCCAACGCATCGTGGACATTCAAACCCTCAACACCCCGGCCGCCTTGATCGATGTCGGCCGCATGCGTCGCAACATCGACCGCATGCAGGCACATCTGGACGCACTCGGCGTCAGGTTCCGGCCGCACGTCAAGACCACCAAATGCCGGCAAGTCGTCGATGCGCAAATCGCGGCGGGCGCGCAGGGCATCACGGTGTCGACGCTCAAGGAAGCCGAGCAGTTCTTCGCGGGCGGCGTCCGGGACATCGTCTATGCGGTCGGCATGGTGCCCGCGAAGCTGGGCCAGGCGCTTGCGCTGCGCCGGCAAGGCTGCGACCTGAAGATCGTCGCCGACAGCCTGCAGGCCGCACACGCGATCGCCGCATTCGGGCGCGAGCATGGCGAACGCTTCGAGGTCTGGATCGAGATTGACGTCGACGGCCATCGCTCGGGCGTCCCGCCCGAGGACGACCTGCTGATCGACGTCGGCCGCGCACTGGTCGACGGCGGAATGGCGCTCGGCGGGGTGCTGGCCCACGCGGGCTCCAGCTACGAGTACGATACGCGCGAAGCGCTGGCGGCGATCGCCGAACAGGAGCGCAGCCGCACCGTGCGGGCCGCGCAGCGCCTCAGGGCCGCCGGGTTGCCCTGCCCGGTCGTCAGTATCGGTTCGACGCCCACCGCCCTGTCGGCGGACAACCTCGACGGCATCACCGAGGTCCGCGCCGGCGTGTACGTGATGTTCGACCTCGTGATGCACAACATCGGCGTGTGCGGGCTGTCCGACATTGCGCTGTCGGTGCTGACCACCGTCATCGGACACCAGGAAGAGAAAGGCTGGGCGATCGTCGACGCGGGCTGGATGGCGATGAGCCGCGACCGCGGCACGCAGCGTCAGGCCCGCGATTTCGGCTACGGGCAGGTCTGCACCGAAAACGGCGAAGTGCTCGGCGACTACGTCGCGAGCGCAGCGAACCAGGAGCACGGCATCGTGTCGCGTATCGGCTCGCCCGACACAGGCATCGCGCAGCGGTTTCCGATCGGCACGCGCCTGCGCATCCTGCCGAATCACGCATGCGCCACCGGCGCGCAACATCCCGAATATCAGGCCATCGGCGAAGACGGGGTCGTACACACGTGGCCGCGCTTCTACGGGTGGTGAGCGGAGCGTGGCCTCCACGCCCCGTCCGGCCCAGAATTTGACTATTTGTCTAAATCTGGACACAATTTAAACCTTCCCGATTCGCCCCTGGGCCGGAAAGCCTGACCTGACATGCCGACAGACGCCCGACTCCTTCTTCTCGACCGCGATGCCGTCGAACCCGCCCTTCAGGCCGAGCAAGTGATTGCCGCGGTGCGGGAAGCCTTCGTGCTGCACAGCCAAAGGGCCGGACGCGTGTTCCCGGTGGTCCGCGAGAAGCTGCACACCGACGGCGTATTCGGCATCAAGTCCGGCGACGTCGCGAGCCAGGATCTTCTCGGGTTCAAGGCGGCCGGATTCTGGCCCGGCAACCGGAGCCGCGGCGGCGAGCCGCATCAGGCAACCGTTGCGCTGTTCGATCCGGCCACGGGCCGCCCCGTCTGCATCATGGACGGCAACGCGATCACCACCGCGCGGACCGGTGCCGCCGGCGGCCTCGGGCTGCAACTGCTGGCCCGCCGCGACAGCGCGCGGATCTGCGTGTTCGGCACGGGCGTGCAGGCGCGCGTCCAGCTCGAATACGCACTCAGGCTGCTGCCGCAACGTTGCGCGGTGCGGTACGTGAACCGCAGCGGCGAGCCGGACCCGGTGTTCGAATCGGCCTTCCATGGACGATGCGAAATCCGCGTCGCTCGCGACCGGAACGACGCGGTGGCCGATAGCGATGTGGTCATCACGGCAACGCCGGGCGGCGGTGCGTTGTTCGATGCGGATGCGGTTCAGCCGGGTACCCACCTGACCTGTGTGGGCGCCGACACCGCGGGCAAGCGCGAACTTCCGGCAGGCGTGCTGGAACGCGCGCGCGTTTTTGTGGACGATCACGATCAGGCGCGCAGCATCGGCGAGTGCCAGTGGGCGCCGGATCTGCCGCGCACCGAAATCGGCGACCTGCTCGCCGGAACGGCGTCGATCGACCGCTCGCCGAGCGACGTCACCGTATTCGACATGACCGGACTCGCGCTCCAGGATCTGACCGTTGCGCGCTTCCTGTATGAGCAGGCCCTTGAAAACGGCACGGGAACCTCAGTACCATGGCCGTGGTGAACGCCCTCCACCCCGCACCGTCATCCGCCATGCGCCATGCGCCTGCCTGACGTATCCGCCCTCTCGTTCGACCTGGACGACACCCTGTGGCCGTTCGGACCTGCCGTCGAACGGGCCGAAGCGGCGCTTCGCGCATGGCTGATCGAGCACGCGCCCGATACCGCGAGCGTGCTGCCCACGCAACAGGCGCTGAGCGAGCTACGTGAGGAATACGAACGTTTGTGTCCGGATCTCGTCAGCGACTATCGCGCGTTGCGAATCGGCTCGATCCGGCTTGCGCTGGAGCGCGCGAACGCAGATGTCACGCTGACCGAGCGTGCGTACGAAGTCTTCTATGCGGCGCGCAACCGGGTCGAGTTTTATGAAGATGTGTTGCCGGCGCTGGCATGGCTGAGCGCCCGGTTTCCGCTGATCGCGGTGACCAATGGCAACGCGGATCTCCGGCTGACCGGCGGCGGCGAATTCTTTCGGGAAACGCTCAGCGCGCGTGCGCTCGGGATCGCGAAGCCGGAACCCGAAATATTCCATGCGGCAGCGAAGGCACTCGACGTGCGGCCGGCGGAATTACTGCACGTCGGGGACGACTTCCACCTCGATATCGTCGGTGCATTGAATGCGGGGCTTCAGGCGGCATGGGTGGTGCGCGACCATCAGCCGGAAGTGGAGCACGATCCGCAGCATGTCGCGACGCCGCACCTCACCCTCCGCAACCTGTCGATGCTGTGTCGCGCGCTCGGCGGGCCCGATAAGCTGTCGTGACCGCGTGCAAGCGCAACGGCACGGCCTATCCTGCCGTTCGGCGCGATCGGCCACCCTTCGTCAGCCGCCTTGCGCGCTTCCGCGATCCGCTGCGGCGTCTTTGTGCCGCATCCGATCCGTCTAGCAGTTTTGGTTTACAGCAGCGAGGCATTTGCAGTGTGCATGCCACTGGCTATAGGGGGCATCCTGTTCGGGCGCATCTATCCGGGTAATGTTGCTCGGGCCTTGATCTCTGAGAACCGCCTTTTGAGCATCCTTCGGGATTCCTGACGAACCTAATAAATTATCGCCAGCCAAACCTAACGGGTACTCACTCATACCCATGGAACTGCAATAACGACAGGGCGCGAACGTGGCCCTTCCGTCTACGAGCTCAATCGCTCTTTTGCGGCCTGAGCAACCAACTCATCAGCGTCATTGGCAAGGCTCGTCAATATGTCTTTGGGTACCTTCGGATTACATGCGATTGCCTGCCTGACCCCTGAGTGAACATCAGAGGCCAATCGCTCAAAAATCTCCCGGCTAATTCTACGTTTTGTCGCAACATCACAACGAGTCATCCAATCTCCATTGCGAGATAAATGGCTCAGAATATTCAATGAAATGGTGCTGTTGGCGACAACAAGCCTAGACAATTCAGGATATTTTGACAAAATGTCTACCCATACCTCGTCAGCTGCCTCATCATTAACTTTTGTAAACTCGTTTTCATCGTCACTTTGAGCGTAGATTTTGTATTCATCAGCCGATTTAATCGTCATTACCCTTACCTTTCACTCACACTTCATGGACATTCCCTTTCCGTCCGCACCTTTATATTTGTCCATGTAATCCCCATAAATATCTGTATCATTTTCATGTGCGAGGTTTTCTCCAACTTGCCTCATAACCTTCCAGGCTGAACCAGCGTGACCCTCAGTATCGGCTGACCACCATAGCTTCGTGGTGGGATCCCGGAAGTACTTGACGCGCGTTCCGTTGAGCATCGCCTCACAGATTCGGTCAAAGCGATTAACTTCCCACTCCTTCCTGCAGGAACATTTCGCGTTCTGGTTCGGCTTATTCGATGCCGGTTTCCTCCTTGCGTCGCCGGGCATGCGCGCCAAGCCAACAGGATCCTTACTGACGAACCACCCACTATTCGGATCGCGGTACCAATACCGGTTTTAATACAGCCGTCTACTCGACACCATCCTCGGCCTAGCTGCCAATAAATCATATATACCGGTGCAGCTAGCATCCCCCATCGTAGTGGTATTGCTCGTTGCCGATCTGCCGTCAAGCCTTGTAGGGGGAGGCAATCAGACATAGCTCGACAATTGAATAGATTTGGCCTGCCACTCAATCTCACCCATAGAACTGCTATAACGACAGCCTCGAACTCGACTACTTCCGTCTACGACCCTAAGCGCTCTTTTGCAACCTCTGCTACCGATTCGTCTTGATCACCGGCAAGACGAACCAATATATCCCGTGGAACTTTTGGATTTAGAGCTATCCTTCTCCGAACAGCCGATTCAGGATCCAGCGACAATCTTTCGAATATGTCTCGATTTATTCTTCTCTTCATTGCAACGTCACACCGCGTCATCCAATCGTCGCTCGCAGACAAACGATCCAAAACGCCCATGGAAATCGCATTATTAAAAGCCACACTCCGCGAAAGCTCTGGGTATTTTTCCAAAACTGAAAACCACACGTTGCCAGATGCCTCCCATTGAGCTTTTGAAAATTCAGCATCGTCATCACTTTCAGCATACCCCTTGAATTCTTCTGCAGTTTGAATTTTCATCATTATTCACCTTTTTCATCTCGGCACTTCATATCCTTCATCGATATCACTTTTCCTGTCTCGCTTTTGTGTTTCCCCATAAAATCACCATAGACGTCCGCGTCGCGAAAATGAACAAGATTGCCCCCCGCTCTTCCATAACTTTCCACGCAGAACCTCCGTGTCCCTCCGTATCTGCGGACCACCATTGCTTGGCCTTGGGATCGCGAAAATACTTTACGCGCGTTCCGTTCAGCATCGCCTCACAAATTCGGTCGTAGCGGGTTACTTCCCACTCTTTCCTGCAAGGACATTTGGAATTCTGATTTGGCTTGTTCGATGTAGGTTTTCTTCCCACTCCGCCACTTGATGTGCCTGCCAAGCCGAGTGGGTCAATCCACTCAATCGGATTGGACGCGTACTGATAGACGTTGATCCCGCCCGCAAGCCCAATCGGATCCTTGCTGACGAACCGCCCACTATTCGGATCGTAGTACCGATACCGGTTGTAATGCAGCCCCGTCTCGTCATCGTAATACTGCCCCTGAAACCGGATCGGGTTCGTCGCTTCGTTCCGCTCCGGCACCTCCCGCCACACCGTCTTCTCGCCGCCCCACGCCCGATACCGCCCCAGCCACACCACTTTCCCCGACTCGTCCAGCAGTTCCTGCGGTGTCCCGAGGTGATCGTTCTGATAGAACAGCGTCGCATGCCGCGTCTTAGCAACTGAAGGCACGAGGCCGCACATCAACGGAAGCATCCCGGTTCAACAAAGATATACTCGCAAATCACTTCGCCACCACTAAACCTTAGTATCAATCCCGTCCGGTCCAACATAATTATTCACTTCGATATCGCTCAAATCGAAATCCGGGTCTGGCTCCCTCCCAATCAACACAAAAAACAGATCACGCACAAATCTCTCCTTATCTTCCACCTCATCCAAAGGAATCTCTTGCGGCAGCAAGCCCCTCCAATTCGCCTCCCATGAATGCGATGCCAATACGTACTCCAATGCATCAGAAACCATAGATTGGGACACCGGCCCAAACCTCGCAAACCTTGACCTCATTTCCTTGTAAAGTCGATCCAAATCAGGTTTACTATTTATATAAAAATTATCCAAATCATCATCTCCCATAGCATAGAGATAATAATATAATGGCGAAATGTAACTAAAATTAATGATCTTCTTCATAGACTCGGCAACTTTGGAAATGCCGTGATAATATTTCCATCTCGACGAACAACGGTAACCTCTGATGCGCTCAATGTTGTGCCACCGCCCTTGCGATACCCTTCTCCAATAGTTCTCCCCATATCGAACGTTACTGAGTTTTCCCCACTCGCGTTCATTTTTACCGTTCCACGTTGAATGGCATCCAACTGATCCACATTGTTCATAAACCGCGTCGAATCCGTGGGGCGAGGACGTTTAGGGCACGGACAATCGGGCGGAATTCCTGTCATGGCGCGATGCTCTTGCTGAGCCAGAGTTGTACTTGCGCCGTGGCGGGAATAGGCATGACCTCCACCTCTCGCATCGATATCTTGTAAGATATTGCCCGCACGACGGTTCGCACGGTTCCCTGCTAAACCTAAAGGATCGATCCATACGGTGCTGTTGGGCGCATATTGATAGACGTTGATCCCACCCGCCAGCCCGATCGGATCCTTGCTGACGAACCGCCCACTATTCGGATCGTAGTACCGATACCGGTTGTAATGCAGCCCCGTCTCTTCATCACAATACTGCCCCTGAAACCGGATCGGGTTCGTCGCCTCGTTCCGCTCCGGCACCTCCCGCCACACCGTCTTCTCGCCGCCCCACGCCCGATACCGCCCCAGCCACACCACCTTCCCCGACTCGTCCAGCAGTTCCTGCGGCGTCCCAAGATGATCGTTCTGGTAGAACAGCGTCGCATGCCGCGTCTTCGCCGGTACCTGCACGAACCGCCCATCCGTGCCTGTCGCAATAAACGCCGCCTCCACCAGCGTCTCGTCCAGCCGCGCCATCGGCACGAACGTGCCCGGTTCGTGCATATACAGCGACGCACCCTGCCACTGGTACCGCTCCCCGAACGTATGCATCCGCTGCGCCACCGGCACCGAGTACGCATCGTCCGGATCCTCCCGCACCACCTGCGTCGGACGATGCGTCACCCGCTCGCGCTCGCCCGGCTGCAGCGGCGGGATATGGAACCGCTCCTCCATCAGCAGCACATCGCCGTCCCACGTGAACACCGTCCGATCGATGCTGCCGTCCTTTCTCCCTACATCCTTCAACCTGCGACGGCCGAACGCGTCATAGGCGAAGCTCACGCGCAACTCCGGCCTCGCCGTACCCGGATCGGAGGCCCAGCCGCCCGCTTCGTACTCGCCCCGCCCGATCTCGTTCGCCACCGGCGGCTTCGCATAGCGATCGGCCCGTCTGAGCCGGTGCGCCGCGTCGTAGTCGTACAGCCACGTCACCCCGCCCGGCTCCGTCTTCCGCACCAGATTGCCGTGCGCGTCGTGTTCATAGCGTGTGCGATTCAGCTCCTTCAGCACATTGCCGACGCATTTCGGCAGCGACTTTTCCCAATTGGTCAGCGCGATGTACTCGTCGGCCATGTGCAGGCGCCGCGCGACCTGCTCCGGCGACATCCGTTCGCCCGGGTGCGCGTCCTGCCACGCCTGATCCTGCGCAATATGGCGCCGCATCCGCGCCGTCACCGACTCGATCGTTTCGTCGCTCGGGCGCGGCGGGATCTTCTCCGGATCCACCGGGTTGCCAGCCGGGTCGAACGCAAACACTTCCTTCAGGTCCGGCGTGGTCGCCTTCAGCAAGCGCCCGGTCGGGTCGTACGTGTAGTCCGTGACGCCACGCATGCGATCCTCGATGCGCGTCAGTTGGCCCACGGCGTCGTAGCCCAATTGCCGGCTGGCGATCCAGTCGGCCGGCCGCGCGTAGGTCTCGCGGCGCACGATCATCCGCTTCAGCCGCCCGACCGGATCGTATTCGCGCGTCTGCTCGAAGCTGCGGTACCGGCGGACCGTTTCGCGATGCAGCGCATCGCGCTCGAAATCCACCAGCGGCTGGCCATCCAGCAGCACCCCGTGCAGGTGGCCAGAGCCGTAGCGCAACCAGTCGATCGTGCGCGTGTTCGGCAGTTGCGTGCGGATCCGGTTGCCGAGTGCGTCGTATTCGTGCCGGGTCACCGCCGTATAGGTGCCGTCGGTACCCGGGTAAATCGTCTGCTCTTCGGCGATCAGGTTGTCGGCATCGTCGTAGTGCAGGTGCACGCGGCTGCCGTGATCCTGTGCGGTCGTCAGGCGGCCGCGGGCGTCGTAATAAAAGTGCTCGGTCACGTGGCCGCGACCGCCCGCGCCCTTCGTCTCCCAACGCGTCAATCGACCGAGCGGGTCACGTGCGTAGGTCGTCTCGATGTCACCCGCCTGCGAGCCGCTCAGTTGCCCCGCGTCGTCCCACACGTAACGGGTCGTACTGTCGTCGAAATCCGTCTGTTCGACGACGCGCCCCAGCCGATCGTAGCCGAACCGCGTCCGGTCGCCGTTCTCGTTGGTCAGCGTCTCCAGCCGCCATTGCCGGTCGTATCCGTATGCCAGTTCCCGGCCCGCGGCATCCTTGCGCCAGGTCGGCTGTCCGCGCGCGTTGAACGTGTATTCGGTGAACTGGCCCGCGCCGTCACGGTACGTGCGCAGGTTGCCTTCGCCGTCCCACGTGAAGCGCTCCTCGGTGCCGTCCGGATGCGTGACGCAGACGATCTGCCCGCGCGCATCGCAACGGTACAGCGTCACGTGACCGGCGGCATCGGTGACCCGCGACGGGTGGCCGCGTTCGTCATAGCCATAATGCGTCGTGTGACCGGAACAGTCGGTCGCCTCGGCCAGCCGCCCGCCGTGGTCGTAACGGAAGCGCTTCACGCCACCCTTCGGGTCGGTCAGCGACAGCAACTCGCTCCGGACACCCCATGCGTAGCGGGTGGTGCGGCCTGAGGCGTCCGTCACCGAGATCGGTCGACCCAGTTCGTCATAGGCCGTCTGAGTGACGCGCCCGTCCGGGGTAGTCACCTTGATCGGCAACCCGTTCTCGTCGTAGTCGGTACGCGTGGTATTGCCGAGCGTATCGGTTTCGGCCGTCAGCCGCCCCTGCGCGTCATAGGCAAAGCGCTGCGTATGGCCCAGTGCGTTCTTCGTGCCGACCAGACGATTTTGTTCGTCCCATTCGTAAGTTTCGGTCGAGCCGTCCGCGTGTTCGACCAGCACGATCCGGTTGTGGAAGTTGTAACGATGGATCGTGGCATGGCCATCCGCATCGGTGACCTTGGTGTACCAGTGGTCGCGGTGATACTCGAAGTGCGTGTCGTCCTGGACATGCTGACCTTCGTTGCCGTGCCACGTGCGGACGCATCGAGCGTCGGCCGGCGCCGGCACGCCTTCGCGTCGCCCCGGCCAGTCCCATGTCAGGTTCGCGGGGTGGCCGTTGAAATCCGTATAGCGCGTGAGCAGGTGCTGCTCGTACGCATACGTGCGCCGGAAACCGAGCATGTCGACGTGGCCGCTCAGGTCGCCTTCGACGCTGTACGTGTAGTGCGCCAGTGCCTCGTTGGCAAGACCCGGCACGCCCGCGCGGTAGATCGTCGAGATGCGGCCGTCGACGTAATCGATACGGATCGCATTTGCTGCGCCGTCGCTGATCGCGGCAAGTTCGCCGGCCGTGTTGTAGGTGAAGGTCAGGCCGAGGCCATCGCGGTTCGTGCGGGCGATGAGGCGATAGCGAGCATGCGTCACCGTACCGTGCAACTCATAACGCTCATGCGAGCCATCGGGGTACGTCAGCAGGACATGTCGTCCATCCGGACGCTTCACGGTGAACTGTTCGGTCGGCACCTCCACCGACTCACCGACCGCCATCGGCGGCAGCGGCACCGCGCGGCTGTCGGGGTCGAAGAACGTCAACGCGCCGTCCCGCTCTTCCAGCGACAGGTGATACGCGCTGCTCCAGCGCGCGCCGAGTGGGCTCGCATCGTAGGCAGTGAGGCTCGACCGGTAGCGTCGGGTCCACACGATCGGCACGATGCCGTCGAGCACGAAGTCCGTCTGCTCGAGGTTCTCGTCGCCCATCGCGTAGTTGACCGGCTTGCTGCTGCCCGTCTTCGGGCACCCGCAGCCATCCTTTGCCGGCAGTGTGCTCGGCGCCGCCCCCTTCTGCGTCGAATCGCGGTGCTCGCCCGGCTTCATGTGCGGCTCGCGCATCGTGCCCGGCGCGGCCTGCGCCACATGCGACGGAATCCTGCGCGCCTTCCGAGCCTGGATCTCCGCGGTGATCTGCGCGGCCATGAACAGCAGGCTGCCGGCTTCCTCCACGTTGCCGAATGCGCGGTCCAGCATCGGCTCCGTGTTGCGATCGAACTCGTCCAGCCATGCGACGATCGCATCGCGCTGCCCCGACACCTTGAGCAACTGGTCGATGCCGATCAGCGCGACCTCCTCCGACGACGGCACCCATGACAGGAAGCCCGTGTTCTTCCTGACCCGCCCCATCTGTTCGGCAGTCGACACAGGATTGAGCACGAAGCGCCGCACTGTGCGCGACGCGTCGCGCACGCCTTGAACGATGCTGTCCTTCCACTTCCGCAGATGCGTATCGAGTTCGACCATGAACGCGAGCACGTCGCCGCCGGCCGTCGCCCAGAACAGATCGACCAGCACCGCCGCGCCGGCGCCCTTCGCGAACGCGAGCAGCACTTCCTTGACGACCGCGCGCGCCGGGCGCGTGGCGTTGCCCGCAGCCGGCACGACCCCGATCGCGTCGATCGCGAGGATCCCCCAATTGAGCACCTTCTTCGTGCCGCCCGGCTCGCTGCAAATGCGGTAAATGTCGACGCCGACGTCGTACAGCGACATCGCGTTGCCGACGAACGGCACCATGTACAGGCACTGCACGAAGATCTCGAGGCCGGGGTTCTTGACCGATTCGGTGCCGGCGGCAACCAGCTTCGGTGATGTTCCCGGCGCGGGAACCGGACTGACAATGACACGCCGTGCTTCGGCGTTCTGCTGGAGCGCCCGCGGGATCGGGCGCTGAGGAGTGGAAGGGGCTGCAGTTCCGGCCATAAGTTGTTGTCTGTTTCTAACGGGAAGCGGACGCGACGCGCGAATCAGCGCGATACGGTGGTTTTGACGAGGCCCGGCGCAACATCCGGTATCGCTGCCGTGGCGCGATTGGCGGTGGCATTCACAACCGGCTGGGCGACTCTGTCGAGTGCGGATCGAGCGAGCGCGGCGACATCGCCTTGCACGCCACTTGCCGCGACGCCCAGTGCTGCCGTCTGGACGGAAACTGCAGACTGCGGCGCCTGCATGACCGTTCCGGCTTCCGGTATTGCCGCCGCCATCGCCGCCCCGACGAGACTGGGTACCGCCTGACCGGCATCGCCACTCGCTGCCGAAAATGCCCGCATCCCGTTCGGGTCGCCCCACTTGCGCGCAGCATCCTGAAGATCGTGGTCTTCCTCGCGATACTCGACCGAGCCGCCGCCGCGCGGTGCATTCGCCACCGTGCCCCGGCCGTTGGCATCCAGCAGCCCCTCGCGCCACGACCCGTCCGGAAACGTCACGCGATACGGTGCATTCCTGACCGGCTCGCCATTCGGATACGCATGCCAAAGCTGCATGCCGGTTTGCTCCTGTTCGGGCATCAACGGCAGCGCCTGTCGTCGCGTCGCAGCCGGCTCGATGCTCAGCGGCCCCTTCAACTTGATTTCGCTCGCGCTGCCGATCTCCACCAGCCCGCCCGCGAGCCTGATGTAGGCCCCACCGCACATCAGCGTCAGCGCCTTCTGTGCATTCAGCGTCACGGCGTCCGACGTGCTCGCGATCGTCACGCCCTTCAGTGCCGTGAGTTCGAGCGCATCCGCTTGCGCCTGTACGTCGACCTTGCCCGCGCCCGCGTACAGCTTCATTCCCTGCGCGTTCGCGTACATCGACACCGCGTTTCCGGCCGCAACCGTGTAGTTGCCGCCGATCGCCGCATCCGCATTGCCCCCCGTTGTCGTGAAGAGATGTCCGCCGGCCGCCAGTTGCAGGTGCTCGCCACTGGCGATCGCGACGCCGTGCGGCGCGGATGCGAGTAGCACGGCAGCTTCGAGATCCTTGATCCGCGATTCGAGCAATGCTTGCTGCGCATCGCATGCGGCCACCGTCGCCCGGGCCTTCTCGACCGCATCGGCCAGACTGCGCATGCGTGACCGGGCCGCGTCGAGCTGCTGGCGGGCCGCGGTCATGTCGAAGGCCTTTCCGCGTGCATTCGACTGGGCATCGGCCGTCAGGAACAGCCCCTTGCCGGCTCGCACGACACCACGCTCGTCGGTTCGGACCTCGAACCCTTCGCCGCGCGTCTCCTTCCGGTTGTCGACGAGATGCCCGAGATTGACCTGTGTCTTTCCACCATAATCCGTCGACAGCTTGATGCCCTCTCGTCCAGTCCGGTCCTCGAAACGAAGCTTGTTGTTCGCTCGCGTGCGAATCACGTTGCGCGTATCGAATCCGTCCCGGCTCGTGACCGGATCGACCGCCTCACTGTGGTGCTGCGCATGCGCGATATACGGCCGGTCCGGACTCCCGCCGGCAAATGCGATGGCCACCTCGGTATCGGCCAGCAGCGGAAAGTGAAACCCGGTCTGGTTGCCGCCCGCGAACGGCTTGGCGAGCCGCAACGGCACGCTTTCGCCGCCAGCCGGCCATTCGTCGAAGTCGAAATCGAAACGTACCGTGTAGCGACCGTCGTTCGTCAAATGCGCATGGGGCGAAGCGTCGGGCGCCGTGATGCGCGCCGACAACGTGCCCGCAATGGTCGGCCAGCGGCGTTCATCCAGCTTCAGGCGAAACGGCCTGCCGCATGGAATCGCGTCGAACGTGTTGATGTACGACGCATCCCGGCCGCCTGCATGACGTACCGAAACGATCACGATCCCGTGCGGCGCATCGGCAGGTTCGTCGTCGAGCTTGACGACCAGCCCCGGCGCGAAGTCCACCACCGAACTCTTGCCGTAATACACGACCTGCCATGCGACCGCGGCCTCGTGACGCAACTGCGCTTCGCGCCGGGCTTCGTCGCCGTCCGGATGATGCGTGCCGAATACGTAGCTCGAGCCCCAGGTCGTCGGGTCGTCGTGCGCGATGTTCGTTTCGGCGTTGAACCGGTCGTAAGCTTTTTCTGGGTTGTAATCGGCGACCTTGATCGAGCGTGGGATCGTTTCGCTCCGCGATTCGAGCGAAAGCACGGCCTCGTGACCGGCTTCGAGGCCGCTTGCCTCGCGGTACGGAACGATGATTTTCGGACGATACGTATAGGCATCGACGTCATCGCCGAAATGCAACTCGTCGCCATGCTGCCCCGCGCGGAAAAAGCAGAACAGCCCCGTCTGCTCCATCAACAGGCGGATGTAGTCCCAATCGGACATCCGGTACTGCATGCGGAACGCGAAACGCGGACAGGCGCGCCGCAGCTTGAACGAGAACTGGTGGGAACGGAATGCGTGCCGCCTAAGGATCGACTCGATGATCTCCGGTACGGACTGCTGCTGATAAATGCGCGTCGCCTCCACGAGACGCAGTCTGGCGACGAACGGCTCGACGACGATCCGGTACGACACGAAATCGCGCGTCTTGCGGATCTGGCCAAACGCGGTGACACAGCCGGCGAACCGGCGCACCGCCTCCCCGGCGCCGTTCGTTCCGGCCGGTTGAATCGTGAAGGTAGCGGGACGATTGAGGTAATCGGTGCGAGCGAGCGAAACCGGGCTCGTCAGCGTCACCTCGATTCGATAGGGTTCGCCAAGTCGCTCGTCGAGCACGAACGACATGATCGACAGGTCCTGCACGCCGGGAGCGCCCGGCACCTCCAGGAAATACGACTGACGACCGGTTATCCACTGCGCGAACGCACCTTGTATTCCTTGTTGTTGGACCATGCTTTTCCCTCAGCAACCATCTTTTTTCTCGGAAGCTGAAGGGATAACGGATGGCCGCGTTCGCGTCCAGCGAACGGCAACGGTCTGAAACAATGTTCGTGGTCGATCACGCCGTTTGGCATGACCGACCACCATCCCGTCACGCCGCCTTGCGCGCCTCCGCAATGCGCTGCGGCGCCTTCGGCCGCGAGTAAAGGCGTTCGAGATACGCCCGCAGTTGCGGAAACGGTTCGATCAGGTTGCATTCGCTGGCCCAGTCGATCAGGTAGGCCGTCACGCAATCGGCCACCGTCAGCGTATCGCCGACGATGAACTCGCGCCCTTCGAGGTGCTTGTCGAGGATCGCGGCCATCGTCGCGAAATCCTCGCGCGCCAGTTCGATGTCGGCCGGCGAACGCTTCTCCGGCGGATAGATGAACGAATGCCGCGTGATCCGCCACAGCGGCTGCTCGAGCTCCGTCACCGCGAACATGACCCACCGATAGGCCTGGGCACGCAGCGCCGGATCGACCGGCAGCAGCGCCTTCTCCGGGTACTTGTCCGCGAGATACAGCACGATCGCGGCCGACTCGGGAATCACGAGATCGCCATCCACCAGCACCGGCACCTTGCCGGCCGGATTGAGGCGCACGAATTCGGGCTGCTTGTGCTCGCCCGTAAGCAGGTTGACCGACACGAACTCGAAATCCGCATCCAGTTCCTTCAGCCCCCACAGCGCGCGTTGCGTGCGGGTGCCGGCAAATCCGTAAAGCTTCATCGCCAGTCTCCATCCAGAATGTCGGGGAAATCTCCGCATGCAGGCCACGGCACATCGACGCAACGCGATGCGCAGCGCGCCGCCATCGTTCACGCGCCGGGAATCGCCAGCACCGGCATCACGTCGATCGTCTCGCCCGGGAAAATCGTGAAATGCGGATGGCCTTCGAACATCGCGGCCGCCGCATCGTGCGAAGCCGCCCGCACGACGGTGAAGCCGCTCAGCGCGTTGGCCGTGTCCTTGATGCCGCCCGCATCGATGGTCTTGGTCTTGCCGAGCGGCCCGCCCAGCTCGACGATCGCGTCGCGATGGCGTTCGACCCACGCCTTCCATGCGGCGATGCCTTCCTGCTCTTTCGCGCGCCGCTCCTGGTCCGAAAGCGCGACCCACGCCTTCATCTGCGGGCTGTCCTTGCTGCCGAGGAATACGGCGAGATACAACTGCTGTTGAGCACTCATGCTTTCTCCTCCGGTGACGGGCGCGGCGGGCTGCCGCGCCTCGACCTTGACAAGATAGGTTTATATCAACACAATTGCAACATGGCACGAAAAGAAAAGCTCCCCTTCGAAACGACGCTGATGGTGCGCGATTGCTGCCTGTGCCTGCACATGCAGCGCGCGGCGCGCAAGATTGCGCGGATCTTCGACGACGTGCTGCGCCCGCTGGATCTGACCAACGGCCAGTTTTCGCTGCTGATGTCGTTGAACCGGCCGCAGCCGGCCCCGATGAAATCGGTCGCGTCGCTGCTCGCGATGGACCGCACCACGCTGACCGCCGCGCTCAAGCCGCTCGAGCGGCGCGGGCTCGTCACGATCGCGCAGGATCCGGACGACGGGCGCAGCCGCCTGCTCGAACTGACGCAGGCCGGCCACGATCTATTGGCCGAAGCGTTTCCGCTGTGGCAACAAACGCATGCCGACATCGAACGGCAATTCGTGCCGGGAGAAGTCGATCTGTTGCGCGGCCAGTTGCGCGCGCTGTCGGAGGATCCGGCTGCGCGCGGCTGAACCGGCGCGCGGATCGCGGCCGTGTGCCGCGTTACTTCCTGCCCTTCTTCGGCAGCAGCAGTTGCGCGAATTCCTGCAGGAAATGCACGGGGCCGCGCTCGTGCAGCGCACGCCCGCTGCTCAGCGCACCGTCGATGACGGTCGCGAGCCGCAGCGCGAAAATTTCCGGTTCGTCGATCCGCATCGCGCTCGCCAGCTCCGTCAGCCGGCGCCGCAGTTCCTGCTTGTGCGCGACGGCGACCTTGCGGGCCGGATGGCTGTCGTCCGCATATTCGGCGGCGATGTTGATCTGCGGGCAGCCGCGATAGCCGGGGCGCGCAATGCGCTCGCCGATCCATCGAAGCTGCGCATCCAGTTCCTCGCGCGGCGTGCGCTTGTACTGCTGCGCCACCGCATCCCAATGCGCCCAGAAATCCGCGTCCTCGCGCAGCAGGAACGCCTCGATCAGATCGTCCTTCGTCGCGAAATGACGGTAGAGGCTCGTCTTGGCAACCCCCGCCTGCGCGACGATCAGGTCCACGCCGACCGCACGCGTGCCTTCCCGGTAGAACAGCTCGCTGGCCGTTTGCAGAATGCGCTCGCGCGTATCGAGCGCGCCCCCGTGTGTGTCCGTTCCCTTTTTCATCCAAGCCCGGCCGCCGAGGGCCGCCCGTACCGCAACAGTGAACCGATCATAGCATCGCGGAGTTGACGACGCTACAGGTCTGTACTATAAAACAGACCGTTCTGTAGCGGAGTTGATCATGGACGATCGAAAAACGGTTGCGGTCTATGGCGCCACGGGTCACACCGGGCGGTTCGTCGTCGCCGAACTGGCCCGGCGCGGCGTTGGCGCGATCCGCATCGGCCGCGATGCCGCGCGGCTCGCGGAAGGCGGCACAAGCGACGCCGCACGCTCGCGCGTCGCGGCGATCGACGATCCGGCCGCGCTCGACGCCGCGTTGCGCGGCGCGGATGCCGTGATCAACTGCGCGGGCCCGTACCTCGATACCGCGCTGCCGCTGGCCGATGCCGCGCTGCGGGCCGGCATCCCCTATCTCGACCTGACCGCCGAACAGCCGTCGGTGCTGGCGCTGGCCGAACAGGTCGATGCCCGTGCGCGCGCGGCAGGCGTGACCGTCGTTCCCGCCGCGGCGTTCTACGGCGGCCTGGCCGACCTGCTCGTCACGGCCGTCGTCGACCAACGCAAGCCGATCGATCGCGTCGATATCGCGACCGGCCTCGACAGCTGGCACCCGACGCGCGGCACGCGCGTGACGGGCGAACGCAATCGCGCGGTGCGGCTCGTCCAGAAGGACGGCAGGCCGACACCGGTGCCTTCGATGGCACGCGAACGCGTGTGGCCGTTCCCGGCGCCGATCGGCAGCGTCGACGTGACGCTGCTGCCGTTTTCGGAAGTGATGACACTGTCGCGCCATCTGCGCATCGATACGATCGAATCGTGGCTCGCGACGCTCGCGCTGCGCGACGTGCGCGATGCCGCCACGCCGCCACCCGAGCCGACCGATGCGCTGGGCCGCTCGGCGCAGCAGTTCGCGATGGACGCGATCGTCGTGCAGGGTGGCACGACGCATCGCGTGACGGCGTCGGGACGCGACATCTACGCGGTCAGCGCGCCGATCATCGTCGAGGCGGCCGTGCGCCTGATGACGGGCAAGGCCGTCGTTTCAGGCGGCGTGCGCAGCCTCGGCGAATTGTTCGATGCGCGCGATTTCCTTGCGGCGCTCGATACGGTGGCAGTATCGTTCGGCACGACCACCGATCCGGTTTTCACAAGGAGAGACAAGCATGACGAGCAATGAGAAAGGCGCGTATTTCCGGTCGCTTCATCGCGCGGGCCAGCCGCTGGCGCTGTTCAACGTGTGGGACGCCGGCAGCGCGCGCACTGCGGCCGACGCGGGCGCCGTCGCGCTGGCGACCGGAAGCTGGTCGGTAGCCGCGGCCAATGGTTTCGGCGACGGCGAACAGATGCCGCGCGCGCTCGTGATGGAAGTGCTCGAGCGGATCGCGCGTGCGACGGACCTGCCCGTCACCGTCGATCTCGAAAGCGGGTACGGCGAGCGGCCCGAGGATGTCGCCGAGACGATCGCGCTCAGCATCGAGGCCGGCACGGTCGGCTGCAATCTCGAAGACAGTTTTCCGGCGACGGGCGAATTGCGCGACGTCGAAGAAGCGGCAGCGCGTCTCGCGGCGGCACGGCAGGCGGCCGATCGCGCGGGCGCCGACTACTTCATCAATGCGCGCACCGACGTGTTCTTCAAGGCGCCGGCCGACACGCACGACGAACGCCTGCTCGACGCCACGCTGACGCGCGCACGCGCTTATGCGGCGGCCGGCGCCGACGGTCTCTTCGTGCCGGGCCTTCGGTCGCCTGCGCTCATTCGCGCGCTGACGGCCGCATCGCCGCTGCCGGTGAACGTGATGCGCGTCGCGGAAACGCCGACGCTCGCCGACCTCGCCGAATACGGCGTGGCCCGCATCAGCCACGGACCGTATCCGTATCTGCAGGCGATGAAAGCGCTTGCGGCGATGGTCAAGCAAGGCGGCTAGCGGATTCACGGGACGGCCGGGCGTCGAACGATTACATCCGATGTAATCGGCGCACGGCCCGACCGTCCCTTCGCTTCCGGTATCGCGCCGCCATTCCGGCGGCGCTCGTCGCCCGGCAGACATCACGCCGGCCCGCAACGCTCAGGATGCCTTGATGAAATCGATGAACGCGCGCAGTGCCGGCGGCACGAGACGGCGCCCGGGGTAATAGAGGAAGGGCCCCGAAAACGGCCGCCACCACGGTTCGAGCACGCGTTCGAGTGCGCCGCTGTCGAATTGCGGGCGCAGCCACTCTTCGAAGAGATGCACGATGCCCGTGCCGGCGATCGCCGCATCGACCAGCAGGTCCGTCGCACCGCCGATCTGCACCAGCAGCGGCCCGGGGGCCGGCTCGACCCGCACGACCTCGCCGTCGCGCTCGAACTCCCACGGCGGCATCGCGCCGCTCGCGAAGCGTCCGCGCAGGCAACGATGGTCGAGCAATTCGCGCGGATGCCGCGGCCGGCCGTGACGGTCGAGATAGCCGGGGGCGGCCGCGGTCGCGAACCGCTGAATGCGCGGGCCGATCGGCACCGCGATCATGTCCTGTTCGAGCCGTTCGTCGTAGCGGATGCCCGCGTCGCAGCCGGCCGCCAGCACGTCGACGAAACTTTCGTCGGCGATCACTTCCAGCCGTATTTCCGGGTACGCATCGAGGAAGCGCGGCACGATCGCGGGCAGCACGAGCCGGGCCGCGCTGAGCGGCACGTTGAGCTTCAGCGTGCCGGCCGGTCTGTCCCGGAATTCGCCGATACCGTCGAGCGCCGCCGCCACTTCGGTCAATGCGGGCCCGAGACGCGCGAGCAGGCGCTCGCCGGCTTCGGTGGGCACGACGCTGCGCGTCGTGCGGTGCAGCAGCCGCACGCCAAGCTGCGCCTCCAGCCGGCGCACGGCCTCGCTCAGCCCCGACGCGCTGAGGCCCGTCATGCGTGCGGCGTCGCGGAATCCGCCGGCGCGCGCCACGGCCATGAACGCATTCAGATCGCCCAGATCGGTTTGCATTGTTCGCCTTTTCGTACAACCCGTGCGGATTATGACGGCTTATCGCGCACGCGGCCAATGCCTATGCTGGGCGCATTCATCGACAGATCCACAGGAGCACAATCATGTCCGACATTCGGCACACCGCCGCCTTCAGGCTCGGCGATCGCCACGTCAAACGAATCGGCTACGGCGCGATGCAGCTCGCGGGGCCCGGCGTATTCGGCCCGCCGAAGGACCGCGACGCGGCATTGAACGTCTTGCGCGAGGCCGTCGCGTCCGGCGTCGACCATATCGACACCAGCGACTTCTACGGCCCGCACGTCACCAACCGGCTGATCCGCGATGCGTTGCATCCTTATCGCGACGATCTCGTGATCGTCACCAAGATCGGCGCGCGACGCGGCGACGACGCATCGTGGCTGCCCGCGTTCGCACCCGACGAACTCGAACGGGCCGTGCACGACAACCTGCGCAACCTCGGGCTCGATGTGCTCGACGTCGTCAACCTGCGCATCATGTTCGACCCGCACGGGCCGACCGAAGGATCGATCGAGGCACCGCTGAGCGTACTCGCCGAACTGCAGCGGAGCGGGCTCGTCCGCCATATCGGCCTGAGCAACGTGACGCCCGCGCAGGTCGCGCAAGGCCGGCGGATCTGCGACATCGTCTGCGTGCAGAACCACTACAACATCGCGCATCGCGGCGACGACGCGCTGATCGACGCGCTGGCCCGCGACGGCATCGCGTACGTGCCGTACTTTCCGCTCGGCGGCTTCTCGCCGCTGCAGTCGTCGACGCTGTCCGGCGTGGCGGCCCGCGTCGACGCGACGCCGATGCAGGTCGCGCTGGCGTGGCTGCTGCGCCGTGCGCCGAACATCCTGCTGATCCCAGGCACGTCGTCGGTCGCGCATCTGCGCGAGAATCTCGCGGCAGCCGATCTCGATCTGCCGGACGATGCGCTCGCGGAACTCGACCGCATCGCGGACACCGGCGCTGCCTGACGGACGGACGACCGCCGGCGGGCCACGAAGCGCGGGCCGCCCGGCAGGTCAGGACACCACCACGCCCACCCGCTTCGGCACGCCGGTCACGATCGTCGCGACCGCGACGGCCAGCACGATCGCCGCGCCGACGAACACGCCGGCCGCGCCGTTCGCATCGAACACGACGCCGCCGACCGCCGCGCCCGTCGCGATCGCGAGCTGGATCGCCGCGACGATCAGCCCGCCCGCGCTCTCGGCCTCGTCGGGCACGGTGCGCGTGACCCACGTCGACCACGCGACGGGCACGCCGCCGAACGCCATCCCCCACAACGCGACGAGCACCGCGTCGAGCATCGGCGCGCGGCCGAGCACGACGAGCGCGATGCCGAGCACGACCATCAGCGCGGGCATCCCGATCAGCATCGGCCGCAGCCGGTGTTCGAGCACGCGGCCCGCGAGCGACGTGCCGACGAAGTTCGCAATGCCGTAGCCGAGCAGGATCGCCGACAGCCCGTTCACGCCGACGCCCGCGACCTGTTCGAGGAACGGCCGCAGATACGTGAAGAACGCGAAATGCCCGGTGAACACGAGGATCGTCGCGAACATCCCGAGGCCGACGGTCGGCCGGCGCAGCACGTCGATCAACGTGCGCAGCCGCGTCGTGCCGCTCGGCGGCATCGACGGCAGCGTCATCACCTGCGACACGAACGCGACGCCGCCGAGCCCGGCCGCGATCAGGAACACGTTGCGCCAGCCGATCAGGTGACCGAAATAGCTGCCCATCGGCGCGGACGCGATCGTCGCGACCGCCACGCCGCTGAAGATGATCGACAGCGCGCGCGGCACCATCGCCGTCGGCACGAGCCGCATCGCGGTGGCCGTCGCCATCGTCCAGAAGCCGCCGAGCGCGACACCAAGAACGACGCGGCCGATCAGCAGCGTCGTCAGGTTGGGCGCGAACGCGACCGCCAGATTCGATGCGACGAGCAGCACCGAGAACGCGAGCAGCACGCGCCGCCGGTCGATCGTGCGCGTCAGCGCGGAGATCAGCAGGCTCGTGACGAGCGCGACCGTCGCGGTGGCCGTGACGGCCTGCCCGGCCACGCCTTCGGTCACGCCGAGGCTGTCGGCCATCGGCGTGAGCAGGCTGGCGGGAAGAAATTCGGCCGTGACGAGCCCGAAGACGCCGAGCGCCATCGCGAATACCGCGCCCCAGGCCGGTTCGCGGGTGGCCGCCGTCGAGGCGGCCGGGGAAATTCCGGGATTCATGCGTCGTTCCGTTTTCGTCTAGGGAAAGTACTGATGACGACGTATCGTAAGGATCGGCAGCAGGACGGTCTATGACATACAATCCGTTCTTGTTGATCGATCGTCCGAATCTCGCCATGTCCGAGCCGCTGCTTCCCCCCGTCCCCGACGTGCACGACCTCGTCAGCGAGTTGCTGCTGGGGATGCGCCTGAGCGGCGTCCAGTACCGCCGCATCCAGGTCGCGCGGCCGTTCGGGCTGAATTTCGGTCAGGCGCCGGGCCGCGCGCAGTTCCATTTCGTCGGGCGCGGGCCCGTGCTGCTGCGCGATGCGTCCGGCGCAACGATGCGGCTCGAGGCCGGCGACGCGATCCTGCTGCCGCACGGCCGCATGCATGCGCTGGTGTCCGATCCGGATGCGCCGTGCCGCGAGATCAACGGCTTCGAAGTCGCGAAGATCTGCGATACGGTCGCGTCGGTGGCGTCGGCCGGCACGTCGCCTGCGGGCTGCGCGACGACGGAGCCGGGCGCCGGCGATGCGCTGATCTTCAGCGCATGCATGGAGCTCGATCTCGGCGGCATGCAGCCGCTGGTCGGCACGATGCCCGAGTTCATGCACGTCGGCACGCTGCTCGCGCGCTACCCGGAAATCCGTCCGATGCTCGACGCGATGGAGCGCGAATCCTGCTCGGCGCGCGCGGGCTTCGCGGGCATCCTCGCGCGGCTCGCGGACGTGGTCGCGGCATTCATCGTGCGCGGCTGGGTCGAGTGCGGATGCGGCGACGCGTCGGGCTGGGTGCAGGCGCTGCGCGAGCCGAAGCTTGGCCGCGCGATCGTCGCGCTGCATCGCGACCCGGGCCGCAACTGGAGCGTCGCGGAGCTGGCCGCCGAAGCGGGCGTGTCGCGCTCGGTGTTCGCCGAACGCTTTCTCGCGGCGACCGGGATGACGCCCGTGCGCTACCTGACCGAGCTGCGGATGCGGCTCGCCGCGCAGTGGATCGCGCGCGACCGCGAGGCGATCGAAGCCGTCGCGTACCGGCTCGGCTACGGTTCGCTGGCGGCGTTCAGCCGCGCGTTCAAGCGTGTGATCGGAAAGCCGCCGGGCGCCGTGCGTGCGGACGGCGAGGCGCGCGTCGAAGCGTAATGCCTGACGCTTGACGTGCGACGCCGACCCGGCCGCCACGCGTTGCTGCGCTCCGCAGTCGCACGCTCGCCGGCGTCGCGCAAGGCGCCGCCGCGTGTGACGCCTTTCCGCGTTCAGCCGCTGAGCGCTTCGAGCTTGTCGACCAGCGCCGTCGCGCACTGCACGGCGAGCGCCGCGCACTGCTCCGCATCCACGGCCGCGCCGTTCGCGACGGTGCCCTGCACGATCCGGCCCAGCAAATCCTTCGAGAGATCCGCGATCTCGTAGTCCCGTTCCGTCATGATGTCCCTCCTGCGCGTCGGCCGATGACGGCGACGCACTCACTGCCGTTGCCCGTTCAACGCCCTTTCGCACGCACGACGATCTGCGCCTGCGTATCGCGCTCGATGCGTTCGAGCGACGCGCGCAGCGCCGTGAATTCGTCGGGCGTGCATACCTGCCGGCCGAAATCAGCCTTCATCCGCCGCGTGACCTGCACGACGCGCGCAGCCGCGTCGAACACGTAATGCGACGTGAAGTCGACGAAGCGGTCGTGCACGGCTGCATCGGCCGGCAGGTCGGTCACGGCGACGTCGGCCGGCAGCGCGATCTGACCAGTCTCGTCGAACGCGCCGCCGATGCAGCCCCACGGCTGCGTGCGCACGGATTCCGCCAGCCAGTTCTCGACTTGCGTCGCAATGCCGCCCGTGAGGCTCGACAGCGCGGGCAACGCGGTCGTGCCGTCGGGCCACACGAAATGATCGAGCGTGCCCGACACCGTCACGTCGAACGGCCCGTCGGTCACGCGCCGGTCGCTGGTCGACAGTTGCGCGCGGCCGCGCAAGCCGCTTTGCCGCAGGCGTTCGGTCGCGAGCTGCTCGATGCGGTCGTGCGTCGCGCGGCGAAACAGGTTGCGTTCGAGTTCGGCCGTCCAGCCGTCGTCCTCGATGTACGCATGAAACCGCGCGGCGCCGGGCTGCGCGGCATCGATCGCGAGCCGGGCGATGCGGCCGCGCGGCTGCGTGGCCGGCGTGCGCGACAGCACGCCCGTGCCGACCAGCAGCGCGGGGCGATCCAACACGATCGGCGGCAGATAGCCGAACGCGATGCCGGCCGTCGTCGTGTCGGCGTAGAGCGCGAGATCGGGCAGCCACGTGATCGCGTGATTGATCGCGCCGCCGCCGTAACCGGGCACGGACGGCAGCGTGTACACCGAACCGAGATTGATCAGCACCGGTTCGCTGCGGATGCCGACCGCCGCGAGCAGCGCACCGAACAGCGCGACATGGTCCTTGCAGTCGCCGTAGCGGTTGCGCAGGATGTCGGTCGCGCGATGCGGCGCGGCGGCCGTTTCGCCCAGAAACAGCGCGACGTAGCGCACGTTCGCCTGCACCCAGTCGTACAGGATGCGCGCCTTGTCGCGCGGATCGGCGGCAGCCGCGGTGAGCGCGCGCGCCAGCTGCACGACGGCCGGATCGTCCACGCTCGGGTCGACGGCCGCGTTGCGGTAGCGCGCGGCGAACGCCGCGTAGTCGGGCAGCGTCGACACGACGAGCCGGTCGCCGTAGGTCGGATAGCCGACCGCGCCGTTCTCGATGCGCTCGTACGGGCCGTGCCGGTAGTCGAATTCGTAGCGCGTGCGGCCGTTCGCCGTGACCGGCGGCAGCGCGACATAGCCGCGCGCGTCCGCGTACAGCGGCATGTCGGCCGGCACGTCGAAGATCAGCCGCTGATTGTCGACGGGCTCGCGCGACGGCTCCACGTAGTAGCCGAAGTAGCCGCGATTGACGGGCTTCGTGCGCGTCTTGCGGAACGCCACGCGCGTTCTCGACCCGGCTTCGACGCCGGGAAACACGACGGTGCGCAACAGCCCGTCCTGGAATGTCGGCGCGCCGGCCGAGCGCGGCTCCTGCACGTCGCGGATGCCGTCCGCGCCGACCGGATGCGCGACGCCGTCGCGGTCGATCGTCTCGGCCGCGAGCAGGTCGACCTGCTCGAGATTCTTGTCGAACCACACGTAGCGCTGCGCGACCGCGTCGATGCCGTTCGCGTTGTTCGCGCGCAGCGTCGAATCGTCGTGCTCGTCGAGCGAACCGTCGTGCCGGATCACGAATTCGTGGACATCGCTGACGAGCGTGACGGGCGCTTCGTCGGCAACGCCGTTCGTGCCGTCCGCCGCCGTGCCCGCGCCCGGCGTCGCACCGACGGCGTTCGATGCGACGAACGCGGCAGCGCATGCCAGCATCCAGCCGGCCAGGCCGACAGAAAAGCGCACCACATCGCACCTCGTCGCGGTTCACGGAAAGCGCGGCCGCGCAGCGGACAGGGTCAACCGCGCGACGCTCGTGTCGGCCAGTGTGGGCGACGCATACGCACGCGTCAAGCCGGTGCCCGCCGACCTACAATGAGACATGGAAGCATCGTCGCGTGCGGCCGCCGGCATATGCTCGATCGCCGAACGCCGGCGAAGGATCGTCCGTCCGCGAGCGGGAGGCACCATGGAAAACGGGATCGTGGAAGTCGTCGTGCTGCTGGCGTTTGCCGCACTCGCCGTGCTGTTCTTCGCCAAGCGTCCGGGGCGCGACCGGCTGAGGGCCAAATTCCATCATCCGCCGCTGCGGCGGCCCAACCGTCCGCATCGGCATCATCAGCCTTGACGGCTGCTACCGGCAGTCGCCCACGCGCTTGCCGCGCCACGTCCACGCGCGCGTGTGCGCGCCGGCCTGCGCATGCTGCCCGCGCAATAGCCCCTTCGAGTCGTAGCTCGTCGGCGTGACAGCGCCCGTCACGGTGCCGTTGCCGCGCCACCGCTAGCCGACGTTCATCGGCAGCAGCACCATCTGCTTGCCCTCGACATGCAGGCGCGCCTGCAGCTCGACGGGCGTCTGGTTGTGCAGCCACGCGGTCAGGAAATTCACGCGCCGGAAGATCAGCTTGCTCGCGAAGCACACGGCATTCGGATACGCGTCGAGCGTCGACGACGCGAGGTTCATGAATTCCACGACCGGATTCGTGCCGAACGCGATCCGGTAGTCGGCCGCGATGCCGTTGCGGCGGCAATGCGCGACATAGTAGTCGAGCGCTTCGGTGATCGAGTGACGCAGCCGTTCGAGATGTTCGTGCCCGTCGTACGCCTTCGCATCGACCTCGCCGACCGCAAGGAAGATCACGTTGCGGAAGTGCCCGGGAAACAGCCGGTTGACCCACAGCAGCGCATGCATGCTCGCGCCGCGATGCTTGCCGACCAGCAGCACGGCCGTCGGTTGCGACGGATCGGGCTTGCCCGGCGCGCTCGCCTCGTCGACTTCGGGCGGCTTGCCGGAGAACAGCGCATCTTCCTTCGCGAGCTGCGCGCGCGTGTACGCGTAGTGGCGGTTGATCATGAAGCACAGCGCGATCACCGCGCTCGTCACGAGCACCGTGAGCCAGCCGCCCGCCGTAAACTTCTCGACCAGCGTGATGACGAGCACGGTCGCTGTCACGCTCAGCCCGAGCGCGGACAGGAAGAAATGCTTGAACCAGCCGCGCTCGCTGCGATGGCGCCACCAGTACGTGCACAGCCCGAGCAGCGACATGCTGAACGTAAGGAACACGTTGATGCTGTACAGCACGACGAGCACGTCGACGCTGCCGTGCGTCCACAGCAGGATCAGCAGGCTCGACAGGCCGACGACGATGATGCCGTTCTGCCGCACGAGGCGCGTCGACAGGTCGCGGAAATGGCGCGGCACCCACGAATCCGACGCCATGTTCGACAGCACGGCCGGGCCGTCGAGAAAGCCCGTCTGCGCGCCGACCACCAGCAGCCCGGCCTCGAACGCGAGCACGGCCGCGAGCAACGCATGCCGCGCGAACGCCGAGCCGAGCCCGAGATGGTCGATCACGCTGCCGAACACGACCGCGTTGAGCGTCTCGCCTTCGACGGGCCGCGCATGCCACAGCATGTACAGCAGGATGATGCCGCCGGCCGTGAACGCGAGCGACGTCGACATGTACCACATCGTCACCTTGCCGTTCGGCACGCGCGGATCGGCGAGCATGTTCACGTTGTTCGACACCGCCTCGAGGCCCGTATAGGTGCCGCCGCCGAGCGAGAACGCGCGCATCAGCAGCGCGAGCATCACGAACACGCCGAGCGACTGCGACATCCCGTGCGCCTCGTGCACGGCATCGGGCACGATCATCGCGAGGTTGCTGCCGTGCACGGCGACGCCATACACGATCAGCCCGAAGTGCAGCACGACGAAGCCGATGAAGATCGGCAGCAGCACCATGATCGATTCGCGCATCCCGCGGAAGTTGAGCCCGGTCATCAGCAGGATCAGCGCGATCTCGGTCGTGAGCTTGAATGCCTGCGCGCCGACCGGCAGCAGGCTGAAGAACGCGTCGACGCCGCTCGCGAGCGAAGTCGCGACGGTCAGCACGTAGTCGACCAGCAGCGCAGCACCCGACACGAGCCCCGGCTTCGCCCCGAGCAGCGCGGTCGCGACGCGGTAGCCGCCGCCGCCCGTCGGGAACAGCTCGATCACCTGGTTGTAGCCGAGCGCGATGATGAACACGGTCGCCGCGGTCGCGAGCGCGAGAAACAGCGCGAGCGGCGTGTGGTGCGCCAGCGCGAGGAACGCCTCTTCCGGGCCGTAGCACGACGACGACAACCCGTCGGCGCCGAGCCCGACCCAGGCCAGCAACGGCGTCACGGCGATCGCATGGCGCGTGCGCGGATCGAGCGGGTCCAGCGGTTTTCCGACCAGCAACTGCCACACCTTCCGGAATGCGGTCATGGTCCCCTCCCGGCACACCCGGCACGGCGGCGCGATCCCTTAAAGCTAATCGACGCGCGCTCGCGGCGCCAGTCCGCATATTCCATAGGGGTCGCCCGCCGGCCCGGCGCCGCTTTCAGCGCGTAAGCGACCGACGCCGGCGCCCGTGCGCAGGAACGGCCGCCTGCACGTGTTGGCCCGGCGCGGCACAACGGCCTCCCGGCCGCGTTGCGGCTCGCTCTCCCGCTCTCCCGCTCTCCCGCTCTCCCGCTCTCCCGCTCTCCCGCTCTCCCGCTCTCCTGCTCTCCCGCCCTCATCGACCGCGCCCGCCGCACTGTCCGCCGCCTCCGATATACGTCTCGTCGCCCGTCACTCCCCGTCTCGTCCGCGCGCATGCGATCCGCGCCCGCGTCCCAGTCGTGCGTTGTTCCCCGCAATTCGGCATTTGTGCGCGCGCAACAATGGCGATGCCTCGCGCCCGGCGCCAGGCGGGCAACCCGATTCCCGCATGGCGCCGGGCGCGATGGTCTTCGAAAACCACATCTCACGAGGACATACCATGCAACTCCAATCCCATCCGGCGTGCCGCCCGTTTTATGAAGCCGGCGAACTCACGCAACTGACTGCCTTTTACGAAGAAGGCCGCAACGTCATGTGGATGATGCTGCGATCGGAGCCGCGGCCGTGCTTCAACCAGCAACTCGTCACCGACATCATCCATCTCGCGCGCGTCGCACGCGACTCGGGCCTGCCGTTCGACTTCTGGGTGACGGGCTCGCTCGTCCCCGAGCTGTTCAACGTCGGCGGCGACCTGAGCTTCTTCGTCGACGCGATCCGCAGCGGCCGGCGCGACCAGCTGATGGCCTATGCGCGCTCGTGCATCGACGGCGTGTACGAGATCTACACGGGCTTCGGCACCGGGTCGATTTCGATCGCGATGGTCGAGGGCAGCGCGCTCGGCGGCGGCTTCGAAGCGGCGCTCGCGCATCACTACGTGCTCGCGCAGAAGGGCGTGAAGCTCGGGTTCCCCGAGATCGCGTTCAACCTGTTCCCGGGCATGGGCGGCTATTCGCTCGTTACGCGCAAGGCGGACCGCGGAATCGCGGAATCGCTGATCTCGACCGGCGAAACGCATGCGGCCGAGTGGTACAAGGATCGCGGGCTGGTCGACGAGACGTTCGACGCCGGTGACGCGTATCTCGCGACGCGCACCTTCATCGACGTGACGAAGCCGAAGCTGAACGGCGTGCGCGCGATGCTGCGCGCACGCGAGCGCGTGTTCCAGTTGTCGCGCTCGGAGCTGATGGACATCACGGAAGCGTGGGTGCATGCGGCGTTCACGATCGAGCCGAAGGACCTCGCGTACATGGAACGCCTGGTGATGCTGCAGAACCGGCGCGTGTCGAAGCTGCGCACGGTGTAATGCGGCGGGGGGCCGCCGGTTGCCGGCGGCGCCCCGCTCTCCGGAACGAAGCTCAGGCGATCAGCCTGAGCTTTCTCGTCTCGGCGAGCCACGCCTCGAATGCCTGCGCCGGCATCGGCCGCGCGTAGTAGTAGCCCTGCGCGTGATCGACGTCGAGCTGCTTGAGGAAATCGGCTTCCGCATGCGTCTCGACGCCTTCGGCGACCACCGCGAAATTCAGCGCCTTCGCGAGCGACACGACCGAGCGCACCAGCGCCTGCGAGCGCGGATTGCGGTCGATGCCCGTGATGAAGGTGCGGTCGAGCTTGATCGCGTCGAGCGGCAGGCGCGACAACTGCGACAGCGACGAATAGCCGGTGCCGAAATCGTCGAGATGGATCTGCGCGCCGAGCTGGCGGAACTGCCGCATCAGGCTGTTGGCGGAATCCTCGTCCTCGATGAAGCAGCTCTCGGTCAGTTCGATGTCGAGCAGGCCGGGCTTGAGCCCCGCGCTGTCGAGAATCGATGCGAACTGATGCACGATGTTCGTGTCCTGCAACTGCCGCGCGGACACGTTCACCGCGATCCGGATGCCGAGCCCCTTCGCCTTCCACGCGGCGGCCTGCGCGGCCGCGGTGCGCATCACCCAGCGCCCGAGCGGCGCGATCAGCCCCGACTCCTCCGCGAAGCGGATGAACTCGATCGGCGCGACGAGCCCGCGATCGGGCGACTGCCAGCGGATCAGCGCCTCGACGCCGCGCACGTCGCCGGTCGCGATATCGACGACCGGCTGATAGTGCAGCACGAACTGCTCTTCCTCGAGCGCCTTGCGCAGGTTCGTGTCGAGCCACATGTACTTCGCGACCTTCTGGTTCATCTCCAGCGAGAACACGCGGTACGTATGCTTGCCCTCTTCCTTCGCGACGTACATCGCAGTGTCCGCGCTGCGGATCAGCGTCTCGAGCGAATCGCCGTGCTGCGGATGCATCGCGATGCCGATCGAGCAGCTCGTATAGACCTCCATCAGCCCGAGGTGGATCGGCGTGCGCATCCGTTCGAGGATGATCTGCGCGGTCGCTTCGAGCAGCGGCCGCGTGCCGTGCTCGAACAGCACGAGGAATTCGTCGCCGCCGAGCCGCGCGAGCGTCGCGCCGGACGGCAGGCAGCCGCTGATGATCTTCGACACGTCCTGCAGCAGGCGGTCGCCGGTGATGTGGCCGTAGTGATCGTTGACGCGCTTGAAGTTGTCGAGATCGAGGAACAGGATGCCGACCTGGCCGCGCGACACGGCGCTCTCCGCGGCGATCGCCGCATGGATGCGCTCGCTGATTGCATGGCGGTTCGGCAGCCCGGTCAGCACGTCGGTGTTCGCGAGTTCGGTGAGCCGCTGCTGCGCGTTGCGCTCCTCGGTGATGTCGATGCCCGAGCAGATCAGGAACTGCTCTTCGACACCGCTGCCGCTCTGCACGAACTTGTTGCGGAACTGGAACAGGCGCGGCCCGTTGACCGTGTTGATGTAGCGCTCGACCGCGAACGAGCGGTTGCTCGCGAAAAAGCCCGTGATGTTGCTGCGCGACTGCGCGCCCTGCTCGGGGCTCATGAACAGTTCGAACGCGCTGCGGCCGATAACGTCGACCTCGCGCTTGCCCGTCACTTCCTCGCACAGGTGGTTGAAACGCTGCACCATCCCGTTGCGGTCGAGGATCACGACCAGCGAATTCACTTCGGACACGACCTGCTCGGCGAACGCGAGCCCGTGCGACAGATCTTCCGCGACGGACACGGCATCGGAATACGCGGAGGCCGTGCCGGCCCAGTCGGTCGTGTTGACCTTCCTGCCGACGAGATGGAGGCTGACCGACTCGCCGAACAGCGCGATGTCGAGCACGAGGTGCGACGTGACGCCCGTCAGCGCACGGATGCGCGCGGCCTGCTCGACCGTCAGTGCGACGGCGACGTTGGTCAGGCCGCGGACGGCGGCGAGTTCGAGCGCATTGCTGTCGCTGCCGAGACGCCAGCAGGGGCTGCGCGTACCGACATGCGCCTCGAGCACCGCGCTATCGTTTTCGTCATCCATGGACACGCCCCGATCCAGAAAAAAACGCACAGTGTAGACGGAGGCGAGTTGGCCGCCCGCCTTCCCGGGCCGCGCAGCGCGCGTTCCCGGAGGGGCAGCCGTGATTGCCGTGACAACGGCCCTCGTCTCGTACTTGTTTCCAACCAATGCGACCCGGCGTTCGCGCGTGAAGCGCGCAGGTTCTGCCTAACGAATGATGAGAGCCATCTTATCAAATGACGATGAGGATTGGCACTCACATTTAGAGCGGAGTGTCAAGGAATCAGGACTCGATTGGCAAGCCGGATTTTTCATGATTGGCGGCATGCTCGAAAGCAGGCGAGGCAGTGCGAAACGGGGCTGGCCGGATAGTCGGAGCGCCTTGCTCCGTATGGGTTTTCGGGAAATCGCAGAATGTAGGGACGGATAGTCTTCAGGACCACGGCGGCAGGGTCGGATCGTGTTCCGGCAACGCGAAATCCGGCCAATTTTGTTTCTATTTGGGCGTGAATGCGCTGCTTTATTCCACAGTCGGTTGCAATATCGCGCCGGCTGTCGACGCGGCATGTTTTATCGGATCCCGGCGGCGGGTCGACATCGCCGGTGGAACCGGTACGGCCGCCGTCGCGACCGGCGCGCGAGACACGCGGCGAGCGTCCGCCGTTCCGCACGAACACCCGCCGTCACCGCTGCCGCGCGTGTGTCGCGGCTCAGCCCGCCGCGCCGTAGCCGCCGCCGCCCGGCGTTTCGACGACGAACACGTCGCCCGGCGCCATCTGCGCGCGGCCGATATGCTCGAGCGCCTCGACCGTGCCGTCCGCGCGCTCGATCGTGTTGCGGCCGAGCGCGCCGGCTGCGCCGCCCGCCGCGCCAAACGGCGCGTGGATCCGGTTGTTCGACAGGATCGACGCGGTCATCGGCTCGAGGAAGCGGATCCGCCGCACCGCGCCGTCGCCGCCGCGCCAGCGCCCGCCGCCGCCCGAGCCGGCGCGGATCCGGTGCGAGTCGAGCCGCACCGGGTAGCGCCATTCGAGCACCTCCGGATCGGTAAGCCGCGAGTTCGTCATGTGCGTCTGCACCGCGCCGACGCCCGCGAAGCCGTCGCCCGCGCCGCTGCCGCCCGCGATCGTCTCGTAGTACTGGTAGCGATCGTTGCCGAACGTGAAGTTATTCATCGTCCCCTGGCTCGACGCGACGCAGCCGAGCGCGCCGTACAGCGCGTTGGTGATCGCCGACGATGTCTCGACGTTGCCCGACACGACCGCCGCCGGATACTCGGGGTTCAGCATCGAGCGCGCCGGCACGATCACCGTGAGCGGCTTCAGGCAGCCGGCGTTCAGCGGGATGTCGTCGCCGACCAGCGTGCGGAACACGTACAGCACGGCGGCCATGCAGACGGCCTTCGGCGCGTTGAAGTTGTTGTCGAGCTGCGCGGACGTGCCGGTGAAATCGATCTCCGCGCGCCGGGCCGCGCGATCGACGCGGATCGCGACGCGAATTTCCGCGCCGTTGTCGAGCGGATAGCGGTACGCGCCGTCCTGCAGCGCGCCGATCACGCGCCGCACCGCCTCTTCCGCGTTGTCCTGCACGTGCCCCATGAACGCGAGCACGACGTCGCGGCCGAACTGCGCGACCATCCGGCGCAACTCGTCGACGCCCTTCTGGTTCGCGGCGACCTGCGCGCGCAGGTCGGCCATGTTCTGCTCGACGTTGCGCGCCGGGTAGCGGCCCGATGCGAGCAGCGCGCGCGTGTCGGCGTCGCGCAGCACGCCGGCCGACACGAGCTGCCAGTTGTCGATCAGCACGCCTTCCTCGTCGATATGCGTCGAATCGGGCGGCATCGAGCCCGGCGTCGTGCCGCCGATGTCGGCGTGGTGGCCGCGCGAGCCGACGTAGAACAGCGGCGCGTCCGAGCTGTCCGCGAACACCGGCGTGATGACCGTCACGTCCGGCAGGTGCGTGCCGCCGTGATACGGGTCGTTCAGCATGAACACGTCGCCGTCGCGCATGCGGCCGCGGTTGCGCTCGATCACCGTGCGGATGCTCTCGCCCATCGAGCCGAGGTGCACGGGCATGTGCGGCGCGTTCGCGATCAGGTTGCCGTCGCCGTCGAAGATCGCGCACGAGAAGTCGAGCCGCTCCTTGATGTTCACCGAATACGCGGTGTTCTGCAGCCGCAGCCCCATCTGCTCGGCGATCGACATGAACAGGTTGTTGAAGATCTCGAGCCGCACCGGATCGGCATCGGTGCCGAGCGAGCGGCGCGTCGGCAGCGGCGTCGTGCGCGTCAGCACGAGATTGCCCTGTGCGGTCATCCGCGCGCGCCAGCCAGGCTCGACGACGGTCGTGCCGTTCTTCTCCGCGACGATCGCCGGGCCGTCGATCGTGTCGCCGGCCAGCAGCGTGTCGCGCACGTACAGCGACGCGTCGTGCCACTTGCCGCCGGAATGAAAGCGCACGGCGGAATCGGCACGCGGCGCAGCGCCTTCCCCGCGCGAGGCCAGCGGCGCGATGTCCACCGGCGCGTCGGAGCGGCCGATTGCCTCGACCGACGCCAGTTCGGCGACGAGCGGCGTGCCGGGCATCAGGAACGCGTAGCGCTGCCGGTACGCGGCCTCGAACGCCTGCTGCATCGCGTCGACGCTGCCGGCCGGCACGTCGAGCGCCGAATCGGTGCCCTGGTAGCGCAGGTGCACGCGCCGCTCGGTCGCGATCCGCTCCGGCGGCACGCCCTGTTCGAGCAGTGCGCCGACGGCCTCGTCGGCCAGCCGGTCGAGCGCCGCGTTCAAGGCCGGCAGCGATGCATCGGACAGCACGGCCTCGACCGCGCGCTCGCGCATCGCGGTCTGGTCGGCCAGGCCCATCCCGTATGCGGACAGCACGCCCGCGAGCGGATGCGCGAACACCTGCGTCATCCCGAGCGCATCGGCCACGCCGCACGCGTGCTGGCCGCCCGCGCCGCCGAACGTCGTCAGCACGTAGCGCGACACGTCGTGGCCGCGCTGCACGGAAATCTTCTTGATCGCGTTCGCCATGCTGCCGATCGCGATTTCCAGGAAGCCTTCGGCGAGTGCTTCGGGCGTCTCGCGCCGCCCCGTCGCCGCATGGATTTCATCGGCGAGCGCCGCGAACTTCGCGGCCACGCCGTCGCGGTCGAGCGGCTCGTTTGCATGCGGGCCGAACACGCGCGGGAAATGATCGGGCTGAATCTTGCCGAGCATCACGTTGCAGTCGGTCACCGTCAGCGGGCCGCCGCGCCGGTACGCGGCCGGCCCCGGGTTCGCGCCGGCCGATTCGGGGCCGACGCGCAGCCGCGCGCCGTCGAAGCCCAGCACCGAGCCGCCGCCCGCGGCGACCGTGTGGATGCTCATCATCGGCGCACGCATCCGCACGCCGGCCACCTGGGTCTCGAACACGCGCTCGAATTCGCCGTTGTAGTGCGACACGTCGGTCGACGTGCCGCCCATGTCGAAGCCGATCACCTGGCCGAAGCCGGCCGCGCGCGCGGCGCGCACCATCCCGACGATGCCGCCGGCCGGGCCCGACAGGATCGCGTCCTTGCCCTGGAACGCATCGGCGCGCGTCAGGCCGCCGCTGCTCTGCATGAACTGCAGGTTCACGCCCGGCATCTCGTGCGCGACCTGCTCGACGTAGCGACGCAGGATCGGCGACAGGTACGCGTCGACGACGGTCGTATCGCCGCGCGACACCATCTTCATCAGCGGCGACACTTCGTGCGACACCGAAACCTGCGTGAAGCCGATGCGGCGTGCGAGCTCCGCGAGCGCGCGTTCATGCGCGGTGTAGCGGTAGCCGTGGATCAGCACGATCGCGAGCGCACGCACGCCGGTGTCGAACACGCGACGCAGCGACGCTTCGGCATCCTGTGCATCGAGCGGCACGACGACGTCGCCATGCGCGCCGATGCGCTCGTCGATCTCGACGACGCTCTCGTACAGCGCATCGGGCAGCACGATGTCGAGATCGAACAGGCGCGGCCGGTTCTGGTACGCGATGCGCAGCACGTCGCGAAAGCCGCGCGTCGTCGCGAGCGCGGTGCGTTCGCCCTTGCGTTCGAGCAGCGCGTTGGTCGCGACCGTCGTGCCCATCTTCACCATGTCGACGCGCTCGGGCGTGATCGGCTCGCCGTCGGCGAGGCCGAGCAGGTAGCGGATGCCGGCCACGGCCGCGTCGCGGTACTGCTCGGGGTTCTCCGACAGCAGCTTGTGCGTGACGAGCGTGCCGTCGGGCCGGCGCGCGACGATGTCGGTGAACGTGCCGCCGCGGTCGATCCAGAATTGCCAGCGTGCGGCGTCGGAGGGAACGGGAGAAAGGTGTCGGTCGGTCATGATGGTCGATGCGTCGTGAAATCTCGGAACGAGCGCCGCCGCACGGCGCGCGTCGCGCGCCGTGTCACGGTGTCGATGAAAGGGGAAGAAAACGAAGGGCGGGCCGCCCCGCCGCTTACGCGGCGTCGAGTTCGCGGCCGCGCGTCTCGGGCAGCGTCAGCGCGGCGACGATCACCACGCCGTATGCGGCGACCGCGAAGACCCCGATGCTCGTGCCGAGCCCGTACTGCTTCGACAGCGCGCCGATCAGGAACGGGAACAATGCGCCGATCGCGCGGCCCACGTTGTAGCAGAAGCCTTGGCCCGAGCCGCGCACGCGGGTCGGGAACAGTTCGGTGAGGAACGCGCCCATCCCCGAGAAGATGCCCGACGCGAAGAAGCCGAGCGGGAAGCCGAGCCACAGCATCGACGCGTTGGTCAGGTTCAGCGACGTGTACGCGAACGCGATCGCCATCGAGCCGACCGCGAACAGGATGAAGTTCGGCTTGCGGCCGAGGCGGTCGGTCAGGTATGCGCTCGTCAGGTAGCCGACCCACGAGCCGAAGATGATCATCGCGAGATAACCGCCGGTGCCCATCACGGTCAGGTGCCGCTCGGTCTTCAGGAAGGTCGGCAGCCACGTCGTGATCGCGTAGTAGCCGCCCTGCGCGCCGGTCGTCAGCAGCGCCGCGCGCAGCGTCGTCGTGATCAGCTTCGGCGCGAAGATCTCGGTGAGGCGCGGCGCGTCGGCCACCTTCGCCTGCGCGGCCTTCTCCTTTTCGTAGACGTCCGGCTCCTTCACGTAGCGGCGGATCGCGACGACCAGCAGCGCGGGCGCCAGCCCGACGAGGAACAGCGCGCGCCACGCCTGCTCGGCCGGCAGCACCGAGAACAGCAGCGCATACAGCAGCGCGCACAGCCCCCAGCCGATCGCCCAGCCCGACTGCACCAGGCCGACCGCCCTGCCGCGATCGCGCGCACGGATCACCTCGCCGATCAGCACCGCACCGGCCGTCCACTCGCCGCCGAAGCCGAAGCCCATCAGCGCGCGCGCCGCGAGCAACTGGTGATAGTTCTGCGCGAGCCCGCACAGCGCGGTGAACACCGCGAACCACAGCACCGTGAGCTGCAGCGTGCGCACGCGGCCGATCCGGTCGGACAGAATGCCGGCGATCCAGCCGCCGAGCGCCGATGCGAGCAGCGTGATCGTGCCGATGAAGCCGGCGTCCGCGAGCGAGATGCCCCAGGTCGCGACGAGCGTCGGGATCACGAACGACAGCATCTGCGTGTCCATCCCGTCGAGCATGTAGCCGACCTTGCAGCTCCAGAACGCGCGGCGCTCGCGCGGCTGCGCGTACGCGTACCACGAGAACAGGCCGCTACGCTCGGGGCTCGCGGGCTCGGCGGCGGGTGCCGCGAGGGTCTTGCTTTCCATGGTGGTGCTCCTGTCGTTATGCGCCGTCAATTGTGTGCGTGTGTCGTGTGTGCGTCGCCGCGATGCCGGATCAGAACACGGCCAGCGACGCGTTCGTGATGTCGGTCATCAGCATGTGGCCGGGCGTATGCGCGATCGCGATCGGCAGCTTCGCGTCCATCAGCGCGGTTTGCGGCGTCACGCCGCACGCCCAGAACACCGGCAGCTCGCCGTCGCGGATCGTCACCGCGTCGCCGAATTCGGGTGCGTTCAGATCCGCGATGCCCAGTTCCTGCGGGTGGCCGATATGGATCGGCGCGCCGTGCACGCCCGGAAAGCGGCTCGTGATCTGCACCGCACGGATCGCATCGGCGCCGCGCATCGGCCGCATCGACACGACGAGCCGGCCGCCGAAGATGCCTGCGCGCCGGTTCGGAATCGACGTGCGGTACATCGGCACGTTGCGGCCCTCCTCGACGTGGCGCAGCCCGATCCCTTCACGGGCGAGCATCTCCTCGAACGAGAACGAGCAGCCGATCGCGAACACGACGAAATCGTCGCGCCACAGCGCCTCCAGCGACTCGACGCGTTCGGTCAGGCGGCCGTCGCGGTACACGTTGTAGCTCGGCACGTCGGTGCGGATGTCGAGATCCTCGCCGAGCGCGTCGATCCGGAACGCGCCCGGTTCGCCGACGCCGAGCAGCGGGCACGCCTTCGGATTCGCCTGACAAAAGCGCAGGAAATCGTGCGCGTACGCATCGGGCAGGATCGCGAGATTCGCTTGCGCGAACGGGCCGCAATGGCCTGCGGTCGGGCCGCGGAACGCGCCGCGACGCACGGACTGGCGGAATTCGGAAGGCGTCATGAGATTCAATGGCAGATCGGGATGTGGTCGGGATGACGGTGTCGCGTCATCGGATACGGCGAAGAATAGAAAAGAAAAAATTTTGTCGCCAACGAGTTTTTTTGCGCTGCGTGTATAGAATTTCTTAACGTATCTTCGGGTTTTCCCCGGTCCCGTTCATTTTTTCAGCGGGGCAAGCTGCGCGCCCAATGCCTTGCCGACCGCCATGAACACGCGTTTTCTCGAAACCTTCGTCACGCTCGCGAAGCTGCGCAACTTCCGCACGACGGCCGCCGCGCTGCACGCGACGCCGGCCGCGATCTCGCAGCGCCTGAAGGCGCTCGAGGACGAATTGCAGACGGTACTCGTCGACCGCGACAGCCGCGAATTCCGGCTCACGCCGAACGGCGAGTACCTGCTCGGCTATGCGAAAGCCGTGGTCGAGGCGACGCAGGAGCTGCAGGCCGCCGCGTCCGGCGAGAGCGCGCTGCGCGGCAAGCTGCGGCTCGGCGTGATCGAGACCGTCGTGCATAGCTGGCTGCCGCACTATATGCGCCGCCTCGCGGCCGACTACCCGCAACTCGAGATCGACCTGACCGTCGACGTGAGCGTCGTGCTGCAGCGCCGGCTGATGGCCGGCGAGCTCGACCTGATCATCCGCGTCGAGGGCAGCGACGAGGCGTCGGTCGTCTGCGACGCGCTCGCGAACTATCCGGTGCGCTGGATCGCGCGCGCGGGGCTGCTGCCGAACACGCGCACGGGCCTTGCGCGGCAGGTGCTGCGCCAGCCGATCCTGACCTACGGGCGCGGCACCGCGCCCCACCGCGCGCTCGAGGACATCGTCCGTACGCTCGCGCATGCGCATGGCGTGCCGCTGTCGGACACGCGCATTACCGGATCGCCGTCGATCTCGGTGATCGTGCAGCTCGTGCGCGACGGCTTCGGCGTCGCCGCGATTCCGGTGCTGTTCGTCGATGCGCTGATCGAGAGCGGCGAAGTCGTCGAACTGCCGCTGCAGCCGTCGCCGCCGTCGATCGTCGTGTCGATGTCGCGGCGCGCGGATGCGCCGCGGTTCGTGCACGGCGCGTCGATTGCCGCGCGGGCAGCGTGTCATGAGTACTGCGAGAAGAGTACGCGGCGGCTGGTTGAGGCGCTTTGAAGCGGCGCGGCACAGCCGGACGCCGTGCCGTCATCGGTTCGCCTGAATCAGGCAGCCAGTCACGCGGATTGAGCCGCATGCGGCTGCGCCAGCTTGCCGTCGCCGTACTCGCGGAGCACCTTCGAGATCACGACGCGATAGCCGTCGAGCCAGCGCGCCTGCTTCGCCTTCGCTTCGAGGTGCGCCGGATGCTGCATCAATTGCTGCAGTGCCGCTTCCGATTCCCAGTAGTAGACGTTCTGGATCAACCCCGCTTCGGCGTTCTCCCACGTCTCCTCGCCGAGATAGCCGGGCGTCGCGCGCGCCATGTCGGCGATCTGCCGGTCGAGCCGGTGGAATTCGTCATCGTATTGCCCGGCACGAAAAATGAAGGTCGACGCGTACATGCCCGCTCCGTCGGAAACGATCGAAAGAGCGCCAAGTGTAAGGCACGCGACGGATCGTCAGCGCGCCGACGAAGCGGTGCCGATGCCGGAACAGTTCGCGCAGCGACAGCGTCGGCGCGCTGTTGCAACAGCGTCCGCATGCATTGCACGCGAGCAGGTACGTGTCTACCACGGCCGCCGCACCGAATCCTGGTAACGCGTGAGGATGAAGCGCGCGACGTCGTCCGAGTGATATGCGGCGACGAGCTGCGCGACCCACGGTTTCGCGCGATCGGCGTTGCGCACCGTCAGCACGTTCGCGTACGGCGAACGCGCGTCCTCGATGCCGATGCTGTCGCGCGCGGGCTGCAGCCCGACGCGGGCGGCATCGTCGCTGTCGATCGCGACGAACGCAGCCGTGTCGAGCGCGGCGTAAAGACGATCGCGGCGCAGCGCGACAAATTTCAACCCGAGCCGGTTGCCGGTCACGTCGCGCAGCGTTGCACGCAGGCCGGCCTGCTCGCGCAGCGTCACCAGCGTGTCGTTCTGCAGCAGCACGAGCGCACGCGCCATCCCGCGCCGATCGGCGGGAATCGCGACCGTCGCGCCGGGCGGCAATTCGTTCAGGTTTTTCAGCTTGCGCGAATAAAGCGCCATCGGCAGCGTGACGGTCGGCGCGACTTCGGTCAGCGCGTAGCGTTTCCGCGCACGCGTCGCGGCAAGCTGTTGCGCATCCTCGAAGCTGGCCGCGTCGATCCGGCCGTCGGCGAGCGCCGCGTCGATGCGCGACGCATCGTCGAATTCGACGACGTCGACACCCAACCCGCGTGCAGCAGCGACCCGCTTCACTTCGTCCAGGATCTGCGCATGCACGCCGCGCGTCACGCCGACGCGCACGGCCGGGGCAACCGATTCGGCCGCAACGGCCGATCCCTGATGGACGACACCGCACGCGGCCAGCAGCCATACGGAAACGGATCGCACGATGCGGTTCCTCACGATGCATCCCTCAGGATCGTGCGAAAGCCGATGTGCGACGCGCCGAGATCGGCCTCCTGCTGTTCGCGCGATGACGCGCGATAGCGCACGCAGTAGTCGCGCGAGCACAGGAACGAGCCGCCCTTGATGACCATCGGCGTATCGTGCCGGCGCGTCGGCGGTGCGACGGCCGCCGTGTCGCCGTTGGCGTGCGGCTGATGCGGGCCCGTGTACGCGTCCTTCGTCCATTCCCAGGCATTGCCGATCATGTCGTAGAGGCGGAAGCCGTTCGCTGCATAACAGCCGACGGGCGCGAGACCCGCATGACCGTCCTCGGCCGTATCGAGCACCGGGAACGCGCCCTGCCAGTAGTTCGCGGCCGGCTTGCCCTGCGCATCGCGCGGCGCCGCGTCGAGCGACGCGTCGTCGCGGCCGGCCTTGCCCGCGTATTCCCATTCGGCCTCGGTCGGCAGATCGCGGCCGAGCCAGCGCGCATAGGCCAGCGCATCGCGCTGCGTGACGAGCGTGACGGGCAGGTTGCCCAGCCCGTCGACGCCGCTGCCGGGCCCGCGCGGATGACGCCACGATGCCCCCTTCACCCACGACCACCATGCGAGGTCGCGCGCATTCATCTCGTCGCGCGTCGGCATGTTGAACACCGCCGCACCGCCCTGCTGCTCGGCCTCGGTCACGTAGCCGGTCGCCTGCACGAATGCGGCGAACTGCGCGATCGTCACGTCGGTCTGGTCGATCCAGAAACCGCCGACGTGCGTGCGGCCGTCGCCGGCCGGACGCTCGTCCGCATAACCGCGCGTGCTGCCGAACACGAACGCGCCGCCGCGCAGATGCACCATCCCGGCCTTCGGGTCGTCGCGCCACTTTGCCGGCAGCCCCGAGTAGCGCTCGCACTGCCGCTCCGAGCCGAGCGGCGCGAGCGCGCGGCCGCGATTCGCGTCGTCGAAAGCGCCGCCCGCCGGCGCCGCCGGATTCGCATAGCCCACCGCGAACGCGGCGGCGAACAGCGTGGCGGCGAGCGCCGCGCCGATCGTCCAGAACCGGAACCGCATCGTGTCGTCCTTTCAAGAAAGCGCCTGCCCGCTCCAGGTTTTCCGCCCCGAAGGAAGCTCCCTTGGGGGATGCCCCGTCGGGGGCCCTGGAGCGAAGCGACAGGCCCGGGGGCGCTCAGTAATAACCGCGCGGACGCAGCGGCTCGACGCCGCCGACGTTGCTCATGTACGTCTTCCACTGGTCGACGAGCGTGCCGATCACCGACGGGTTCTGCGCCGACACGTCGGTCGTCTCGCCGCGATCCGATGCGAGGTCGTAAAGCTGCCAGTGACCGTCGAGCGGCCCGAGCGGCGGCTCGGTCCACAGCGCCTTCCAGCGCCCGTCGGCGCTGCGCAGGTACGCGCGGCCGTATGCTTCGTCGCCGAACGGCGCCGTATGCACCTCGCCCGTCGCCGAACCGGTGAGCACCGGCAGCAGCGACTGGCCCGTGACCGGGTACACGTAGCGGTTGTTGTAGATCACCTTGCCCTTGTTCTGGTCGACGCCCGTCAGCGTGTTGACGAGCGGCGGCGCCGGCTGCGACGGCGGCGTGACGCCCGCGACCGCGAGGAAGGTCGCCGTGTTGTCGGTCACGTGCGTGAACGCGCGCAGCGTCGGCAACTGCTGCGACTGGCCCGGCAGGCGCACGATCGTCGGCGTCGATACGCCGCCTTCGGCCGAGTAGCCCTTCGTGTGCCGGAACGGCGACGCGCTCACTTCGGCCCAGCGCAGCCCGTACTGCAGGCGCTGCGCGTTCTGCTTGCCGTTGTCGGTGCCGAGCGCCGAATAGGTCGGCTCCTGCGCGTTCGCGGTGTCGGTCGCCGTCGGGTCCGCGCCGGAATCGATCGGCCAGCCTTCCGCGCCGTTGTCCGACTGGAACATGATGAACGTGTTGTCGTATTCGCCGATGTCCTTCAGGTGCTGGATCAGCAGGCCGATGTTGTAGTCGAGGTTCTCGACCATCCCCGCGTAGATCTCCATGTAGCGCGCCTGCGCACGGCGCTCGGCCGGCGACAGGCTCGACCACAGCTTGTCGACCTTGCCGGTGCCGTAGTCGCTGTAGCCGTCCGCGGCCGGATGCACCGCGCTGATGTATTTCGCGCTCGCGGTGCCGTTGTTCGCGGTCGCGGGCGACGCCGCCGTCGTTTCGGGCACGCCGTCGAACGGCTTGAAGTCGGCGGGAATCAGGCCGAGCGCTTTCTGCCGCGCGATCCGCGCGTTGCGGATCGCGTCGTAGCCGGCGTCATAGACGCCCGCGTACTTGTGCAGCCACGGTTCGGGCACCTGCAGCGGCCAGTGCGGCGACGTGTACGCCGCATATGCGAAGAACGGCTTGCCGTCGCGCTGGTTCGAATCGATGTACGAGATCAGCTTCTGCGTATAGAAATCGGTCGAATAGAACACGGCCGGGCTGCCGCCCGTACCGCCCGGCTGCCCGGGCTGACCAGGCTGCACGTAACGGCCGTCCTCCGTGTAGTTCGACGAGCCGGCCGGCTCGTGCGCGAAGTGGTTGGTCGCCGCGCCGCCGAGCAGCACGTAGCTGCGCTCGAAGCCCCACTGGTCGGGCGTCTGCCCACTGCCCGTCGCACTGCCGACGATCCCCGAGCCGATGTGCCACTTGCCCGCGATATAGGTGTGGTAGCCGGCGTCCTTCAGCAGTTGTGCGAACGACAGCGCACGGTCGTTCAGGTAGCCCTCGTAGCCGGGCAGCCCGCGCCGCTCGTCGGTCGGCACGCCCATCGTGCCTTCGCCGACGAGATGGTGATCGGTGCCGGACACCAGCATCGCACGCGTGATCGCGCACACGGTGCCCGTGTGATGGTTCGACAGGATGCGGCCCGATGCGACGAGCGCGTCGAGGTTCGGCGTGTTGATCTCGCCGCCGAATGCATGGATGTCGGAATAGCCGAGATCGTCGGCCATGATGTACAGGATGTTCGGGCGCTTTGCGGCCTGCGGCGGTGTCGTGCCGGCCTGCGGAGGCGGCGGATCGCTGTCGACGCCGCCGCACGATGCGAGCGACACCGCGCCGGCGATCGCGGCGCAGACGACACGGAAACGGAAAGCATGCAACGGCGACGCGGACTTTTTCATTATCGTGAACGCTCGATCTACGGGATCGGCGATCTTATCTTCGCGCGCGCGGCGCCCAAAGTCGGATTCGTCACATGCTAACGGGGTGCGGGAATATGCGATGCGGGCCCGATGCAGGCCGTTTGGCGCGGCCCGCGCCGCGATGCGTCAGCTGCGCCCGCCGAGGCTGCCGCCGCCGTCCACGGCCAGCACCTGCCCCGTGACGAAACCGGCTTCGTCGGACAGGAAGAACGCGATCGCGGCCGCCACGTCATCGGGCGTGCCGAGCCGGCGCGCGGGAATCGTCGCGAGCACCTTGCGTTCGGCTTCGCTGCCGACCGGCCGCGTCTGTCGGAACAGTTCGGTCTCGATCGGGCCCGGCGCGACCGCGTTGACGGTCACGCCATGCTCGGCCAGTTCGAGCGCCCACGTGCGCGTGCAGCCGACGAGTGCGCTCTTCGCGGCCGAATACGCGGTGCGATCGAGGCTGCCGAAAATCGCGCGGCTGCAGATGTTGACGATGCGCCCGCGACCGCGCGCCTTCATCGCATCCGCAAAGTGCTGAGTGACCTGGATCGCGGCACGCACGTTCAGATCGAACACCGCCTGCAGCGACCCGAAATCGATCTGCCCGAGCGGCTGCGGCAACACGATGCCGGCGTTGTTGACGATGCCGTCGACGTCGTGCCGCTCGCTGATGCGCGCGAGCGTTGCCGCCGTCCGTTCGATGTCGGCAAGATCGCACGCGAGCAATTCGCCGGGGAAATCGATGCCCTGCGCATGCCGCGCTAGGCCGATGACGCGATGGCCGCGCTGCGCCAGAAATGTGCTGACCGCGAAGCCGATGCCGCGCGACGCGCCTGTGACGAGGTAGGTGCGGGATGACATGATTCGTGCCTGTGTGGAAGGAATCGAAGAAGTCGCGATGCGTATGCAGCCACGCGGCGCATCCGCGTTCCGGACGATTGTGCATCGGATCGGAAAAACGCGTACGGTCGCCACGCCCGCATCGTTCAGCCGCTCCGCCCGGATGCGGTGCGCGCTTGTGCGGGTCGCCTTCCCGCCTCAGTCTTCCGACGCCAGCATCCGCGGAATCTCGTCGACGAGCGCATCGATGACGACCCGCACCTTCGACGGCACGTGGCGCGACGACGGCCGCACCGCGAACACCTCGGCGCCCGACACGCTGTTGCTGTCCATCACGAGCACGAGGCGGCCGTCGCGCAGGTAAGGCGCCATCAGCCAGCACGGCAGCCACGCGAGGCCCGCGCCGGCAGCGGCCGCATCGGCGATCGCCTGCAGGTCGTCGAATCGCAGGCGGCCGGCCGCGCGGTGGTCGTGCACCGCGCCGTCCGCACCGATGATCCGCCATGGTGCCGGCTGCCCGCCGCGCGAATATGCGATGCCGACGTGCGACCCGAGTTCGTCGAGCCCCGTCGGCCGGCCGTGACGTTCGAGATACGCGGGCGATGCGCAAATGCCCATCCGCTGTACGCCAAGCCGCCGCCCGACGAGCGTGCTCGTATCCGCAAGCTCGCCGATGCGCACCGCGACGTCGAAACCGTCGTTGATCAGGTCGGCCAGGCGATCGCTGAACGACACGTCGATCTCGAGCCGCGGATGACGCTCGACGAGGCGCCGCATGACGGGCGCAACGCATTGCCGCCCGAACAGCACGGGCACGCTGATGCGCAGCCGCCCCGACGGCTCGCGCCGGCCCGCGTCGAGCGCGGCCTCCGTTTCGCCGAGTTCGGCCAGCAGCCGGCGGCACTGCTCGTAATAGACGAGCCCTTCGTCGGTCAGGCTGAGCTGGCGCGTCGTGCGCTGCAGCAGCCGCGCGCCGAGACGGCGTTCGAGCCGCGCGACGACCTTCGCGATCGCCGAACGCGTGACGCCGATGCGCAGCGCCGCCGCCGCGAAGCTGCCCGACTCCACGACGTCGACGAATTCGGCGACGCCTCTCAAACGCTCGTCCATGCGATTCCGCTCCGGTTGGATGACAGGTTTGTGTCCATGACGGCGACAGTCAGTGGCCGAATTCTCGCCAATGCGTCCCCGTGCGCAACACTATGATAGTTCTACCTATCTCGAAAAGGAGTCGACATGCACGCATGGCAAGTCAAACCCGGCGACGGCGCTGCCGGGCTCCGGCGCATCGACGCGACACGCCGGCCCGTCGGGCCGACCGACCTCGTCGTGAAGATCCACTCGGCAGGACTGAACTACCGCGACCTGATGTTCGCGCGCGGCGACTATCTCGGCATCGGCAAGGACGCGTTGATTCCTGTTGCCGACGGCGCCGGCGAAGTCGTCGAAACCGGCCGCGACGTCACGCGCTTCAAGCCGGGCGATCGCGTGATCAACACGTACTTCCCGCGCTGGATCGACGGGCCGCCCACGCCGCAGAAGGTCTCGGGTTCCCCCGGCGCGCAATTCGACGGCGTGCTGGCCGAGCACTTCGTGTCCGACGAAGCGGCGCTGGTCGCGATTCCCGCGCATCTCGACTACGACGAAGCGGCGACGCTGTCGTGCGCGGGCATCACCGCGTGGAATGCGCTGTTCGCCGACGGAGGCGCGGGGCCGGGCTCAACCGTCGTGCTGCTCGGCACGGGGGGCGTCTCGATCGTCGCGCTGCAGCTCGCGCACGCGGCGGGGTTGCGCACGATCGTCACGTCGTCGAGCGATGCGAAGCTCGAACGCGCCCGCGCACTCGGTGCGGATGCAACGATCAACTATCGCGCGACGCCCGAGTGGGAGCACGAGGTGCTGCGGCTCACCGGCGGCGCGGGCGCGGATCTCGTCCTGGAAGTCGGCGGACACGACACGCTGCCGCGCTCGGTCGCCGCGACGAAGCTGGGCGGCATCGTGTCGGTGATCGGCGGCGTCAGCGGCTTCGGCGGCCCCGAACTCGGGCTGCTTTCGCTGATCGGCGGCATTCGGCAATTGCACGGGATCATGGTCGGCAGCCGCGCGATGCTCGACGACGTCGTGCGGTTCGTCGATGCGAAGCGGATCAAGCCGGTGGTCGATCGCGTGTTCGGCTTCGACGAAGCGCCGCAAGCGTATGCGTACCTGCAGTCGGGACAGCATTTCGGCAAGGTCGTGATTCGCGTCGCTTCGTGATGGATGAAGGCGGCGGGCCGCCGCCTTCTTTCCGGCGGGTTCCATCAGAACTTGTGCCGAATCCCCGCATGCACCATCAACTGCTTCGACGTCGACGACAGATCGGCCGCGCCCGGGATATACGCCTGATCGAGCGACGAGCCGGTCGCGTCTCCTGCGATCCGCTGATACGCGCCCATCAGATACACATCCGTGCGCTTCGACAGGTTGTAGTCGGCCATCAACCCGATCGAATGAATCCTCGGCTTCGCGGCGCCGGTCGTCGCGTCGTAGCGCACCGTCGTGTACACATATTGCGCGCCGACGAACAACGCCGGCGTGAACTGATACTTGCCGTTCACTTCGAAGTTCTGATACTTGATCGACGTCACCGCACCACCCGCAAGCGGCCCGGTCACCGGTGCGATCGTTTCGTCGCCGAACAGGTAGCCGACGTTCGCGGTCGGCCGCGTGACGTTGCTGTTCGTGTACGCGAATCCGACCGTCGCGGGCCCTGCGGTGTAGTTGATGCCCGCCCCGAAGATCCGCAGCCGTGCCGACGCGAAGTTCGCATCGGCGCCGACCGACCCGGAACCCGCGATCGCACCGCCCGATGTTGCGCCCGGGTTGTCCGCGTTCAGGAACGCCGCACCGACGAGCAGGCCACCCTGCTCGTACTGCGCGCCGACGCTCCAGACCCGGTTGTTCGCGAAACCCGTGTCGTTGCTGAAGCTGTACGTGCCGCCGAACGAGAAGCCGGAGAAATCCGGACTCGCATACTTCACGGTATTGTTCGTGCGGAACGTGTTGCCGGTGTTGTCGTTGTCGAGCGGGTGCGAGAACGGATAGACGCCCCAGCTCCCGTTCGCGGTCGTCGGCGCGAGATAGTCGACGACCGAATCGTATTGCCGGCCGAGCGTCAACGTGCCGAAGCGCGTGCTGCCGAGCCCGACGTAGGCCTGACGCCCGAACATGCGGCCGCCCTGCGCAAGCGTGCCGCTGTTCACGTTGAAGCCATTCTCGATCTGGAACAGCGCGCTGTAGCCGCCGCCCAGGTCCTCGGTGCCCTTCAGCCCCCAGCGGCTGCCCTGCGCGAAGCCGCTCGCCATCTGCCACGCACTGTGCCCGCCAACGTTGTTCGTATAGTCGATTCCCGCATCGACGAGGCCATAGAGCGTGACGCTGCCTTGCGCGAACGCGAACGCGGGCGCTGCGCACAGCGCCGGAAGCGCGACAAAAATCGATCTCCAGTTCATCCGTAATCCTTATTTATTTATGGTCGATCGCGCACATTGCGTGCGCTGCTGCTTACTTCGTGCCGTAGATATCGAAGTCGAAATACTTCCGGTTGATCCGCTGGTACGTGCCGTTCGCGAGAATCGTTGCGAGCGCGCGGTTGAATGCGTCGCGCAGGTCGTGGTCCTGCTTGCGCAACCCGAGGCCGTCGCCCTGCCCGAAGTACTTCGCGTCGTCGATCGGCGCGCCGGCGAACATGAAGTCCTTGCCCTGCGGCTTCTTCAGAAAGCCGTCGCTGGCCGCGATCGATGCCTGGAACGCCGCGTCGAGCCGCCCCGTCACGAGATCGGCGTACACCTGATCCTGGTTCTGGTACGACACGATCTGCACGCCGGCCGGCTGCCAGTTCGCGACCGCGTAGTCGGCCTGCGCGGAACCCTGCTCGACGCCCACGCGCTTGCCTTTCAGCGATTCGGCCGTCGGCAGCAGCGGCGTGCCCTTGCGCGCGATCAGCCGGGCGGGTGCATTCGAGATGCGGTTCGTGAACGCGATCTGCTGCATCCGCTTCGGCGTGATCGTCATCGACGACGCGATCACGTCGAACTTGCGCGCGAGCAGCCCCGGGATCATCCCGTCGAAGCTCGACTCGACCCACACGCAGCGCGCGTGCAGCTCCGCGCACAATGCATTCGTGATATCGATCCCAAAGCCCGTCAGCGTGCCGTCGGGCAGCTTGTATTCGAGCGGCGGGTAAGTCGGATCGACCGCGAGGCGAATCTCCTTGTCCGTCCAGTCGCCCGCATGCACCGATCCTGCCGCCAGCGCTACCGCGAGCGCCGCCATCCACTGTTTCATTGCCCGTCTCCTTGTGTAAATCGTGAATCGTGACCCGAAATCGTGCAGCCGCATCACCCGAGGTATCGCTCCGCGAGCGCGGTCCAGTAGCTCGCACCCGTCGCGAGGCAAGCATCGTTGAAGTCGTAGCCCGGGTTGTGCAGCCCGCATCCAGCCGTGCCGTCGCCGTTGCCGATCGACAGGTAGCTGCCCGGGCACGCCTCGAGCATGAATGCGAAATCCTCGCTCGCCGCGATCGGCCGCAGATGCGGAATCAGCGCCGCGTCGCCGCCCCATTCGCGGGCCACGTCGCGCGCGAACGCCGTTTCCGCCGCGTGATTGACGAGCACCGGATAGCCGTATCGATAGTCGATCTCGGCCGTCGCGCCGTAACTCGCGGCCTGCCCATCCACGATCTCGCGGATGCGTCGCTCCAGCAGCGCGCGCACGTCCGGCGACAGCGCACGCACGCTGAGTTCAAGGTCCGCATGCGGCGGGATCACGTTCGATGCGGTGCCCGCATGGATCGAGCCGGCCGTGACGATCGCCAGTTCCTGCGGATTCACGTTGCGCGACACGACCGTCTGCAACGCCATCACGATCGACGCGCACACGACCACCGGATCGATCGTCGTGTGCGGCGCGGCGCCATGCCCGCCGCGCCCGATCACGCGCACGCACACCTCGTCGGCCGACGCCATCGCCGCCCCGTCGCAGAAGCCGAGCACGCCGGCCGGCAGGCCCGGCACGTTATGCATCGCGAACACGGCATCGCACGGAAATTGCGTGAACAGTCCGTCGTCGATCATCCGCTTCGCGCCGCCGAGCCCTTCTTCGGCCGGCTGGAAAATCAGGTTCAATGTGCCCGCGAAGCGCGCGCGCCCCGCAAGACAGCGGGCCGCCGCAAGCAGCATCGCCGTGTGGCCATCATGGCCGCACGCGTGCATCACGCCGTCGCGCCGGCTCGCATGCGGCAGCCCGGTTGTCTCGCGGATCGGCAGCGCGTCCATGTCCGCGCGCAATCCGAGCCGTTTCCCGGCGCCGCGCGTCAGCGTGCCGACCACGCCCGTGCCGCCGAGCCCGCGCGTCACCCGATAACCCCACGTTGTCAGGCAATCGGCAACGAGATCGCTTGTCGCGTGCTCCTCGAAGCCAAGTTCGGGATGCGCGTGCAGCCGATGACGCAGCGCGATCATCTCCGCCTCGATGGCCGTTATTTCCGGATGAATATGTTTCTGGTCCAACCCCGATTCTCCTGAATGCATTCCGGTCGTCGATCGCCCGGATGACCGATCGTGGCCGAATCGTATGCAGCGAAAATCCCGGCGACCAGCCTCGGTTTCGTTATGATGACAACCTTTCGTTGTCGGGTATCGCACCATGAGCAACATCAAGCTGCATCAGTTGCAGGCGCTCGTCGCGAGCGCGGAGGCCGGCAGCATCCGCGGCGCGGCACGCACGCTCGGGCTGTCGCAGGCGGCCGTCACGCGCGCGCTGCGCGAGCTGGAGGCGAGCGAGCGCCTGCCGCTGCTCGTGCGTGCGCCGGAGGGCATCGGCTTCACCGAATACGGAAAGACGCTGCTCACGCACGCGAAGCTCGTGCTGAAGCAGCTCGAACACGCGCAGAGCGATCTCGAACGCATGCGCGGCCGCGTCGAGGGCCGGCTGAGCATCGGCGTCACGCCGTGGCTCACGATGACGTTCCTCGCGGAAGCCGTGCTGCGTTTTCGCGAGCGGATGCCCGACGTGCGCCTCGAACTCTACGAAGCGCTGATGGCCGTCGCACAGCCGCTGCTGCGCGACGGCAGCATGGACTTCGCGCTCGGGCACGTGCAACCGGGCGGCACGCAGGAATTCGCGTTCGAGCCGATGCTGCGCTACGAGACCTCGGTCATGGTGCGCGCCGGCCATCCGCGCGAACGCGCACGATCGATCCACGACCTGCTCGACAACGACTGGGTGCTGAATTTCGCGGCCGACGGGCAAGCCGCGCTCGTCGACTACCTGTTCACGCGCCACGGCGCACGGATCGACGAACGGCGCATCGTGCGCGCGCAGTCGGTCGCGATGCTGCAGACGATGCTCGAGCAGGCCGACATGTGCACGTGGTGCCCGACGGTACTCGCGGCCGTGCCGCCGTTCGGCGAACGGATGCGGCCGTTGCAACTGAAGGAGACGTTCGAGCCGCGCGACCTCGGGATCGTCACGCGCCGCAGCAGCACGCTGAGCGACGCCGCTCGCTGCTTCATCGACTGCCTGCTGCACGTGATCCGCAGGCATGCGCGCTCCGCGCGCAGGGAGGATCTCGCGCTGTTCAGGACGGTATCGCTGCTGATCTGATCTCCGCCCCGCCCGTCTCCCGTCCATAGCGCATCCGCGCGAATGCTTTTCCGAATCCGTTATTGGATCGCGCCGCCGAGCGTTTTTATACTCGTCAGCACTCTCTCCCAAAGAGTGCCAGCCAATTTCGACAGAACAGCACAGGACGAAAAGATGAGCCTACGCCCCTTGCACGACCGCGTCATCGTGAAGCGACTCGACCAGGAAACCACCACCGCGTCGGGCATCGTGATCCCCGACAGCGCCGCAGAGAAGCCCGACCAGGGTGAAGTGATCGCCGTCGGCCCCGGCCGCAAGGACGCGGACGGCCAGCGCATCGTGCCCGACCTGCAGGTCGGCGAGCGCGTGCTGTTCGGCAAGTACGCGGGCCAGGCCGTCAAGGTGGACGGCAATGAGTTCCTCGTCCTGCGCGAGGAAGACATCGTCGCGGTCGTCAATCAATAACGGAGCGCAATCATGGCAGCGAAGGAAATCATTTTCAGCGACGTCGCACGGGCGAAGCTGACCGAAGGCGTGAACATTCTCGCGAATGCGGTGAAGGTCACGCTCGGGCCGAAGGGCCGCAACGTGGTGCTCGAACGCAGCTTCGGCGCGCCGGTCGTCACGAAGGACGGCGTATCGGTCGCGAAGGAAATCGAACTCGCGGACAAGCTGCAGAACATCGGCGCGCAGCTCGTGAAGGAAGTCGCGTCGCGCACCAGCGACGCAGCCGGCGACGGCACGACCACGGCCACCGTGCTCGCACAGGCGATCGTGCGCGAAGGCCAGAAATACGTCGCGGCCGGGCTCAACCCGCTCGACCTGAAGCGCGGTATCGACAAGGCCGTCGCAGCGGCCGTCGACGAGCTGAAGAAGATCAGCAGGCCGACCACCACGAGCAAGGAGATCGCGCAGGTCGCGACGATCTCCGCGAACGGCGAGGAATCGATCGGCCAGCGCATCGCCGAAGCGATCGACCGCGTCGGCAAGGAAGGCGTGATCACCGTCGAGGACGGCAAGTCGCTCGCCGACGAGCTCGACGTCGTCGAGGGGCTGCAGTTCGATCGCGGCTACCTGTCGCCGTACTTCATCAACAATCCCGACAAGCAGATCGCCGAGATCGAGAACCCGTACATCCTGCTGCACGACAAGAAGATCTCGAACATCCGCGACCTGCTGCCGGTGCTCGAACAGGTCGCGAAGTCGGGCCGGCCGCTGCTGATCATCGCGGAAGATGTCGAAGGCGAGGCGCTCGCGACGCTCGTCGTGAACAACATCCGCGGGATCCTGAAGACGGTTGCCGTCAAGGCGCCGGGCTTCGGCGATCGCCGCAAGGCGCTGCTCGAGGACATCGCGATCCTCACCGGCGGGCAGGTCATCGCCGAGGAAACGGGCCTGACGCTCGAGAAGGCGACGCTCGCCGAACTCGGCCAGGCGAAGCGCATCGAGGTCGGCAAGGAAAACACGACCGTGATCGACGGCGCGGGCGATGCGAAGAACATCGAAGCGCGCGTGAAGCAGATCCGCGTGCAGATCGACGAAGCGACGTCGGACTACGACCGCGAAAAACTGCAGGAACGCGTCGCGAAGCTCGCGGGCGGCGTTGCGGTGATCAAGGTCGGCGGTGCGACCGAGATCGAGGTGAAGGAGAAGAAGGATCGCGTCGACGACGCGCTGCACGCGACGCGCGCGGCCGTCGAGGAAGGCATCGTGCCGGGCGGCGGCGTCGCACTGATCCGCGTGCGGCAGGCGATCCGCGAGCTGAAGGGCGTGAACGCCGACCAGGATGCGGGCATCAAGATCGTGCTGCGCGCGCTCGAGGAACCGCTGCGCCAGATCGTCGCGAATGCGGGCGAGGAAGCGAGCGTCGTCGTCGCGAAGGTCGCGGAAGGCTCGGGCAACTTCGGCTACAACGCGCAGACGGGCGAGTACGGCGATCTCGTCGAATCGGGCGTACTCGATCCGACCAAGGTCACGCGCACCGCGCTGCAGAACGCGGCATCGGTCGCCGGGCTGCTGCTGACGACCGATGCAACCGTGTTCGAAGCACCGAAGGATGCGGCGCCGGCCGCGACGCCGGGCGGCCCCGGTGCGGGCGGGCCGGGGTTCGATTTCTGACGATGCGCCGCGCGTGATGGTTCGCCGGCATGCGCTGTCTTGCGGAAACATGCAACGCGTGGCGACGGAAGTCGTCACGCGTTTTTTTGTTTGGGATCGACGCAACACCGTGGTGCGCAGGCCCGTTGCAGCGCTCGGGTAAGATAAAGGCCCATCCCGCCGCGCCGTCTTCCACGCCATGTCGACCACCGTCAACGTCTTGCTCCCGCTCGCCGGCGTCCTGCTGCTGAGCGTCGCCAGCCCGGGCCCGAACTTCGTGATCGTCACGGCGACCGCTGTCGCATCGCGCCGCGCCGGCGTGATGACGGGGCTTGGACTGGCCGCCGCGTCCGGTACCTGGGCTGCGATCGCGATCGCCGGGCTGAGCCTGCTCGTGACCCACGTGGCGTGGATACACACCGCACTGCGGCTTGCGGGTGCCGGCTACCTGATCTGGCTCGGCCTGAAAATGATTCTGACCGCACGCAAGCCATTGCCCGTTTCCGCACCGGCCACTGCCTCCGACTGGCACGCCGCGAAAAAGGGCTACGTCGTCAGCATGACGAACCCGAAATCCGTCGCGTTCTACGGCAGTATCTTCGCGCTGATGGTGCCGACCCACGCGCCGGCATGGCTCGATCTCGCGGTCGTCGCGTTGTCGATCGCGATATCGTGCGCGTGGTATTGCGCGATGGCGCTGCTGGCGTCGCACCCGTCGGTGCGCCGGCTGCTGGTTCGACGCAAGGCCGTGCTCGATACGACGGCCGGCTTGCTGCTGATGGGCGTCGGCGGCCGGATGCTCGCCGGGCGTTGAGCGACGTGCCTGACGCATTGCCCTCACACCTTTACGACCTTTTTACTTGCGCCCGCGTGTGCGTTCACTAGAATGTGTTCGCAATCCACCACCGAGCACGCGACATGCGCATCCGAAGTCCTCGTCCCCCGAGTTGCTTTTCTGCCTGACAGGCAGGGCGCCTGCGTCTCTCTTTCCCGAGCCGCCGTCCTGCCGACAGGCGGACGGTGCGCGCCGTAGTCACATCCGCGCACGCTTGAATACGACGTCGATGCGGTAATCGCGCATCGTGCGCTCAGGCGTGTGCTCGCGGCAAATCCCCTGCAACGACGCGCGATCGATCCGCCGCCCCGGCAATGATCGATCGCCTGCCCGCATCCGGCATGGCGATACGGTCAGTCGTCAGCGAACCGCCGACCGCACCACTCGACTGCGCGCCTTACGTGCGCAACAGCGGCTTCACGTCCGGGCAGATCTCACGCGTGCTGAAGCTCAGGCGCTGCTGACACGTTTGCACGGCGCATTGCGCGCCGCGTCTCGATCGTCTTTCATACAGGAGCAATCATGCTTGGCTTGACGTTCTGGAAACACGTGATCGGCGCGCGGGCCGATGCCATCCGCGAAGACAAGGCAACTGCGCACGACCGGCACCGCCGGCGGTCGAGAACGCTCGTGCTGACCAGCGCCGCGGTGGCGTTCGCCGCCATCGCGTTCGGCGCGCCGGTCGTCGGCATTTCGGTCTTTCTGCTGACGACGCTGCCGTTCGTCCTGTCGGGCACGTGAAGACGTCCGTATCGCGCACGCGGCGCAAGCCACGCCGCAATCGATACGAAATTTTAATGCCGCCCCCCGCGTCTCTGACACCGTCTTTACGCGGATGTGTCTAGGATTTCCGTGTCATCACGACACGGAGAGATCCGCATGCAAACGCAGCAGGCCGCCGTCGGCGGCCAACCCGACCTTCCCCATCGACGCGGCGGCTTGCCGCTCGCGACCCGGCTGGCGGATGCCTGTCCGCCGGACAACATCCTGCTCGACGTGCCGGTCGAAAGCGCGATCCAGTTGTTCGACCTCGCCGCGCGATACGTCGCGCGCAGCAGCGGAGTTTCCGCGGAACGGATCCGGACCGAACTGGCGAGGCGCGAACGGCTCGGTTCGACCGGCCTCGGCCAGGGCGTCGCGATTCCGCATGCGCGTGTCGACGGGCTCGGCTCGGCCGTCGCGCTGTTCGTTCGCGCGCTGGCCCCGTTCACGTTCAATGCGCCGGACCGCAAGCCCGTGCGCGAATTCATCGTGCTGGTCCTGCCGAAAGAGGACGACCGCGCACACCTCGAACTGCTCGCCGACGCGGCGCGGTGCTTCAGCGAACGCCCGTTCCGGCAGGCGTCGCGCGACGCGCTGACGCCCGGCGAGATTCACCGGCTCATGCAACGCACGCACTGACGCCGCGTCGTGCGGCGACAGGCACTTCCATCATTATTTCGGATTCCCATGTTCCCAGACCCTGAAAGTCCCGCTCTTGCGTCACGGCGCGTGGCCGGCTTGGCTCGCTTGCTGCCGTTCATGCAGGCCCTGCACGGGCAGACCGTCGTCATCGTCGATGGCGGCGCCGCGAGCGATACGCACGCTCGCCAGGCATTCGCGCAGGACGTCGCGCTGCTCGCGCTCACCGGCATTCGTCCGGTCGTCGTCCAGGGCGTGCCGGCCGCGTCCGGCAAGCAGCCGGTCCAGGCCACGCGCGCCGCGCTGGCCGACATCAACCACGAACTGGTGCGCGCGATCGGCAGCCACGGCGTCAAGGCGATCGGCATCGACGGTCACGACGGCGGCCTGCTGATTGCCGGCGCCGAATCCGACCGCGCGAACACGAGCCCGGTCGCGCAATTCGACGGCACCGCGTTGAACGCGTTTCTCGGGAACGGGCTGGTGCCCATCGTGATGCCCGTCGCGCCGGACGACGCAGGCCAGGATCGCCTGCTGCGCCCCGAACGCATCGGCAGCCTCTTCGCGCAGCGCACCGGCGCCGTCACGCTGGTGATGATGGTCGAAAGCGCGCTGCTGCGCGAACTCGGCGAACTCGCGGGGCTGTACGGCATCACGGAACTCGAGCAATGGCTCGCCGAGCATCCGGCAGCCGATGCGGCGCCCTGCATACGGGAGGCGCTCGATGCGCTCGCGCACGGCGTGCAGAACGTCCATCTCGCCGATATCGGGCAACCCGAATCGCTGATCGACGAACTGCTGACTGAGGAAGGGTCGGGCGTGGTGTTCTGCCGTCGCGGCAATACCGACCTGCTGTCGGAAACGCGCCGCTACTTCGCCGATTCCGCGTGCGTGCTGCGCGACGGCTTCAGCGTCGAGCAGAAGCAGGTCGTGCGTTTCTGATCGGGTAGCAGGAAATCGCTTGCGGCAACCCACGAGGGCCGCCGCAAGCGAACGACGTCAGCGGTCAGCGCCGTGTCGCGAGACGCCGCACCACACGAACGAGCGCATCGACCTCGTCGCACGTGTTGTAGAACGCGAGCGAAGGCCGCACCGTTGCCTCGAGCCCGAAACGCCGCAGGATCGGCTGCGCGCAGTGATGCCCCGAGCGCACCGCGATGCCCTCTTCGTTCAGCGCCTGCCCGACTTCCTCGGTCTCATAGCCCTTCAGCACGAACGACAGCACGCTCGCCTTGTCGCGCGCGGTGCCGACGAGCCGCACACCCGGCACCGGCGCGAGCACGCTCGTCGCATACGCGAGCAGGTCGTGCTCGTAGCGAGCGATGTTCTCGATGCCGACACGGTTCACGTAGTCGAGCGCCGCGCCGAGCCCGACCGCATCCGCGATGTTGCCGGTGCCGGCCTCGAAGCGGTTCGGCGGCGGCTGGAACACCGTACGCTCGAACGTCACGTCCGCGATCATGTTGCCGCCGCCCTGCCACGGCGGCATGTCGTCGAGGATCGCGCGCTTGCCGTACACGACGCCGATCCCGGTCGGCCCGTAGATCTTGTGTCCGGAGAACACGAAGAAATCCGCGTCGAGCGCCTGCACGTCGACGCGCATGTGCGAGATCGACTGCGCACCGTCGACGAGCGCCTTCGCACCCACGCGATGCGCGAGCTCGACGATCTCCTTCACCGGCACGACCGTGCCGAGCGCATTCGACACCTGCGTGACGGACACGATCTTCGTGCGGTCGTTGAGCAGCTTCCGGTATTCGTCGAGCAGCACCTGCCCCGAATCGTCGACCGGAATCACGCGGAGCTTCGCGCCCTTTTGCGCGGCAAGCTGCTGCCACGGCACGATGTTCGCGTGATGCTCGAGATGCGACACGACGATCTCGTCGCCCTCGCCGACGTTCTGCACGCCCCACGTCTTCGCGATCAGGTTGATCGCCTCGGTCGTGCCGCGCACGAACACGATCTCGTCGGGCGACGACGCGCCGATGAAACGCCGCACGGTGTCCCGCGCATGCTCGTAAGCATCCGTCGCGCGACCGGCCAGCGCATGCGCGGCGCGGTGGATGTTCGAGTTCTCGTGTGCGTAGAAATACGCGAGGCGGTCGATTACGGCCTGCGGCTTGTGCGTCGTCGCCGCGTTGTCGAACCAGATCAATTGCTTGCCGTTCACGCGCTCCTGCAGGATCGGGAAATCGCGGCGAATCGCGTTCACGTCGAACGGCGGGTGCGCGCCGCGATGCAGGTTGCCGTGCGGCTCGACCGCATGCGTATCGTCGATGAAGTAGCGCGGCACGTCCGCGCCCGATGCGCGCGACACCGGCACGTCGCGATGCACGGCGAGCAGGTCGCGCAGCGCAGCGTCGCCCGGCAGCCCGAACGCTTCCGGCGACGCGAGGCCGTTCGACGGCACGACGATGTCCTGCGGCGTCGCCTGCCAGCCCTGCAGCGAACCGTCGGTGAAGTAGTACGGCGACGCAGCCGGCGCTGCCTTCACCGCGCCTTCCGACGCCGCCGCATTGCCCTGCGGCACGCCGAGCGCCGCGCCGCCGATGCGCGGCTCGAGCGCGGGCGCGATCGACACGACGTTGTCTGGCAGCCCGTTCTGCGCGGCCGCATGCGGCGCGAGCGCGGGCACGCGATTGCCGAGCGACAACACGTGCGTCGGTGCGGACGGCGCGAGGTTCGTGCCGGGCGCCTTGCCCTGCGGCAACGCGAAACCCGGCACGCCGGTGCCGGTGCCGCCCGGCCCCGCGAGCGGCGAGCCGGCCGGCGCCGGGTTGCTCACCGACGCGAGGATCGGCGCGGCGGCCGGCAATGCCGACGGCACGCCGCCGACCGCACCGCTGCCCGCCGACAGCCCGGGCGCGGTGGCCTGCCCGGGCGGCGTCGAGAAGAACTCGGACGCAAGCCGCGCCAGTGTCGCGGGATCGGGCAAGCCTGCCGGCAGCGGCGCGTGCGGCAGCGCGTGCGCGTCGCCGCCGGCCAGGCCGGGATTAACGGTAGGTGTCGGGATAGTCATGGAACTTGGCGATTTCGACGTCATCGAGGACAGCCAGCGCATCCGGCGAATGGACCGCGAGCGAGCAATACAGCGAGATCAGGTACGACGCGATCGCCTGATTGTTGATCCCCATGAAGCGCACCGACAGGCCCGGCCCCTGCTCGCCCGCGACGCCCGGCTGATAGAGGCCGACGACGCCCTGCCGCTTGTCGCCGACGCGCAGCAGCAGGATCTTGGTCTTGCCGTCCGCGACCGGCACCTTGTCCGACGGGATCAACGGAATGCCGCGCCACGTGAGGAACTGCGAGCCGAACAGGCTGACCGTCGGCGGCGGCACGCCGCGCCGCGTGCATTCGCGGCCGAACGCGGCGATCGCGAGCGGGTGCGTGAGGAAGAACGCGGGCTCCTTCCACACCTTGGTCAGCAGCTCGTCGAGATCGTCCGGCGTCGGCGCGCCCGTCAGCGGGAAGATTCGCTGTTCGTCGGTCACGTTCGCCAGCAGCCCGTAGTCGGGGTTGTTGATCAGCTGGCTTTCCTGCAGCTCCTTGATCGTCTCGATCGTCAGGCGCAGCTGTTCCTTGATCTGGTCGTGAGGACTGCTGTAAAGATCGGAGATCCGCGTATGCACGTCGAGCACCGTGCTCACCGCGTTCAGGAAATATTCGCGCGGTTGTTCCTCGTACGGCACGAAGGTCTGCGGCAGCACGCTTTCGTCCTCGAGCTGCGTGCATGCGGCACGCACGGCTTCCGGGTTCTTCACCTGGTTCAAGCGGTAGATGCCGGCCTCGACCGGCACCCACTGCAGCAGATGGGTCAGCCAGCGCGGCGTGATCGTGGAAAGCTGGGGGACGGTCTTGGTAGCGTTCGCTAGTTGGCGGGCGGCGTGATCGCTCAGCGCGGCCGTGCCGCTTGCAACGGTCGACATGTGTGGCTCCGGGTTCTTAAGATGAAAAACGGGATTGCTTATGACGCGAGGGGATTATCGGAAGCACGCCCCTGCCGGCTCAACATGCTATAGCCGTCATGTCGTGCAACCGAAAGGGAAACGAAACGGGGCGGCCTCAGGTGACGTACGCGCCCGGCAGCAGCGTCGAGATCGACACGTCGAACGCGCGCGCGATCTTGTCGGCCGTGACGATCGACGCGATCGCCTCGCCGCGCTCGATCTCGCCGACATACGAGCGGTTCAGCCCCGCGTGCTCGGCAAGCTGCTCCTGCGACCACGTGCGCGCTTCGCGCAGCTTGCGCACGTTGGCGCCGAAGTGATGGATGAGGTCGCTCATCGCGCCTCCCAGGCGACACGCGCCGCCGCGCGCGGCGCGGCGTTCGCTTCGCTGCGCAGCACGGCCTGCGTGACGTTCGCGCCTGCCGGCACGTCCTGCGTGAGCCACACGTTGCCGCCGATCACCGCGCCGCGCCCGATCGTCACGCGGCCGAGGATCGTCGCGCCCGCATAGATCACCACGTCGTCCTCCACGATCGGATGGCGTGCAAGCCCTTTCTCCAGATGGCCGGCCGCATCGCGCGGAAAGCGCTTCGCGCCGAGCGTGACGGCCTGGTACACCCGTACGCGCTCGCCGATGATTGCCGTCTCGCCGATCACGACACCCGTGCCGTGGTCGATGAAGAAACCCGCGCCGATGCGCGCGCCCGGATGAATGTCGATGCCCGTTTCCGCATGCGCCTGCTCGGCGATGATCCGTGCGAGCAGCGGCAGGCCGAGCCCGTACAGCTCGTGCGCGAGCCGGTGGTGAATCATCGCGAGGATGCCCGGGTAGCACAGCAGCACTTCGTCGACGCTGCCGGCCGCCGGATCGCCGTGAAAAGCAGCGAGCACGTCGCTGTCGAGCAGCCGGCGAATCTCCGGCAGCCGCGCGGCGAACGCCTGCACGGCCGTCGAAGCGACTCCTTCGACGTTATCGATCGGCTCGTCGGCATTGCGCTGGCGCGCCGCGTAGCGCAACTCGAGCGTCACCTGCGCGAGCAGCGCGTTCAATGCCGCGTCGAGTGCATGGGCCACATGAAAGTTCTCGCTCTCCTGGCGCAGGTCGGGCGGCCCGAGCCGCATCGGGAACAGCACGCCCTTCAGCGCGCCGACGATCTGCGCGAGCGCCTCGCGTGCCGGCAGGTCGCGCCCGCCCGGCTCGAGCGAGCGACGCTGCTTCTCGCGCCACGCGCGGCGGACGGTCTGCAGCGATTGAACGATATCGTCGATGTCGAATGCGGCCATGCTGACTTCTCCCCTTGTCGGCCGTGAATCAGTCCTGCGCCCACGGCAGGCCGCGAAAACGCCAGCCGTTGCTGCCGCCGCGATGCCGCCCTTCGTCGAGGTCGCCTTCGAACCCTTCGAGCACGTTGAATACCTGCGTGAAGCCGCCCTTCGTCGCGGCCTCGGCCGCCTGCGCGGACCGGTTGCCGCTGCGGCACAGGAGCAGCACCACCGCGTCCTTGCCGGTCTTCGCTTCCAGTTCGCGCACGAAGCGCGGGTTGCGCGTCAGGCTCGTGCCGGTCGCCCACGGCACATGCAGCGACTCCGGCACGTGGCCGACGAATTTCCGTTCCTCGGCGGTGCGCACGTCCACCAGCAACGCGTCGCCGGCCGAGAACAGCGCCCACGCGGCCTGCGGCGCGACGCCGCCCGCGTAGGGCGTGCCGGCCGCCGCGGCCGCCGCACGTGCGTCTTCGAGCGCCTGCTGTGCAGCGGTTCGTTGTTCCAATGCAACCGTCATGACACTTCCTTGTTTTCGCAGATTCGTATGATCAAAAAACACCGGGAATGCGGCCGTTGCAGCTTGCGTGCTGTCTATAGCCGTCAGCGCCACTATGCGAGTGCGGCCGGGCAAGCAGAACCAATAAAAATTCATTTCCTAATCAGCGGCGCGCGAAATGCAATAGCAGACGCGCGTGATCGGGCGAATTGCTGCCTGGCGAGAGGTAATGCCGACGAAAGGCGCCGGGCGGTATGCGTGCCGCCTGATGCGTGGGTGCGTCGCTTCCTGGGCGGAAAGGTCCGGCGAGTCGGGCCGCCGAACGGGACCCGAACGAATGATGCGGATAGCTATAACGTTGTTCCTGCAACGATATCGACGATGAATCCGCGGCGTCGAACCGTCTCGACGCAAGGCGCGCTCGCACATGCGTCGAGATGCGCCGCCGCCGCGCAGTGGCGCCTCATCCGCTTACTGTGCGTCGTGCTTTGCACGTTCCGCGGCCGCGATGATCGCGTCGGCCACCGCCTTCGGCTGGCTCAGCATCGCGACATGGCTGCCGTTCACGCGCGTGACCGTCGCGCCGATCCGCTTCGCCATCGCCTCTTGCAGCTTCGGATCGATCATCCGGTCCTGCGTCGCGACGACGAACGTCGACGGCTTCGCATGCCACGCAGCCTGCGCGACCTTCTCCGAAATGCAGCCGCCATACCACGGCCCCTGGGTCGCCGCAACGATGCGCTGCTGCGCGGGCGGCAGGTCCGGCGCGAAATCCTGCGCGATCGCCTTGTCCGACAGCCGCGTGAAGCCGCCCGCGTCCTTGCGCAATTCACCAGCCCATGCCGGTGCAGGCAGCCCCTGCGTGACGTCGGCGATCGACTGGCCGTTGTCGGGCGCGAATGCCGCGACGTAGACGAGCGACTTCACCTTGTCGTCGTTGCCCGCATCGCTGATCACGACGCCGGCCCACGAATGGCCGACCAGCACGACCGGCCCCTTCTGCTCGTCGATCGTGCGCTTCGTTGCGGCCGCATCGTCGGCAAGCGAGCTCAGCGGATTCTGCACCGACACCACGTGCAGCCCGCGTGCCTCGAGCAGCGGAATCACGCGGTTCCAGCTCGAACCGTCGGCGAACGCGCCGTGCACGAGCACGACATTCGTGCCCTTCAGGTCGTCCTTCGGCGCGGCCTGCGCCGCGACCGCACCGAACAGTCCGCCGATCACCGCCGCGGATACCAGAACCCGTTTCATCGAACCGGCCATCGTCATGCTCCTTTCTCTGTTGTGTTGTTACATGAAGTGAAGTGCTGCGGTAGCGGCCGCGCCTGCATGCGGCAGGCGCGGCAACGGATCACGAATGCGCGTACAGGTCGTCGTCGGCGTTCCGCGCGGAGCGCGCCGGTGCCGCGTCGCGATGGCTGGCGGGCGTCGACGCATCGGCCACGTTGTCGCCCTGCGACTTCGACGGGCCGTTCTGGTCGGAACGCACGACCTGCAGCGCGGCGGCAACATCGTCCGGGTAATGCGGTTCGCTACGGGCCGGGTTGTAGCCGGCCTGCTCGAGCCGGACGAGTTCGGCGCGCACGTCGGCACGCGACAGGCCGTGGCCGGTATCGGCGAACGACAAAGCGGGGACGGCAGCGAGGACAGCAACAGCGAGGATTCGGGCGGCTTTCATGAGTGTTCTCCTAGACGGAAGTTGGGGTGTCGATCACTTGGCATCCGATGCGAACGTCAGGCATCGAACGTTTCCTGCATGTCGACAGTAGAACCCGCCCACGTATCCGGCATGTTTCCGAAACCGGTGCTTTGTGCATGCCATTTTTTCCGGAACGGCCGCAGATACAGTGCGATACAAACCCGCCTGCCGAAGTGATCCCCGACACACACGCACTACACACGCGCCACAAAAAAAGGCGTGCCTCGCACGGCACGCCTTTCCGTCAAACCCGTCGCTTCGCGTCACGTCACGGCGCGAGCCGCGTGAACACGTAGTCGTGATTCTTCACAAGCGCCTGGTGACACGCGAAACACGTCTGGTGCTGGCCGATATCGGCCGGCACACCGTTGATGAAGCGCCCGAAACCCCAGCCGCCCGTCGACGCATAACGACGCGAGTCCTTCACCATCACCTGCACGGTCGTCGCCTGGCCCGGCACCGTCGCCGGCGCGAACTCGTCGGACTGCTTGCGCTTGTATGCGAGCTTCACCAGGATCGTGCCGTCCGGAAACGGCAGCGTCGCCTGTTCGAGCGCGCGGATCGCGACGGGGTTGCCGAGCACCACGCGCAGCTCGTCGAGCGGCGCGGCCTCTTCGGCCGGCGCGACCATTTCCCACTTCCGGTAGCCGGGCGGGATCGTCACGCCGTAGATCGGCGACGCGGCCGGTTTCGGCTGTTCCGCGAACGCGGCCGGACCGCTCGCCGACAGCGAGCCGGCCAGCAACGCGCCCGCGACGAGCGCGCGGCCCATGCCGCGACGCCGGATGCCACTGCGAGCCCGTATCACAGATGCTCCACTTGCAGGATCGCGTCGGCAAACGCCTGCGGCGCTTCCTGCGGCAGGTTGTGGCCGATGCCGCCGTTGATCGTCCGGTGCTGGTACTTGCCCGTGAATTTCTTCGCGTACGCGGCCGGGTCCGGATGCGGCGCGCCGTTCGCGTCGCCTTCCATCGTGATCGTCGGCACGGTAATCGCGGGCCCGGCGGCGAGACGCCGCTCGATGTCGTCGTATTGCGCTTCGCCCTTCGCGAGCCCGAGACGCCAGCGATAGTTGTGGATCACGACGGCCACGTGATCGGGGTTCTGGAACGATGCGGCCGAGCGCGCATAGGTTTCGTCGGAGAACTGCCACTTCGGCGACGCGAGCTGCCAGATCAGCTTGTTGAACGCGTCGCGGTTCGCCGCGTAGCCGAGCTCGCCGCGCTCGGTCGTGAAGTAGAACTGATACCACCACTGGAATTCGGCCTGCGGCGGCAGCGGCTTGCGGTTCGCCTCCTGGCTGCCGATCAGGTAGCCGCTCACCGACACCAGCGCCTTCACGCGCTGCGGCCACAGCGCCGCGATGATGTCGGCCGTGCGCGCGCCCCAGTCGTAGCCGCCGAACACCGCGCGGTCGATTTTCAGCGCATCCATCAGCGCGACGATGTCGACGGCCGTCACCGCCTGCTGGCCGTTGCGCACCGTGTCGGCCGAGCGGAACGTCGTCGACCCGTAGCCGCGCAGGTACGGCACGATCACGCGATAGCCGGCCGCGACCAGCAGCGGCGCGACTTCCGCGTAGCTGTAGATGTCGTACGGCCAGCCGTGCAGCAGGAACACGACCGGGCCCTTCTTCGGCCCAAGGTCCGCATACCCGACATTGAGCACGCCCGCGTCGATCTGGTGGATCGTGCCCAGCGACGCAACGCCGGCCGCGCGCTTCGCAGTCGATGCATCGGGCGCCGACTGCGCGCGCGCCAGGTTGCCGAACCCGAGGTCGGCGAGGCTCAGGCTCGCCAGCGTCGTACCCAGGATCAGGCGGCGGCGGGTGTTCACGGTATCAGGCATGATTCGTTCTCCATTGTCGATCGTCAAGGAAGGGGCCCGCGGCACGTGCGGGCATGCGGGTATCACCGTTCGCAGCGGCTGCGCATCGCGCTGCGCCGCCGTGTGAAACGCTTCACCGGTTTTATATCCGAACCATCCGGATGCTTTGTATCCCAACGTATCTGTGTGCGAACACGACACACAGCGATTCAAAAATAGCTCGGGAAACGATGCTTGCGGCCGGCCCCGCGACACACGCGCCCCCCGTGCGCCCGTGCGTCGGAACAGCCTGGCGATCGCGGGCGGGCTGAGCACCGCGACGGGTAGCCCATGAACGCTCAATCCGTCGTGATCGTCAGCCGGACAAGGCTGAAATGCATGTGGGTGCTCGCGGCGCTCGACCGTCTCGGCGCACTGGCCTGTCGTCCGTCCGCGTATTGCCATTCAATGTCGCGCATCCGGCGGACAAACGGTTCGCGCAGCCGCTGAGCGCGGTTGCGTAGAAGCGAACGCGGGCCGCCATCGGCCAGCCCGCGTTCGCCGCTCAAACCACCCTTACCCGCGACGCAACGGCCGGAACCCGGCACGCACTTCGCGAGCAAACAGTTCCGGCTCCTCCCATGCCGCGAAATGCCCACCCTTGTCGACTTCGTTGAAGTAGATCAGGTTGTGATAACTGCGCTCGGCCCAGCTGCGCGGCGCCTGGTAGATCTCGCCCGGAAACACCGTGATCGCCGCCGGCAGCGAGATATCCACCGCGTTGAAGTTGTTCGAGTGATCCTCCCAGTAGATCTGCGCGGCCGACGTCGCGGTGTTCGTCAGCCAGTACAACGAAATGTCGTCGAGAATCTCGTCGCGCGGGATCGAGCGTTCGGGCACGCCGCCGCTGTACGTCCACTGCGAGATCTTGTCGTACATCCACGCGGCCTGACCGGACGGCGAATCGGCGAGCGCATAACCGACCGTCTGCGGACGCGTGACCATCATCGCCGAGTAGCCGCAGTTGTCGCGATAGAACGTCGCGAGCTTCTCGTACGCGGCCTTCTCCTTCGGCGACAGCGAAGCCGGCGCGGGCGAATCGGTCGCGAGCAGCGCAGCGATGTCCGGCGGTACCGTCGCCGGCATGTTCACGTGAATCCCGGCCAGGCCCTGTACGCGCTGCATCGCCATCCGGTGCGAGATCACCGAGCCGCAGTCGCCGCCCTGCGACACGAAGCGCGTATAGCCGAGCCGCGCCATCAGCTCGCCCCACGCGCGCGCGATGTGGTCGGAACCCCATCCCGTCTGCGTCGGCCGGCCCGAAAAACCGAAGCCCGGCAACGACGGCACGACGACGTGAAACGCGTCGTCCGCGCTCGCGCCGTGCGCGGTCGGGTCGGTCAGCGGGCCGATCGCCTTCAGCAGCTCGAAGATCGAACCGGGCCAGCCGTGCGTCATGATCATCGGCATCGCGTTCGCGTGCCGCGAGCGCACGTGGATGAAATGAATGTCGAGCCCGTCGATTTCCGTGATGAACATCGGGAAACCGTTCAGGCGCGCCTCGCCCTTGCGCCAGTCGTAGTCGGTGCCCCAGTAGCGCAGCAGCGCCTGCATGCGCGCGAGCCGCACGCCCTGCGATTCGTCGGCGACGGTCTCGCGGCCCGGCCAGCGCGTCGCCGCAATGCGGCGGCGCAGGTCGGCCACGGCTTCATCGGGAATGTGCGCGGTGAACGGGCGTATGCCGCTGCCGCCGGTCGCGGCATACAGCGCGGTGGGTAGCATCGCCGATACCCCGGCGGCCACGGAAGTGGCCAGCAGGTGGCGACGCATCGGGGAAAACGGTGTGGAAGACATCGTTCGGCATCTCCTTTCGTGAAGTGGAAAGTGAACATGCCGCGCGCTCGCTCGCGCCCTGGCTTTCAATCCGGCGCGCCCTGGTCACGCGGCGTCGCCCATTTGAAAGGTCTGATGTATCCGGGATTTGTCTGATTTGTACGCGTTTGTAGCCGCTGCGCGGCGAGCGAGCGGCACGCGCGCCGCTCGCCGGTACGATGCTCAGAGCGCGTTGACGATCGCGCCGTCGACGCGAATGTTCTGCCCGGTGATATAGCCCGCGCCGTCCGACAGCAGGAACGCGACCGTCTTCGCGATCTCGCCGGTCTTGCCGAAGCGGCCGGCCGGAATGCGCGCGACGATCTCGGGCGTTTCCGGCCAGCTGTCGATGAAGCCCGGCAGCACCGCGTTCATCCGGATGTTCTCGGCCGCATAGCGTTCCGCGTAAAGACGCGTCCATGCGCTCAGCGCCGCGCGCAGCGCCGACGACACCGGCATCGGCTGCTCGGGCGCGTCCGCCGCGAAGCTCGAGATGTTGACCACCGCGCCGCCGCCCTGTTTCTGGAAGATCGGCGTCACGCGGCGCATCACGCGCACGACGTTCAGCAGGATCAGGTCGAGCCCTGCGTGCCAGTTGTCGTCGGTGATCGCCAGCAGCTCGCCCTTCGGCGGATGCCCGGTGTTGTTCACGACCGCGTCGATCCGGCCGTAGCGCGCGACCGCCTCCTGCACGAGCCGGTCGATATCGGCTTCTTCCGTCACCGAGCCCTGGATGCCGAACCCGCCCAGTTCCTCGCCGAGCGCCACCGCGCTGCCCGACGGCGACATCAGCGCGACGCGGTAGCCCGTGGCTGCCAGTTCGCGCGCGATCGCCGCGCCCATGCCCTTGCCCGCCGCCGTGATCAACGCCACTTTTTCTACAGTCACGATCTGCTCCCTCGCTTGAATCCTGCCGCCGCGCAGCCGCCATTCGGCGCGCCATGGTGGTAATGTAGGCGCATCGCAGACGACTGTCGAACCAGTATTTCTGCCTCCAGACGATAGTTTTTCTACATCCTGACAATGCTGCCCCGCTCTTCCCGCCTGCCGCCGCTGAATGCGCTTCGCGCGTTCGAAGTGTCCGCGCGGCACCTCAATTTCCGCGCCGCGGCCGACGAGATCGGCGTCACGCAAGGCGCCGTCGCGCAACAGGTGCGCCACCTCGAGGACGTGCTCGGCCTGAAGCTGTTCGAGCGCCTGCCGCGCGGCCTCGCGCTGACGCACGACGGCGCCGCGTATTTCTCCGACGTGCAGCGCGCGCTGCACGCGATCGCCGATGCAACCGACAAGCTCGTGAAGCGGCGCGCGGCGCTGACGATCAGCACGACGCCGTCGTTCGCGTCGAAGTGGCTGATCCCGCGGCTCGCGCAGTTCACCGACGCGCATCCCGACTACGACGTGCGCGTGATCGCCGACCAGCAGCTCGCGACGTTCCGCCACGACGGCGTCGATCTCGCGATCCGCTACGGCAAGCCGCCGTTCGGCAAGCATCTCGCCGCGCATGCGCTGTTCCCGCTCGATGTGTGCGCCGTATGCAGCCCCGCGCTGCTGGCCGCACCCGCGTCGCCGCGCGCACTCGCCGGCCACGTGCTGCTGCACGACGCGCACGACCTGTGGCCGGAGTTCATTGAAGCGATGCCCGAGCCGGTCGATATCGATCCGCACAAGGGGCTGCGCTTCAACCAGACGTCGCTCGCGATCGATGCGGCTGTCGCCGGCCAGGGCATCGCGCTCGCGACCGATCCTTTGGTCGAACGCGATATCGCAGCAGGCCGGCTGTGCAAGCCGTTCGATTTCGCGTTTCCGCTGTCGGTGGGGTTCTATCTCGTGTATCCGGCCGAGCGCCGCGACGACGATGCGATCGTGATGATGCGCGACTGGATGATCAGGCAGGCGGTGGCGGACGAGCGGCCTTGAGCGGCCTCGAGCGGCCTTCGTCCGGATCAGGGGGCGATCCAGCGGCCTTCGTAGCCGCTTTCTTGCAGATCGAATACCGCTCGGCGATGGCCCGCGCGCGCGAGTTCGAGCCAATCGATCCGCGTTACCGTCATGTGGATCACGCAAAAGTTTTCGTAGCCGTCGCCGGAAGGCGCGGTGTCTTGCCTCGCCGAGACATGCGCTGCTTCAGGCGACTCGACCGGCGTGCCGGGCGGCAACGGTGCGCGATACAGCAGCAGCGTATGCGGACGGCTCGATTGCCAGATCGCGCGCCGCTGCGCTTCGTCGTCGCAGATCGACGCAACGCCTTCCGCGCGAATCTGCACGAGCGCATCGAGATCGCTCGCGACAATCGCGATACGCGGATCGCGGCGCAGCTCCGCAACCTTCTGCGAACGCGCATCGGTATGAAACGACAGCACGCGATCGGCGCGGCTCACCTGGCGCAGCACGATCGTACGCACCTTCGGCGCGCCATCGAGGCCCAGCGTTGCCGCCTGCAGCATCGTGAACGGCGAGCGCTGCACGCCGACGCCGGATTCGAGGCAGGACCACAGGCGGTCGTACGTTTGCGCGAGCGATTCGGAAGTCGAGTCGGACATGACGGGCGGCGGCGATCGGACGTGTTTCGATCGCGCAAGCTTAACCGTTTGCCCCGGCCACGGCTCGCGTGCGATGCGGCCGCCGCCTTGGTGCCGCTCAGTTGTAGCCGAGCACGACCGGCGCCGCATCGCCGGCATCGGTCGCCGGCTCCGCGCCGAACCGGCCGAGCACGTCGGCCACATACTGCGGCCCCGCGCTGATCTGCGACGAGCGATGCGCAACCGGGCGGTCATCGCCGGCGCGTGGTGCCAAGCCGATCGATGCGGTGTCGTTGACGGCGATAGTCACGTTCATGTCTCCTCACGCGGCCAGCGCCGCACCATACGCGCGCACGAGGCGCGCGACGCCTTCCCGGATCGCGTCGACGTCCGGCGCGGCGAACGACAGGCGCAGCGATGCCGCGTCGACGTTGTCCGCGAAGAACGCGTTGCCGGGTACGAACACGATCCTGTTTGCGATCGCCTGTTGCAGCAGCACGTCCGACGACACCGCGCCGATCCGCGCCCACACGAACATTCCCCCTTCGGGGCGATGGAATTCGATCGCATCGCCGAAACCGTCGCGCAGCGCGTCGCACATCGCGTCGCATTTGCGCTGGTACGCGGCCGTGATGCGCGGCAGATGGCGTTCGAGCGCGCCGTCGGCCAGATATTCGGCGGCGGCCGCCTGCGTCCATGGCGAGCTGCACAGATCGACCGTCTGCTTCGCGATCACGCAGCGCCGCGCGATTTCGGCCGGCGCGATCGTCCAGCCCACGCGCAGCCCCGGTGCGACGATCTTCGACAGGCTCGCGAAATGCACGATCCAGTCGCGTGCGCCGTCCACTTCATCGGCGAGCGCGAGCATCGACGGCACGGCTTCGCCCGCGAAGCGCAGGTCGCCGTACGGATCGTCCTCGACGATCAGGAAACGGTATTGCGCCGCAAGACGCAGCAGCTTCAGCCGGCGTTCGCGCGTGAGCGTCGCGCCCGTCGGGTTCGCGAAGGTCGGGACGGTATAGAGCAGCTTCGGCTGTACGATCGCGCCGGACGCGAGTTGTGCTGCGAGACGATCGACGTCGAGGCCGTCGCCGTCGACCGGAATCGTGACGATGCGCGCCTGCTGCAGACGCAGCGCCTGCAGCGTCGCCGGGTAAGCCGGCTGTTCGGTCAGCACGACGTCGCCCGGCGACACCATCACGCGCAGCAGCAGGTCGAGGCCCTGCTGCGAGCCGGTCGTGACGAGCAGTTCGGCCGGCGTGCACGCGACGCCGCGACGCCCCATCAAGGCGATCAGTTGCTGCTTCAGTTCGGCGAGGCCGTCGGTCGGGCCGTATTGCAGGCAGCGGACGGGCTGCGCGTATGCGCGTTCGGCGGCCGTGTTCAGGCCGTCGACGTCGAACAGGTCGCTGGCCGGATAACCGCCCGCGAACGAAATCATGCCCGGTTCGGACAGGTACTTGAACAACTCGCGGATCGGCGAGCCGGCGGGATTCTGGAATGAGGGCGTGAACGCGTACATGTCGTCGTGAGCAGGATGGCGCGGACGGCCGGGATAGCCGCCAGGCGCCTGCCACCGGGGGCGCTTCTGGCGCCACGGCGGCGAATTCGAGCCACGATTGTCGATAGTCATTAAGGCCGCGGCAAACGATATCTATGCACTAGGTCTTGCGGTTTGGTCATCAAATGGGGTTGTCGCGGCGATCCAGTCCGGCCGATTGTTTCGTCACGCGCAGCCCTTGCCTGCCCCTGTTTGCCGGGGTGAAGCAGACTCAGCGCCCCGTCCCGGCGGGCTCGCCCGCGGGCGGCTTGGCCGCCCGGTTGGTGAGTTCGCGCATGAGGTCGTCCGACACATAGTGGGGACCATCGAACAGATAGACCGGATAGCCGCGATAAACCACGAGCTGCTTGCTCAATTCCTCGGCGCTGGCTGAACGGAATCCGCCACGCTCGGCCGGCCGGAAGGCCTCGGCGATGACCCGCACGCGCCGTTTGCCCAGGCGTGAAGCCAGCTCGTCGACGTAGGTGCGCGCGACCTGCGGCTCGCGGGCATAGACGCCGCAGCCGTCCTGGAAGAAGACCCCGACGTCCGCGGGCAGCCACGTTGCGAGCCAGTCCGCCAGTGCTTTTCCGCCGATGTTGGTCTGGTCGTAGACGCTCACCCAAAGCGGACGAGGCAGCCGCTGCAGGATCTCGGCAAGCTTGGGCGCCTCCTGCCAGGTCGGATCGATTTCGACCGGGAAGTAGTAGCCGGTGACATGCAGCGGCAGATGCACGCGCGCCACCTCCGCGGACTGGTCCGCGAGCGTCGACAGGTGGGTGCGTGCGCGTTTTTCGTCCTGGTAGCCGGCCAGGCCCAGGATCACGTTTCTGGCCCACGGCGCACGACCGATGCGTTCCCAGTCGGGAAGGCGCGCCGCGGTATGGATGCGGGTATTGGCAACGAACGCGGTATCGTCCACGACGACCCATTGGATCAACAGATCGTGTACGCCGAGCATCTGCCAGTTTCCGACGGGATTCGTCGTCGTGTTGTCCACCTGCCAGACGATTCCGTCGGCGTGAACGTCGTGCGCCGTCCAGCTGCAAGCGGCCACGACGAGCGATGCGCCGATTGCCGCGAGCGTCGCCGCCCGGTGCGAACGCGGCGCGCTGGAGAGCCGACGCGGCCGCCCTGCCGGTCGAAACTGGCCCATACGCTGTTGAATTTTGCGCACGGCCGGGATGGCGGATGTGGTCATCGCTGGCTCCCCTAGCATTGTCGCGCGTCATCGTAGCCGATCAAACGCAAACGTGGGACCCCCATTTCCGATGCGGGTCGCACGAGGTTACCACCACACTCGCGTCACTTGGCAGTCGTGCCGTCTACCCACTTGTAGCCGAGATTCGTAATGCCGGTGATCAGACTCTGGAAGTCCTGGTAGGCCGGTAATCCGAGATCGGGTTCAAGCCAGTACGGATGGAAGAAGAAGGACGCGAAACCGTCCCGCACCGCCAAACCATATTGAGCATTGGTCACGAGTTGCTGCCATGGATACGAGATACACGAGAACGGGTCGATATTGCAGATGTTGTATTGAACACTGCCCAGGTTCTCCGGGATGATCCGTACCCCATAGTAATCGGCGTTGATGATGTACGGGAAGAACTGCCCGGCCGAAAAGTCCTGGTTGGGCGCCCCCGTTCCGATTTGCGGCTTGGTCGCGGTGTAGTAAACGGCCCGCTGGAACGTCGTCGGGAACGTGAGGGCGGTGGCCGCCGCTGCCAACGGCGACACCTGGTACTGCGGCGCGGCCCAGCCGACGATCTTGTAGCCGTTGGCCGTGAACTCGAGTATGCCCTCGGCCATCCTGCCTTCCGCCCATTGAACGGAGTCCTCATCGACGGGACGGTTCTGGACCGCATACCAGAACTCATAGTCGCTGCCGCTGACCGCGGTGAGAAGATTCGGCGTCGAATTGTACTGGTGCGTAAGGCCGTGCACCACGATCGAACCGCCGCGCGCGACCGCGTAGTTCAGCGAACTCCTGAGGCCCGTTGCCTGAGCAAGATGTATCGTCTCCGGGACGCCGCCGGTGTAATAGCCGTTCGGATCCGTATACACGGGGATGGTGGCCATCGTGAACGGAATCCTCTTCAAGTACAGGTAGTCCGTGAGCCTTTTCATCGAACTCACCGTTGTATATGCGTCAAGGTCCTCCAGACGTACGAGAGCACGGTGATTCACCGGTGCATTGGTCTGCAGGATGTCGTGCAGGATGTCGCATATCACCAGATACCGATCCGTCGGGCCGATGTAGGAAAACGGCATATCCGCGAAATACCAGAACTTGCCCGAGCGCATGACGTATGGCGTGGTCGCGCCGGTCTTGCTGTTCTTGATGGTGACGAGTGCCTGCGCCTTGGTGGCATCGACGATCTGGGTCAGCCCGACATCCGGGTCCGCACTGATGGCGCCGGTTGACGCGTTATACGCGTAGTACTTGACCATCGGCAGATTCTTGTACGTGACCGTGTCGTAGAAGCCGGGATTCGGATTGCTCGACGATGGTGTCGCGTTCAACCCGGCAATGCCGAGAAAGCTGAACCCGAAGGTCTGGTTGAAGGTATAGGCCGTGTTCCATGCAAGCTGCCACAAGTTGTATTTGAACCAGACCACGGTCTTCGTGGCGGTCATCACGTCGCTCATGAACGCCGTCGGAATCGGGTTGTTGTAGTAATCGCCGATGTAGAACGTGACGTCATGGTTCGTGACCATTCCGGCCGTGTAGTTCTGTATCGGAACCAGATCGACCGTCGCGTTGAAATGGCCAAGCAGGTTCCTCAACATGATGCTGTACATCAGGCCAAGCTTCGAATACGGGTCGTTGGCCGGGTTATCGTATAGCACGAGCGTACGTGCCGTGGTGACCTGCGCGTGCGCCGTGCCCGGCAACGTCATTTGCGCGAGTCCGGCAAGCAGGGCTATGACAAGCAAGATCTTTTTCATGGCCGTTTCTCCCTAGTCGCGTTGCACGTTGCCACCGGCTTTCTTGACGGACTTCAAGTTGAACTTGGGGCGCCCCGTCTCCTTGTATGCCTTCTCCCATTCCTCGTCGGACATACCCGGCTTCACCTTGACCTGGGCGGAACCGTTGGGTAACGGAGGCGGCTTGATCTTTGCGGCAGACGAATTGCCCTTCTCCTGTGCATTCGTATCCTGAACAGCGGCGGCGAAGGCGAGCGCGGAGATTAATGTGACGAGTGATCCAACGGTGCTCAATCCGCTCCGAAAATATCGATTGCGATGAGAAATCATGATTTTCATCCTTTGATATGCAAAATAAATTCATCCAATTAACGAAACGAGCACGGCTGGCGCCATTAATAATCAGGGTGTTATGTCGTTATTTTTTCATGCGCACTTGATGCCAGACAAAAATACAGGACGCGATTGTTTTTCTTTCAAGCTAGAAACGTACCATCGGTCGCAAATGGGCACGGGATCAAGGCGCCGAAATCGGCACGCCATGGCAATCCAAAATTGTTTAGAAAAAACGTTTCAGGCGTGCAACGTATCCGCTTTCGAGGCTGTCATCTGACAAACAAGTGAAGCCTGTTCCGACGATTCAGGGAAAAACCAGTTCCATCAATGCTTTGCGCATGGTGACGCGGAAATCGACTCGTATGACTCGAACACGTCTTGGCGACCGGAGAGGCCGGTGATCGCCGGAATCGCGTGACGATTTCCCGACGGAGGCAGCCGGGGCGCGACAACGGGTCCGCAAATCACGTTTCGTCAGATCAATCGATCATGCGTTTCAGCACTGAAACGTTTGGCTCGAATTCGGTGGGTCGATCTTGTGCGACGCCCCGCAGACGCCCGGACGGTCAAGGGCGGCGCGGCAATGGCGCGCGACTTGCTTTACGAACTGCGTATTGAAACGACTGAAACGACGGTGCGCAGGAAGCGCTGCGGGGAGCTGGATCGAGAGCGGATGCAAGCATTAATGGTGCAGGATCCATTCCGACGGGAGACGGAAGTAAGCGAGGCAAATACCAACTTTGAAAAGTCACCCACTTAACACGTTTCATCTTCAAGGATATTACGTGATCGCATCGAGAAAGTTCCAGGCTGACAGAGTCTTTTTCGAGCGACGGGATTTTTTGTGGCGCAAGCCGCGAAGTGGGAGTGACGGGGTCGACGAGGACGGGCAGATATTCGTCCTTCGTTGGTGCAAGGGAGAAAAATTGCATACAAGATAAAATCGCGGGGAAATGATGGGTAACACAATATGGATTGCATATTTATATGCACTTAACATCATCGCCATTTTTACCGCGATCGTCATCCTGGTAAGCACACTGGATGACCTTACGCTCGACGCCTGCTATTGGTCATTCGAAATCGGGCGGTTTCTGCGTCACGAAAAAACACAGACTATCGATATCGGCATGCTGCGCGCCGAGGAAGAGCGGTATCTGGCGCTCATGGTGCCGGCATGGAAAGAGTATGACGTGATCGCCAAAATGATCGAAAACACATTGGCGACCATGGAATACGAGCGATATGTGATCTTCGTCGGAACCTATCACAACGACGCCGAAACCACGGCGGAGGTCGATCGGATGGTCCGCCGTTATCCGGGCAGGGTGACGCGCGCAACGGTCATGAACGATGGGCCGACCTGCAAGGCAGACTGCCTGAACTGGATCATCGAAGCGATCCTGCGCTACGAAGATACGCATCATATTCAATTCGCGGGCGTCGTGATGCACGACTGCGAAGATGTGATTCATCCGATCGAACTCAAATACCTCAGCCATGCAATTGCGGATAGCGACCTGGTCCAGCTCCCCGTTCTGTCATTGCCGCGGAAATGGAACGAGTTCGTGGCCGGATGCTATATGGACGACTTCAGCGAAACGCACCAGAAGGACGTACCGGCGCGAGCCCGTCTGACCGGCGTCGTCCCCGGCGCGGGTGTTGCGTCCTGCTACAGCAGGCGCGCCATCGAAGCGGCGATGAAGGAGAGCGGCGGCTGTCCGTTCAACACCAGTTCGCTGACCGAGGACTACGACTTCAGCTTTCGGTTGAGAGACCTGGGTATGAAGGAAACCTTTGCCCGCTTTCCGCTTTCGGATATCCCGCAGGATGCAGGGGCCAAGCGCGCAAAGGGCAGTGCCGCCAATCGAAACCTGCTGGCCACCCGCGAATATTTTCCAAAGACATTTCGCACCGCATATCGGCAGCGTGCGCGCTGGATCCTCGGCATCGCCTTTCAGGGGTGGGAGCAACTCGGCTGGAAGGGCGATTTCCTCACCCGCTACATGTTCTTCCACGACCGCAAGGGTATCGTTACCTCACTTTTTTCAGTGATTGCTTACGGTGTACTGATCAATTTCGTAGCGCTTGCCGCCCTTCAGAAATTCGGTCATGCCGTCCCCGTCAGCGCCCCCCTCGTCACGGCGAGCGAATGGATAGCCCCGCTGCTCTGGGTGAACACCGTCATGCTGTTTGCCCGTGCCGCGCAGCGCTACTACTTTGTCAGCAAGCTGAACGGCCCGGTCCAGGGGCTACTCTCGATTCCGAGGATGTTCGTCAACAACCTGATCAATTTCTACGCGGTTTGCCGGGCGTGGCGCATCTATCTCGGCCACCTCGCAAGCGGCAAGCCGATCGCCTGGGACAAGACCAGTCATACCTACCTGTCGAACGAACAGCTCGGGAAAGTACGCCGCAAGATTGGCGAAATCCTGGTCGGTTGGGGCGTGGTCTCACTGGAGCAATTGCAGGCAAGCCTGGAGAAACAGCTGACATGCGGCAAGCGGCTGGGCGAACTGTTGATCGAAGGTAGTGCGATCTCCACCGAATCGCTGGCGGATGCGATCGCGGAACAAGCGGAACTCCCGCGGGTCAGCCTGGGCAATGTGGCGGTCGGCCACTTCGCGGATTCGCTGGCATTCGAACTGCAGTACACGTATCGGGCTATCCCGTTTTCAACCGCAGACGACGGAACGTTGAACGTGGCGGTCGGGCGGCCGCTCACGCAAGACGAACAGGATATCGTGAGGCGCGGCGCCAAAGCGAACATAGCGTATTTCATTGCCTGCGATACGGAGATTGCAGCCGAACTCGCCCGACACTCGCGCCTCGTCGAACTCGCGCGAGCACGCGACGGCGACGATGCAGCGTGGCAGGTTGCTCCAATGCAAAAGCCGTCGGGAGAACAGGCATGAAACGCTCCAGACTCCCGATCGCTGCTGGCCTCAAGCGCTGCGCGCGATTGAGTGCATTGGCGATCGCCGTATCGTTGGCCTGGCAGGCCCCCGCACACGCCACGCAGCCGCTCGCTCCCAAGGCTTATCGGCTCGCCGATGGCGCATACAAGGCAATCAGTGCCGGCGACCTGCCCCGCGCGGAAGAGTATGCACAGCGCGCCCTCAAGATTCAGCCCGGAAGCGAACAGCTCGGGTTGCTGCTCCTCGATGTATTCAAACGTGAAGGAAAAATCGACGAAGCGGACGCCATGATGGAATCGTTAAGCGTTCGGTTTCCGAAAAGCGCCGCGGTACGGGCCGAGCATGGCTACCTGGCGCAGCGGCAACAGCGCTACGACGTGGCGTGCAGCGATTTCTCGGCCGCCGTCGCGACAGGTAAATGGAGCAAGGAGCAGCAGCGCAACCTGCGTCTCGCATGGTCGGACAGTGCGCTCGCGGCGCATCGTCCGCATGACGCCGGCATTGCACTGGCGCCGCTGGCAGATGAAAAATCGGCCGCGGTTCAGTTGCGTATCGCGCAGTTGAGCTTGATGTCGGGCGATCGCGAAAGCGCGATCCGCGTGGCGGATCTTGCCGCCCGCGACGCGACGACGGACGCCGAGCGGAAAATGGCCGCGTCGATCGTGACGCAGGCCCAGCAACCCGAGCAGGCGCCGCAGATACCGGTGGACGATACCGCGACACAGAAGTTGCAGCAGGCCTATGACCTGCTGCGCGAACACAAGGATCGCGAGGCGCTCGACGCATTCCAGGAGGGTTTCGACGGCGGAGCCGGCAACGCGATGAACTACGCGGACGCAGGTTATGCCGCCAAGCGTATCGGCTTGAACGAGCAGTCCGTCGAGCTGTTCGAGCACAGTCTCGACGCCGATGAAAACGAACACAAGTTCGATGCGCAGCACAAGTTCGGCTATCGGCGAGAAGTCGAGCAACTTCAGCGCACCTGGGGCTTCGTGCTGAGCGCGCCCTACCAGTCGGCCGCGTTCGGCCCGCAAGGCACCATCAGCGTGTTGCAGCCGGGTATCGAAGCGTACTGGCAGCCACCGAAGATCGGCTACCAGAACGGACGCATTCTCCAGTTCTTCGTGCGCGGATACGGCACGGCATACGACGGAAGCGGCAACGTGACCGGCATGCCGACCGTGCAGGGTTCGGTGGGGGTTCGCTACAAGCCGATACCCGACCAGAACGTGGTGATGACCGCCGAGCGGCTTTTCCACGTCGGCAGCCTGTCGATGACGGACTGGCTGATGCGCCTGGGCTATTCGTCGGAGGCGGGGACCGACCTGCGGGTCACCGAACCGAGCTGGCGTAGCTGGCAGGCCTATGTCGAAGGTGCGTACTTCATCAAGGCAGGCCGATACATCATCTATTCGGAGTTGCGTTACGGGCACACCTGGCGTTTGACGGCGCTCAGCGATCGGCTGACCGTCTATCCGCATGCCGCGGTGGCCGGCGATCACGACAACCGCCAGCCGGACAAGACGGCGATCGGTGCGGGGCCCGGCATCCAGTTCCGGTACTGGTTTCGCGAAGGCAGGTATAGCGCGCCGGCGAGCTATCTGGATGTCACGGTGCAATACAGGTTCCCGTTGACGTCAGCGGTACGCGCACGTGGTCTCGTGGTACGCGCAACATTGTGGTTTTAACCTGCGACGCTGACGCTTACGCGCGGATGGCGCGATCAGCTGGGAGACTTGAGCGTGATGATCGTTTGACGCAGCAGCTGGAAGTAGGAGCTCGTCGAGTACGGGAGCATTTGTTCGACGTAGTTCCACCAGAAGAAACCACCGATGAAACGCGGGTCGTTCATGGTGTTGACCATCGGGTAATAGGTTTTGATCAGGTTCTGCTGCACCGACGCCGGCGCGGAGATATCCGACGTACCGATTTCGCCGAAGCCGACCTTCGCGTTCGGGAAAATGCTTTCCAGCGCCGCGAAATCGTTCTTCCACGACGGGCTCAGCCCCGGGCAATCCTGGTACGGGTAATAGCTGAACAGCGCATAGTCGGCCTGCTGGCGAACCGTCGAGGACAGGAACGTCGTCGGCCAGGTCTTCCAGTAATCCTGGGGTTTCTCCCAGCAGTTGGTACCCTTGCTGTCGTCGTTGTAGTACAGCGTGATCGCAGTCTTGCCGCCGTTCGATTTGACGATCGTGTTGGCCGCGGCGACCATCTGGCCGATCTGCTGTTCTTGCGAATTGACCACCGAGTTCGTACCGCTCGGGTCGTTGCGCAGCCATTCGCCGTTGATTTCGTTGGCGATCTCCCACACGTCGACGGTGTTCTTCAGTTGCGACACCAATTCCTGCGTTCTCGCTTGATACGTGGAGAGCGTCGTCGGGAAATAGTAAGAATCGTAGATCTCGCCCATCACATACGCGACCGAATGCAGGCGCAGCAGCGGTGCGTAGTAGTCCGAGGCCGGCGTACCCGGATCGAACACGACGCGCACGGTCGGCCGGTACGGCAGGTTCTGCAGCGACGCGATGATCGCATCGAGTTTCGTCAGGTCGTCGAGCGTGACGCCGTAGACCGGATTCTTCAGGGGTTCGACCTGAGCTTGGGCGGACTGGGAAAAAGGCAAGAGCCCAGCATAAGCAATGCACGCGGCAACGGCCGTGCGCGAGATGTTTTTCGTCAGTCTTTTCAAAACGTCCTTCCGTCCTAAAGTAAGAAGAAGCGCGATTTTAGACGAAAATAAAAGCCAATTATCGGATGATATCGACAGAAATGGCTCCGGAACATCGCAGGGCGATGCCTCGCGCAGGAGAAGTTGCGACGCGATGCCTTCGGGAGAAATGTCCAGCATCCCTAAACGAACACCCAGCAACATTGGTTCACAAGGCGGCCAAATAGTGAAACCCGTCACCAGCGGGATTCGGCTATGGATGCCTTGCGAACCCGTCGCCGCCCTGCTTCCGACGCTCGATCACGCAAACGTATGCGGTTGGTTTCAATCACCGTCAACGCCGCCATAGTCACCATCCGCAGCACCGGCGAACTCGAAGTGAGGGTGTTTACGGATGCGCTGACGCTCGGCAGGAACGGTCCCACCGCCGCGTTACTACCCGTTTCGGTCTTGAGCCGGCTGTACGCGATGTGGCTGGCGTCCACGTTTGGACCGACCGGCAGGTTGGCAGCGCTCTTGAGCAGCGACGTCGGACCCGCGATTTACGGCGGGTATGGAAGCAACGATCACCGTAGGGTCGACCCAGGGTCGCCTGGTCGTGAAACGCACTCGCTGCGGCAGGTAATGAGTTGGGGTATGCGGCGCAACGCTCGCACCTACCGCGCGGCCGATGCTGACATAGAATGAAAAAATGCTCGGTTGAAGATGAGCTGATGGCAAAAAAAAGGAGTGCCAACATGAGACGCCTTTATTTCCTCGTACCCGATACGCAGATGGCGAAGGCGATCGTCGACGACTTGCTGCGCGCGCGCATCATCTGGCGCCATATCCACGTCCTCGCCAATCACAGTGTCACGCTCGATCAGTTACCCGAAGCATCTTTGCTGCAAAGCAGCGATGTCGTGCACGCGCTCGAGCGCGGCGTCGCACTCGGCGGCGCGACAGGCGCGCTTATCGGTCTCGTCGCGCTTGTGTTCCCCCCTGCGGAGCTCGTGATTGCGGGCGGCGCCGTCGTCGCGTTGACGTTGGCGGGAGCGGGCTTCGGGGCGTGGACGGCCGCTATGATCGGCATCGCCGAGCCGAACGCGCGACTCCAGCGATTTCGTGACGCCATACGGGACGGCCAGATTCTGATCATGGCCGACGTGCCGGCATTACGAGAGCAGGAAATCGAGGAGATGGTCGCCCAGCATTTTCCGAAGGCGGATCTGGAGGGCGGCGAGCCTACGACACCGATCTTTCCCTGAAACTCGAAAACCGGCATACGCAACACCGAGGCCGGCTCTGCATCGAGCGTGCCGGCTTCACGCCAGTGTGAAATCGGCATACGTCCACGCGGGAGAATTGCCGGGGTGCTCCCCGGTACAGGGGCTATTCCGTGACGTCACATGCCTCTTTGCGTCGCATCCAATCAGACGCCCGCAATCGCGCGGCGCCGCAATCCCCGTTCCCTATCCCGACACGCGCCGGCGCCCTCGCCAGCATTCATCGATGCGTATCGCCGAGCGCGCTATCGCATAACCGCAACCTCGGGCGGCATGCTGCCGCGCGCCAACTGCTTGCCTGCCGACACGACGATGCCGAACTTCGAGCGGAACGCCGTCGTGTCATCCATCGCGCAGGGTTTTTGTACCTTGCGTTGGCACCCATATCTGCCATTCTGAATCGAATAAGGACTTACTTTTGACGCGAGTGGCGCCTTCTGAACCTGAGTGCTGAAGCTGAACTGTCGGCAAGGAGGTCATATGGAACTGAACATTCAATCGCACCATTGGCAACGGCGCAGGCCCGACTGGCTCGCCGCTGCCGTGGCCGGTCTTGCGGGCGGCGCCCTGGTGATCGTGCTCGAATTCTTCTGGTCGACCATGGTGATCGACGAAAGCCCGTGGCAACCGACCCACAAGATCGCGGCAATGGTGATGGGCCGCAGCGCGCTCGAACAGATGTCGGTCTTCAGCTTCGGCATCGTGGGGATGGCGCTGGTACTGCACTACGTGCTCGGCGCCATCATGGGGATGATGCTCGCCGCGATCATTGCGCCGTTCCGCTTCGATTCGAGCGTCGGCATGGAGGCCGTCATCGGGCTGGCCTTCGGGATCGTCGCGTATGTGTGGAACTTCTATGTGATGACAGCCGTGTTCCCATGGTTCGTCTCGGAGCGGGGTTCCGGGCCCTTGTTGGCAAACCTGCTGTTCGGCGTGGTCACCGCCGTCGTCTACGGCACGCTCGAACGGCGCAAGCAGGACGCGATGCACTGACGCGCCGTTTTTTTCCGCCGTGCCCAAAACCGGCGCCCTCGCGGGACGGCCGCCTCGACAACCGATGCCGGAGGCGGCCATTTTGCATTGCATCGCAGCGAGCGGCTCCTCCATTCGCGCGATACGCCTATGGCGCGCGCTGCCCTATTGCGCTGCCTTGCACGATGCAAAGGAGAGGACTACCTTTGCTTTAACGCCGCTTGCAACGCTTGGCGAATCGGACCTGGCAGAGTGCCGGCGAAAACAACAATACGAAGTACGGCAAGGCGGCACAACGACGCCAGGAGCGCTTGTCGGCGGCTCCGGCGAGTGACACGCAGCGAGGCGGCCCATGGCGCTTGCGATTGCCCTGATCCTGATCATCGTACTGGCGGTGGGGTTTCACTTTGCCAGTCCCTGGTGGATCACGCCGATCGCGTCGAACTGGGTGCGCATGGACGACATGCTGACGATCACGATCGTCATTACCGGCGCGCTCTTCATCGCGATCAACCTGTTCATCGTGATCGCACTGATGCGCTACCGCCACCGCAGCGGGCATCGCGCGGCCTACGAGCCGCACAACAGGCGGCTGGAATGGTGGCTGATCGGCCTGACCGCTGTCGGCGTGGCGGCGTTGCTGGCACCGGGGCTTTTCGTCTACGCGGACTACATCCGGCCGCCGCGCAACGTGCTGCAGATGGAGGTGCTCGGCCAGCAATGGCAATGGCGCTTCCGCTTCGCCGGCCCCGGCGGCAAGCTGGGCACGACGGACGTGCGCTACATCGGCAACGACAACCCCTTCGGCCTGAACCCCGGCGACCCCAACGGCCGTGACAACTACCTGATCGAGGCGCCCGAGGTACACCTGCCGCTCAACCGGCCGATCCAGGTCCTGGCACGGTCGCGCGACGTGCTGCACGACTTCTACGTCCCGCCGTTCCGTGCGCGCATGAACATGGTGCCCGGCATGGTGACCACCTTCTGGTTCACGCCGACCAAGGCGGGGCGCTACGACATCCTGTGCGCACAGCTTTGCGGTATCGGGCACTCCGGCATGCGCGGCGTGGTGGTGGTGGAAGACGAAGCATCGTTCTCGCGCTGGCTCGCGCAGCAGGCCACGTTCGCGCAGCGGCAGCAGGCCAGGGTGCAGGCAGCAGCAGCCGCTACCGGCGGCAGCGCCCAGGCGCTTGCCGACCAGGGCAAGACGCTCGCGGCGGCCAAGGGCTGCGTCGCCTGCCATACCGTGGACGGCAGTCCGCGCGTGGGCCCCACCTGGAAAGGCCTGTACGGCAAGACCGAAACGATGGCCGACGGCAGCACCGCGAAGGTGGACGAAGCCTATCTGCGCGCCTTCATCCGCGACCCGAAGGCCCGCGTCGTGAAGGGCTTCTCGCCCGTCATGCCGACTTTCGACCTGAGCGAGCAGGAACTGACCGCGCTGGTGACCTACATCGAGTCGCTAGGCGGTCCGGCCGCCAGCAGCGCAACGAATCCCTAGCGAATTCCCAGCGGAGCACATGCAATGCCCTACGCGCACACCGACCACGCCCCGCAAAGCTTCTGGACCCGCTATGTCTGGAGCCAGGACCACAAGGTCATCGCCGTGCAATATGCGCTGACGGCCATCGCCATCGGCCTGGTCGGCATGGTGTTGTCGGACCTGATGCGGCTGCAGCTCGGCTTTCCGGGCAAGTTCAGCTTCATCGACGCCAACCATTACTACCAGTTCGTCACCATGCACGGGATGATCATGGTGATCTACCTGCTGACGGCGCTGTTTCTGGGCGGCTTCGGCAACTACCTGATCCCGCTGATGCTGGGCGCGCGCGACATGGTGTTCCCGTTTCTCAACATGCTGAGCTACTGGGTCTACCTGCTGGCCGTGCTGGTGCTGGTGGCGAGCTTCTTCGTGCCGGGCGGGCCGACCGGCGCGGGCTGGACGCTGTATCCGCCGCAGGCCATCCTGCCGGGCACGCCGGGCGTGGAATGGGGCATCGTGCTGATGCTCGTGTCGCTGGCGATCTTCATCGTAGCGGCAACGATGGGCGGCCTGAATTACGTCACCACCACGCTGCAGGCGCGCACCCGCGGCATGACGCTCATGCGCATGCCGCTCACGGTGTGGGGCATCTTCATCGCGACCATCATGGCGCTGCTGGCGTTTCCGGCGCTGTTCGTGTCGGCGGTGATGATGCTGCTCGACAGGATACTCGGCACCAGCTTCTTCATACCGGCCGTGGTGTCGATGGGGCAGACGCTCAAGCATGCCGGCGGCAGCCCGCTGCTGTTCCAGCACCTGTTCTGGTTCTTCGGGCATCCGGAGGTCTACATCGTCGCGCTGCCGGCCTTCGGCATCGCGTCGGACCTCATCAGCACGCACGCGCGCAAGAGCATCTTCGGCTACAGGATGATGGTATGGGCCATCGTCGTCATCGGCGCGCTGAGCTTCGTGGTCTGGGCGCACCACATGTTCGTCGCCGGCATGAATCCGTACTTCGGCTTCTTCTTTGCCACGACCACGCTCATCATCGCCATCCCGACCGCGCTCAAGGTCTACAACTGGGTGCTGACGCTGTGGCGCGGCGATATCCACCTGACCGTGCCGATGCTGTTTGCCATCGGTTTCATCAGCACCTTCGTGCTGGGTGGGCTGACCGGGCTCTATCTCGGCAACGTGAGCGTGGACATTCCGCTGTCGAACACGTATTTCGTGGTGGCGCACTTCCATATGGTGATGGCCGTGTCGCCGATCCTGGTGGTGTTCGGCGGCATCTACCACTGGTATCCGAAGGTGACGGGCCGCATGCTGAACGATACGCTCGGGCGCGCGCACTTCTGGATCACCTTCGTCGGCACCTATGCGATCTACTTCCCGATGCACTATCTCGGCATCCTGGGCATGCCGCGGCGATATTACGCGTACGAGGGCTACAGCTTCATTCCCCATTCGGCGCAGACGCTCAACACCTTCATCACCGTCGTTGCGCTGATCGTCGGGGTGGCGCAGTTGCTGTTCGTGTACAACCTCGCGTGGAGCCTCGTGCGCGGCAAGCGCGCCGACGGCAACCCGTGGCGGGCCACCACGCTCGAATGGCAGACGCCGCAAACGCCGCCCGTGCACGGCAACTGGGGCGCCGCGCTGCCCGTCGTCTACCGCTGGGCTTACGAATACAGCCCGCCGGGGCACAAGGAAGACTTCGTCCCGCAAAACCAGCCGCCTGCGACAGCGCCCGAGCCGGCGGCCCACCCGACGCTTCAACCCGGCGAGGCTCGCGAATGACCACACTGCCCCGCCCCTACGTTCCCGACGCGCCGCCGGTCCTGCCGAATGCGAGCCGCATCGGCCTGATGGTCTTCATGGCGGTGGCGACGACCTTGTTTTCGCTGCTGCTGCTCGCTTATGGCATGCGCATGCGCGAGCCCGACTGGCAGCCGATCCCGCATCCGGCGCTGCTGTGGTGGAACACCGGCGCGCTGGTGCTGGCAAGCGTTGCCATGCAGCGTGCCCGGCAGCTGACCTTGCACCGCGTGGCGTGGCTCGCGTCCGGCGGCGTGCTGGCGGCCGTGTTCGTGATCGGGCAACTGATCGCCTGGCGCATGCTGTCGGCGGCCGGGCAAACCGTCACCGTCAATCCTTCCAATAGCTTCCTCTACCTGCTCACCGGCCTGCACGGATTGCATGTGCTGGGCGGGCTGGCGGCCTGGGCCGTGACGATCGCGCGTCTCCGGCGCACGGACCCGTTCCGGGCCCAGCGCGCCATCGCGCTGTGCGCCCTCTACTGGCATTTCCTGCTGGCGGTCTGGCTCGTGCTGCTGGCGGCGATGTGGTGGCTCACCCCTGCGTTCGTCGCGGCCATCTGCGGGCCGCTGTATGGAGCCGCGCCATGACCGCCCCCACGCTTCCCACCGAATCCGCCGACACCCCGCCCACCGACGCCGGGCCTGACGGCTGGCGCGGCATCGTCACGGACTGGTCGGCCGACCGCGAAGCCTTCAAGGTGCCGTGGGGCAAGGCGATGATGTGGATCTTCCTGCTGTCGGACACCTTCGTCTTCAGCAGCTTCCTGATCGGCTACATGTCGGTGCGCATGTCGACCACGGTGCCGTGGCCCGATCCCTCCAAGGTGTTCGGGCTCACGGTGGGCGGCGTGGACGTGCCGTTGCTGTTGATCGCCATCATGACGTTCACGCTGATCACCAGCAGCGGCACCATGGCGATGGCCGTCAACTTCGGCTACCGGCGCAACGCCAGGCGCGCCGCCGCCCTGTTGCTGGCCACCGCGCTGCTGGGCGCGACCTTCGTGTCGATGCAGGCCTTCGAATGGACCAAGCTGATCGTCCATGAAGGGATTCGCCCGTGGAGCAACCCGCTGGGCGCGGCGCAGTTTGGCGCGTGCTTCTTCATGATCACCGGGTTCCACGGCTTTCACGTGACCTGCGGCGTGATCTACCTGCTGCTGATCGCGCGCAAGATCCTGCAACCGGGGTTTACCGAGCACGGCAACTTCCAGATCGTCGAGATCGCCGGCTTGTACTGGCACTTCGTCGACCTGGTGTGGGTGTTCATCTTCGCGCTGTTCTATTTGTGGTGAGGCAGGCCATGGACCACACCGATCCCGCCGATCGACCCGACGCCGCGCACGGCCAGCAGCATCCGATCGGCCTTTACCTGAAAATCTGGGGCCTGCTGTTCGTGCTGAGCACGTTGTCGTACATGGTGGATTACTTCCACGTGCAGGGCCTGCTGCGCTGGGTGCTGATCGTCGTGCTCATGATCGCCAAGGCCGGGCTGATCGTATCGATTTTCATGCACATGATGTGGGAGCGGCTGGCGCTGGTGTACGCCATCCTGATCCCGCCCCTGTGCCTGCTGGTGCTGATGGTGCTGATGGCGGCCGAAGCGCATCACACTTTCGGCATGCGGGAACTCTTCTTCCACTGATCCCTTCGCCGCCCGTTCGTCACGCGACGAGCGCTTCGCACATGCAGGAGGACGCCATGAAATTTTCACGCCGACGTTTTATTGCAACCACCACCGTTCTGGCATCCGCGCTGGCATTTGGACGCCGCGCGACGGCGGCAGATGCCGGCGCCGTTCAGGAATCCGATGCAAATGCCCAGGCCCTCGGTTACAAGACGGATGCAAGCCGGGTCGACCATGCGAAGTTCCCGAACTTTCAGGCGGGCCAGGCTTGTGCGAACTGCCAGTTCTTCCAGGGCAAGACCGGCGTCGCGATGGCACCGTGCACCATTTTCAGCGGCAAGCAGGTCAATGCCAAAGGCTGGTGCAGCGCCTATGCGAAAAAGGCGTAGCAGAAACGGCGTGGCGGCCGTGCTGCCGGCGGCCTGAAACGGCATCGGCGTGCCAAAGTGGAATTGCGTCTCGTGTGCGCGTTGGAGCGGCCGCTCGCCGATGCGTGTTGGGCGGCAGCAACCGGCCGAGTACCGACAAACGCGGGGGGTGGCCGTAGCCCTCCCCCACAAGCGCCGATCGATCAGGCAGAAGCACTCCGATTGGCCTCGATCACCGTCAACGCCGCCATATTCACGATCCGCCGCACCGTCGAGCTCGAAGTGAGGATGTTCACGGGCGCGTTGACTCCGAGCAGGAACGGCCCCACCGCCACATTGCTGCCCGCCTCGGTCTTGAGCAGGTTGTACGCAATGTTCCCCGCATCGACGTTCGGACAAACGAGCAGATTGGCAGCGCCCTTGAGCGGCGACATCGGAAGCAGCCGCGACCGCAGCCCTTCATCGAGCGCACAGTCGCCGTGCATCTCGCCATCCGCCTCGATATCAGGCGCCTGCTCCCGGACGATCTCCAGCGCCCGGCGCATCTTCACACCCGAAGCCGCGCTGCCTGAACCGAAGTTCGAGCGCGACAGCAACGCAGCCTTCGGCGTCAGGTTCAGCCATTCCATCTGCCGGGCCGCAGCAATCGTGAATTCCGCGATCTGCTCGGCATCGGGATTATCGTTCACGTGCGTATCCACCAGCGCCACCGTCCGCTGGTCGAGCAGCAGAATGTTCATCGCCGCGTAGGTGGACGCACCGGGCTTCTTGCCGATCACTTCGTCGACGAACCGCAGGTGATTGTGATACTCGCCGACCGTCCCGCAAATCATCCCGTCCGCATCGCCGAGCCGCACCATCATCGCGCCGATCAAGGTCAGGCGACGCCGCATTTCGACGCGCGCCATCTCCTTCGAAATGCCGTCCCGGCAGCGCAGTTCCCAATACGTTGTCCAGTATTGCGGGAACCGCTCGTCATATTCCGGATTGGTCACTTCGACATCCTGACCGAGCCGAATACGCAGACCGAACCGCTCGATCCGCGCCAGCAGCACCTCCGGACGCCCGACCAGGATCGGACGCGCAAGCTTCTCGTCGACGATCACCTGCACGGCGCGAAGCACGCGCTCGTCCTCGCCTTCGGTGAAGACGATCCGCGCCTTGCCGCCGTCACGCACAAGCTGACGCGCCGTCGCGAACAGCGGCTTCATGAACGCGCCGGAGTGGTAGACGAATTGCTGCAATTGCTCGACATACGCGTCGAGATCCGTCAGCGGGCGCGTCGCCACGCCGCCTTCCATCGCCGCCCTGGCCACGGCCGGCGCGATACGCACGATCAGGCGCGGATCGAACGGCTTGGGAATCAGGTATTGCGGGCCGAAGGCCACGTCGTACGCGCCATAGGCCGCCGCCACCACTTCGTTCTGCTCTTCCTCCGCAAGCCCCGCGATCGCGTGAACGGCGGCGATTTCCATTTCGCGGGTGATCGTCGTCGCGCCCACGTCCAGTGCGCCGCGGAAAATGTACGGAAAGCAGAGAACGTTGTTGACCTGGTTCGGATAGTCCGAGCGGCCCGTCGCGATGACGACATCGTCGCGCGTCGCATGCGCCAGTTCCGGGAAGATCTCCGGCGTCGGGTTGGCCAGCGCGAGAATCAGCGGACGCGCCGCCATCTCCTTCAGCATCTCCGCGCTCAGGATGCCGCCGACCGACAGGCCCAGGAACACATCCGCGCCGCCGATGACTTCGGACAGCTTGCGCGCATCGGTTTCCTGCGCGAAGCGCGACTTTGCCGGGTCCATCAGCGTGGTACGGCCGCGATAAACGACGCCTTCGATGTCGGTCACCCAGATGTTTTCGACCGGCAGCCCGAGGTCGACCAGCAGGTCCAGGCAGGCCAGCGCGGCCGCACCGGCCCCCGACGTCACGACCTTCACCTCCGAGATCGACTTCCCGACGACCTTCAGCCCGTTGATGAAAGCAGCCGATACGGTAATGGCGGTGCCGTGCTGATCGTCATGGAAGACGGGAATCTTCATGCGTTCGCGCAGTTTCTGCTCGACCGTGAAGCACTCCGGCGCCTTGATGTCCTCGAGATTGATGCCGCCGAACGTGGGTTCGAGGCCGGCGATGATGTCGACCAGCTTGTCCGGATCGGTCTCGTTGATCTCGATGTCGAAGACGTCGATCCCGGCGAACTTCTTGAACAGGACGGCCTTGCCTTCCATCACCGGCTTGGATGCGAGCGGGCCGATGTTTCCCAGACCGAGCACCGCGGTGCCGTTGGTGATCACGCCCACCAGATTGCCGCGGCTCGTGAAGCGGTGCGCCTGCAGCGGATCGGCCGCGATCGACTCGCACACCCCCGCCACGCCCGGGGTGTAAGCCAGCGCGAGATCGCGCTGGGTCACGAGCGGCTTGCTGGCGACGACCGAGATCTTCCCCGGCGTCGGAAACTCGTGATAGTCGAACGCTGCCTGCTGCTGTGTCTCAGTCTGTTTCATGTCTTTCGGTCCGGGCACGGGCGCCAGGCCAGTCCCGGCGCGATCCTTGGAGGTGATTCTAGAGATCCGCCATAAGGAGATGATTCTGTTTTAATATCGGTCCATCACTTTTTCATGATGGGTGCGTGGCCAGTCAATGACTTTTGACGCAAACGACGTGGTCAGGCGGCTTGGCGCACGTCTGAAGATTCGGCATCTGGTGCTGTTGCTGCAGATCCAGCAGCACGGGTCGCTGACGCGCGTCGCGGAGCACATGGCCAGCAGCCAGCCCGCCGTGACGAACGCGCTGTCCGAGCTGGAGAGCATGTTCGGCACGCCGCTCTTCGAGCGCTCGTCGCGCGGCATGCGGCCGACCGCGCTCGGCGCGGTCGTGCTCGAACGGGCGAAGGCGATGATCAAGGATCTCGACCACCTCGCCCGCGAGATGGAGGCCGTCGCCGCCGGGCATGCGGCCCACCTGCACATCGGCGTGATTCCGTTCATCTCCGGCCAGATGCTGTCCGCGGCGCTGAAGCGGCTGCAATCGCGCATGGAACGGCGCCTGACCGTGACGATTCACGAAGGCACCAGCGATCAGCTGCTGCTGCAGCTCAAGGATCACAGCGTCGACATCGTGATCGGGCGAGCGTCGTCGGCGATCGATCTGGGCCGGGTTTCGTTTGAGGTGCTGTACCAGCAGCAGCCGCGCATGATCGCGAGCCGGCGCCTTGCCGCGAAACTGGCCCGCACGACGCTGGACTGGAACAAGCTGCACGCGCTCGACTGGATTCTCGGCGCGCCGCATACGCCGATGCGGGAACAGGTGACCGACCTGTTTCTGTCGGCCGGCATCCCGCCGCCCGTTCCGATCGTCGAAAGCTACTCGTCCAAGCTGATCGGCGAAATGATCGCGTCGAGCGACGAGGCCGTCTCGATCGTGCCGGCCGATATCGCGGAGGAACTGGTGCGGATTGCCGGCGTGGCGATCGTGCCTTACTCGCTGGTGTGGACGCTTCCGCCGATTGCGCTGTTTACCCGCTCCGCCGATTCGCACTCGCCGGCGCGGGATTTGCTCGTCGAAGCGCTACGGGAGGTGTGTAAGGAGACGTATGGGGAGGCGCGGAGATAAGGTTTGTCCCAGGCAAGGGACCTGCTGCACGGCTACGAACAATTCATACTCGCGGTGCGAGCGGTCAATCTTGGCTGCTTCTCATATTCGCGCATGCACGCTCTCGGTCACGCCAATGTTCACTCGTGGCTTCGAAGACATCCGTCTACCGCTATCGATAAAAGCGTGACGCGAGAGACAGTCCCGCCGCCCAACGCGGCTCGACAGAAATTCACCCCTCCGCCCGCTGACAAACCACCTCGATATTGTGCCCATCCGGCCCGATGACGAACGCCGCGTAGTAATTCGCGTTATAACGCGGCCTCAACCCCGGCGCGCCATTATCTTTCCCGCCCGCCTCGAGCGCCGCACGATAGAACTCGTCGACTTGCCGCCGATTCTCGGCCTTGAACGCGATGTGAAGATGCGCGGGCTTCTCCGTCGTCTGGAACAGACACAACGAAGGCTGCCACGGCCCCGGCGGACAAAGCTCGACGCCGTACGAAGGCTCCCCCTCCCCCGCAACCACCACACCAAGCGGCTCGAGTGCCTTGAGGAAAAACGCCTTGCTCGCTGCGAAATCGCTGACTCCGAATTTGACGTGGTCAAACATCAGTTCCCCCTCGGATAGTTGGGCTCGCCCGCGCCCCGACGTGAAGTGCGGATCACCGCGATGTTGCCACATGCAGCCATCGACGGCAGCCCCGTCCGCCCCATCACCCCAGCTCGAACGACGTCACCCCGAACACGCGCTCGAGCGCGATCGCGGGTGCGTCTTTCGTGTACATCCGTGCGGTTTCGAAGACGCTCGTCATGCCGTGCCGTTCCGCCAGCGCGACGGCCGCGGGATTCGTCTCCGGCACGTCGAGCACGATGACCTCGCCGGGCATGCTTGCCGCCAGCGCGCGAAACAGCCCGGTGGCAACGCCCGCATCATCGGCGAAGAGCGGGCCGATCTTGCAGCCCGCCTCACAACGGCGCACGACACCGTATCCGGCGACACGGCCGGCGTCGACCGTTGCGAGCGCAACGGCATCCGGTTGTGCGATCCACGCGGAGACGAAACGCTCGCGCGCTGCGGGGAAACACTGGCGATCGTAGTCAAGCAACTGCTCGAACGGCACATCGCCTGCTGCCGCTACATGCGCGCACCCGATGCCGTTCACGCGGCCCTGATAGCGGATGTTGCGGTACGCGAGCCGGAACCCGGACTTCCCGTAGTTCGCCTGCTGGGCGACGACACCATCGAGACCGATGTTGCGGTCGCCAAGATAACGCATGCCGTGCTGCCAGATTCGCATACCGAAGCCTTTGCCGCGAAACCCGGGCTTCACGATGTAGAGGCCGATGAAACCGAAGTGTTCGTCATAGGCGACGGCGGAAAGGCACGCGACCGGCTCGCCGCGCCAAACACCGACGAAGAACCCTGCCGGGTCCGCTTCCCTGAAACAGTGCGGATCATGCCAGCCGGGGTTCCACCCTTCAGCAGCCGCCCATTCGACCGACATGGCCAGCTCGTCGGCCGACATGGTGCGCACGATAAAGTCACCGCTTTGATCCATGGTTCGCCCCACTCGCGGCTTTAGAGATCGCCGCCTCGTGTTACGGAAAATGCATCGGGAAAGCGCCAGCAAGCGAGCACCGGCCAACTGACGGAACAGGCCGGGCAATCGTGCCCGAAGCCACGGCCGCCGATCGCGTCATCATAATCCCAAGGGCGGGCATTCCTCGAATGTCCGAACGGTCGACCGGCTGCAACGGGTCGCCGAGCACCCACCACCAAAATCCGCGAAGAACAAAAAAAGCCCGACAAAGTCGGGCCAATGGGTTTGAGACACAAGGAGAATACCGCCCACCCCACACCGGGCGGTCACGCCGCGCTACACGACGTTCTTTTCGACGATCGGCCGGTTTTCCAGCACCCGCGCCCAGCCGAGCGGCGACAGGTCGAGCGTTTCGTAACGCCCGCCCAGAATGAGTTCACTAACCCCGCGCCCCGTCGCCGGCCCCTGCTGCAGCCCGTGGCCGCTGTAGCCGTTCGCGAACACGACGTTATCGAGTTCCGGGTGATACCCGATGATCGCGTTGTGGTCGAACACGTTGTACTCGTAGTACCCGGACCAGCAGTTCTCCACGCGTAGCGCCTCGAACTCCGGCACGCGATTCGCGAGCGTCGGCCAGATCACGTCGTCGAACAGGTCGTGATCGACTTCGTCGAGCGGCAGATCGTCCGGGTCGCGATCCGGGCTCGGCGACGTGCCGCAAATATACGTGCGCCCTTCCGGCCGGAAATACACGCCCGTCGGATCGATCAGCAGCGGACAATCGGCGAGCTTCGCCGGCGACGACACGTTGAAGATGCTGCGGCGCCGCGCATACACGGGAATGTCGATGCCCATCATCGACGACAGCGTGCGCGTCCACGCACCGGCCGCGTTGACCAGCGTGTCGCACGCATAACGCTCGCCGTCGCCCGTCACGACATGCGTGATCTTCCGTCCATCGCGTTCGACCGACTTCACGTCGGCGGCCACATAACGCGCACCGAGCGCCTGCGCTTTCTTGCGCAGCGCCTGCACGAGCCCGTAGCCGTCGAACCAGCCTTCGCCGCTCACGCCGTACGCACCCGACACGAGATCGTCGACGTTCAGCCACGGAAACTTCGCGCGCAGTGCATCGCAATCCATCAACCGGATATCGGCGCCGAGGCTGGTCTGCAGCGCGTGGTTCTCGCGCAGCGTCGCATCGCCGGCCGCCGTCGCGAGGAACAGGTAACCGCCTTCGTGCAAATCGATCGACGGCCGGTTGCCGTCCACTTCGAGCCGTTCGCCGATCGTGCGCAGGAAGCCGATGCCGAACAGCGACATCTCGATCGACAGCGGCGTCGAGAACTGTTGGCGAATCGACGCGGCCGACAGCGCCGACGACGATCGCGCATAGGTGGGGTCGCGTTCGATGACGGTCACGGCGACCGTCGGATCGGTGGCGCGCAGGAAATAGGCGATCGAGCTGCCGATCACACCACCGCCGACGATGACGACTTGAGAACTCACGACTGACTCCAGTTGCACGTAAAAGGCACGGCCAGCCGGCCACGCCCGTTGGTTGTTCGTGCCGCGTCGCACGCGGCGTCGCGTCCGCAGACTTCCCCGGCGATCGCCCCGGCATGCGCCGCGATCGCAACCGATCGCTCACGGTATTTCAGCACGTCCGGCATCGCCGCGGAAGTCCGCGCGCGCTTGCGTTCAATCCGCCGATTTCGTCGTGACGGGCTGCCACGCGGCGTTCTTCACTTCATACAGCGTCGAGCTCGGGTTCTTCAGGTCGCCCGTGTTCGTGAACGCGATCGTGCCCGTGATGCCGTCGTAGCGCGTGTCCTTCAACGCGCCGTTGAAATCGGCCGGCTTCGTCGAATTGGCCTTCTGCATCGCGTTGATCGCGATCCACGTCGCGTCGTACGCGAACGGCGCATACGCGAGCATGTCGACGCCGTACTTCTGCCTGAATTTCGTTTCGAACAGCTTGCCCTTCGAGAGGCGCGACAGCGGCTGCCCGTATTCCCACACGGCCGCGCCTTCCGCCGCGTTGCCGGCCAGCCTGATGAAGTTCGCGTTCATCACGCCGCCGCCCGCGAGAAACTGCGCGCGGATGCCGAGTTGCCGCATGCGCTTCACGAGCATCGCGGCCTGCGCGTCGAGGCCGCCGAAGAACACGAGATCGGCATTCGTGCTCTTGATCTTCGTGAGCTGCGCGCTGAAGTCGACGGCCTTGTCGTTCGTGAATTCGCGCGCGACGATCGTGCCGCCGTTCGCCTTCACGGCCTTCTCGAATTCGTCGGCTTCGCCCTGGCCGAACGCGGTGCGATCGTCGAGGATCGCGATGCGCTTCGCCTTGGTCACGCTCGCCGCGTAGGCGCCTGCGTTGCCTGCGTTCTGCGTGTCGGTCGCGATCACGCGGTACACGGTGCCGAGCCCGGCCCGCGTGATGTCGGGATTGGTCGCCGACGGCGTGATCATCGGAATGCCGGCCTTCGCGTAGATCTTCGACGCGGGCAGCGTCGTGCCCGAATTGAAATGGCCGATCACGACGGCCACCTGCGCATCGGCGAGCTGCTGTGCGGCTTGCACGCCGGTGCGCGGATCGCTCTGGTCGTCCTGCGACGCGACGACGAACTTCACGGGCTTGCCGCCCACCGTCGTGCGCGCGGCATTCGCTTCGTCGACGGCCATGCGCACGCCGTTCTCGATGTCCTTGCCGTACGCGGCGCCGCCGCCCGTCAGCGGGCCGGCCACGCCGACCTTGACGACCGTCTCCTGCGCATGGGCCGCGCCCGTCTGGAACGCGAGGATCGCGGCGGTCAATGCAACGCCGGAAAGCGAACGAATGCGGAACGTCATGGCAATCCTTCTTCTGTGGGTCGGGATGCAACGCGCGACTGCCGCGCGTCGGCGACCTCTCGCGTGCCGGTGATGTCGTCCGCCGCCGGGGCGCCATTCGACGAAGGCGTCAAACCGGTCGGCCGATCACTGCGGTTCCGTCTCCGAAGAACCTTTCACCGCGAAAGAGGTGAACGGATTGTGGGTAGCCAATACCCGTGCAGCAAACGAATTATCGGAACTACGTTGTGAGGATTTTTCATCAAGTTCCGCGCGGCCGGCCCGCGCGACGGCCGGCCGTGAGCCGAAGGCGCCAGTGGAGATACGCGTCGGCGCCCGTCCAGAAAGGCCGGCTGCGGTCATGCCGATGAAGCATCATCGCCGCGACGCCGGCACGCCATCGCGACGCCCGCAGCGTCGCGTCATCCGGTCAGTGCCGATCCGCGCCCGTATGCTTGCGCACCGCATCGGCCGCCTCGCCGGCTTTCTCCTGGATCTTGCCGGCCTGCTGTTCGGCGATGCCTTCCGCTTCCGTCTCGCGGTCGCCCATCACCTTGCCGAGCGCTTCCTTGACCGACCCCTTGACCTGCTTGAGCTTGCCTTCGATGCGATTCCTGTCCATGGTCGTCTCCTGCGACGGTTGGGAAAAGCCGGCGGCGTGACGGCCTGCGCCGCACCGCCGAGTGGACAGGTTTGCACGCATCCGCCGCGCATGGCAGATGCGGATGCACCAGCGCGCATGGTGCATTCGCACCGGCGGCGTCAGTCCTTGCCCTTCTCCCCACCCTTCTCGCGTGCGCCGTTCGCTTCGGCTGCGCCGACGATCCCGCGCTCGCGCGCCCACACGATCGCCTCGCCGCGGCTGTGCACGTCGAGCTTCGCGTAGATCGTCGCGACGTGATTGCGCACGGTGTTCGGCGCAAGCCCGAGGCGGCCGGCGATCTCCTTGTCGGCGAGACCGTGGCACAGCAGATCGAACACGTCGCGCTCGCGCGCGGTCAGGTCCGACAGTTGCGCCCCCGCGTCCGGCGCATTCGCGCGCCGCACGTTCGCGAGCTTCTCGATCAGCGTGCGGCTGAACCACGACGCATCCTGCATCGCGGTTTCGATCGCGTAGACGAGCTCCATCTCGGTGCGCTTGCGATCGCTGATGTCGAGCAGCGCGACGAGCAGGCAATCCCGCCCGTGAATCGCGACAGGATCGGCCGACACGACGCAATCGCGCACGTCGCCGTCGCGCGTGCGGATCTGCACATCGGCGTTGCGCACATTGCCGTCGCGCGCGAGCCGGGCCTCGATACGCTGCCACGCACCGCGTTCGGCCCACAGCCCGATCTCGTCCGCGGATTTGCCGAGCAGGTCGTCCTGCGGATGGCCCGTCATCGCGGCGAAGGCATCGTTGACGTCGAGCAGCTCGCAACGGTCGGCCGTCACGATCGCGGTCGCGACCGGCGCCATCCGGAATGCCGTCGCGAAGCGCTCCTCGCTCTGCCGCAGCGCGCGCTCGGCCTGCTTGCGCGGTTCGAGATCCATGAACGTGAACAGCATGCAGGCTTCGTCGTTCATGTCGATCGGCTGCCCGGCGACGACCACCGCCTTCGTGCCGCCGTCGGCGACTTTCAGCACGGCTTCCATCTGCGGAATCGTCGCGCCTTCGCCGAGCCGCTCGATCGCAAGCTCGCGCCGCTCGGCCTGTTCGAGCACGTCGATCTCGTACACCGAGCGGCCGAGCACGTCGTCGCGCGCGTGGCCCGTCAGGTCGAGAAAGCCCTGGTTGACCTTCACGTAGCGCAGATCGTCGAGCCGGCAGATCACGGCCGGCGCCGGGTTCGCGTTGAAGGTGCGCTCGAAGCGCTCCTCGGCGCTCGCCCATTCGGTCGCATCGTGCAGCACGAGCGCGAGGCAGTCCGGCTCGCCGGCCGCGTTCGTCAGCACGAGGCTGCGGATCCGGTGAACCCAGCTCACGGTTTCATCGGCGGCCGATTCGACTTCGACCGTCACGTCGCTGAACTCCTCGCCGGCGATCACGCGATCCATCGGATAGTGGCCGTCGCGCACCGGATGGTTGTTCCGGTAGCGCAGCCGGAAGCGCTCGCGATATTCGGTGACGGTCGCGCCGAGCGCCGTCAGCTCGGTCACGCCGTGCATCGCGAGCGCGGCCTCGTTCGCCCACACGATCCGCTGGTCGGGCTCGACCAGGATCACGCCCTCGGTGAGCCCCGCGATGATCTGGTGCAGCTGGCGCCGATCGGTATGCGACTTGAGCGCCTGTTCGTTGACCTGTTCGTTCATCGAATGGTTGTCCATGTCATCAACATGACTGCCGGCCCGGCCGCGCCTCTGTCGACACGCGCCGGCCGGCGCGTGTGGCGATGATCGCTTGTCGCCCATCGGCGCGACAGGCGCGAATGCACTACCCGCCATAGTACATTCGCACGGCCCGCCGCTACCGTACGGCATCGCGCCGATCGTCGCCGCTTCCGTCCCGCCCTCCCCCGCATCTCGGGCAACCGACGCACTCCATCCCCGTCACCGCCCCCGTGCAAACGCACTAGTCGAACAGGTGAATTTGCGCGATGTCCCCATCCGTTCGCATCGGTACGCTGGTACTGCATCGGCGCTCATGCGCTGCTTTCCGAACCGCACAGGAGAAGCACGATGAAGCTGCATCAGACACCCGATCCGACGCGGCCCGAACCGCCTCCGGACAGTCCGCCCGAACCGTCTCCCGGCACGGACCCGCCGGTTCCGCTGCCGCCCGACGTGCCGCGCCCGGACATCCCGCCGCGCGAGCCCGGCTACGACACGCCGATCGCCCGGTGATCGATAACGCCGTTCGCACTTACCCATTCAACACGCCAATCGACGGAGAACTTCAATGAACAAGACCCGGCATTTTTCGACCCTGCTCGCCGTTGGCGCAGCCTTCCTGCTGAGCGCCGCGCCGCTCGCGAGCGCCTATGCGCAGGACACGTCGGCCGACAACGGCAACGGCATGCAGGCCGAATCGAACCAGCCCGTCACCGACACGTGGATCACGACCAAGGTGAAGACCCAACTGGCCTCCACCGACGGCGTGAAGAGTCTCGACATCGGCGTGAAGACGGTCGACGGCGTCGTCACGCTGACGGGCGTGCTGCCCTCGAAGATCGCCGTGAAGAAGGCGATCGCCGTGTCGCGCGCGGTCAAGGGCGTGAAGCACGTCGACGCATCCGGCCTGAAGGCAAAGGCCTGACCTCCCGCGCGGCGGCTGCCGCGCTTTTATCCCATTCCGACAAGGAGCACACGATGAACGAGGACAAGATCAAGGGCCAGTGGAAGCAGCTCACCGGCAAGCTGAAGGCCAGGTGGGGCAAGCTGACCGACGACGATCTCGCGGTCGCGGAAGGCAATCGCGACTATCTGACCGGGAAGATCCAGGAACGTTACGGGATCGCCCGCGACGAGGCCGAGAAGCAGTTGAAGGAATTCGATCGCGAGCTGTAACGCAACCGGCAAACCGCAACCCTTACCCCGCCGCGGCGCCGCCGGCGTCGCGGCCGCCAGGACAACGACATGGGCAAATATCTGATCGCCTGGCTGCTCGGCGTGCCGGTCGGGCTGCTGGTGCTGTTTTATCTGATCACGCACATCTTCTGACGGCGGCGCGGCGTCCGGCGCGCTCCGCCTGCGCCTGCGCCTGCGCCTGCGCCTGCAGGCTACCCACCCGACAGCGCCATCGACGGCGATCTGCCGCTGCCGATCGAACGTCCGCGCGCATCCCGCTGTATCACGGGCCACCCAACGCAAATCGGGCAGGACGCATGCGCTCCCTGCCCGATCGGCTCGTTGCTTCGGCAGCGGGGCGCAGCGCCCCGCTTTACGTTCGTTACTTCGCCGCGTTCGCCGTCATCTTGAAGATGCCCTGCGCGTTGCCCGCGTCGAAACGCAGGTCGGTCACCCAGCGGCGCGCAGCCTGGTCGAACGTGCGCTTGCGCGTGATGAACTCGTAGAACGAGCCCGGCACGTTGCGCTTCACCGTGCCGCCGTCGCGCGTGCGGAACTCGCGCTCGACGGTATCCGCGCGATACGCGGTCTGGAATACGCGGCCCGAGCGCGAGCGCTCGACTTCCGGCTTCATCGGCCGGCCTTTCGCCTTCTCGTCGTCGGACAGCTTGAACACGTCGGCGACGCGGTCGGTCGCATGGTTGAACGCGTTGCCTTCGGTCGAGATCCACGCCATTTCCGCCGATTCCATCAGCAGCGTTTCGTAGTCGAGTTCGTTCGGCAGATCGTGCTGGCGCGCGAAGGCGCCGACGATCTCCGGCAGCAGCGCGTGCGCGGCGTCGAGCGACAGCCAGCCTTCGCGTTCGACTTCCCACAGCAGCGCGACGGCCGCCGGCGACAGCGGATCGCGCGACGAGCTCACGACGTTCGTCACGGCCTGCTGGAATTCCTTCGAGAAACGTTCCGGATGCAGTTCGCTGACGAAGAACTGCGCGATCTCGTCCGGCGCATCCTCGTGTGCATACGCGCGGCCGGTCATGCCGAGCTTGTCGAGCGGATAGCGGCCGTTCAGGCGGAAGCCGAGCGGACGCAGGATGCGCGTGAACGCGGCCTCGCCCGGCGGCAGCGCGCCCGTGTGCGGCCAGCGCACCGTGCGGAGCGCGCCGTGGTCGAAGTAGACCGAGCCGCCGCTTTCGATCGCGTCGGCCGTGTACGCGCGGCCGTTCGCCGAACGCTCGAGCAGCCCTTCGAACAGCGCCATGTTCATCGCCTGCGCGATCTCCGCGCGCGTCACGACGCCGTCCTCCCATTCTTCGAGGATGGCCGGCATGTTCAGGGTCGAGAACAGGGCGTCGGTCTTCGCCTGTCCCAGCAGCTTCGTCAGCAAGCTCTCGATATTCGGATTGCGCATCAGGATTCTCGTCTCGGGGGACCGCCGGCAAACGTGCCGGCCACTCGTCGGCCGGCCGCCCGGCGGGCGCCTGACCTTGCGTGGGGAGCATTATTCAAAGGGTTGCAGCCGGGCGTAAAGCGAGATTAAATTGAAACGTGATGAGTTTTTGGAATTATCGACCGTCCCCGACCCGCTCGCCGGCCCGCGCCGCGCGGGTCAGTTCGTCAGACAAATAGAGCATCATGCGCAAATTCAAGATCCCCAACATGGGCGCACTGGTGGCTTTCGAAGCCGCCGCGCGCCACGAGAGCTTCACGCACGCGGCCAAGGAGCTGTTCCTGACCGAAAGCGCGGTATCGCGGCAGATCGCGACGCTCGAGGCAAGCCTCGGTGTGCGGCTGTTCGCGCGCGTGAAGCAGCGCGTCGTGCTGACGCGCGCCGGCAAGCTGTATGGCACGCAGGTGCGGCGCGCGCTGGAAGCGCTCGACCGCGACACGCTGTCGATCATCGCGCACGGCAGCGGCGGCGGCTACCTGGAGCTCGCGGTGCTGCCGACGTTCGCGTCGCACTGGCTGATCCCGCGCATCAAGAGCTTCTACGACCGCACGCCCGACGTGCGCGTGAACATGGGCAGCCGCACCGACCTGTTCTCGTTCGAGGACACCCATTTCGAGGCCGCGATCCACTACGGCAAGCCGACCTGGCCCGGCACGTCGTCCGACTACCTGTTCGGCGAGGAAGTCGTGCCGATCTGCTCGCCCGCGCTGCTCGACGGGCCGGTCGAGCGTGTCGAGGATCTGCTCGCGTATCCGCTGCTGCACTCGACGACGCGCCCCGGCGCGTGGGCGCAGTGGTTCGAGACGCATGGCGTCGAAGATATCCGCACGATGCAGGGCGTGCGCTACGAACTGCATACGATGCTGATCAGCGCGGCCGCGGCCGGGCTCGGGATCGCGCTCGTGCCGAAGTTCTTCGTCGAGGAGCAGTTGCAGCAACTCGGCCTGGTCGTGCCGTGCGACGCGGCGACGGTCGGCGATTCGGCGTACTACCTCGTGTATCCGACGGAATTCAGCCACAGCAAGCCGCTGGAGCTGTTTCGCGGCTGGCTGCTCGAGCAGGCGAGCGCGTATGCGGCGCCGGACGGGGATGCGAACGGCGCCGACGCGGAGGATGACGAGGACGTCGAGTAACGCGCTCGCTTCAGTCACAGCGCCCGGGCGCGGCCATTCATGCTCGACACATCAAACGCTTTCCGGAACATTGGCAGCAAGGTGCGGGTCGTCGTGACGAAGACCCGCATTGTCGCGCAGCGCGAGCGTTACATGTGCCACTTCACCGTCGCGGTCAACGTACGCGGATCGCCGGGCATGTTGTACAGGTCCGCGTTGCCGTGCGCGGCAATGAAGTAGCGGCGATTGAACAGATTGTCGAGCGTGAGCGTCACGTCGACCTTCTTGCTGCGATAGCCGGCGCCCAGGTTGAACACCGTGAACGACGGCAGCGTGACGAGATCGCTGGCCGACGTGTAACGCGCCGACTGGAACTGCATGCCGGCCGCCGCATAGAAGCCGTACGGCAGCTCGCGCTTCAGCCACAGGTTCGCGCTGTGACGCGGCATCAGCCCCGGCGTGTTGCTCGACAGCGCGAGGCCGGCCGCCGTCGATTGCGGCGAACCGTCGACCGTGCCGTTCATGTAAGCGTAACCGGCGTACACCGACCACTTCGGCGCGATCTCGCCGGTGAAGCCCAGCTCCATCCCGCGCACGTGCTGCGTGCCGATCGGTAGCGCATAACCGGGATTCGCGGGATCGCCGATCTGCTGGTTGGTCTGGCGCATGTCGAACAGCGCGACGCTGGCCGTCGCCTTGCCGCCGAGGTCGAAGCGCGAGCCGACTTCATACGCGGTGGTCTTCTGCGGCGCGAGCGCGGCGCCGTTCGCGAACGCGCCGGAACTGATCAGCGTATCGGCGAGCGGCGAGAACGACTGGCTGAACGAGCCGTACAGCGTCAGCCAGTCGAGCGGTTCGTAGATCAGGCCGACGCGCGGGCTCCACGCGTGGTCGGTGCGGTCGAGATTGACGTTCGACGACGTGTAGTCGTGGCGGATCTGGTTCAGGTAGTCGAAGCGCAGGCCGGCGAGCACCTTCCAGTGTTCGGTCAGCGAGATCAGGTCCTGCGCATAGACGCCCGCGAGCCCGACGACGGTCGACGCATTCGTCTTCGCACGCGCGCCGGTCGGCACGCCGGGCAGAATCACCTGCTGCGGATTGAAGAGATCGTAGGTGGCGACCTTCGTCACGTTGTAGATCGTGTCGAACTTCTGCTGCTGCGACAGTTCCAGCCCGTACAGCAGCTCGTGGCGCATGCCGAACAGCGACGTCTTCTGCGTGAGCTCGAACAGGCCGTCGATGCCGTGGTCGGTGCGCTGGCGCGTCGACTGGTCGAGCGTCACGACCGGACGCGCGGCCGTCTTGATCGGCTCGAACGTCACGTAGTTCTTGCGTTCGAGCGAGAAGTCGTACGCACGGATCGCGCCATGGAACGACAGCGTATCGCTGAAGCGGTGATCGAGCGACACCGTCGCGCTCTTCGCGGAGACGTCGTTGTACGAGCTGTTCGCCGCGTCGGCCGAGCCGTAATACGTGTTGATCGGCACGTCGACCGGCCGGCCGCGATACGCGGGCAGGCCCTGGTCGGACGTGCGGCGATCGTGCAGGTAGTCGAATTCGACGTTCAGCACCGTGTTGCTGTCCAGCTTGAACTGCGCGGACGGCGCGATCGCCTGGCGATTGAGCTGGAACTGGTCGCGAAAGCTGTTCGAGTTCTCGGCCGCGCCGGTGATGCGGAAGCGCGCCGCGTCGTTCGCATTCCAGCCGAGATCGAATTCGCCGCGCCGCTCGCCGCGCGTGCCGAGCGTCACGCCCACGTCGCGCACCGGGTTCGCGTCCGGCCGCTTCAGCACGCGATTCACGATGCCGCCCGCCGAGCCGCGCCCGTACAGCACGGCCGCCGGCCCCTTCAGCACCTCGACGCGCTCGACGTTCGACAGGTCGCGATAGTAGAGCGCGTCGTCGCGAATGCCGTCGACGTACTGGTCCGTGATGCTGTTGAAACCGCGGATCGTGATCTGGTCGCGCTGGCCGTCGCCGACCGAGAAGCCGACACCCGGCACGTTGCGCAATGCGTCCTGCATCGACGTCGCGTTCTGGTCCTCGATCACCGCGTGCGGGACGACGTTCACCGTCTGCGGCACGTCCATCAGCGACATGTCGGTCTTGGTCGCCGCGCGCGACCGGCCCGCGTCGTACGACGCATGCTCGGCGGCCGCATTGACGGAAATCGCGGGCAAGGTCGCCGCGGCGTCGCTCGCCTGCGCGAACGAAGTGCGGGCGCCGGCCAGCGACGTGACGATCAGAAGCGCATGGCAAGCGCTCGTGTTGAGTTTCATCGTAAGCGTAGGGGGTGAAGGAAAAACGGCGAACGGAAACGCGTCCGGTCGACGCGCGAATCGCGCAGCGACCGACGAAGCCTTTCCGTGAACTCGATGGCGCGCGGGGGATCGCCCCGTCGCGCATGCCGGCGGCGAACGGCCGGCGCGGGTGGATGCCGGCCGGCACGACCGGCACGAAAAAAGCCGTGACATCCCGTCACGGCTCGTAATGGTGCGAAATAATAAACGAGAATGATTCGTGTTTTCGATTAATTTTTAACGTGTCGCCTACCCGCAACGTGCATGCGCATCGCGTTCTGCATTCCTGACGAATACCTTTCGTTTTGAGGCGCTGATCCGCATATCGCGTAAGCGCGTCGAAAGAAATCGATCGGCCGTATCGAATGGATTGTGCGGAAACGGTCAGGCAGAAGGTGGGGTTCGGGATACGACGACGAAAAGCCTGGAGAGGATCACGTATTCAACGGTCCGGTGCGCGCCGGACCGGGCAACCCCGACCCGGCGCTCCGGGCAGCCGACCTCGCATCGGCAGCGCGGCGGACCTTCTTCTTTTGTTCACTACGTCTGCTCTCTCAGGCTCGCTTCATTTTTTTTCTTCGTCGCGCTGCGCCATTATCCGCCTAAACCGGCCGGAGTGAAACGTTTGCGCCTGCAACAAACGCGTTATACCCGCCATTCGGCAACATTCTTTCTGAATGCTTACGATGCATGCGATACGATCCGGCAATTCTTGCATTCGCATCGGCGTTCCTTTTTAATGGAACTGGTTCCAATCGCCGATTCGGCCATGTTCCCGCGTGACGTGCCGTCGTGCCCGCGTCATCATGCCGATTCAGGATCGAGGATCATTCAGCTCAGGATTCGCATCGCCCGTCCTTCCCGGACACCTAGTCAAACGAGACCGTCATGCCCGATTCCGCCTCCCTGCAGCAACTGTTTCCCGCGTATCAAGACATCCCCGCCGAGTTCCGGCTCGCTTCGCCGATTCACCAGCGCGTGTCGCTCGTCGACGGCGAGCTTCGACCGTGGAACGGCGCGACCAAGACCGTGCTGTCGCCCGTGTGCGTGCGGCAGGCGGACGGCAGCGTCGAGCAGGTCGAGATCGGCAGCTATCCGGTAATGGGCGAAACGGAAAGCGACGCGGCGCTCGACGCCGCGGTGCGCGCGTACGACTCGGGCCGCGGCGAGTGGCCGACGATGAAGGTCGAGCAGCGCATCGCGTGCATGCAGGACTTCATCAAGCGGATGGTCGCGCAGCGCGAGCTGGTCGTGAACCTGATCATGTGGGAGATCGGCAAGAGCCTCGCCGATTCGCAGAAGGAGTTCGACCGTACCGTCACGTACATGACGCAGACGATCGATGCGCTGAAGGAGCTCGACAACGCGAACTCGCGCTTCGTGATCGCGGAAGGCACGATCGGCCAGATCCGCCGCACGCCGCTCGGCGTCGTGCTGTGCATGGGCCCGTACAACTATCCGCTGAACGAGACCTTCGCGACGCTGATCCCCGCGCTGCTGATGGGCAACACCGTGGTGTTCAAGCCGCCTCAGTACGGCACGCTGCTGTTCGAGCCGCTGCTCGAAGCGTTCCGCGACGCGTTCCCGCACGGCGTGATCAACACGATCTACGCGCCGGGCGCGGTGGTCGTGCCGCACATGCTCGCGTCGGGCAAGATCAATGTGCTCGCGCTGATCGGGTCGAGCAAGGTGGCCGATCACCTGAAGAAGCAGCACCCGAAGTCGCACCGGCTGCGCGCGATCCTCGGCCTCGACGCGAAGAACGCGGCGATCGTGCTGCCCGACGCCGATCTCGACCTCACCGTGAAGGAATGCCTGCTCGGCGCGCTGTCGTTCAACGGCCAGCGCTGCACCGCGCTGAAGATGCTGCTCGTGCACCGCTCGATCGTCGACGAATTCCTGAAGCGCTTCACCGCCGCGCTCGAACAGCTGAAGATCGGCATGCCGTGGGAAAAAGGCGTCAGCATCACGCCGCTGCCCGGCATGCATCGCACGGCCTACATGACGGAGGCGATCGACGACGCGAAGGCCAAGGGCGCACAGGTCGTCAACCACTCGGGCGGCGAATTCAGCAAGACGCTGTTCTATCCGGCCGTCGTGTATCCGGTGTCCGAAGGGATGAAGCTGTACCGCGAGGAACAGTTCGGGCCGATCATTCCGGTCGCGCCGTTCGACGACGTCGACACCGCGCTCGACTACGTGACGACGTCGGATCACGGCCAGCAGGTCAGCATCTTCGGTTCCGATCCGGTGCAGATCGGCGCGCTCGTCGATCCGCTCGTGAACCAGGTGTGCCGCGTGAACATCAACTGCCAGTGCCAGCGCGGGCCCGACGTGTTCCCGTTCGCGGGCCGCAAGGATTCGGCCGAAGGCACGCTGTCGGTGAGCGATGCGCTGCGCGCGTTCTCGATCCGCTCGATGGTCGCGGCGAAGCAGACCGACAGCAGCAAGCAGTTGCTCGACTCGATCGTGTCGGATCACACGTCGAAGTTCATCAATACGGGCTTTATTTTCTGAAGCCATCGTGAAGCGGGAACCCTCCGCCGCGCGTCGATGCTGCGGAGGGTTTCGGCGAACACCGCGCTGTTTGTCATGCGTTCGACGCCAGCAGCCTGATCCCCGCCACGCCGAACACGACGGCGAGACACGCTTCCATCGCGCGACGGCCGCGCACGTACAGCCGGCGCGCGCCGTCCATCGAGAACACGAACGCATAACCGCCGAACACCAGGCACCCGATCACGACACAGCCCGGCACGACCGCGCCGTGCGACGCGCCCGCGCCGTTCGACGACAGTGCGACGATCGACACCCACACGAGAATGGCTTTCGGATTGGTCAGGTGCAGCATCGCGCCGCGCATGTAGAAGCGCGACAGCCGCTGCTCGCGCGCCGCGTTCAGCGATGCCGCCGCCGTGCCCGACAGCGCCGTGCGCCCCGACTTGAATGCGAGCCACAGCAGGTACAGCCCGCCGAAGATCTTGATCGCGACCAGCAGCTTCGACCATGCGAGTAGCGCAGCCGACACGCCGAGCGCCGCCACGGTCGCCCAGAACATCGACCCCGAAATGACGCCGAGCGCGAACGCGAGCGCCGCCTTGCGGCCCTGGTTCGCGGCGACCGACATGATCGCGAGATTGCTTGGCCCCGGGCTGGCCGTACCGATGAAATAGGCCGTGTAGGCCAGCAGCAGGTTGGCCGAGAAGAAGGCGTGGACGCTCATGTCGAATCTCGCAGGGTTGGTTCCGGGATTGTTGGCAAACGCGAGCCGTCTGCCCATGGACAATTGCGCGGCCAATCGCTGGGCCAGTTCGACGGCCACGCCAATCGAATCGTCGTTCGTGAAACCGTCTCGGATATGAAACACCCGGCGCATTCACCGCCCGTTTCCGCCATGCAACGGAGCTCGTCCCGTTTCGACGTTCCCGCCAGCGAACGCACGGCAGACGCGGGCGGAACGCGTGGATCGGCACGTTTCGGCCGTTCGCCGGCAGAAACGCACCGCGCGTTCCGCCCGCGTTACGTTACATCCGTGAAGCATTTCGCGTCGCCGCGCCCCTGCGTGCGCCTGACGTCCACTACGCCCCGCCTGTAGACACCCTCCTCGACCGACCGCGCAACCCACTACCGGCGGGACTCGCCGGCCGGCGCCGGATCGCCGCTCGACATTGCCCGACAATCGGATCGCGGCGCTGGTACGGAAACTGCATTCCGTTCCGGTAAAAGCCGCGCCGACGACTCGCGCGGACACAAATTCAACCTCGGGCGCATCCACGAATACGCCCGAACGATCCGCACAAGTAACGAGGCCCCTCATGGATGCGCTGCCCAATTCGTCCGACACGGCGTTCCAGCTCTTTCTCGCGAAGGTGCTCGAACAGCCGCTACCCGACTGGACCGACAAACAGCAGATGGAACTCGAGATGGCACGCACGCTGTCGACCGAAATGGTTCACCTCGCCGAAGAGATGCGCGGCCGCGCGCCCGATCTCGCGCGCTGCCTCGTGCTGCTCCGCTACGCGAAGGTGCTCGACTTCATGCTGACGTCGCTCGCCGCGCGCCGCGACATTCATCCGCAGACGCTGCGCACGCTGTTTCGGCTCGCGAACCTGAAGGTCGATGATTCGTATCCGGCGTGACGCGGCCTGGCGAGGCGGATTCCGTCAAGGGCACTTCCCGATACGACGGAATGCGCGCATCGATCGCCGCCGCGATCACGAAACCGGACGACGCATGACGCGGTAACCCCGCGCACACGCCCGCTCGCGCGCCGGCTTATCCCGATCATCAGCGCTGTGGCCGGCCCCTCCCCGCAAACGGATGTACAATCGCGCGCCATGAACGCACTTCGCCGCTTCCTGCTCCGGCAAGGCGTCGCGCGACAGCTTCTGTGGGGTTTCCTCCTTGTGACGCTGCTGTCCCGCGCGCTGATGTCGGGTGCCGTGATGCTCGATCCGGACGGTCCGGATGCGGGCTCGGTGGTGCTGTGTTCGGGCCGTGGCCCGCTGATCGTCGACGTGGCCGCACTGGCCGCCCGCTTCGACGCCAGCGCGCCGATCACGCCGGCCAACGATGCGCTCGCGCTCGTCGATGCGCTGAAACATGACGCGCACGCCGACAAGACGGCGCCCTCAGGAAACGGCGACAGCCTCTGCGCATTCGGCGCCGCACTGTTCACGGCACTCGCGTCGTTCGTGCTGCTGGTGCTGCTGTTTCCCGCCGCGGTTCCGCGGCGCTTCCGGATTCCTCCCGATTTTCTTCCTGTCGTGCGATCGATATTCGACGATCGCCCGCCCTCCCGCGCCCCTCCTCTGTTCTGCTGAACGTTCCGCCCAGCGGCTCGTGCACGTCGATGTGCATGGGCCTTCATGCCGTTCGTTTCACCACACCTGATTCAAGCGTCCACCCAACTGCCCGCGTCGCGCGGGCAACGCCGCCTTGCGCATGGCCTGCGCATCGGGCCGCGTTGCCCGTTACGTCGACGCTTGCATTCCGGTGTGTGGCGCGTTGACGGCGGCCGGCCCGCGCCGGCCTCGCCGATCGACGATCATGAGGAGCTGACATTATGTCGACCACCATCGAGCGGGCGATCTCGCCCGCCCATTCCGCAAGCGCCGGTTACCGGACGCTCTGGCGCTGGCACTTCTATGCCGGCCTGTTCGTCATGCCGTTCCTGGTGATCCTCGCGATCACGGGAACGCTTTATTGCTTCCAGCCGCAGATCGAGCCGCTGCTGTATCCGCACCGGCTGCTCGTCGAGCCGCGCACCACGCAAAGGCTCGATCCGGACACGTTGCTCGCCAACGCGCGTACCGCGATGCCGGCCGGTGCGACGCCGGTTTCCGTCCAGGTCTCCACGGCGCCCGACCGTAGCGCCGAATATGTGTTCCGGCTGCGCGACGGCAGCCGCGAGAGCGTGTACGTGAACCCGTACGATGGCAGCGTGCTCGGCACGCTGAGCGTCGAGCGCCGCTTCATGCAGGTCGACCGGATGCTGCATCGCAAGCTGCTGCTCGGCAAGACGGGCGAATTGCTGATGGAGCTCGCCGCGTGCTGGACGTTCGTGATGATCGGCACCGGCATCGCGCTGTGGTGGCCGCGAGGCACGGCGCGCGTCGGGCGCGCGCTGCGGCCCGACCTGTCGCTGCGCGGCCGGCCGCTGTGGAAGAACATCCATGCGACGGCGGGCATCTGGCTCGCGGCCGGCACGGTGGCATTCATCCTGTCGGGGCTGCCGTGGTCGGGCTCGTGGGGCAAGAACTTCAAGGCGCTCGCCGCGACCGTGAACCTCGGCGCGCCGGAGGGCGCATGGGGCGGCGCGTCGGTGCGTTCGAGGCGCCCGGGCGCAGCCGCAGAGCCTGCACATGCGCAGGCCGCCGCGCCGTCCGGCCAGCACCACGAATCGGGCGAGTCGATGCCGGGAATGGTGATGGACGACCTGCCGCTGCCGCAAACGCCGTGGGCGGTCGGCAACGTGCCCGTTCCGCATTCGCCGTCCGCGCCGACGCCGGCGCCGCTGCCGCTGGCACGCGCGATCGCGATCGTCGCGGGGCTCGGCGTGACGAGCGGCTACACGCTCGCGCTGCCGTCGGGCGCGGACGGCGTGTTCACCGCGTCGTACTTCCCGGCCGACCCGAAAGCGGAGCGGACGATCTACATCGACCAGTACAGCGGCGCGGTGCTGAAGGACATCCGCTACGACGACTACGGCGCGGTGTCGCAAGCCGTGTCGTACGGCACGTCGCTGCACATGGGTCGCTACTTCGGGCTTGCGAACCAGATCGTCTGTGCGGTGCTGTCGCTCGGGCTCGCCGCGATGGCCGTCACGGGCGCGGTAATGTGGTGGAAGCGCCGCCCGGCCGGGAAGCTGGGCGCGCCGTCGCGCGAACGCGGCACGCCGCCGATGCGCGGCTGGATCGCGGGGCTCGTGCTGCTCGGCATCGCATTCCCGCTGATGGGGATGACGATCGTCGCGGTCTGGTTGATCGACCACCTGCTGTTCGGCCGTGCGGCGCGCGCGGCAGCATGACCGCGAAGCGATTCCACCGATTCAAAGGATTCCGAAGCATAAAGTTCAGACTAATGCTACCCGCTGCCGTTCTCACGGCTTTCGTGCCTGCCCGGCAGGCACGGGAAAGCGACGTCACGCGCGCGGGCCCGCCACGCGCCCCGCCATCCACTTCCGATAGCGCCGCGTCTGGCATTGGGCGGCGAGTTGCTGCCGGACCAGCGCGCGCAGCGGCGACACCTGCGGGTTCGTGCGGCGCCCTTCGCTGAGCCGCGTGAGCTGGAACTTGACGACGGCCATGTTGGCCAGCGCGCCCAGCGCCTTGTTCTTCCACCGGATCGGCTGCAGCACCGGCGCGCTGTCCTTGCCGGCCCGCCAGTCGCGTGGCAGGTTCGGATCGATCGACAGCGCGGTCGCGATGCCGACCATCGCCACGCCGCTTTCAACCACCTGCTCGGCGACCGCGCGGCGCCGGATGCCGCCCGTGACCATCAGCGGCATCCGTGCGACGGCCGTGATGTCGCGCGCGAATTCGAGGAAATACGCTTCGCGCGCAAGCGTGCGCCCGTCGCGCGCCTCGCCCTGCATCGCCGGCACTTCATAGCTGCCACCCGACAGTTCGACGAGATCGACGTCGAGCGGGTTCAGCAGCTCGACCACGCGCTTCGCGTCGTCCGCGCTGAAGCCGCCGCGCTGGAAGTCGGCCGAGTTCAGCTTGACCGCGACGACGAACGCGGGCGACACCGTCGCGCGCACGGCCCGCACGATGTCGAGCAGCAGGCGCGCGCGATTTTCGATGCTGCCGCCCCACTGGTCCTGCCGGCGGTTCGTCAGCGGCGACAGGAACTGGCTCAGCAGATAGCCGTGTGCCGCGTGAATCTGCACGCCGGTGAAGCCGCTTTGCTCCGCAAGCTGCGCCGCGCGCACGAAACGCTGCTGCACGTCGGCGATATCGGCTTGCGTCATTTCCTTCGGCACCGGGAACTGCTTCGACAGCGCGCCGAGCGCGAGCGGCACGGCCGACGGCGCGAACGTCGTCTGTCCGAGCGCCGCCTGCATCTGGCGCCCCGGGTGGTTGATCTGCATCCACACGTGCGCGCCGCCCGAGCGCGCGATCTGCGCCCAGCGGCGGAAGCGGTCGAGATGCGCGTCGCTCTCGAGCACGACACCGTTCGGCCCGGTCATCGCGCGGCCGTCCACCATCACGTTGCCGGTCAGGATCAGCCCGGCCTGGCCGTCGGCCCAGGCCTGGTACAGGCGCAGCAACGCGTCGGACGGCGCGTGGTCCGCATCGGCCATGTTCTCTTCCATCGCGGCCTTGGCCAGCCGGTTCGGGATCACCGCGCCGTTGGGCAGTGTCAGGGGCGTAAACAGGTTCATGGAGTGCATCCTCGATTGACGATGCCCAACGATAACTTTAAAGTCAACTTTAAGGTCAAGCCCCTTTGGAGCACCCCATGAAAATTGGCGAACTGGCGCGGGCCAGCGGCCTCGCGGCGTCGCGCATCCGCTTCTACGAAGCGAGCGGCCTGCTCGAACCGGCCCGCCGGCAGGCGAACGGCTATCGGGAATACGGGCCGGAAGCGCTGACGCGGCTCGCGATCATCGACCGCGCGCAGCGCGCGGGTTTCGCGCTCGACGAAATCCGCGCGGTGCTGCCGCCCGATCTCGGCGCATGGCCGCGCGACGAGCTGCTGGTCGCGCTGCGGCACAAGGTCGACGAAATCGCGCTGCTCGAACAGCGTCTCGCGCAGAACCGGCGCCATCTGGAGACGCTGATCGACGAGATCGAGAACAAGCCGGAGGGCGAGGATTGCGCGGGTGCCGCGCAACGCATGCTCGAGCGGCTGTGCGAGCAGGCCGGCGAACCGCTGGCGCCTGCGCCCGTCGCACGGCCGACGCGCAAGCGCGCGTGACCGATTGCACGGCGGCACCCACCGATCCATCAACCCGCGCGGCGGCGAGACGAGACGACGCGTATGCGTCGGCTTCCGCACCGCGATCTCATGACCTTGTCGCGACGGCACGATTGTCGGTTCAAACCGACGATCCGCACAATGCGTGACCGCGACGGGCCTCGCTGCAACGACGCCACGGGGAGTTGACAAGGGGCTTCGCGAGCGTTTCCTTTCTCCTCATCAAGGCCGACTGGCGAAGTGACATCTCTCGTTCGCAAACGGTGACGACATCATTTCGGCCTACGCGTGCCAGACATGCGCTTTCGGCCAAAGATCCAGGATTCGGGCGACAGCCATTCCGACGTGGGGGCGTATCCATGGCGGAGTTCCCCCCGTACACCGATCCGTTTGACGTGCAATGTCCGGCGAAACGGGCGGACTATCGTCGTACCGGAAATAACGTGCGCACGACGCGGGATATCCGGTATCCGAACCTGCCATAGCTAACAGGTTCCGGTCCAAAGGCTTTCTCTTACATTAACGACCGGGCCCGCGGAGGTGGAGGCGTGTGCCGGCCGGTTGTAGCCGCCAGACAAGATCCACAATACCGAGAGAACCGCGCGATGAGTGAGCCGAGGGCCGTCGTATTTTTCATCAACCCGCCGAACAGCAACGACCTGGATGCGGACGGCGCGGGCCAAACGAACGACATCGTCGTATCGAAGGGCATTCAACATACCGACTGGGCCAATTTCCCGCATCTCGGCATCCTGTCGCTGGCTTCTTATGTCGATGCGCTGCCGGGTTTCGAAGGCCACTACGTCGATGGCGTGATTCATCCGCTCGACCGTATCCTTGCGGCTATCCGCGAGCGGGCCGGCCGCACGCTCGCCGTCTGCCTCAGTGCGATCACGGCCAATTATGAAGCCGCGATCCGGATCGCCCGCGCGGTCAAATCCATCGATCCGCATATCGCGATCGTGGTCGGTAACGATCATTTCACGGCATTGAGCCGCGAGATCCTCGATCGCCACGGTGAACTGATCGATTGCGGATTTGTCGGCAACGAAGTGTATGGCGGCCTGGTCGATTTCCTGAGGGATCGGCAGCAATCACGCACCGACGGCGTCTATCCCGGTTCGGTTCGCCTGGAATCCGGGCGGATCGTCGCCGATCCGGCGATTCGCGAGGCGGTTAACCGCGTCATCGACTATGGCCTGATCGACCGGACCTTGCCGCATACCGCCGTCTACACCGAGAATTTCACCCGGCGCCTGGGCCGGCGGATCCTGGCACTGACCGGGCGGCAGGTGCGCAAGGGCGTGCCTGTCGAAATCGGGCGCGGCTGCATCAAATTCAGCGGCGACGATGCCTGTTCGTTCTGCTCGATTCAGTACGGCAGCATGTGGAAGAACGAACTGCCCGCGGACCACGCGTGGTCCGCCGTCCGCGGCGCATGGGAGGCGGGTTACGATTACCTGTACGTGACGGCCGACGAACTGCCGCTCACGTTCGCGCGGCTGATGCTCGACATGGCGGAGTCGCCGCCGCCATGGTGGCGCGCGTTGCCGGCGGACGCGCGCCCGGTCCTGGTCGGCTACGCGCGCGCGGACGGCATGGAGAAGGAACAGGTACTGAAAGCGATGCGCGAGATCGGCTTTCGCATTCTGTTCGTGGGCGTCGACGCGGGCGCCGCGCGTTCGCTGCAGGCGCTCAACAAGCCACTGCGGAACAAGGACCCGGTGGCGGCCGCGCAGCGGATGTCCGACGCCAATCTGCGGGCGCTGGACAACGCACGCGCGCATGGCGTGGCGATCAAGGCGGGATTCGTGCTGGGGCATCTGGGGATGAACGAGGCGTTGCTGGAGGAAAACATCGAAACCTACATCGCGTTTCTGAAGGCCGGGCGGGATGTGATCATCAGCGCCGACATCGAATTGCTGTCGCCGGAACCGGGCTCGAAGGATTTTCGCTATCTGACCGATCCGGACGAGGCTGAAACGATGTCGGCTCGATTGGGTCTCGCGCTCGGAAGCCGCGCGCAGCGGCAGGCGGTGGCCGATCGCTACCGGAACGTCGATATCTTCGATCGCGAGGCTGCCATCGACGACTATATCGGCGTGTTCATGCCCGAACTGTCGAAGGAGCGGCTCGCCACCGCGCGCGATCGCGTGCGCACCGAATGCGGCCGGCTCGGCATCGTGATCGGAGACGATCTCTGATGTCGCCAGAACAAGCGCTGCTCTTCGGCCTGACCTGCCTCGGCTTCGGTTTCATTCCGGGGCCCGCGCTGCTGCAGACCGTCTCGTTGACGCTTCAGCACGGGCGCCGGGCCGGCTTCCTGTCCGCGCTCGGCATTCACCTCGGCGCCTTTTTCCAGATCTGCATCGTCGCGCTCGGTGCGGTCGCGGTACTGAAGACATCGCCGATGCTGTATCACGTGCTCAAGGTGATCGGCGGCGCCTACCTGGTCTGGCTCGGCATCCAGCGCATCCGCGCGCCCGTCGGGCAGGACGCGGCGATCGACGTGCCGCGCAACGTCGTGTCGTCGAGCGCGTTCATCGAAGCGTCGAATCCGAAGTCGGCGCTGTTCTATTTTTCGTTCCTGCTGCAGTTCACCGATCCGGTCGCGTCGCTCGGGCTCGGCTGGCAACTGTTCCTGCTCGGCGCGTGCGCGAACCTGCTGTTCTCCGCCGCCGACGTGTTCTGCATCCTGCTCGCCCATCCGTTGCGTGCCCGCGTGTCACCGGAAGGCCAGGCGCTGCGGATCGGCCAGTTTCTCGCCGGCACGCTGTTCGTCGTGCTGGGCGTGATTGCGATCGTCAGCGATTAGCGCGGGAAGCCCGCACGAGGCAACGACCGGCGCACCGACCGCACGACGCCAGACCGCGCGAGCGGTGGGCAGGTCGGCACGCTTGCGCGCGGCTGTGCGTGGGTTCACTTACGTCGCAGGTAATCGACGCGCGCGTTGCGAGGCTCGATCATGGTTACACCGATCACCGAACCGCATCACGCCAGGGAGCCCGCCATGACCGCCTACGCCATCGCCCATCTGCACGACGTCGACATGTGCGACGACATCGTCGAATACCTCGAACGCATCGACGGCACGCTCGCGCCGTTCGACGGCCGGTTCGTCATTCACGGCGCACGGCCGGAGGTACGCGAAGGCGTGTGGCGCGGCGACCTGATCGCGATCGCATTCCCGGATCTCGACACGGCGCGCGCATGGTACGAGTCGGATGCGTACCGGCAGATCCAGCCGCTGCGCGCACGGCACGCGAGCGGGCCGCTGATCCTGATCGACGGCGTCGATGAACGACACAAGGCGACCGACATCCTGCGGTGAATCGCGACGCCGGCACCGCTTGCGACACGTCACGCGCATCGGCCCCCGCGAAGTCGCCGGTGCGCGCCGCGCGACTGGATACCGCGTTACATTCCCTTGAGCGGCTGCCCCGGTTGCCACGCATCGATGATCGCCTTCGCCTGCGCGCGATCGCGTGCCGACAATACGGCTTCGAGCTCGCGAGCCGTCACCTCCGAGAATTCGACGTCGCGACTGCCGTTTCCGGCCTTCACCGCGGCGAGATAGAACGTGTAGGCGGTCAGCAGGTTCTTCTGCACGCCGCCACGCCCCCGCTCGTACAACGTCCCCATGCTTTCGAGGCCCTGCGGATAGCCCTGGCGTGCAGCCGCGCGATACAGCACGACGCTTTTGTCGACGTCGAGGGGCAGCTTCATCCCCTGGTCGTACATCATGCCGAGCGTGCTCTGCGCGGGCGCGTAACCACGGTCGGCCGCCAGCTGGAAACAATCCGCGGCCACGCGGAAATAGCGCTTGGCCGGATTCTCCTCGTACCGGAACAATTGCCACGCGATATCGTCGATCCGCACGCCCATGTCGTACTGCATCTTCACGTCGCCATGCTGCGCGGCGATGAAGCTCCACTTCACCGCCTGCTCGTCGTCCTCGTAACGGTAATGCTCGCCAAGCAGCGCAGCCGCTTCGGCGTTACCCGCGTTCGCGGCGGTTGTCAGCTCGGGGATCGCCGTCTGCCAGTCCTTCTTCGCGAGGGCGTCAAGGCCGGCCTGCAGGTCGGCAAACGCCGGCGCCATGGCCAGCACGAGGCTCAGCGCCACCAGGGTTTTCTTCATTGCTCTCGATATTGTGATTATTCGATCGGATTGCGGCGAAGCGCGACGTCGTGCCCCCGAGCGTCGCGCCGCGCATGCGGCCGTCCGGCGTATTCGTCGTTTTCCGGCCCCGCATGGCGGAACCCGTTGCACCGGATGGCTTTCCTTTTACCGCAACTGCAAATCCGTCGTCAATGAAGCGCCCCTCGGAACGCGCTGCCGCCTACGCGTTCCGCTCCATCGGCTCGCCGACGACGAAGCCGCCGCCCTGGAACCGCTGCGCGGGATCGTCGTAGTCGGCAGTCGGCGCCGTGACCGGGAACAATCCCGCGAACTGCTCGGAGCTGTCGCGCGGGCGAAAGCCGAGGAAACCGGCCTTCGTGTTGTCCCACCACTTCACCGGGTTGTCCGACGCGCCGTAGACGATCGCGTGCCCGACGCGGTTCGTCAGCAGCGAGCAGCGCACGAGCTCGATGAAATCGCGATAGCTGAGGAACGTCACGAGCATGCGCGGGTTCTTCGGCACCTCGAACGACGAGCCGATCCGCAGGCACACGGTCTCGATCCCGAAGCGGTCGAAGTAGTAGCGCGACAGCGATTCGCCGAAGCATTTCGTCACGCCGTACAGGCTGTCGGGGCGCAGCGGCGAATCGGCGTCGAGCACTTCCGTGACCGGATGGAAACCGATCGCATGGTTCGAGCTCGCGAACACGACGCGCTTCACGCCGTGCTTGCGCGCGGCTTCATACAGGTTATACGTGCCGGTAATGTTCGCGCCGACAAGATCGTCGAACGGCGCATCGACCGAAATGCCGCCGAGATGAACGATCGCGTCCACGCCGTCGACGAGCTGCATCACCGCCGGCCGGTCGGCCAGATCGACGACACGGGTTTCTTCATGCGCGGCCGCGTCGCCGAGCGCCGCGATATCGCTGACGCGCACGACGTCGGCCCATTGCGCGAGTGCGCCGCGCAACTGGCGGCCGAGGTTGCCGGCCGCGCCCGTCAGCAACAGGCGCCCGAACGGTTTGCGCGCGCCGGTGGATGAGGCGTTCATCGAATCTCCTTCTCCTTGAATCTGACCTGGACTCCGATCCGGTTTTTACGTCGAATCGGAAAACGTTTTCCAACTATACGCGGGACCGCAACCGAACGTCAATGGTCGAACCTGTTCGCAGCCATCCGCACTTTCCCGATATCGGCGCGTGGCCGCGTGCCGGCTTTTTCTGCCACAATCCGGCGTTATCGAACGAAAACGTTACCCTTCCGATGAAAAAAGTTTCCCCGACGATCCGCGACGTGGCCGCGGAAGCCGGCGTGTCGGTCGCGACGGTATCGAAATACGTGAACGGCACGCAGCGCTTCTCGCCGGCGGTCGAAGCGCGGCTCAAGGAGGCGATCGACCGGCTCGGCTACCGTTCGAACCCGCTCGCGCGTTCGATGATCACCGGGCGCACGCGCACGATCGGCCTCGTGATCCTCGACATCAGCAACCCGCACTTCACGAATGTGGTCAAAGGCGCGAACCGGATCGCGCTGCAGCACGACTACACGCTGCTGCTCGTCGATACCGAGGAGAACCAGGCACGCGAACGCTCGCTGATCGAGGCGCTCGCGCAGCGCGTCGACGGGCTGATCGTCAGCACGCGGATGCCCGACGACGAGGCCGGCTGGATGCTCGATCTCAACAAGCCGCTCGTGCTGCTGCGCCGCAGCCCCGGCCTGCCGATTCCGAGCGTCGGCATCGACAACCGGCTGTCGACCTACATGCTCGCGCGCCACCTGCTCAATCTCGGGCACACGCGCATCGCGTATCTCGGCTTCGGCACGGCACGCGTGAACGACGAACGGATCCAGGGCGCGCGCGACTGCCTCGCCGAAGCGGGGCTCACGCTCGACGTGCACGACGCGCACGCGCCGACGGCCGAAGCCGGCGAACGCGCGTGCTCGCGCGTGATGCTCGGGCCGCAGCGCCCGCAGGCCGTGATCTGCTACAACGACCTGATCGCGCTCGGCTTCATGAAGGAAGCCGCGTCGCTCGGCTTCCGGCTGCCGCAGGACGTGTCGGTCGCGGGCATCGACAACGTGCCGTACGGCGAATACGCGGCGCCCGCGCTGACCACCGTCGACATCCAGAGCGAGAACATGGGCGAGCTCGCGATGCAGAAGCTGATCGACGCGCTCGCGGGGCGCACCGATGCGAGTTATTCGACGTTCGAGCCGCGGCTGATCATGCGCGCGTCGACGGCAGCGGCCGGTTGAGTCACCTGTCCCGCGCCCCAAAAAGAAAACGCGCCGCACTAAGCGGCGCATTCGTTCGCCGACATACGATCAAGCGTCGAGTTTTGCGGGCTTCATCTTCGGCGTGAGCACGTGCATGATCGCCAGCGCGAGCAGGTACGCGAGCGCGCCGATCGCGAACAGCACCCAGTAGTGGCCCGTGCGTTGCAGCACCTGGCCGATCACTTCCGAGAACAGCACGCCGCCGATCGAACCGGCCATCCCGCCGATGCCGACCACCGACGCGACCGCGCGGCGCGGGAACAGGTCGGAGGCCGTCGTGAACAGGTTCGCCGACCAGCCCTGGTGCGCGGCGGCGGCGAGGCCGACGATCAGCACCGCGATCCACAGGCTCTGCACCTGCGACACGAACGCGATCGGCAGCACGCAGCACGCGCAGATCAGCATCGCCGTCTTGCGCGCGCGGTTCACGCTCCAGCCCGCGCGCAGCAGCATCGACGACAGCCAGCCGCCGCCGATGCTGCCGACCGTCGTCAGCGCATAGATGCAGACGAGCGGCAAGCCGATGTGCTGCATGTCCATCCCGCGCGACTCGTTGAGCCACTTCGGCAGCCAGAACAGGTAGAACCACCACACCGGGTCGGTCAGGAACTTGCCGACCAGGAACGCCCACGTCTCGCGTTTGCGGATCAGCTCGCCCCAGCGCGGCGCGCCGGCGTTCGCGTTCGCAGCGTCCAGCGCTTCGGCTTCGTCGCGCGGCTCGTCGTATTCCGCGGCGAGCGCGCGCGTGTCGGCCTGCCGATAGAGCACGAGCCACACCGCGAGCCAGATGATGCCGATTGCGCCGATGATCACGAACGCCGCGCGCCAGCCGTAGGCCACCGCGATCGCCGGGATGATCGCCGGCGCGAACACCGCGCCGATGTTCGCGCCCGAGTTGAAGATGCCGGTGGCGAGCGCGCGTTCGCGGCGCGGAAACCATTCGGCCGTCGTCTTGATCGCGGCCGGGAAGTTGCCGCCCTCGCCGATCCCGAGCAGCGCACGCACGAACGCGAAGCCCGTCACCGAGCCGACCGCCGCGTGCAGCATCGCGGCGATGCTCCATACCAGCATCGCCACCGCATACGACACACGCGTGCCGAGCCAGTCGACGATGCGCCCGAAGCCGAGCAGCCCGAGCGCATAGAACGCGGAAAACGCCATCACGATGCGGCCGTACTGCACCTGGCTCCAGCCGATGTCGTGCTGGAGCATCGGCGCGAGCAGGCCGAGGATCTGCCGATCCATGTAGTTGATGACGGTCGCGAAAAACAGCAGCGCACAGACGGTCCAGCGGTAGCGACTGGCGACGGCGCGCACCGTGCCGACGACGGCAGATTGCATGAATGTCTCCGATGCGCGGCCGCGCCGTCGCGCCGCACGATATTCGTTGACCGGCGATCGGCGCCGGGGCGGACGGCCGTCGCACGCTATCGCGGCACGGCCGATCGCCAACCAATCTGGAAAACGTTTTTCAAAGCATAGGGCGTCGGCCGGCACGCTGTCAGTCGGGGATTTCGATGAGTCATCTCAAATTGGTCTCGGTAAAAGAGACGACTGTTTCGAAGAGTGGTATTAACCGTTTTTCCTGGATTTTCCAACGCGCGAATCGGGGCACGGACGCCGATACACATGTCCGATTCCAGCCAGAATCGATGACGGGGATGGTTTACAGTCGTTTCATGCGCCTCGATCCCGACACCTGCTACGACGCCCTGCTTTCGCGGAACCGCCGCTTCGACGGCTGGTTCTTCGTCGGCGTCGCGACGACGGGCGTGTATTGCCGCCCCGTCTGCCCGGTGAAGCCGCCGAAAGCGCAGAACTGCAGCTATTACCCGACCGCCGCGGCCGCCGAGAAAGCCGGCTTCCGGCCGTGCATGCGCTGCCGCCCCGAGCTCGCGCCCGGTCACGGCTTGCTCGACCTCTCAGGCAATCTCGCCGATGCGACCGCCACGCTGATCGAGGACGGTTTCCTGAACGAGCATTCCGTCGACGCGCTCGCGCGGCGCGTCGGCGTGACCGAACGCCATCTGCGCCGGATCTTCGCCGCGCAGTTCGGCGTATCGCCGGTCGAGTTCGCGCAGACGCACCGGCTGCTGATGGCCAAGCGGCTGCTGACCGACACCGCGCTGCCGGTGGCCGTCGTCGCATCGACGGCCGGGTTCGGCAGCGTGCGGCGCTTCAACGACCTGTTCCGGCAGCGCTACGGCCTCAATCCGCTGCGGCTTCGCAAAGGGTCCGGCGCGTCCGCCGATGGCGACATGACGTTCCCGCTGCCATACCGGCCGCCGTTCGCGTGGGCCGACCTGATGCGCTTTCTCGCGCAACGGCAGATCGGCGGCGTCGAGCGGATCGACGCGCAAGGCTATGCGCGCGTCGTCGAATTGCCGAATCGCAACGATGGCAGCCGCCTGACCGGGTGGTTATCCGTCGCGCATGTGCCGCAGCGCTTCGCGCTGGCCGTCACCGTGTCGCCCGCGCTGACGCCGGTCGTGCCGGCCGTGCTCGCGCGCGTGCGGCGGCTGTTCGATCTCGACAGCCGCCCCGACGTGATCGACGCGCATCTCGGCGCACTCGCGAGCGGCTCGCCCGGCTTGCGCGTGCCCGGCGCGTTCGATGGCCTCGAAATCGCACTTCGCGCGATAGCGGGCGAACAGCTCGCGGCCGCGCATGCGGGTGCGGTGCTCGCGCGCATCGCCGAACGCTTCGGCACGATGGTAGAAGGCGCGCCGCCGGGGCTGACGCATGCGCTGCCTCCCGCGGCGACGCTGTCCGCCCTGCCGCCGGCGGCGCTTGAAGAACTCGGCATTACGCGCGAAACGGCGCAGGCGATCCTGTCGCTCGCACGCGCTGTCACCGACGGCATGCTCGCACTCGAACCGATGGCGCCGCTCGACGCGACGCTCGCCGCGCTGCGCGCGATGCCCGGCTTCGACGAGCGCGCGGTGCAGTACGTCGCGATGCGTGCGATGGCCTGGCCGAATGCATTCCCGGCCGACGATGCGTTGCTTCCCGCACGCGGCGAACACATCGAACGCTTGCGCATGCCATCATCTGCGCCGCATGCCTCGCGCTGGGCGCCGTGGCGCGCGTATGCCGCATTGCATGTGTGGCGCCTTCAAGGAGACGTATTGCGATGACTCCCGCTCACCTGATTCCGAGCCCGCTCGGCGACATCGCCGTGCGCATCGAGGACGATGCGCTGACGGGCCTGTTCTTCGTCGGCCAGAAATACTTCCCGTCGCTTTCGATCGCGCCGGAAGCAAACGCGCTCGTCACTTCGCCGATCGCGCGCAAGGTCGCGGAAGAAATCGCGGAATACTTCACCGGCATGCGCGAAACGTTCTCGGTGCCGATCCACCTGCGCGGCACGACGTTTCAACGGCGTGTATGGAAGGAACTGCTCGCGATTCCGTTCGGCGAGCTCGTGTCGTACGGCGACATCACCGAACGCGTCGGGTTGCCGATGAGCGCCGCGCGCGCCGTGGGCGGTGCGGTCGGCCGGAACCCGGTGTCGATCATGGTGCCGTGCCATCGCGTGGTCGGCGCGTCGGGCAGCCTGACCGGTTATGCGGGCGGCATCGACCGCAAGCGCGCGCTGCTGTCGCTAGAAGGCGCCGGGTTCGAGCGTGGCGCACATCATCCGGTGCAGACAGCGCTCGCGTTCTGAGTGACGGCGCGGCGCGGCACGCGTGGCCGCATCACGCGTTCAATACAGGCCGGCGCGCTTCACGCTTCGCATACGCACCGGGCGTCATGCGGAATTTCGCCTGGAACAGCGCGATGAACGACGACGTCGAGTCGTAGCCCAGTTGCGCGGCCACCGCGCCGATCGGCTCGCCGGCATCGAGCAGCGGCAGCGACGCGAGCAGCCGCACGGCCTGCCGCCATTCGGTAAACGACAGCCCCGTGTCCTGCCGGAACAGCCGCGACAGCGTGCGCCGCGTCGCGCCGACCTGATGGCCCCATTCGTCGAGACTGCGCGTATCGCCCGGATGCGCATGCAACGCGCGCGCGATTTTCAGCAGGCGCGGATCGCGCGGCAGCGGCACCGTCAGCGGCGCCGGCCGCATCCGCGCGATCCGGTCGGCGATCAGGCGTACGAGCGCGCCGTCCGGCCCCGCTTCGTCGTAGTTCACCGGCAATTCGGCCGTGGCAATCACCAGCTCGCGCAGCAGCGGCGTCATGCAGAGGATCGCGCAATCGTCGTTCGCATCGCTGCGTGCGATCGCTTCGTCGAGATACAGGCTGTGGAACGCGACGCAATCGCGCGTCGTCACCGCATGCGGCACATGCGGCGGAATCCACATCGCGTAATGCGGCGGCAGCAGCTGCCGGCCCGACGGCGTCGACACCTCGAGCACGCCGCTCGTCGCATACATCAGCTGGGCCCACGGATGACTGTGCGCGTCCACGCTCACGTTGCCGGGAATCCCGAACGCACGCACGTACAGCGGCCTCGGCAGGCGCGCCATCGGCGGCACTGCATAAGGGTCACCCGATTGTCCCGCCAGCAACATAAGACGTCCTCCGAAGGTCATTGCACGAACGAGTGCGATGCTACCGTGGCGGCTCTTCTTTCACACGGCTTCCGAACATGAGCGCTCATACCCGCACCACCCGCAAGACCGTCACCGCGATCCGTTCGACCAAAGGCATCGGCAGCCTCGTGTCGCTGACCGCGTATTCCGCGCCGATGGCGAAGCTCGTCGACGACGTGGCCGACGTGATCATCGTCGGCGACTCCGTCGGCATGGTGCTGTACGGGATGCCCGATACGCTGCGCGTCACGCTCGACATGATGATTGCACACGGTGCGGCCGTCGTGCGCGGCGCCGCGCAGGCGTGCGTCGTCGTCGACCTGCCGTTCTCGACGTACCAGGAATCGCCCGCGCAGGCCTATCGCTCCGCCGCGCGGCTGCTCGCCGAAACCGGCGCGCAGGCCGTGAAGCTCGAAGGCGGCAGCGAGATGGCCGACACCATCCGCTTCCTGACCGAGCGCGGCATACCGGTGATGGCGCATGTCGGCCTGATGCCGCAGCAGGCCAACGCGACGGGCGGCTTCCGCGCGCAGGGCATGGACCCGCGTTCGGCCGCGCAGGTGTTCGACGCCGCGTGCGCGGCCGAGCGGGCCGGCGCGTTCAGCGTCGTCATCGAAGGCACCGCCGAAGCGCTCGCGCGCCACCTGACTGCAACGCTGACGATCCCGACGATCGGCATCGGCGCATCGCCCGCGTGCGACGGACAAGTGCTCGTGACCGAGGACATGATCGGCGCGTTCGATGCATACACGCCGCGCTTCGTGAAACGTTACGCCGATGCGAATGCGGTGATGCGCGACGCGATCCGCCAGTACGCGCACGACGTGCGGCAGCGCGTGTTTCCGGAACCGGCCCATTGCTTCGGGTACGGCAAGCCGCTGCAACTGGCGGACGCGGCCATTGCCTGATGTCACGCGAACGACGCGATCACGCGCGCTTGCGCATCGCATGCGTGACCCGCGCGTTCGCCTCGAATTTCGCGCGATGCGTCGAGAAGAACGTCCGCACGTTGCGGACGTTCGATGCGCCGGTGAACAGCCGCCGCGCGAATTCGTCGTATTCGGCGACGTCGGCCAGATCGGCCACCACGACGAAATCGGGCCCCGGCGACACGCGGTAGCACTGCGTGACGGCCGGCTCCGCGCAGACGTACGCTTCGAACGCGTCGTAGTCTTCGGCCGTCTGCCGGTCGAGGCTGATCTCGATCAGCGCCGTGACGGCCGTGCCGATCGCGACCGGATCGAGCACCGCGACCTGCCGGCGGATCACGCCGGCTTCCGTCAGCCGGCGCACGCGACGCATGCAGGTCGGCGGCGACGACAGCGCGCGCTCGGCCAGTTGCAGGTTCGACACCGACGCGTCGTCCTGCAGGATCGCGAGGATGCGCAGGTCGAGATCGTCGAGGGTGATGCCGGCCATCGGCGGCTCCTTCCGGTCAGGGCGTGAAATTTAATTTCAACATGATAGACGATCTACGCGTCGTTTCATTTATGTCGATATTTTGAAATTTAATTCCATTCAACCGCCTCTACCATCGCTCTCACTGATCCAGACAGGACATTTACGGAGCGCGATATGTGTGGAATTGTCGGGGCGGTCGCCCAGCGGGACATCCTGCCGAACCTTGTCGACGGCCTGAAGCGGCTCGAATACCGCGGCTACGATTCGTGCGGCGTCGTGGTCTACCGCGACCGTGCGCTGGCACGTGCCCGCAGCGTCGATCGCGTGGCCAACCTGCAGCGCGAGATCGCCGAGCATGCGTTGTCGGGTTACACCGGCATCGCGCATACGCGCTGGGCCACGCATGGCGCACCCGTCACGCTCAACGCGCATCCGCACTTCTCGCCGAGCGACACCAACGCGCGCATCGCGCTGTCGCACAACGGGATCATCGAGAACTGCGACCAGTTGCGTGCGGAACTGCAGGCACACGGCTACGTGTTCGCGAGCCAGACCGACAGCGAGGCGATCGCACACCTGATCGACCACCTGTACGACGGCGACCTGTTCGATGCGGTGCGGCGCGCGGTCGCGCGACTGCGCGGCAGCTACGCGATCGCGGCGATGTGCCGCGACGAGCCGCACCGCATCGTCGGCGCGCGCGACGGGATGCCGCTCGTGGTCGGCGTCGGCGAAGGCGAGAATTTCCTGGCGTCCGACGCGATTGCGCTGTCGGGCATCACCGATCGCATCGCGTATCTGGAGAACGGCGACGTCGCCGATATCCAGCTGCATCGCTACTGGATCGTCGATGCGGCCGGCCAGCGCGTCGAGCGCACGGTGCAGCGGGTCGCCGCGCATAGCGGTGCGGCCGATCTCGGGTCGTACCGCTACTACATGCAGAAGGAGATCTTCGAGCAGCCGCAGGCGGTGGCCGATACGCTGCTCGACGTCGCGTCGATCATGCCCGAGCTGTTCGGCGACGGTGCGTGGCGCGTGTTCAATGAAGTCGACTCGGTGCTGCTGCTCGCGTGCGGCGGCAGCTATCACGCGGCGCTGACCGCGAAGTACTGGATCGAGAGCATCGCGAAGCTGCCGGCGAGCGTTGAAATTGCCAGCGAGTTTCGTTATCGCGACAGCGTGCCGAATCCGCGCACGCTGGTTGTCGCGGTGTCGCAGAGCGGCGAGACGGCTGACGTGCTCGGCGCGGTGCATGTCGCGAAGCAGCGCGGGATGATGCATACGCTCGCGATCTGCAACGTCGCGACGAGTGCGTTGATGCGCGAATGTGCGCTGCAGTTCGTGACGCGTGCGGGGATCGAGATCGGGGTGGCTTCGACGAAGGCTTTTACGACGCAGCTCGTTGCGTTGTTCTTGCTGACGTTGTCGCTTGCTCAGGTGCGCGGGCGGTTGAGTGATGAAGAAGAGAAGGAACATCTGCGTGCGCTGCGGCACCTGCCCGATGCGATGTCGAAGGTGCTCGCGCTGGAGCCGCAGATCATGGCGTGGTCGGAATTGCTCGCGCGACGCGACAACATGCTGTTTCTCGGACGCGGGATGCATTACCCGATCGCGCTTGAAGGTGCGTTGAAGATGAAGGAGATTTCTTATATCCACGCGGAGGCTTATCCGGCGGGGGAGTTAAAGCATGGGCCGCTTGCGTTGGTCAGTAACGAGATGCCGGTGATTGCTGTGGCGCCGAATGACATGCTGCTTGAGAAGCTACGGTCGAACATGCATGAAGTCAGTGCGCGGAACGGGCGGCTTTTTGTCTTTGCGGATGTGGACTGTGGGCTGGTGCCGGGTGACGGGATCGAGGTGATTCGGCTCAACGAGTACTACGGGCCGCTTTCGCCGATTCTGCATACGGTGCCGATGCAGTTGCTGGCGTATCACGCTGCGTTGGCAAGGGGGACGGATATTGATAAGCCTCGGAATCTGGCTAAGTCGGTGACGGTGGAGTGATGACATCTGCTCTACGGTGAGCACGTGTTCGCGAGAAATGAAAGCGTTCCGCGATCTCCGTTAGAAGCGTTCCGCGGAGGGAGTCAAATTCCCCTAAAAAACCTTGCTGGACAGGGCACGGAACGCTTTTTCCATAGCTCCAGAATTGCGAAAAAAAACGGAGCTCGCGCCCCCCTATGATCCGCTTTTATCTGGTGCGAAAACATCAGGCATGCGCTCGCCCTGCTGCACCATCACGCCAGGCGCGTGGTGACCCTGTGCCTTCCAGATGCCCGTCTCGGGACAAATCTGCCCGGTGCGAACGGTTGCAGGCGCAACCGAAACTGTGGTCGACTGGGTTGGTTCCTGAAACGTGCGCGCGAAGTCCACAAGGTCCAACGGGTAGACGATGTGCTCGCGCAACGATGGGTCGTCCAGCTCCGGCAGGTACGCGAGGGCAGCAACCTCGATAGCCCAGTAGCCGAAAATAGATCACGCTCCTCCGAAACGTCGAGGTGGCTGTTATGTCTTTATGGAGCCAAGAATCTGCGACGCTACCAGCTTCGGTAATGGTTCACATTTGCATTGGCACAAATCGTTCTCCAATGCGACCTGCTTACCCATCATCGTCATCGAACGTGGGGAGCCGTCGCTTATGATGACGCCCGTCGTGCCGCAGGCCGGACACTGAACGGAGGCGCCCAGATATGCGAAAGGTTGACCTTGAAACGAGGTCCCTGCGATACCGTCAACCACAACCCCACTGCGGTCGGTCTTATCGCCCTGACGAATGAACCGTCGGCTCATGCTGTAAGCCCGTTGGACGGCGTCGCAGCGTTGCACGCCCGCTCGACCTCCTCGGGCCACACTGGTTCGCGACAGGTCAGTTGCGCGATGTAGTAGGCAACCGCAAGGACGAGTGTCGGTAGCGCAGCAATAACCGTCACCAGAGACATAACCAGATTCCCCGACTTCAACAGGTCTGATGCGCCGTCGAACTGCAACTTTAGAGAATTTCGGAACGAGACTTCTGTACTGAGAAATTCGGCTACCGGAGGTACGGCAGATGGCCCCTCTTCCATGAAGCGCCGATAGTATTCAAAGTCTTGGTAGAGCTCTTCCATCGCCTGCTGTCCAGCCGAGCTGTTCTCGTCAAATGCCAGCTCTACGTACTTTCCGACGGAGAACGTCCCGACAACCACCCCCTTGTCGTTAAGCACAAGGCAACGGACCACACGAGGTGCGGTTGCCGCGAGACCAGCTTTGGGCTTGCGCTCAATATATAAAAATGCGCTATCCCACGGAACTGAGAAGACGCCGCCTGGCCCATTGTGACGGAAGGCGTATATCGTGCGGTCCAGGCGGTTAAACCGTATAGGCTTGCGAGTGTAATTAAAGCAATCGACGAGAAGCGCTCGCACTGTTACTGCGAGCCCGCCAATTCCAGCTAATGTGAAAATAGCCAGCAGGAAGTAAACAATACCCTCCTGCCCTTTTGCCCGGACAGCGATTGGCATGTGTGTCGCTATCCACATAAACATCGCGACTAGGCAGAAGAAGAGAAGTCCAGCGGTAGAAAACGCCAGTAACCCCCAGCCCTTTTCACGATAAAGGCCATCACATACCTCCAGGTAGGTATCGGTTACTTTGAAGACCGTACCCGCGCTCTTTGCCCTGTCAGTACACGGTTTGTTGATGTGCAGCTGTGCCGATGACTCCGTATCCGTTACCGGTCGATTGAGCTTGTACCGGGAGTGTCCGTCGAAAGCCATACTGGTTCCATTTAAGAAAAAATTACTGTGAACGCCTTCCGGTCCTCTTCCAGGCGTTCAAATCTTTCGCTAGTCGCCTTGATACCGAAATAGCATTGCTCTAGCCAATCGTCAATTTCTCGACTCTTGAAATAGTTAATCAACACGCCGATAAGAGCAGCCAGAAGGAGCAACGGCAAGGTCAAAACACTTCCTAAAAATGCAGCAACGACCAAGGCCCCTCCGATAAGTGCCGACGTAGTGTAGAGCGCAAACATAAGGATATTTCCGTGCTCGAGTTCATCATAGGCGTGGTATGCGTCGATAGCCGCCGATACTAACCCGACAACAGCCCCGCCGAACCGAGCAACGATTCCCAGGAATCGCCCGACCTTGGCCATGCCTTCGGATAGCTTTACGCCCGCCTTCTCCAGCTGTTCCAGCGCAGACGAACCATATTGCGCAACGCCCGCCACGAGCCCACCAATTGCGTTGTCGAACTTGATGCCAGCTTCCGTTTGATTGAACCGGTTCGACTTCTTCAACTCTTCACGAGCAAAACGAAGATTGATGGCACTGAATATCGCCCCGATGCCAGCAAACCCAGGTTCCCCCTTCGTCATAAGTCGGAATTTCGGCATGTAAATCGTCTCTACCACGTCTGGCGTCAGCGTCGCGCTAGCCAACTTCTCGAAGCCAGGTTTAGCCTTGACGCTTGCCAAGGCCGCGGCCTCTGTTGCCGGGCTTTCGACTGGCACGAACTGCTTCGCCTTGATTTCCGGGTCGACGCCTCCCCCGACGGTGGCCTTGTCCTGAAGCTGCTTTTTCAGGTCCTGCACGCTGATTTTCTGCCGGCCCGGCATCACTTCCTGCATCTGACGGGCGATGTAGTTCACCCACTGGTTTACCGAACCGTATACGGCCTTAAACTCGAACAACTGTTTCGTCCGCATGCACAGAGTCGCATACAGCACTTTGGCCGCAGCCGTATCTACGCTCGCACTGATAGCTTCGGCCACGGGCCCACCTGTCTCATGGAGAAGCCACGCTAACGCCTTCGCAACAGCAACCTTGATACCCTTATCCTTCGACTCCTCCACCTGCTCTATCTTGCTGTATGACTCGATGAGCTTCGCCACAAACTCCCTCAGCTCCATATACGGATAACTGGAGACTTCTTTGACCTTCTCGGCCAACACTGGACTATTCAGAACGAACGCCCTCAACAACGGATTGCGGGTATCGGATACGCTGCCTTTAGCCCATTTGACGAGCACATCAACGACATCCTTGCGGTCAGCCGAGCCTTCGATGCATCGTGTAAACGTGTTGGTGTAGCTCAGTCCGCATCGCCAGCTTCCCGGCTCGTAATCCGACTCGAAAACATTCAGCAGTGCGGAACTGGACAGCCACGCCTGATGGTCTTGCGACAGCGGTACAAGCGTGCTCGCCTGCTCCGACTTCATCGCGTTCGCCATCTGTTGCCGAAAGTCGACGATAGCCTGCTGCCGATAGTGGGTCGTATAGGGCTTCCATGCCTCCGGTCCGGCCGTGGCAAGTTCAGACTCCTTCTGCGCATCAATGCTTTTGAGCCGTTTCTCCAACGCCTTGCCACCATCGAACAGAGAGCCGGCGCCCGAACCGTTATAGGCACTGACTTCTTGCAGGTAGGCAAAACGCTCGACGTCCTCTTTCGCCGACACCGCGACCGCCTTTTGCAGCGCGTCGATTGCGCTGGCAGCCCAGATGCCGTGCCCATACGGCGCGAGCGCGGCGCCGAAAGCGACGCGCTGCTCGAAGTTGAGTTCCTGCGTGATACCAACCGGGTCCCACAACGCAAAGAACAGCCCCTTGTTCGGCAGAATGGAATCCATCGCCTTTTTCAGGACCGGCTGCTGCCCGGCACGGTCGTGGTACGGAAAGCAACCGGTGACGAGCGCATCGGGACTGCCTCCCTTGTATTCGCTCAGAAGCCCCTCAAGATGGTCCAGGCCGTCCGCGTGCGATTGTTTCATGTTGCCGTTGTACCAGGCGGTCGCATCGAACTTCTGCATCCGTTTGTCACGACAGCCCATGAAGTTCTTCGCATAGGTGTCGCGGACTTTCTGCGTCCAAAGCTCGTCGCTGAACGCTAGATACACGGTTCCGGCATGTTCGGCGTCTTCAATGGTGATGCACTGTGCCAGTTGCGCATGCCCGGGTTGATGGCAGCTGAACGGTTTCTCGAAGCTACGGTCGAGCTTGATGCCGACCGGATAGTCGTACAAGTATCCTTCCGCCGTAACCGCATATATCTGCCACCGCTGTGTCTTCGGATAGAAGATATACACATAGCCGTAGCGCAAAGTGCGCAACGTGTACTTCGCTTTCTTGAGCGCAATGCCGACGACGCCGTCGCCGAACTTGCTGCCCATGAGCGACATCGCGCCAGCAGAGCTGTGAGCCTTCGAGTTGGCCACGACCCCGTAGCGGACGGGCAGAATCGGCAATCCCTTCTTCTTGCACATGTTGCATGAATTCGGCGCACGCGAGCTTGTCTGCATCGCAGACTGCGTGAGCTGGGAAATGCTCGCAAAATTTGTGTCGAGTGCCATTCTCTATCTCTCTCGTGCCGCCACTCGGGCTTGTTTATTGATATTGGATGCTCTCGCGCGCAATCGTTTCCCAGTCTGCTGCGCTCCAGTTCGCGACCGCTTCAGCATACGGGGCTTTCTGCGGCGCCTGCAGAACGGCCCGAATACGCGGGTGACGGTCGAAGTAGGGGGAAACGAGTGTGCCATGAAGTGCAAAAGCAAGCAGGTCCCCGCCGGCGAGTCCATGGGCTTCGCCTTTTGCAAGCTGCGCATCAAGCAGCGCCGGCATATCGGGACGAGACACCGTACCGTTGCGCCGGAGCAGGTCAAGCGCGCTCTGAACCAGCTCGATACGCGCGATTCGCGCGTGCTGGTCCGCCGTAACGACGAAGGCTGCTTCCGGTTCGGTTACGCCGTTGACCACCGTCCAGCCGCTCGTGGGGTCGAGGTACGTCCACGTTTCAACCGGCCCCAGAAGCGCCCTCATCTGCTCAGCCTTCAAGATGCGACCCAAGTGCGGAAACACGCGCGGGTCGTAGTAGCGGAAGACCGCATCGCCCGGAGTCGGCGCCTGCAGTATCAACCGGTCCGCCAGATGTTGCTGCAGCCGGCCCGTCGCCTTGCCGCATTCGACAATGGCGCAAACGACCGGCGGCAAGCCGTTCTTCAGGTCCGACTCGGCGCGTTCTCTCAACGCTGACAATTGCAGCTCGGGATGCTCGGCACAGTAAAGTACCGGAGCCACGCCCTCGAGTTCGGGCCGCGCCGCAGGAACCAACTCACCGACTTCATAGACCGGGGGCACACCGGACAGCTCGAGCTTCCCGTTGACAGCCTCAACGATGACGTAATGAACCATACCAACCGCCCTACACGAGCGCCGAGCCGGCCTGCGCGGCGGCGGCAAACTGCTGGGCGCACGATTTCGATGACGCGAGCTGTGCCGACGCATTGTCGCCCGCCGGGCCATCGAAGACGAGGGGACTGCCCTTGACCTCGACCGTACCCGGTGCATGGACGTAGATATTGCCCCCGGCGATACGAATGGTGGCACCACCGGCGCTCAGCGTGATTTCCTTCTCGGCCAGCACGTTGACGGCATCTGCGGTGGAAACGACCTTCACCGTCTTGTCGGCGGTGATTTCGATGTTGTCCGACTGTGCCTGCACTTCGACCTTGCCCTTGCCGGCAAACAGCTTGATACCGGCGTTCTGCACGAAGAAGCTCAATTTCTCGCCAACGCTGGCAATCCACGACCTGGCCGCCGAAACGTAAGTGCTCTCGCCGCTGACCAGATTGACGTGCTGGGTCGCTGCTGCGTGGAGCGACTTCTGCGTCGACAGGCCCATGTCCGCCGGACTCGCGAGCAGCATGACAGGCTGCGAAAACGCATTGGCGCTTCCAGTGCCTCCGCCCGCTGTCCTGCCCCCCGCCATAGAGCCCTGCGCATCGCTCTGCGTGGCTGCGGCGAAGTCCTTGATGGCATCCTGGACATCGTCCAGGGTCTCGGCCTTGCCGTCCGCTGCTGCCAGCGACCGATGCTGAATCACGCCGCTCGAATCGATAAGGTGCTGCGTGGCTTCCTTCACATCCAGCGGCTGATTCGACGTACCGCCGCGGGCATAGGTCGACACATAGAGTCCGCGTCCGGCCCGCAGTGCGCCTGACGCCTCAGTCTTCAGCTCGAAGCCCGTGCCAAGGTAGTTACCGCGCGTATTGCCGTTGTGGTCAATGAGATAGCCGATGTGCAGATACGAATTCGCCGTCGAGCTGTAAAGCTGCGCCCGGTTCTGCGACGTGGAGTCGTCGAAAACGAGTTGATTGAAACCTTGACCGCTGTACTCCTGGGACTTGAAACCGGACAGCAGGCCGTTCGAATGCCAATGCGGCGCGTTGACGGAGTGAAAGAGCACTCCACTGACGACCGGGCGGTCACAATCCCCGTCGAGGTAGTTGACCGCCACCTCCTGACCGATTCGCGGCACAAAAACACCACCGAACCCTTTGCCTGCGTGCGGCAGTATCACTCGCATCCAGCACGATGATGTCTCGTTGTTGCCGCCCAGACGGTCCCAGTGCATTTGAACCTTCACGCGGTTCAACTCGTCCGTGTACACCTCCTCGCTCGCCGGTCCGACGACAGTGGCCGTCTGCATGTGCATGACCGGCTTTGCGTGCTCGAACGGACTGCGGAAAGGCACGGAGCGACGCTGTGCCTCAATCTCGACTAGCACGAAGCTTTCATTGCCCAATCGGTCTTTGGACACGAATGCGGCTTGCTGGTCCTTGTACTCTGCACGCAGACGTGACAGGCGCCGCTGCAGGCTACCCTGAAATGGACGGCTGTTGCCCAGCGGCAGATTGTTCTGGATAGCCCAACGCACACCGAGAATCGCGAACTCGCGGTCTTCGCGCTTGTCGCCATCGTGTTCGGGGTGGTCTTCCAGTGTGAACCACCGGCCGGCGTCCATGCACGACACGCTGCCCGCTCCATGAAAACGTTTGCTGCGTGAGGCCATTTCTTCGAGACGGACCCGCACCGCGCGCTCTCCACGGTCATATGATTCGCCAGTAACCGGGAAGCTGTAGTGGCCGGTGTATTCGTACATCTCTAGCTGCTGAGGGATATCGCCTTGGTCGGCCGGGGAACGGCCCGCCCGCTGCAAAGCGCGCGACGGACGTTTGTAATCGGCCGTGCTGAACGCGTAGCCGACGCTTTGCGTCGTGCGCTCGCTGCTCCATTCGACGAGCGTACCAGCTTGACCATCCCGGTCCCCGCGATAGAACGATACCTGCTGGATGGCGAGTGCCTTGCACTTGAAAAGGTCGTCGGTCACGACGACCGTATGCGACTTGCCGTCCTCGGCGTGCTCGATATACGTGAACCAGCCCTCCGACTCCATCAGCCGATGGATGAAATTGTGGTCGGTTTCGTACTGGGTGCAATACGACCGAACCGCACCCGGGTCTTTCACATCGACCCGGAAGTGCCCCCGTGCCTGCGAATGGCCATTGAACACTTCGGCCAGGATGTCGGCGGTCGTCAGGTCCTGGAAGATGCGTGCGTCCTTCCGGTACTGCAGAAAGCGCATCCATGATGAAAACGAAAGCTGATAGTAAGTGAGCCCCCCGTCCGCTCCGAGGCGCCGCGTCGCATAGACGTAGCCGTGCCACGGAAGATACGACTCGTCGGCTTGACGCACCCATAGCGTGACGGGTTGCGCCATCAGCTTCTTCAGCTGGAGCGCAGACTCCCTGGAGACAACGTCGACCGCGAGGTCGAAATCGCGGCCCATACGCGATTCGCCGATAACGCGCTGCGGCAACAGCACTTTCGCCCCGAGGGGAGTGTCCAGGATGAGCGTCCGGTTCGTCTGCTCGATACCTGCGTCGAGCATCAACGCGTTGGGCAACCTACCCATTTCGAATATCTCCTCGGGAGGTAAAAAAAGAACATAAAGCGAAGTGGCACAACATCAGAAGAGATTTTGCCACAACGACCTGCTCGATTTGATAACAAAGGTAAAAGGGCCTCAGACGCCTGCGAACGCGATTCAACGCAACGAAACCTTTCGTCTCGGTAATATTGATACTCTTGCACCACCCTAACAACGAGTGCCACGTCTCTCGCTCCATCGGCAGTGAAACGGCATAATTATCTCGCGAGCCATCTCTCAACGCATAATCCTGAAAAATTCACAAATCGACCGCCGAGCAATCATTTTTTTATTTCGCTCGCAAGCATTTATATTGATAGAAAACAACTGCCAGAAATAACAGGCCGCGTACATTCCGCTCGGCGTTACCGACGCCAATGGTTGCTGAAATCATCCATCGTCAACACAACTGGCCCATCGCCGTGTGCGAGCATCTTGCGCTCCGCCATGGCCACGAGGCGACCGCGGCCGTCGGCAAACGCCTGGAGAATCCGAGCCTCGCTGGCGCCGGGCGGCACCCAAAAGTGCCGCTCCAGGACCTCACGCGCCACGTGACACGCGACCGCCTGACCACAGTTCGACAACACAAAAGCAACGCTTCGGCCGTCCGGCGCGACGCGGGGTTGAAGTTCTGCTGTTTCCACGATTGAGGTTCATCCACCTAGTTCGACAGTAACGCCTGGCATCTGACCGGTTGGGGCGGCAGCCGGTCGCTTGCTGGCCTCGTCACCGAAACTGCCGGTTCATACCGGTCATCGAGACGCGATAGGTGTACATCCTCTTGCTCACACCGTATTCCACGGTGACCTCGTCGTCGGACAGCCCTTGGCGCCGGAATGGACAAGAGCGTCGCGGGGAAGTAGAAGCACACCTGCCAGCCAGTCCGCCTCCTCCTGCTCCTTGTCGTACGCTCTCAGCAACATCAGGCCTTCGGTGGAGATGCTCATCTCTTCCGGTTCACGGTTACGAATACGATGAGCAAGCTCGTGCATCAGGTCACTCGCCTGCCGTGCCGGCGAGTGCGACGAATTCAGAATAACCAGCGTCTTTTCGCCGACGATGAGCGTCACAGCAGACCAGCAACTCGGCGTGCCGTCATTGCGCAGGAGCACCGCCCTAGCCTCAGGCTGCAACCCAGGAACGTCATCAGGCGTCCAAACGCGTATTCCAATATGAGCCGCCAATTGCCGAGCGCTCAAGGGCGCGGTCGAAGGCAAATCAAGCTCGCGGCGAGTGTCGGCTGAAAACCGCTCGCACCAGGCTTTGTATCCACGCTGCACAGTATGCTCAGACCTCTTCCTTCAGAAGTGCCTCCTGAGCGAGAACAATCATCTCACTCAACCGCACCGCAAGCCCCCCATCACGCGATGTACCTATTCTTGATACGAATATCGCGCCCCCGAAACGGGCCGGTATCGTGATCGTGCACATGCACGATCACCTGCTTCGATTCGAACAGCCTCGATACCTCGCGAAAATCCTGATTCACGCGCTTCATGCCCTCGAACATCTCGGCATGCAGCACTGCGTCGTCGAGCTGCATTTGCGCGCTTCCTGCGGCCCGTTCAAGATGGACGTGCAGGAAGCTCGTCAAGTACTCATCCTCGGTCGCGGCGAGCTGGAACGTGCTGATCGCATCGTGCAGCACCGGCGAAGCGGACAGAACCTGCTCGATATCGGACGGGAACACCTTCGCGCCGTAGAACGGCACACTCGAATCGTTGCGGCCGTAGACAAACAAAAACGGGAAATGGCTGGTCCGCGACGCGAAGTCCGTCAGGCGCATGCCATGTGCCGACAGGCGCTTGTTCAACACCCGGAATGTATACGTCCCTCCCGAATCGCGAATGTTGTAGCGGATCTTCGGCGCGGCGCCGGACTGGCGTCCGATGGTCACCAGCAGTTCGCCGTCGGCATTCGTTTCGATCACGTAGTCGAGCGCGTTGTACTGGAAAATCATCGGTGGCGTATCGCGGCCGAACAACTCGCGGCACAACTCCGGGCGGCTCATCAGCGCGCGCCGCAGACCAATCGTCGTCGGTGTCTCGACGCCGATGTTGATCTCGAGGTCCGACGCGCCATACGACGAAATGACCGTGCTCGCCTTGCGCAGCAGATGGTCGCGCAGCGCTTCCGACAACCCCTCCCCGCCAACGATGAAATCGATGTGATAAGGCGTCAGGTCGAGATCGCATTCGTCGACCACCGAACGGATAAACGGCGGGTAGCCAAATATCAGGTACTGATATTTCGGCCCGAACAGTTTCAGCGTGTTGATCAGCTTGGCCTTGTCCGGTCCGATGGACTTCATGATGCCCACGTCGACGAGCGACATCGATACGTTCATGCCCGTCGCCCACGGCCCGAGCGCAAAGCAGTTCAGCAACATCTTGCCGGAGTCGCGAAACACGAGCTGATAGTTCAGTTGCAGGATGCGCTTGACGTCGCTGCGTTCGGCCGCGCTGCGCACCCAATTGTTGGGCTGGCCGGTCGACCCCGACGACTCGTCGATGACGACGCCTGACTTTGGAATGGCTCCGCCATAGCAGCGCTGCTCGATCGAATAGCGCTTGATGTAATTCTCCTTGGTCATGGCGGGCAGGTCCGCCAACCGCCACTTCCCGCCGGCCCGGTAGCCCTCGGCCTTCAGGAACTCGATGTACGCCGGGCAAGCCGTGCTCGCCTTGAGAAATGCCACGCGGGCGCGCATGCGGCCGACATAGGCCAGATAGGGCTGAAACACCGGTGCGTTGAGGAACACATAAAGGCGGCCGTCGACGCTGATCACGCGGCGAAGGAACCATAGCGTCCAGAGAATGGCCTCGAGAAACAGGCGATAGAGCGTATTCATGCGGATCTCGGAGAGTGGGACGGAACCGGCGCATCGACGAGGATATCGGCGAGCGCCCTGCGCTGGCTTTGCGGCGGCGTACGCGAGTAGCCGACCTTGAAAACGAGCCATGCCCTGTCTACCTGGGCATGCGCGTTGAACCACGCGGCGGCGTCAGGGTTCGTGACCAGATTGCCGTACGGATGCAGATACAGGCCGAGGCTCGTCAGCGCCAGCCAGAAGCGCAGCAGGAAACGGCCCGACTCGATCGCATTCTCCGGGTTGAAGAAATCGCCGCTCAGCACGCCGATTGCGGGTACATGGCCCAGTTGCGCGCGATATCGGCGCTTGAAATAGAAACGCGTCGGCCTGAACGTCAGGATTTTCGACAGATGCGCGGAAAGCCAGAACTCCGCGCGCGACAGGTTCATGCAGCGCCAGTCGAGACCGTCGCGATGGCGGGCGGTCGAGCGTTCGGTGAAGCGAAACCAGGCGGTGATTTCGTCGTGGTAATCCGCGACGTTCATGTCGTGGAACACGGCGTCGATGTTCGCAGCGATGATCGGCTCGACAAGTTCGGCGCCCGACAGGTGCGTATATCGATGTCCCCATTCGTCGGCCAGCGCCGCCAGTTGCGTGACCGCCACGTCCGGTACCGGTGTCGGATCCATCGAAATGCGCGACGTGCGGCGCGCCATCATCAGCGCGGACGGGTCGTCGCGCGACACCCCGGCGTTGGCGACGAGCCGCAATGCTGAAAACGGAATCAGCCCCGGCGGGGTCGGCCGGGACAGGATGGCCGCGAATTCCTGCACCGGACGATGCAGTTGCCATTCGACACGCAAGCCGTGCGGTGCCGCGAGCAGATCGATCGCTTCGATGAACATGCCCATCGCGGACAACAGGAACGAACCGGTCGCGTCTTCTTTCGGCAGCGTGCGCGTGCCATCGACGAAAAGCTCGGCGCAATCGTCCGAGATCAGTTGCACACGCCACGGTTGAACGTTATGGGGCGACGGTGCATGTCGGGCAACGGACAGGATCGCGTGCCAGACGGAAAAGGCTTCAGTGGAAATCCCCGGCATATCTCGTGGCTTCCTTATTGTTGTTCGGCGAATTGCCGTTGTGCGCGAGAACCCGGTCCCTCTCAAGACCGGGGTTAAGCTGTGCGCATCTTACATGATGGTCAATGTCCCTTCACGCGTGCCCTGGCGGACCACAACCGGGAGAAGGGGGCTCGCCTCCCACTTGCCCGGCCGATCAAACCTTTCCTTACTTTGCAATGGCGACCCAGCCGCGGTTCTTCACGTCGCGAACCCAGAGCGACGCAACGCCCCATCGACAGCGACATACCGGAACATTGGTGCATTTCGCGCACGGCTGTATTGTTTCGACCGGACGCCGACTACACCGCGGACGCACGCATTCGTGCAGAGGATCGGCGTCGAAGCACGGGACATGCGTGCACTCCGGAAGCCGGTCAAGATCATCGCGTCGTACAGGAAAAACGCTACTTCGACAGACGCAGCTTCTTCGACAGCACGACACCGCTCGACGGGCTCACCAGCCAGATGGCATGGATATCCATGTGCAACCTGGAGATTCTGGTCGTAATGTCCGTCGGCTCGTCAATGCTCGGATCGACATGCTCGATTTGTTCGGTCAGGTAAGGCCGAACCAGGCGCCCGGAAAAAACGAGTGCGAAGTCGCCATGCGTTTGGGCGTACACGGCGGGCGAAAGCCGCATGCGGCTACGAACCGTGGTCATTTTGCCTTTCCCGGACTCGAGTTCGATGATGTCGACCTGCTGGATGTACCCTTTTGCCTTCGCTTCGGGTGCAATCACGAGCCCTCGCCCTCGTGGCCCCGTCGTGACCTTTCTGAGCAGGATGTCCGTCCGGTCGTCGAGCTCTACGTCGAACAGGTCGACGTCCAGCGTCAATAGGCGCCGCTGTGACTGGTACCTCAGCCCGTACCGCACCGGCACCACGAACGTCACGTCACGATCCAGATCGACGGCCGCCAGGTCGGGATTCGGGCCATGCCGGCCGGCAGCGCCGGAGACCAGGCCGCGAACCCGGTTGCTCAAGGAAGGTGGGATGGTGCTGATGTGCTGCTTCTTCAGCGCATCCCGAATTGCAACCGGGTCGTCGCCGACAATCGGTCGTGCGGGTGACGTGTCGTGATTGACAGCGGACGCGATGCGCGTCGTGCCGTCGACAGCCTCCGCCTCTGCATGCGCCGCGATTGGCGCCAGCATCATCGTCAAGGCGACGACGCACACGAAGTTCGAACGACCCAACTTGGATTTCCGGTGAAACACGGCGAACTCCTGATTTTCTCGCAGATCGGTCAACGACGAGCACTATAGAGTGGAATGATCGGCAACGCATCCACTGCTTGAATTCACCGGTGGTCGGCGCGTCTCATCGTAGGCTCATTGTCGGCCCGGCAGCAGGTCAACGGGCACACTGCCGTGTTGCCCGGGCAACAACAACCGACCGGAAGCGAGCGGCGGCGCACATGTCGGCATGTCGCCGCGCGACCAGTCCGGTGCCGGGCGGACCTTGACGCAAGTTCCGCCCGCCGCCCCACCCCCAATCAAAACACCGTATGCAACCCCACCCGCGCCACCGTCTGGCTCGCCGAACTTGAAGCCGCATTCGGATCCAGCACGCCATTGACCTGCGCATTCGCGCCGCTGTTCGCGCGCTGGTAGTCGGCCGAAACATAAACCATCGTCCGTTTCGACAACAGGTATTGAAGCGCCACGCTGAGCTGATGAGCATGGTTGTTGTTCGCCGCTTCATTCCCCTTCATGTACATGTATTTCGCCCCCAGGACGACATCCGGCCTGACGTGCCACACCCCGCCGCCTTCGGCCATCCACACCCCGGCATCGTTGAACGAATTCCGCACGGTAGTCACCAGCGCACTCGCGGTAACGACACCAAAGTCGTAGTGCATTCCGACGCCCCAGTTGCGCACGCTGGTCGACGGCACGCCCGGCGCCGGGCCGTACTTCTGGTTCGTATAAGCCGCGCCCACACCAAACGCTCCCACCTCATAGTTCAACCCGGCGCTGACCGCATTGTCCGCGCCGATCGAGCCGGCCACCCCGCCGAACGCATACATCACGCCGCCGGACAAACCCGCGACCGTCGGCGAACTGTACTTGACGGAATTCGCGATCGGCTTGCTGCCTGCCGTGCGGTCCCAGTCAAACGCACCGGTCGGATTGTTCGGCAGCGCGAGACGCTGGAACGGGCCATTCCGGAAACCGTATAGCCCATTGATGTCCCTCGCAATCGCATTTCCCTTGGAAAAAAGGGAATCCACCATGAAGTCGTACTGATTGCCCAGCGTGATGCTGCCGTACCGGTCGCTTTCGAGGCCCACGTAGGCATTACGCCCGAAAATTCCGGACCCGATGATCGCGCCGTTCGCCATCGAGAACTGGTTCACGAGCGCGAACGTGGCGCGATATCCGCCGCCGAGGTCTTCGGTGCCACGGAAACCGAAGAGATTGGGCGCGTATATCCCGTCATCGAATTTGACGTTCTTTCCGCCGCCCTCGTTGCTGACGTACGTGATGCCGCTGTCGATCAGACCGAACATCGTCACGCTGCTCTGCGCCCATGCGCCCTGCGCTACGGCAAGAATCGCCACTGCTCCAAACCTGAGTTTCATTCTGTCTCCGTCTTTTTGTGGAAATGCGAGCCTGCTACCCGCTACGTGGCGGGTACTCGCTCAATGCTTCGTAAAACAACGCCTTCACCCCGGCAGATATAACGACGCCTGGAATATGATTAGTTTTACTGATTTATAAATTCGAAGATCGCCGCATGGAAAATGGATTGCCCCACCCATACCGATCAGAAAACTCGAATCAAGCGCCTCGCCAGATAACCCACGCGGCAGAATCCACCTCGACAGCCACGGCTTCCAACGCCGAACCCGAGCAAGGTCCGTCGATACAAACACCGTCATCGAACCGGAACAGCGCGCTGTGATGGGCACACATCAACACCTGCGACCGGTAGCAGGAAACATTGCCCGGCACAAAATCGAGCGGCACCGAGAAATGCGGACAACGATTCACGTACGCCCACACCCGCTCGCCTCGCCGCACCACGATCACAGGCCGTCCGATGCAAGCATCGTCGATGACCCGCGCGCCGCCGTCCGGCACATCGGAAAAGCGGCAGAGTTGCGTTGCGTCCACGCTTCACACTCTCTGCTCGGGGTTTCCCAGGCTCCAGTCCCACGGACGCACTTCCACGCGCGAGAACAACCCCTCCTTCACATACGGATCGTTTCCGACGAATTGCATCACCGCATGGATGTCGTCGGCCTCCACGACGAGCAGCGTTCCGTTCATCGCGTCCCCCTGCGGGTCCAGCGTCGGGCCGCCGAGCCGCACATACACGCCGTGCTGCGAAGCCGCGCGCAGGTAGCTCCGATGACTGAGCCGCACGCGGTCGCGCACGTCGCGCATACCGGGCTGGTCCGTCGCAAACACCGCGAAAAATCGAGCCATTCGATCAGCTCCGGTCGAGGACGAAGTCGTACGTCGCTTCGCGGTACGGGCCGTTCAGTCCGAACTGACGGGCGAGCTCGTCATCCGCGGCGCGCGGGCGATACGCGACCATCAGCGACGGCTTCACGCCGAAGACGGCATCCGACTTCAGGTACGGGTCATCCTCGTCGAAAAGATGCGTGACGAGCGTACGGAAGCCCGGCGCGTCGATCATGAAGTGCAGATGCGCGGGCCGCCACGGATGGCGGCCGGTGGCATCGAGCATCTTCCCGACCGGGCCGTCGGTCGGAATGGGATAGCTGACCGGCAGAATCGTCGTGATCGCGTAACGGCCTTCGGCATCGGTCCGGTAGCGGCCGCGCAGGTTGCCGTGCGGCTGCGCCGTGTCCTGCCCGGAATACATGCCGTTTTCCGCGGTCTGCCACACGTCGAGCACGGCGTCCTTCACCGGAACACCGTCGGTGGTCAGCACGCGCCCATGCACGACGACCGGTGCGCCCGGCGTGAGCGCCATGTTCTCGCCATACGCACGCTCGGGCATCCCCTTGATGTAGAACGGGCCGAATACCGTCGTCTCCGTTGCGCCGGTTGCGAAGCGATGGTTGATCGCATCGACGAGCATCGAGACGCCGAGCGTGTCCGACAACAGGATGAACTCCTGGCGCACCACGTCGTCGCACATCTGCCCCGTCTCGGTCAGGAAGCGAATCGCCGCCATCCACTCGGCTTCCGTCAGTTCCGTCTCGCGCACGAACGCATGAAGATGCCGCACGAGGCTCTGCATCAGCACGCGCAAGCGCGGGTTCGGCGTGCCGTCGAAGCTGGCGACGACCTGCTCGGTCAGCCTCGTGTCGCTGTCATGGTGGTCATTCGTCATGTCTGCCTCCCTTTTTGCTTCCAGCCGTTCAATGCGGCGTGCGCCCTTCCCACGCGTCCTGAAGCAGCGCACGAATCGCCGCGCGTTCGATCGGCCGCGGATTCGCATACGGGTTCCGGCATGCGAGGTCGGCCGCTTCGTCGAGGCCTTCCTGCGGCATCCCGATGTCGGCGAGCGCCGGCGTGATGCCGAGTTGCTCGTTCAGCCCGAACAGCAGCGGGCCGGCTTCGGCCGCATCGTTCCCGCCCAGCGCTCGCGCGACGCGGCGCAGCGCGTCGGGCGCGGCGGCATGGTTGTAGTGCGCGGTATGCGGCAACATGGCCGCATGCGTCTGCGCGTGCGGCAGGTTGAAGGTGCCGCCGAGCGTATGACAAAGCTTGTGGTGCAACGCCATGCCGACCGCGCCCAGGCAGGTTCCCGCGAGCCACGCGCCATACAACGCGCGGCTGCGCATCTCCTGGTCTTCCGGATCACGCACCACGACGGGCAACGCTTCGCCGAGCGCGCGAATCGATTCCTCGGCCATCAGGCTGATCACCGGGTTCGCGTCTTCCGCATAGAGCGCCTCGACGGCGTGCGCCATCGCATTGATACCGGACGCCGCCGAAATGCCCGGCGGCAGCGACAACGTCAACGACGGGTCGTAGAGCACGGTACGCGGCAGCACGCGTGCGTCGCGCCCGGTGCGCTTCAGCCGGCCTTCGGTGAGCCCGTAGATCGGCGTCATCTCCGAGCCGGCGTAAGTCGTCGGCACGGCCAGGATCGGCAGCGACGATTCGAGCGCAATGGCCTTGCCCAGCCCGATCGTCGAGCCGCCGCCGATCGCGATGCAACAGTCCGCGCCCAGTTCGGCGGCCATCTCGCGCGCGGCACGCGCGACTTCGACTGGAACGTGCATCACCGCCTGTGCGCACACGCCGGCCGCACGCTCGCCCAGTACCGCCTTCACGCGGTCGGCGAGCGGCCGCTGCTCGGGCGTGGACAGGATGAGTGCGCGGTGCGCGCCGAGCGCCGACAGCTCATCCGGCAGCCTGGCGAGCGCGCCCCATTCGAACACCACGCGGGAAGGCGTGCCTTGATAGACGAAACGTTCCATGAAAGCCTCAGCGCTTGAAGTGCGGCGGCACGTTGCCGTCGACATTGACCCAAACTGACCGAGCTTCAGTGTAGTCGTGCATGGCCTCGAAGCCCATCTCGCGGCCATAACCCGACTTGCCCACGCCACCGAACGGGCTGCCCGGATTGACGCGCTTGTAGCAGTTGATCCAGCACATGCCCGCGTTGATCTGCGACGCCATCTTGTGGGCGCGCGAAAGGTTTTGGGTCCAGAGGCCGCTGCCCAGCCCGTATTCCGTCGCATTGGCGATGGCAAGCGCTTCTTCGTCGCTGCCGAAGCGCAGCACGGTGACGAACGGGCCGAACACTTCCTCCTGCGCGATGCGGTCGGTCGCGCTCTTCGCTTCGATGACCGTCGGGCGCACATAGTAGCCGCCGGCGAGCGCCGGATCTTGCGGCGCGCTGCCGCCGGCGAGCACGCGGCCGCCCTGCTCGCGCGCGACGTCGACGAACGACAGCACGCGCTCGAGGTGCTGCTTCGACGTCAGCGGGCCCATCTCGGTATCGGCGTCGAGCGGGTTGCCGATCCGGATCGACGATGCGAGCGCAACGAATCGCTCAAGGAACGCGTCCGCGATACGCTCGTGCAGCACGAGGCGCGACCCCGCGATGCACGCCTGCCCCTGGTTGTGAAAGATCGCCCAGGCGGCGCCGTTGATGGCCGCGTCGAGGTCGGCATCGTCGAAGACGATATTGGCGCCCTTGCCGCCCAGCTCCAGTTGAACGCGCTTCAGGTTGCCCTGCGACGCGTCGACGATCCGGCGGCCGGTTGCCGTCGAACCCGTGAACGCGATCTTGCCGACGCCCGGGTGTTCGGCGAGCCGCTGGCCGGCCGTATGCCCGTAGCCGGGAACGATATTGACGACGCCCGCGGGGAACCCGACCTCGGCCATCAGCTCGACGATGCGCAACGTCGACAGCGGCGTGATTTCGGACGGCTTGAGCACCACCGTGTTGCCGGCGGCCAGCGCCGGGCCCATCTTCCAGCTCGTGAACATCAGCGGGAAATTCCACGGCACGATCTGGCCGACGACGCCGATCGGCGCGCGCTGCACATAGTTCAGGAAGCCGGTTTCGACGGGAATCACCGAGCCCTGCAGCTTGTCGGCCATGCCGCCGAAGTAGCGGAAGCACGCCGCCGTGCGCGGCACGTCGAGCGCGCGCGAATCGCGAATCGGGTGGCCGGTGTCCAGCGATTCGAGCTGCGCCAGCTCCTCCGCATGGGCCTCGATCGCATCGGCAAGGCGCAGCAGCAGCCGGCCGCGTTCGGCTGCCGGCATGGCCGACCATTTCGGGAACGCGCGGGTCGCCGCTTCGACGGCCAGGTCCACGTCCGCCGCGGTGGCCGCGGCGATCTTCGTGATGACGGAGCCGTCGTGAGGATTCAGCACGTCGATCGTGCCGCGGTCGACGGCGTCAACGAAGCGCCCGTCGATGAAGAGTTGGGTTTGCATGAATCGTCCTCGGTGTATTGCTTAAGCGAAAGCTGAAGCGCTGCTCAGAACGCGATCGGATACGGCGCGAGCTCGCCGCTCTCGTAGCGTTGCGGCAGGTCCGGCGTCGCGTTTTCCCAGACCAGCAGCATCGAACGCTTCGTCGAGTAGCCCTGGTGCCGGATGTCGGCGGGCATCGCACAAATGTCGCCTGCGCGCATCGTGACGCGTGCCCGCGGTGCGCCGGTGTTCTTGTCGCCGATGTCCCACACGATTTCGTCGGACAGTTGCAGGAACCATTCGACGCGGTCGTTGCCGTGGAAGACCGGCAGGATGAATTCCTCGGTGGTCGGGCAGAACAGGCTGCGCCCGCACACCGACGTGACCGACGGATTCCACGTCACGTCCGAGCGCGACAGGTACTTGAACAGGTTGAACGCGTGCAGTTCGCCTGCGAAGCCCGGCTCGACATGCACTTCCGGCTCGTCCTGCGCGACGTCGAGAAACGCGCGGTTGACCGGCAGTTCGTCGCGCAGCGGCGAATCGCCTTCGAGGCCCGGCATGCGGCGCGTCGCGATGCGCGTGCGCTCGATTGCCGAGCCGTTGTCGCCGTGCTTGCGCCCGAATGCCGTGCCCGTTTCCTCGGGCGCCGCGAACGGGTCGAATCCTTCGTTCGTCCAGTCGTGCAGCATCGCCTTGAAGGTCGCCATGATCGTCGGCGTTTCGAAGGTCTCGGTGTAGTCGACCCCGGCGTCTTTCAGGATGCCGTTGAAGGTACCCGCATACATGTCCACCTTGCCGTAGTGATTGCGCGTGCCGAACACGTGATCGAAATTCACCCAGCCGTAGAAGAAGCCCCACGCCACGTCGCGCATCATCGCGCGCAGGAACGCGTCGGCCGGCATCGCATGCGTGCGCGTCTGACCTTTCGCGGGCCAGCTGATCTTCACGAAATACTCATCGCGCTGAAACGCGAACTCGCCGAGCTGGAAGCGGCGGTAGCCGGTAACGGCATCGGCTTCCGTGGCTCGCACCAGATCGGCGGCAAAGCCGGCGGAAGGGTCGAGGGTCTCGAGGGTGGCCATAACGTGTCTCCTGGGATAGTCGAATGTGTGCGGTCGGAACGGTCAGTGCAGGCAGATATCGGCCCACTTCTCGACGGACAGCTCGCCGAGCACGGTCTGTACGAGCGCGACGCCCGGCTTGCCGGCGACGAAGCGATACGCACAGCCGGCCGGCAGCAGCGCTTGATGCCCCTTGCGCAGGACGACGTACCCCATCTTGCGGCCGGCCGGTTGTGCGCCGGCGCTGACGGTGCCGCGGCCCGAGGTCGGCGGCATGTCGAGCTTGATGAATTCGATCCGGACTTCGCCGTCCATCTGGATCGTGAACTCGTCATGGGCGCACGCGAACCAGGGCGACTGGCCCTCGGTCCTCAACACTTCGATCACGTATTCGAGATTCTTGCCGGCGACGACCTTTTCGTAAGGGGCCGACTTCGATGCCACCTCGAAGACGTTCGAGAAGGCGTAGTGCTGGGCGCTGCCGCTGGTGATTTCGATCTCGCCCTTCCTGTAGCTGTCGAGCGAGCCAAAGACGGTGTGGAATGCCGCGTCGGTCATTGCTGTCTCCTGAGTTGAACTGCTTGTTGGATTCAACTCTAGGGGCAAGAGACAGCGGCAACAAGGCAACGGATGGCGATTACGGCATTTGCGTTTCGCGAATAATCGCGCGGGTCACCGCACCCAGCCACGCTCCAGAAGCGGAAGATCCCATGGGGGCTCGTCGCCGATGTATTCGGCGAGGAATTCGACCAGCGCCTTCACCTTCAACGCCTGTCGCTGCGTTGCGGGATAGACGGCGGCAAAGCTCAGCGGCGCGAGCTGGTAGTCGGTCAGGATCGGCACCAGCCGGCCCGCGACGAGCGCGTCGCTTGCCACGAGCGTCGGCAGGCAGACGACGCCGCCGCCTGTCAGCGCGCACTCGCGCAGCAGGTGAACGGAGTTCGAGCGAATCATGCCCGGCAGCTCCATTTCGACGACCTCGTCGTCGCGCGTCATCGTCCAGCGATTGCGCGACGGATAACCCGAATACAGCGCGGTGGTGTGCTGCAGCAAATCGCGCGGATGTTGTGGCGCACCATGCGCTTCGAGGTAAGCGGGCGACGCGCAGAAGAGACGCCTGACCGTGAACAGCCGCCGCTCGATCAGCGATTCGGAAATCGGCGGAAAGATCTGGAACGCGATGTCGAACCCTTCTTCGACGGGGTCGACGACGCGATCATTGACGATAACGTCGAGCTGGATGCCCGGGTAGCGTCGATTGAATTCGACCAGCGGCGCGCCGAAGTGATCGAGCGCGAACCCGGGCAGCATCTGGATGCGCAGCCGCCCGGTCGGCGTGGCGCGAAGCTCGCGCATCTGGTCCGTCAACTCGTTGACGCGCCCCACCACCTCCGCGCACTCGCGATAGAACGCCTCGCCCACTTCGGACAGGCGCACGTGGCGCGTGCTGCGATGGAACAGCGGCGCATTGACGAACTTCTCCAGTTGCTGGATGCGGTTCGTCACGACCGAACTCGTCACACCAAGCTGCCGCGCGGCCTCGGCGAAGCTGCTCGCCTCCGCGACCCTTACGAATGCCTCGATGCTCAGGAACCGGTCCATACCGCGCCCTTTTTTCGACAGCGAAACCGGCAGTCTACCCGCACCGGGCAACGGGCTGTGTCATGCGAAAAGCGTCACTGTGTCGCCGAATCGATGTCAATCGCGGAGCGCGCCGGCTCAGGCATTACCTCGGCTGCTTTCCGGCTGCCAGCTCCGGTTGAACGACCACGCGACGCTGCAGCACGGCGGGCGCGGTTTCCTTCAACAGCATGCTGACCACGATGCCCAGCATGACCGCGCACATCGGCAACCACAGAATGTTCTGGATGCCGAAGTGTGCGGCGACGTAGCCGCCCATCGCCGGCGCGATGCCGCCACCGAAAATCTCGCCGACGCCGACCACCACGCCGATCGACGTCGACACGAGACCGACAGGCGCAGCCTCGGTCGCGACCGGGCCGGACAGCAGCGACACCAGCCCGAGCGTGAAGAACGACGCGACGAACAGGACGCCGAACAACGCGAGCGGCTGCGGGCCGAGGCCGCGGAAGATATAGAGCATCACGGCCGTTCCCGCGAAGCCGACGATACTCGCGAGGCGGCGCCCGACCAGGTCGGAGAGGCCGGGCAAACCGAACTGCCCGAGAAAGCCGCCGAAGCCGATCGCCGACACCACGAGGCCCATCTTCTGCGTGCCGAGCGACAGGTAATCCGTCAGGTACAGCGGCAGCAGCGCGCCGAGCACGAAGACGCCGGTCATCGCGCAGCACAGTGCGGCCATCGCGACGAGGATGTTGCGGCTCTTGAGCACGTGGCCGAGCGAAGCCGGCGCGTGTTCCGACGCGACCGCCTTCACGACCTTCGGCTCGCGGATGACGAAGAACATGATCGCGCCGAGGATCAGGCCGGGAATCGCCACCAGCGCAAACACCCAGCGCCACGACACGAAGCCGAGCAGCTGCGTGGCGATGATCGGCGACAGCGCCAGGCCGAACAGCGCGAAGCCGCTTTGCTGCAGGCCGAGGTTCAGGCCGCGCCGCCGCGGATGCGATGCGTCGGCCGTCGCCGCGAAGCTCGTCGGGCAGAACGAGCCCTCCGCGACGCCCATCAGCCCGCGAATCGCCATCAGCCCGAGCAGGCCGCCCGCGAGCCCCGAAAAGCCCGACAGCAGCGAGAACGCGATGATGGCCGGAATGAGCACCTTCCTGCGGCCGACCTTGTCCGAGATGCCGCCCATCAGCGCCGCGAAGACGCCCCACGACAGGCCGAGCACGCCGATGCAGTTGCCGACGTCCTGAGCGGTCAGGTTGAGGTCCTTCATGATCGAAGGGAACAGCGGCGCGATGAGCCAGCGGTCGAGGCCGACCAGCCCGAAGCCGAGCGCCAGCAGCGTTACCGCCTTCCACTCATAGGAGGTATCCCACTCGTTTGCTTTCATTTCCGTCTCCGAGGACGTTGGTTCGCCTGCGCGCGCCGCAGCGCCTGCGCATGAGCCAGGTCCGATGTTTTTTGTGTGGTGTGCGACGTGAATCGCGACGAAGTGCCGGCTGCCTTTCCGGTTCGACGCATCGAATCCAGCCAGCCGACGCCACCACGATAGGTGCACGGCCGCGGATCGGGTATGGAACAACCGGCGAACGCGCCATTCGCGAAATGCAAATAATCGGACGCAAGGGGGCGGGAAGTGTCTGCGGGGAAGCATCGGGCGAATCGCCGCAACGCTGGAATGGCGCTGACGCGTGCGACACGGGGGAATCCCTCATAGACATCGAGGCAGCCGCGAGCGGCCTGGCCCGGGCCATCAAGAAATCAATTCCCCCATTCCACCTCGGAGGAAAACGTTATTCCATATCGAGCGGGTTTCCCAAGCAATTTTGGATTCTTTTTCCCTCCTGTCCCCCGTATCATCTCTTCCATTCCGAAAGAGAAAGACCAAGAGAAGGACATGAGCGATACCACCACGCTGCATTACCTCGACTACGCGGCAACGACGCCCGCGGATCCGCGCGTGATCGAAGCGATGACGGCCTGTCTCGGCTTCGACGGCATCTTCGGCAATCCCGCGTCGAGTTCGCATGCCGCCGGCCGGCTGGCGCGGGAGCAGGTCGAGCGCGCACGCGCGCAAGTCGCCGCGCTGATCGGCGCGGATGCCGACGAGATCGTCTGGACGTCGGGTGCCACCGAATCGAACAACCTCGCGCTGAAGGGCTATGCGGAAACCGCGAGCGACAGACGCCACCTGATTACGAGCCGCCTCGAGCACAAGGCCATTCTCGACACGATGGCGAACCTGTCGAAGCGCGGGATGTCGGTCACCTTCCTGACGCCCACGCGCGACGGCGAAATCACCGCCGACGCGGTCGCCGCGGCGATCGGCCCCGATACCGGCCTCGTGTCGCTGATGCTCGTGAACAACGAGATCGGCACGCTGACCGACATCGCCGCGATCGCGCGCATCGTGCACGCCGCGGGCGCGCTGCTGCACGTCGACGCCGCGCAAGCGCTCGGCAAGACCCCGATCGACGTGCGTGCGCTCGGCATCGACATGATGTCGATGTCGGCCCACAAGGTGTACGGCCCCAAGGGCATCGGCGCGCTGTTCGTGCGCCGCGACATCGCGGACCGGATCGCTCCGCAAATTCATGGCGGCGGACACGAGCGCGGGTTGCGCTCGGGCACGCTTGCGACGCATCAGATCGTCGGCATGGGCGTCGCATGCGAACTGGCCGCTGAAAAACTCGGCGGCGAAGCCACGCGGATCGCGGCGCTCGGCGCACGGCTGACGGATGCGCTGCTCGCGCTCGGCGACGTCACGCAGAACGCCGCTGCCGCGCGCCGCATCCCGCACACGCTGAGCCTGACGGTAAACGCACCCGGCTTTTTCCCGTTCATGCTCGGCGAAGCGCTCGCCGTGTCGTCTACATCCGCATGCAACTCGACCAGCGGCGCACCGTCCCACGTGCTGACCGCAATCGGCCTCGACGCGGAGACTGCCGGCCGCACCGTGCGCGTGAGCTTCGGTCGCTTTACGACGGAGCAGGACGTCGATTTCGCGATCGCCTGTTTCCGGAAAGCGATCGAACAATGCCGCGCGACGGCGTCGAACGGGTTTTCCGCTTCGCGGCAGATCACGCCGGCCGACCTGAAAGCGATCCGGAATGCAGGTTTCCGCTCGGTCATCTGCAACCGTCCGGACGGCGAAGGCGACGATCAGCCTGCGTTCGACGAGATCGCAGCCGCAGCCCGCGAACTGGGCCTCGAAGCGCGCTACCTGCCCGTCGAGCGCGATCGCATCGGCGACGCGGAAGTCGATGCGTTCGGTGCGTTGGTCGATTCGCTGCAAAAGCCGGTGCTCGCGTATTGTCGAAGCGGGAGCCGCTCCGGCATGCTGTGGAACCGTTTGTCGAGCCGGCGTACGGCCTGACGCGGAACACTGCCCGAGCACGCCGCACCACCCGCCTTCGCACGCAAAGGATGCCGATGCGTTGATACACCGCCGGGTGGTGATGCAGCGCAACCCATCAAGCCTCGGCCTCCCGGCAGACGACCGCCGTTGCATGACCCGCCGGCAATCCTGTCGCTCGCGCGCCCCTATTCGCCGACGCCCCCATCGCCACTCACCGGCGTATAAATCGCCAGCTTCAACGCGGGATCGTCGTTCGCCTGGAACGTCGCGTATTCATAACGCTGCTTGCCGCGTTGCGCATGCACGAGCACCTTCTGGCCCGACGCCCCGCTGCGCACATCATGCGCGCCCCACCATTGCGCAAACTCGTCGCTGCTCGCGCGCAGGCGCTCCACCAGCGCAATGAACGCCGGATCGTTCGCATGGAGATCATGGTTCGTGCGAAACAGCGCGATCATCCGGTGCGCTTCGTCGGCCCAACGCTCGGCGAAGAGCCGGCGCGCGTGCGGCTCGACGAACATGTAGACCAGGATGTTGCGATCGGCTTCCGCGAGCCGATCGACGCCGAGCAGGTCGGCCGCTGCGGCATTCCACGCGAGGATGTCCCAGCGCCGCCCGGTCACGTACGCAGGCAGGTGAAGATTCGCGACGAGCCGCGCGATGACGGGCGGCACGCTCTCCGGCACGAACGCACGCGACGTGTCGCGCCGCGCGAGCGCGCGCAGATGGGCTGCCTCGGCCTTGTCCAGCCGCAGCGCGCGTGCCAGAGCGTCGAGCGTCGCATCCGACGGGCTGACGTCGCGCCCCTGCTCGAGCCGCACATACCAGTCGACGCCGATGCCCGCCAGTTCCGCGACTTCCTCGCGCCGCAGGCCGGGCGTGCGCCGGCGCGGGCCGTCGTGCAGGCCGACGGCATCCGGCCGCAGCTTCTTGCGCCGCGAGCGCAGAAAATCGCCGAACGGGGTTCGCGTGGTGGCGGTCATCGGGTTCGCTCCGTGCAGGGTGGTATCGGGCAATCCTGGGCTCGTGCCAGGCCTTGTTGCGAATTCTAAGCCTGCCAGAATCGGCGCGTCCCCCAACCCTCTGGAACAGTCATGAAAGCTGCGATTCTGAAGTCGCTCGGCATGCCGCTCGCAATCGAAACGATGCCGGACCCCGTGCTCGGCACCGGCGAGGTCATCGTGGATGTCGTCGCGACGCCGGTGCTGCCCTATGCGCACGAAGTGTTCAGCGGCGAGCGCCGGTATCCGATCGAACTGCCGATCGTGCCCGGCTGCGGCGCAATCGGCCGTGTCCGGCAAACCGGCCCCGACGCGACGAAGTTGCAGCCGGGCGACTGGGTGTTCTGCGATCCGACCGTGCGCTCGCGCGACGATGCGCTGATGCCCGACATCGTGCTGCAGGGCTGGAGCGCGCGCGGCGAAGGCGGCAAGCAATTGCAGCGCCATTTTCACGACGGCCCGTTCGCCGAACGACTGCGGGTGCCGACCGAGAACGCGGTACGCATCGGCGACATCCCGCGGGCCGACGCCGCGCGCTGGTGCGCACTCATTACGTTGCTCGTGCCGTATGGCGGGCTGCTCGCGTCCGATCTGCGGGCGGGCGAGATCCTGCTCGTCAGCGGCGCGACCGGCAACTTCGGCAGCGCAGGCATCGCGGTCGCGCTGGCGATGGGCGCACGGTGCGTCGTCGCGCCCGGCCGCAATGCGCGCGCGCTCGCGGATCTCGAACGCCGCTTCGGCGAACGCGTGCGCACCGTCGCGCTGACCGGCGACGAAGCCACGGATCGCGCCCGCATGCAGCAGGCGGCGCCGGGGCCGATCGACTGCGTGATCGACCTGATGCCGCCGTCGGTGCCTGCGACGACGGTGCGTGCCGCGGTAATGGCGGTGCGCCCGTATGGGCGCGTAGTGCTGATGGGTGGCGTCGGCATGCTCGGCGGTGCGGGGCTCGAGCTGCCGTATCCGTGGCTCATGCGTAACGACATCACGCTGCGCGGCAAGTGGATGTGCCCGACGGAAGCCGTGACGTTGATGACGGGACTTATCCGCGGCGGGCTGCTCGATCTCGGGCATTTCGATGTGACGGTCTTCGCGCTCGACGATGCGAACGACGCGGTCGCGCATGCGGCGGCAAACGGCGGGCCGTTCAGGATGACCGTGATCGCGCCTTGAGCTCGGCGCGTGGTGCTCGGGCGAGCGATCGTTGCGGCGCGCGATTCGACGGAAGGCGCGCGGCACGCTCTGCGCGAGTTTCCGCCCGCGAAGGCCGGGCTCATCGACCGGGAGATCATTCCGCGCGGGGCCTTCCTCGGCCGGGAGGCGTTGTTTGCGGCGGGCGATGCACGAATTCCGCCCGTTCAGCGCGCGCCCGGCACCGCACGCTGCAGCAGCTACCTCGGATACTCCAGTTGCAGCGCGACCCAGCCTGACGTCGCGTCGCCGTAGCGTGCCGCGATGTCCGCGAGGACGCCGGGAAGCACCGCTTCGCCACGCCGACCGTCCGGAATCGTCACGCGCTCGTGCCGGACATTTGCCGGCTGCGTCAGCAACCGCAGCCCGTGCTTCGACTCGATCACGCGCGCATCCGCCGTCGCGACAACATCGCTGCGCCATGTCCGCGCCCAGGCGTCGGCGGTCAACGCAACCGAAAGTTCGTCAAACCCGTTCCCGACCGGAAGATCGAACGTCTCATGCCGCCAGAACGCAATGCGGTCCATCAGCGCGGTCGTCACCGCACGCGCGGTCAACACGAACCGGCTACCGTCGTGAACATCGCTCCATGCTTGCGCGCCGACGCTCCGCGCAGTCTCGCGCGCCGCTGCCGGCCCGAGCAGCGCACTCACCAATGCGAGCGAAGCGGGAATCGACGCCGACACGCCGGTCGTCGTCATTACGTTGCCGTCCATCACATAACGACGATCGTCGACCCACATCGTATCGGCGAAACGGCGACGCAGGCGGTCACGCGAATACCAGTGAGACGTCGCGGTGCGATGCCGCAGCAGGCCGGCGTTCGCGAGAACCTCTGCGCCGTCGCAGATCGCCACCATCGTCGCGCCGGCGGCGGCCTGCCTGCGCAGCCACGCCAGCACCGCCGGCCGGTCGGCACGATGCAGCGCGGGCACGATCACGACATCCGCCCCCGACGGGACGGTGGCGTCGAACAGGTCGAACGTGGTATCGGCCAGCACGCGCAGCGCGGGCATCAGTTCGACGGCGCCTTCGTCGGCCGACACGGCAACGACATCGGCCGCACCGGATGTCTTCAGAATCGCGTAAGGCACGATGAAATCGGTCGTCTCCGTTCCGGCGTTGTCCGCGACGACCGCAACGAGAGGCCGCCTGCGGCCCTCTTTCGGTACGCTCATCGTCAGTGTTTGTACGACCGGCAGCGTGTCTTCCGCCATCGTCTTCATCGGCCGCCCCAACGCCCACGCACCAAGCATCCCGCACACGAGCAGCATCGCCGTCGGGCGCGCCGCCCAGCTTGTCTTCCGTTCCCGCATCGTCCACCCGCGTCAATCGATTGCACGTCCGGGAAATTACAAGGATCATGCTCGCGGTCACAAGGACAACTCCACCGCACTTTCTGCCATGTCCCAGTCAACCTGTTCGGCACGCGACATCGTTGTCGTCGGCTTCGAGGGCGTCCAGTCGCTCGACATCACGGGCCCGATGGAAGTGTTCGCGGTCGCGAACCGTCACCTTCCCGGCCATGCCGTGCCGTACCGGCTCACGCTCGCATCGCAAGACGGGGACGACATCGTCACGCACGCGGGCCTGCGCCTGGCCGGTGCGACCGCACTTGCGGCGCTGCCCGCGCGTATCGACACGATCATCGTCGCCGGCGGCAACGAAGCGGCGCTGCGACGCGCTGCATCGGATGCCGGCGTGCTGCCGTGGCTGCGCACGCGGATCGCGGACACGCGGCGAATCGCGAGCATCTGCACGGGCGCGTTCGTGCTCGCCGCGGGCGGATGGCTGGACGGCAAACGTGCGACCACGCACTGGAACCAATGTTCGGCGCTACAGGCGCTTTGTCCTGAAGCACGGGTCGAGCCGGACGCGATCTACGTGAGCGACCCGCCGTTCCATACCTCGGCCGGTGTGACGGCCGGCATCGACCTGTGTCTAGCACTCGTCGAGGCGGACTGCGGTGCGCCGACCGCGCTCGCGGTCGCACGCGAGCTCGTGCTGTTCATGCACCGTCCCGGCGGACAAGCGCAGTTCAGCGTCGGGCTCGACATCCAGGCAAGCGCGACGCCGCGCATGCGCTCGCTGCTCGCCGACATCGCCGACGATCCGACCGGCGATCTTGGCGTAACCGCGCTGGCCACCCGCATGCACATGAGCGAACGGACGTTTGCGCGCAATTTCTTCAAGGAAACCGGGCTCTCGCCCGCGCAATACGTGCTGGCGGCGCGGGTCGAGCGCGCCAAGGTGCTGCTGGAGCGCGCCGACTGGCCACTCGAACGGATAGCGGAGCGTTCGGGATTCGGCAGCGTGGACGCGTTGCAGCGTGCATTCGCGAAACGGGTCGGCACGTCGCCGCGCGACTATCGTGCGCGCTTCGGGCAGCGACGCGACAAGCGGCAGACAGGATAGGCCGCCAACGGTTTCGGCGTCCGTAGCGATCGAGCTGCGATCACGCCACGCCGGGAGGCCGCTTGTTCCGCCGCTACCGCATTTCGACACAGGCGGGGCATCCGTGCTTCGTCCGACATTCAGGACGAGAAAAGAACGGGCAGGCACGCCCTCAAACGGTGCACGCATCCGGATTTTCACTACGTTGCCGAAATCCGATATTGTCCGGAAATTTGGTTTCATACCGTTCACGCATCGGACCGGAACGCGATTGCCGTTCAACCGCGGCATCGCGTGCCGCCGACGAGTTCCAGGAGCGGGCCGTCGCACGAGGCCCGGGCGGCGATGACAGTCCTGCCACGCGGGACATTCGTGACGGAGCGAACATGGACGCAAAACTCTTGCCTGATTCAGGCACCGACAGTGACGTAAGCCTCCTGCACAAGATGGGCTACGCGCAGGAACTGTCGAGACGTATGAGCGGTTTCTCGAACTTCGCCGTGTCGTTTTCGGTGATCTGCATCCTGTCGGGCGGCATTACCGCGTTTCAGCTCGCGTTTTCCGCCACCGGCGGCGCATCGATCGGCCTGGGCTGGCCGTTGGGTTCGCTCTTCGCGCTGATCGTCGCCGTGTCGATGTCGCAGATCGCGTCCGCGTTCCCGACGGCGGGCGGCCTCTATCACTGGGGCGCGATCCTCGGCGGGAAGAAGTGGGGGTGGATGACGGCGTGGCTCAACCTGCTCGGCCTCATCTTTGTGATCGCCGCGATCAACTTCGGCACCTACGATCCGTTCTTCAAGACGTTGATCGCGCCGATGTTCGGCGTCAGTCCGGACAGCCTGACCTGGTGGCATCAAACGGCGTTCATCGCGTTCATCACGCTCTCGCAGGCGATCCTGAACGCACGCGGCATCCGGATCGCGAGCAGGATCACCGACCTGTCGGGCTATCTGATTTTCGTGGTGACGATTGCGCTGGTCGTTTCGCTGCTCTACTACTCGCCCGTCGCGTTCGATGCGCACCGGCTGATCACCTTCACCAATTTCACTGGAGTCGACGGCGGCGCGTGGCCGAAGCAGGCCACGCCGCTCGCGTTCCTGTCCGGCCTGCTGCTGGTGACCTACACCATCACCGGGTTCGACGCTTCCGCGCACACGTCGGAAGAGACGCACGATGCGGCAAAGAACGTGCCGCGCGGCATCATCGGGTCGGTGTTCTGGTCCGCGATCTTCGGCTACGTGATGGTATGCGCGTTCGTGCTGGTGATGCCCGACCTGACCGCCAGCATGAAACAGGGCACCGGCTTTTTCGAAGCGATACTCGCGCCGATTCCGAAGACCTTGCGCGTCTGTCTCGAACTCGCGATGTTCTTCATCAACTACGTGTGCGGGCTCGCCGCGATCATGTCGACGTCGCGGATGGTGTATGCGTTCGCGCGCGACGGCGGGCTGCCGGCGTCGAAGCTGCTGCGCAGCGTGAATCACGCGCACCGGACGCCCGGGCCCGCGATCTGGACGTGTGCGGTGCTCGCGATCGTCGTCACGTTGTATGGCGATGCGTTCTCGGTGCTGAGTGCCGGTAGCGCGGTGTTCCTGTTCATCTCGTATGCGATGCCGATCGGCTCGGGGATGCTGGCCGAAGGCCGCACGTGGACCGAAAAAGGTCCGTTCCAACTCGGCATCTGGTCGAAGCCGTGTGCGTTGCTCGCGCTGGTCGGCGCCTGTGTGCTTGCGTATGTCGGCATCCAGCCGCCGAATGAAAAGGTGCTCTACGTGCTCGTCGGCTTCGTCGCGGTGCTCATGGTGATCTGGTACGGCTTCGGGGTGCGCAACACCTTCGCGGGGCCGCCGGTGCTGAAGGACACGCGAAACCTCGACCGCATCCGCGAACTCGAGGCGAACGTCGATCCGTCGGTCTGAAGCGCCTTTGAAGCGCCTCTGAAACAGACTGAAGCCGCCGACTCGCAGGTGTCACGCCGCGAGTCGGTTTTCTTGTTCCGACATCGATGTGGAACGACGAGGTCAACCGCAATGCGGCGGTCGAACCTCGCGAACGTCAGCCGTAGACGGGGAAACGTCGCGTCGGCTCGGCCACTTGAGCTCGTACGCGCTCGAGGGTTTCAGCATCGTCCGGGCTGTCGAGGACATCGGCGGCCAGAAGGATTGCGACAATCCGCCAGAACACACCGCGCGACACGGACGCAAAAAAATCGAAGGTTCGCATTGCTGCGGAACCTTCGACCCGGTTCGCCGACCATGCAGACGCGGCGCCTGCCCTTCAGCTTCTTGCGAGCATCGGCATCAGACGGCGGAAAAGCAGTTGTCGACGAACAGATGGGTGCCGTTGACGAAACTGGACTCGTCGGACGCCAGGAACAGCGCGGCCGCCGCGACCTCCGACGGCTCGCACAGCCGGCCCTGCTGAATCGCGATCGCCGCTTCGGTCGCGTCGACGCCCATCGCCTGCAGGTCCCTGAGTTCGCGCATCCCGTGCGGCGTGCGGATGAACCCCGGCGCCAGCGCATTGCACCGAATTCCGCGGTCGCGATACTCGACGGCAATAGCCCGCGCGAACATGTGGCACGCACCCTTGGTCGCGTCGTAGAGCACTTCGCCCGGCGTCGCGCAAACCGCGGAAATCGACGACGTACACACGATGCTGCCCCGCCCCTTCTCGAGCATCTGCGGCAGTACCGCCTTCGTCATCAGGAACATGCTCTTGACGTTCACGCCCATCAGCCAGTCCCATTCCGACTCCTCGATGTCGAGGAACGGTTTGACGATCAGCGTCCCGGCGTGATTGAACAGGATGTCCGCATTGCCGTACTGCTCCCGCGCCGCATTGACGGCCTGCCGGACCTCCGCCTGTTTCGACACGTCGGCGCCGAGGCCGATCGCCTGCAGGCCGGCATCGCGCAGCCTGGACGCGAGCGCTTCGGCGGCGTCGCCGTCCCGGTCGACGATTGCAACCTTCGCGCCCTGTGCGGCGAACAGTTCGGACGCAGCCCCGCCGCACCCGCCGGCGCCGCCGCTCACGATGGCGACCTTGCCGGCCAGGCGGCCGTCAATCTTGACATTCATTCTTCGTTCTCCTGTCTGGTTCGATCGGCACGCTCAACTGAACAGCGTCCGAAGATGATCGTTGAGGAAGTAGCCCTCGGGGTCCACGCTGCGGCGCAGTGCGCGGAATGCTTCCGCCTTGGGGAACCAGCGGTCCACGTCCTCGCGGTTCGTGAAGTGCAGCTTGCCCCAGTGCGGACGCGAGTCGTAGTCGCGCAGGATGTCGTCGACGTCCTTCAGGAACGGCCAGTAGTCGACACCGTTCGGGCCGCCCGAGCATGAAATGGTGACGCTGTCCTGATGGTTGAACGGGCTGATCCACGCCGGATCGCCCTTCGTGAAGCGATACTCGACCGGGAAAATGCAGTCGCGGTGTTTCGTGAGAATGAGCTCGCGTACGCGGCGCAGCGCTTCCTTTCCGTGTTGCGCGGGCACCGCGTACTCGAGTTCGTGGAAGTTCGGCACGTAATGGATCGCATACACCTCGGAGCTGTATGCGATCTTCTCGTGCTCGCCTTCATGGAACGTGCGCTCGGCGGTGATATCCATCACCTTGATCTCGCACACGTCGTAGTCTTTCTTCGAATTCGACACCTTGGCGGTGTCGGGCAGGCAATACAGGTGGCGGCTTTCGGACGTCGGACACCAGAAGAAGCCGAAATGCCGATGCTTCGCCGCCAGGTCGTCGTATTGCTCCATCAGCGCTTCGAAGTCCTCGCGCCAGACGCGGTCGTGCAGCCAGAACGCATCGGTCACCTGCAGCGTCATCTCCGAGACCACGCCGAACATGCCGATATTCACCTGAGTCGCATGGAGCAGGTCGAGGTCCTTCCGGTCGCTCACTTCCATGATCGAGCCGTCCGGACGCACGATGCGCATCCCGACGACCTGCGACGACAGGTTGCTCAGCGTCGTCCCCGTGCCGTGCGTGCCGGTTGCGAACGCGCCGGCAATCGCCTGCGAATCGATGTCGCCCTGGTTGACGAGCGACAGGCCGATGTCCTTCAGGTGACGCGTCACCGCATTGAGCCTGGTGCCGGCCTTCACCGTCACGCGCTTGCGCGCTTCATCGACATCGATGATGCCCTGGTAGTCTTGCAGCGACAGCAGCAGGCCGCTCGTCGCCACGACCGGCGTGAACGAGTGCCCCGACCCCGAGCAGCGGACGTGCTTGCCCTGGCGCGTCGCGGTGCGCACCAGTTCCGCGATCTCGGCCTCGCTGGCCGGCGACGCCAGGTGCGCGGCCACGCACGACTGATTGCCGACCCAGTTTCTCCAGAATCCGCCACGGGGAAGTTCCATCAACGTCTCTCCAGATAGGCACCGCGGTGCGTTGTCGGCATGGGTCGGCGGGGCGGCGGTTGGCGGTTGGACGCCCCGCCGAACCGCTCGGTGAACTGCGTCGCATTCGTGCCAAAGGTAGGGTACCGAAACGCTTTCCACTATCGGATTTCGGCAAGCGAGGGTTTCCACGAGGCGGCGCTTTTTGACCGGCTCGCCGAGCGGCTACAATGATTCGACCCGGCCCGCCCCTTCCCGCCCCGATGACGCCGTCTGCCCACCCGAGCGATTTCTCTGGCGCCCCGTTGTTCGCGCGAACGGTCGCGTTCTGCGCGTTCACCGACGTGGAGGAACAGGCGCGGTCGTTCGAAGGCTGGAACCTGAATTACACGCAGATCTCGGGCGGCCTGTTTCACGGCTCGTCGTCGATCGTGTCGCTGGGCGGCATCAAGCTGCTGGTCGAGGATCTCGACAAGGTCATCCTGCAGCGGGGCGCGGTGCCGTCGGACCGGATCGCCGTGGCCGTGCCGCTGGAACTGGAAGGGCATGCGCGCATGTGCGGCGAGAAGAGCGGGCGCGACAGCCTGCACGTGTTCTCGAGCCTGCCTGAATTCGAGTTCTACTCGCCCGACCGGCACGTGCTCGTGAATGTCGAAATCGAGCCCGACAAGTTGTCGACGCCGGCGATGCGCACGGTCGCCGCATCCCTGCGCGCGCGCACGCTCGCACCGCTGATCCCGATGCCGACCCACGTCGCGGACAATCTTCGCGATCTGCTGCGCCGGACGCTGGCCGCCGCGGCGAAAAGCACCTCCGTCGAAGACGTGACGACGCAGGACCGGATCGAACTGCTGGAGCGCACCGTCCTGTACGCGATCTCGGAAGTATTGACGGCGGCCGCGCCGGAGGCCGGCGCGCAGGCCGCGCGCCCGACGAAGTACTGGTCGCTGGTCAACGCCGTGCAGGAGCGGCTTCAGGACGCATCGACCTGCCCGCTGTCGATCGCCGAACTGTGCGTGCAACTCGGCATCAGCCGGCGCACCGCGCAGTATGCGTTCCACGACGCACTCAACCTGAATCCCATTGCGTATCTGCGGGCCGTTCGACTGAATCACGCACGCCGCGAACTTCGGCTCGGCGAATCCGTGACGTCTGCCGCAACCAAATGGGGCTTCTGGCACCTGAGCAGTTTCGCGCAAGACTATCGCGCGATGTTCGGCGAGTTGCCATCGGCCACGGCCAGGCGCTACGCGCGCCACGCAACCTGAGCGCGTGGCGCGGTTCGGCGGCCGGTGCCGACCTCGCACCGGCCGCCGCCCTGCCCGCTACGTCACTCGTCCTGCTGTTCCTGCTGCGCCTGCACCTGCCGCTGCTGGATGAACTGCCGTACATCGCTCATCGTCACGCGGCCCGTGTGCTTCGCATCGATCTCGTCGAAGTGCTTCGACACGAAACCGAGCCCGCTGCTCTGCGCCTGCGCCTTCGTCACGGCCGCGCCGTTGCTCAGCACCGTATTGGCGCCGAGCCTCGCGTCGACGCGCCGCTGCGCCTGCTGCTGCAGCGTCGCGCCGGTCGACGGCAACACCGGCGCCGCACGCGTGGCAGGAAAGAACGGACCGTCGACACCGCGCCCGCCATGCGGCAGCTTCACCGGCGCCACCGCCTGCGGCGGCAATGCGTAGGCGCTGCTCAGCGCGGCACCGAGGACGATCAACGCAGACGTACGCCGAATCAATTTGATTAGGGACATGATCACTCGCATTCAATGGATGAATAGAGGGTTCCTTTGACAAGGAGTCCGTCGCTCAAGGGGCCGCCGCCAGCGTCGTCGCGGCCGTCGCGCCCGGGACGCTGCCGGTCGGCACGCTGGGCGGGTTCTCGTCCGGCCAGGGCGGCGGCAGCGTATGCAGCGTCAGCGCCGTCGGAATCCGCTTGCCGCGATAGAACGTCACCAAGTCCCGCTTCATCTGCGGACGCGCGACATCGTCCAGGTAAGTCATGTGACCGCCCTGGAAGAAGTTCACCTGCAGCTTCGGGTTCAGCCCCTTCACCGTCTGCAGCCGCGCGAGTTGCTTCTCGGTGTTGAAGAACGGCGTCGCGAGATCGTGGAAGCCATTCTCCGCGAGCACGCGAAGCTTCGGGTTGAGCTGCAGCGCACCGAGCAGATCGGGGATCGTGTCGGGCATCGGCTGGCCGTCGTGCGAGAAGTCCCATACGCCGATGATGTTGTCGTTCAGCGGCAGGTAGGTCGCATTCGGCGCGGTGTAGCCGAGGTAGTCCGGCATCTGCGTCGCGAGCGCGTTCGTGAACGGCTGCGAGATCAGGATGTCGGACGGGTCGCCGTCGGTTTGCAGACGCGGATCGGAGTTCGGCAACGATACGCGTCCGTCATAGCGGCCGACCGTCGTTCCGGGCAGCAGGCTCGTGCCGAACGGATTCGCGTTGAAGTAGCCGCGCAGCGCCTGTTGCGTCAGGCTCGACGGGATCGACCACAGCTGGAGCGTCGCATCGCTCGGGAACACCGGCGTGCCGAGCGCATCCGGAATGCCGAGCTGGCTCAACACCCACGACTGCGAATACTTCTGCAGCTGGTTGTAGATCAGCGTCGTGAACAGTTCCGTCTGCAGTGCGTACAAAGCCTGGTTCACCGGCGCCGGCGATACCTGGTTGAAGTACGCCGCGACCGCCGCATAACCGGGTAGATAGCCGGCCACCGTATCGGTTTCGAGCAGCAGCCCTTCCGTCGACTGCGTGATCGCCACCGCTTCCACCGCATCCGCGAAGTAGTTCAGGATCGCCGACTGCAGCACGATGCCCGTCAGGTGCACACCGGCCGATTCGAGCGCGAGCGCCAGCATGTCGGTACGCGGCGTGCCGTACGATTCGCCGTACAGGTAGATCGGCGAGCTGCCGCGGCCGTTGACGTTCAGGTAGCGCTGGATGAAGTCGCGCATGATGTTCACGTCCGCATCGGAACCCCAGTACTTCTGGTTGGTGTTCGGCAACACGGCTTCCGACAGCCCGGTTCCCGGCGGGTCGATGAACACGAGATCGGTGGTGTCGATCAGGCTTTCCGCGTTGTCGACGAGCGGATAGTTCGGCCAGTTGCTGCCGAACAGCGGATCGGGCGTGGCGACGCGGGTCGGCGCGAACGAGCCGAGGCGCAGCCAGATCGACGACGAGCCGGGGCCGCCGTTGTACACGAACGTGATGGGACGCGGCTTGCCGTTCGTGCTCGGCGCGGTGTACGCGACATACGACATCGACGCTTCCGCATTGCCGTTCGCGTCCTGCGCGGTCAGGTGGCCGGTGGTCGTCGTGTAGTTGATGGTCGTGCCGCCGGACTTCCACTGGTAATGCATGACCGCCGCTTTCTCGGACACCTGCGCGGCGGCGAGGCCGTCGGTCGCATTCATCGAATACGCGACCTGATCGACGTAAGGCTGGTTGGCCGCCGGCGTCTGGCTGCCGGCCGATTGTTGCGCGCTGGCCTGCTGGCTGGCGGTCGCCTGCGCGAGGCTCGACGCGCCGACGGACGACGAATCGTCGCCGCCGCACGCCGCGAGCGCCAGTGTCATGACGGTCAATGCACCTAGCCCGGCCAACCGGCCGTGACGGCCACGGCGGCCATGGCGGCCATGGCGGCTGCCGGTACAGCTCCTGTCTGGTTTCATCTCTGCCCTTTGATTTGGTTCGGATACCGCTTCACAAAGGCCGCCTTCGCCGGCGAGACACGCAGCAACACCCGCCACTCGCGCAAAAGGCGGTTGGGATCGGACTGCTTCAAGAGACTGAACGTGATACAGACACAGCAAACTGCCGGCGAGAATCGTGCTTGAACCGCCCCCTGCAGTTTGGACTTCTTTTCTGATTACCGAAATTTACGACATCGACAAAATAGGCGGTGCTGCGCCGCGTTGTCAAAGATCATTCCGATATTAAAAATCATGCAATGATGCGAAGGCCGATCAGTGTCTGGCTTTTGAAAGAGATCTGGATTATTCGTGAAAGGTGCGCTTTCTCTGCAACGCTTCGCCGAATATTTTTACTTTTCGTACACATCGCAAAAGCCTTTGCTGTATTGATGCAGTGCCTCAAAATCCCTCAGATCGACAGTATTTTTCTTTCATTTTTATTATTCTCAATCGATTAAGACGGCACAGCGGCATGCATACATGATTCGATGATTCGATTCGCTGCTACCGTTATTTAATCCTGGTGGCTTATGCATACCTCGCCATCCACAAAATACCGATTTTGCTAATTCTCATCGGCCGCAACGGAATTATTTACCCGATATCCGGCCGGATTTTCCGCAGTGCGAGCGGCGCGCGACACACACGCCGCCGCCTGCACAACGACGTGCGGCAGTGCCGCACGTCGTCCATCGCAATTACTCAACCCGCCATCAATGCCCGCCGCCCGGCAGCGCGATATCGATCAGCACCGGATCGTGATCCGACGAACGATATGCATCCGGTGCGTAGTACGTCTTCTGCTGCTCGGCCGACTTGTACGCCATCGTGTATTGCAGCGCGAGCGGCTCGTCCGCGTTGATGTGCCATTCGTGCACGGCCTTCACGTGCGATGCAAGCGGCAGCGTCGCGAGCGCGTGATCGAGATAGCCGGCTTCGCCGTTGTACACATAGCTGTACGCATTCGCGCCGATCCAGCGCGCGACGAGGTTGCGGTAGCCGCGCGATTCGAGCGTGCGGATCGGGTCTTCATGCGTGTAGCTGTTGAAGTCGCCGATCAGCAGCACGCCCTGGCCCGCGACACCCGTCGGCGTACCGGCGAGCCAGTCGGCAACCTTCGCCGCCGCACGCGTGCGCGTCGGGTTCCAGCAGCCCTGGCCGTCGCCCTGGTCGAGATCGTCGTTCGCGGCGTCCGGGCAATTCTTCGACTTCAGGTGGTTCACCGCGATCGTCAACGCCTGCTTGCCGCCGATGCGGCGGAACGACTGCGCGAGCGGCTGGCGGTTCTTGTCGTCGATCGCGAGCGTGGCCGCGCGGCCGACCGGTTCGACCTTGCGGCCGTCGTAGATCATCGCGACCGCGATCGCATCGCCGCCGAGGCGCGACGTGCCCGGATCGACGACGCGCCAGTTGTTGCCGAGCTTCGCCGCAAGCTGGCGCACCGCGCTCAGTTCGCCGTAGCCGTTGTTCTGGATTTCCATCAGGCCGATCACGTCGGCGTCGAGCGCCTTCAGCGCGCTGACGATCTTCGCTTCCTGGCGCTGGAATTCCTGGTAGTTCTTCGCGCCGCGGTTGTTCGGATCGTCGAAGCCGCCGCCGAGACCGTTGCCGTTGAAGTAGTTGAGGACGTTGAACGATGCGACGCGCAGGTTCGATTTCGGATCGCGCGCGGGCGCGTTGGTGCGCGGGTTCGTGCGCGCGTCGAATGCCGGCACGGCCGCGCCGGGCAGCGGCTGCACGCGCCACGCGCCGTAACGCACTTCGAGCACGCCTTCGACGTCGCGCACGGTGTAGCCTGCGCGCAGCGTGTTCGCGGCCGACAGGCCCGGCGCCGGATACGGCACGGTCGCGGGGTTCTGCTTGTTCGAGCCGTCGTCGAGGACCAGCCGGTTGCGTGCGTTCGCATCGATCTGCGTCTGCGCCTGGGCGGGCGGCACGACGCTCGTCGGCGTGCGCAGGCGGCCGTTGCTGAGCAACACGCTGCCGTAACGGCCGAGCTCGTAGTTGTCGGTGACGTTCAGCGTCTGCGGCAGGCGCACGAGCATCCCTTCATAGGCGGCGAACGCGTTCGGGCTGTCGACCGGCAGCGCGAGCGTCGCGGGCGTGACGGTCTGGCCGTTCGCGCACACCGCGATCGCACCCGACTGCGTGAGCTGCGTCTGCCCGTATTTCTCCTCGACCTTGCCTGTCACGTGCACGAGATCGCCGGCCTTCGCGCGCACTTTCGGCGCATAGACGAACAGGCCTTCGGACACGCCCGGCTGGTTGCGGCGCTGCGCGTCGGCCTGCTGGACGAAGAAGCCGCCGAAACCGTCCGTCCCGCCGAAATCGGCAGTGACGACGGCTTCGATCGACACGTTCTGGCCGGCGAGCGGCGACGGCGCGCCCGGCCCCTGGATATCGGCGATCGGCGTCGCGCTGCCGCCGCAGTTCGGGCTGACGGGCGCGGCGGTGGCGGCGATCGCCGGCGCAGCGAGCGTGGGCAGAAGCAATAACGGGGCAAACAGGCGGATTGTCGAGCGCATGGCGGGGAATCCCGGTTGTGAGGGTGGCGAAAGCTTAGCGGCGCTCAATGACAGTTTTTGGTAATCGGCAGACAGGCCGATGTAATTTCCGTTATCGCGTCGCGATCGCCACCGGCCACACGATCGCGCATAAAAAGCGGGGAATCGTCCGACAAAAATTCGCCATGCTCGCGACGATTCCCCTGAGTGACTTTGTCAACGCACCGTCGCGCTAGACCGTCCCCGGCAGCGCGCTCGACACGAGCACGGCCGCCACCATCAGCACGCCGGCCAGCACGACCGCCTCGATCCGCAACACCGCGCCGAACCGGCGCAACGGGCCGGCCGGCATCGCGGCGGCCGGGTCCTTCAACGCGGCCAGCAGCTTCGGCATTCCGAAGAACCGGTTGTGTCCGCCGAGCGCCGCTGCGATCAGCACGAGCGCGAGCTTCAGCAACAGGATCTGCCCGTATGTCGATGCGAGCAGGTTGGCGGGCGTATCGACGCCGCGCCATCCGTTGTACGCGCCGGTCGCGAACAGCACGATCAACGCATAGGTCGACGCATCGGAAAGCGACTGCACGAACGACGCGCCGGTCTCGCGTTCGCCCGCGGGCATGCCGACGAGCCGCGGCATCACGCCGAACGCCGTCACGAGCACGAGCCCGACCCACGCGCTGATCGCCAGCAGATGCAGCCAGTCGACCCACACCGGCACGCTGAACAGCCCTGCGTCGACCGGATGCCCGCCGTTGCTGCGCGCGAGCGCGACGCATGCGAGCGCTGCCCACATCGCGAACGGAAAGCGCGTGTCGTTCGCATGTCTGATGAACGACAGCAGCACGACAACAGCCATGAACACGGCGCCGGCCAGCCACGCATGGCCGAAGCCGGTGCCCACGAGCATCGCGCGGACGGCCGGCCCGGCGTCGAGCATCGACACTTCGCTCATCAGCGCGCAGTGCGCCCAGAACGTGGTGATGCTCGCGAGCAGCGACGCGACGGACGCGATGCGCAGCGTCGCGACGAGACGCCGCGCGATGCCGTGCTGCCACGCCGACGCGCCGCGCGCGAGCCAGTGGCTGCCGAGCAACGCGCCGACGATCACCGCGAACCCGGCGTTCTGGATCGCCACCGATACGAGCCGCAGCAGGCCGACGAAACCCTCGTTCACCCTTTCACCTTGAACGTATAGGTGCCCTTGGTGCGATGCGCGTCGGCCGTCATCACCGCCCACTGCACCGTGTACGCGCCCGGCGCGAGCTTCGGCATCGCGATGGTCATCACGCGCGGATTCGACGCATCGACCTTCGCCTTTTCCTGCGTGACGGCGTTGCCGTTCGCGTCCGACACCTTCACCGAACTGAATGTCGGTTCGAGGTCTTCGTTGAACGTAAGCCGCAACGCGTCGGGCGCCGTATCGACCGTGCTGCCTGTCGCGGGCGCGGCGCTTTCGAGCTTGCCGTGCGCCGATGCCGCGACCGGCGCGGCCGCGAGAATCGCGCCGGCCGCGGCGAAGGCGGCCAGCCGCGTGAGAGTCGTGATCTTCATGTTCATGCCCGGCGTCACGGCTTCTTCAGCTCGACGACGGTCAACGCACCGCCCACGTCCTCGGCGACGAAGTCGATCTTGTCGCCTGTCTTCACCTGCGACAGCATTGCAGGGTCCTTCACCTTGAACACCATCGTCATCGCGTCCATCCCGAGGTTGTCCAGCGGGCCGTGCTTGATCGTGAGCCTGCCCGCGGCCGTGTCGACCTTGCGGATCTCGCCGTGCGACATCCCGCGCTTCGCGTCGGCGCCCTGCTTCGCGCCGCCGCTCATGTCCATGCCGGCCATGTCGCCGGCCGCGTACGACGCGGCGGAGAACGCCAGCGCGCAACCCATTGCAATCGAAACCAGTCCCTTCTTCATCATGCTTGCTCCCGAGTGAGTGAATCGAAACCGGCAGCCGCATCGGCACGGCCGCCGCTTGCTGCTACTGCTGCTCAGCCGTCCGGCAATTCGCCGGTGTATTCGTACGCGACGGTGCCCTTCGGATGCCGGAACCAGCCCGGATCGCGATAGTCGTTGCGGCCGAGCCCCTGCCGCACCTTGAGCACCGTGAACATGCCGCCCATCTCCAGCGGCCCGAACGGGCCCGTGCCCGTCATCATCGGCAGCGTGTTGTCGGGCAGCGGCATCTCCATGTTGCCCATCGCACCGCCCGTGCTGCCCATCGCCATGTAGTCGGGCACGAGCTTGCCGATCTTTTTCGCGAGATCCTTCTGCGGCACGCCGATCAGGTTCGGCACCTGGTGGCCCATCGCATTCATCGTGTGATGCGACTTGTGGCAATGGAACGCCCAGTCGCCCGGGCGATCGGCGGTGAACTCGATCGCGCGCATCTGGCCCACCGCGACATCGGCCGTCACTTCCGGCCAGCGCGCCGCCGGCGGAATCCAGCCGCCGTCGGTGCCCGCGACTTCGAAGCTGTAGCCGTGCAGGTGGATCGGATGGTTCGTCATCGTCAGGTTGCCGAAACGAATCCGCACGCGGTCGCCCGCGCGCACCGGCAGCGGGTCGATGCCCGGGAACACGCGCGAGTTGAAGGTCCACATGTTGAAATCCGTCATCTCGTTCACGCGCGGCGTGTAGCTGCCGGGATCGATGTCGTACGCGGCGAGCAGGAACACGAAGTCGCGATCGACCGGCATCGTGCCGCGATCCTTCGGGTGCACGATGAACATGCCCATCATCCCCATCGCCATCTGCACCATCTCGTCGGCGTGCGGGTGATACATGAACGTGCCGTGCGATTCGAGCTGGAACTCGTAGACGAAGGTCTTGCCGGGCGGGATATGCGGCTGCGTGAGGCCGCCGACGCCGTCCATCCCGTTCGGCAGCCGCAGCCCGTGCCAGTGGATCGTCGTGTGCTCGGGCAGCCGGTTGGTCACGAAGATGCGGACCTTGTCGCCTTCGACGGCCTCGATCGTCGGGCCCGGCGACTGGCCGTTGTAGCCCCACAGGTTCGCGTTCATGCCGGGCGCCATCTCGCGCACGACCGGCTCGGCCGTCAGGTGGAATTCCTTCCAGCCGTTCTTCATCCGCCACGGCAGCGTCCAGCCGTTCAGCGTCGCGACGGGCGTGTACGGGCGGCCGTTGGGCGGCACGAGCGGCGGCTGCGTGGCGGTTTTCGCCATCGTGGGCGCTTCGGGCAGCGACGCGGCGCCGGCCTTGCTGACCATCGCCGCGCCCAGCAGCGCGGCGCCCGAGCCGCTGAGAAATTGTCGACGGGACACCATGTCAATGACCTTCAGGATGCGTTGCGGGCGCGGGTTGCGCCGCGGGTGAGGAAGCCGGCTGCGGCGCAGCGTCGGTTCCGGGTTCGGGTTCGGCGGAAACCGCCGCGCGCGGCGCGGGGCCCGAAGTCGGCAGCCGGCCGCCGACGGCCATCTGCAGATCGGTTTCGGCGAGCCAGTAGTCCTTCAGCGAATCGATGTAGCCGTTCACCGCGCCGACCTGCTCGCGCGCATCGGCCAGCAGCTCGAACACGCTCGCGAGCATCCCGTTGTAGCGCAGCAGCAGTTCGTCCGAGATCGTCTTGCGCAGCGGCACGACTTCGTCGCGATAGTGCTTCGCGACGTCGTAGCTCGTCACGTATGCCGCGTACGACTCGCGCACTTCGGAGCGCGCGTCGATGGCCGTCTTCGCGAGCCGGTTCGCCGACTGCATGTAGACGGCCTCGGCCCGCGCGACCTTCGCGCCGCCCCAGTCGAACAGCGGAATCTCGACGCTGATCTCGTAACCGTGCTCGTGGCCCTTGCCGGTCTCGTAGTTGTTCACGTAGCCGAGATCGACCGCGTTGACGAAGCGCGTGGCCTTGCTGAGGCCGAGCGACGACGCGACGCCCTGCGTCTGCAGCTTCGCGGCCTGGATATCGAGACGGTTGCTCATCGCGAAGCGTTCGAGATCGGGCAGGTCCGGGCGCGCGTTCGGCAGGTCGGGCAAACGGTCGGGCAGCGCGTACTGCGCGCGCTCGCCCCACAGCCCCATCGCACGCGTGAGCTTCTCGCGCGCGGTCACGGCCTGTTGGCACGCCTTCGCGTGCTGCGCGACCGCGTCGGCATGGAACGCCTGTTCGCGCGCGTAATCGAGCCGGCTGAAGTTGCCGGCCTGCCGCATGCGCTGTGCGAGTTCGGCAGCCGCGCTCGCAGCATCGCGCACCTGCTGCGCATAGTTCGCGGCCTGCTCGGCAGCGACGGCCTCGACATACGCGCGGCGCGCGTCGGCCGCCACCTTCAGCATCGCGTCGGCCGTTTCGAGCTTGGTCTGTTCGAAACGGCGGCGCTCGAGGTTCGTCGCGAGCGGCATCGTCAGCAGCGCGAACACGTTCGCCGAGAACGTGCGGCCGAGGCTCAGCTCGCCGTCGCCGGCGCGCGTGCGGCTGAACGAGAAGCGCGGGTTCGGCAGTCGGCCTGCCTGCACTAGGTCGGCCTCCGACAGCCCGAGCTCCGCGTACGACGCCTGCAGGCCGCGGTTGTTCAGCAGCGCGACCTGAACTGCATCGTCCATCGACAGCGGCTTCGCGAGCAATTCCCGGGTCCGCTTGTCGACGGCTTCGCGGTCGGCATCGGTGCGGACGACGACGGCGTCTTTCCCGATCCGTTCCGACGCGGTGGACGACACGGCGCCGAAGCCGCCGTCCTTCGAAAACGTCGTGCAGCCCGCGAGGAATGCCAGCGCGACTGCGGCCGCGCCGATTCGCGGCGATATCGCCAGGTTCCTCATCGCGCGGCCCCTCCGTGCGTCGAATGGGCGCCGCCGTTGCCCGCCGGGTTGCCGGGCTTCGCGGCGCCGGTCGTGTGCCCCTTCACGGGCCGCTCCATCACGTCCCGGTTCAGCTGCTTCCAGCCCGGGCCTTCGTCGTCCCGATACGGCCGGTAGCCGTCGAACGCGGACGTCACGGTGACGTCCGGCACCGTCGCGGCGGCGTCCGCCGGATCGGGAAGCGGGGGTTGCGCAGGCGCGAGCGACGGCACGATGGCCGCCGCGCTCAACAGCGCCGCAGTGATCAATCGCATGAAAAAGTCTCGTCGTGAGTCGTCCGGCGGCTGGCGTGCAGCCGGCGGAGCGGATTGCGGGTCGCGGCCGGTCGGCCGCGGGCAGGGACTAGACGGGAATCCGGCGAGGCGGCCGCTCGATGCCGCCGGTCAGGAACGACACGACGACTGCCGAAGGCGAATACGACGCGATCGCGATGCTGGCGTCCGACGCAGCCGGTACCGCTGGCACACCGGACATGCTCGTGCCGAAGCAGCAGGACACACAGGCGGCGCACGACGGCGCGTGGCTGTCGTGATCCCCCTGTTTCTCCTGCGTGCCCTGCGCGATCGACATCGTGTGCGGCGCCTCTTTCGCATGCGGCACCGCAGCGCCCGCGCACTGCATCGACAAGGTCGCGAACGACTGGATCGGCAGGCTCAGCGCCAGCAGCAAGACGAGGATGAATTTGCGCCAATACGACATGGAAACGGAATCAGGCAAGCAACGACCGGATGGGCCGGCGCAGCACCGCGACGGCGCGCTCCGGGGACAGGACGGCTGCAGCTTATCGCCGCCGCCGTGACGACGACATGGTCGAAACATGACAGGATTTTCATGAAACGCGGGCGAAGCGACGAGTCAGCACTTCATGAAAATTCCGTCATCCGCCGGTCATCTTTCGCGCACGCGCGGCACCGTAAGCTCAGGCGTTACACTGACCGGCTGGAACCACGGACAGCCTGCCTCACCATGCGGATACTGATAGTCGAAGACGAACCCAAGATGGCGTCGTACCTCCGGAAGGGGCTGATGGAGGCGAGCTACACGGTCGACATCGCGGAGAACGGCAAGGACGGGCTGTTCCTCGCGCTGCACGAGGATTTCGATCTCGTCGTACTCGACGTGATGCTGCCGGAGATGGACGGCTTCGAGGTGCTCCGGCGGCTGCGCGCGCAGAAGCAGACGCCCGTGCTGCTGCTCACGGCCCGCGAGGCGATCGAGGACAAGGTCGCCGGCCTCGAACTGGGCGCCGACGACTACCTGCTCAAGCCGTTCGCGTATGCCGAGTTCCTCGCGCGCATCCGCTCGCTGCTGCGCCGCGCGCCGCGCAACGTGCGCGACATCCTGAATGTGGCCGATCTCGAAGTCGACCTGATCAAGCGCCGCGTACGGCGCGCCGACCACCGCATCGACCTGACCGCGCAGGAATTCGCGCTGCTGCAACTGCTCGCGGAACGCGAGGGCGAAGTGCTGACGCGCACGTTCATCACGTCGCAGATCTGGGACATGAATTTCGACAGCGACACGAACGTCGTCGATGCGGCGATCAAGCGGCTGCGCGCGAAGATCGACAATGCTTACGACAGGAAGCTGATCCACACGATCCGCGGCATGGGTTACGTGCTCGAGGATCGTTCGTGACCGCCAGCCCGGCTTCGTATTCGCTGCTGCGGCGCCTGACGCTCGCGTTCGCCGTCGTCGCCGCGCTCGTGTTCGCGCTGACCGGCGCGTACCTCTATCGTTCGCTGTCCGCCGAACTGACGCGGCGCGACGACATCGAGATCTCCGGCAAGCTCAACCAGTTCCTGCAGCTCGCGCACGCGAGCGGATCGACAGCCGCGCTGCGCGCCGATCCGGCCGTGTTCCACGAGGTGCTGCTGTCGCATCCGGGCGTCTATCTCGGCATCTACGACGGGCAGAACCGCCCACTCGTCGAGCACACCGACGAAGCCGGCAATACGCTCGCCACGGTGATCGCCGCGCCGCATGCGGCCAGCGGAACCGGTAAACCCGGCGACCCGTTCACCTGCTCGCCGCCCGGCATCGGCGCGTCGCGCTGCGTCTATGCACGCGCCACGCTGCCGTCCGGCGAGGCGATCCAGGTCGCGCTCGCACGCACGGCGACGGATCGCCAGTCACTGCTCGAAAGCTATCGCGTCGACATCTGGCTCGCGGCCGCCGTCGGCGCGCTGCTGGTCGGCGCGCTCGGTTATGCGGTCGCGTCGCGCGGCCTGCGCCCGGTCGAGAGCCTCGGCCGGCAGACGTCGCTCATCGAGGCGCACAACCTGAACGCGCGCCTCGATGCGCGCGGCGGCCCGGTCGAGCTGCGCGAGCTCGCGACCTCGGTCAACCGGATGCTCGACCGTCTCGAACGCGCGTTCGTGCGGCTGTCGCAGTTCTCGTCCGATCTCGCGCACGACATGCGCACGCCGCTCGCCAACATGATCAGCTCGTCGCAGATCACGTTGTCGCGCGCACGCACGACCGAAGAATACGAAGCGCTGATCGATTCGAATATCGAGGAATGCGAACGGCTGCAGCGGATGATCGAGAACATGCTGTTTCTCGCGCGCACCGACAATGCGCGGCAGCACCTGAAAACCGCCGAACTCGACGCGGGCAGCGAACTGCGCCGGCTCGCGTCGTATTTCCAGGCACTGGCCGACGAGGCCGGCGTGCGCATCGACGTGCGCGGCAATGCGCCGGTCGTTGCGGACGCAACGCTATTCCGGCGTGCAGTCAGCAACCTCGCATCGAACGCGCTCGAACATGCGCAAGCCGCGTCGACGATCGAACTGGCCGTTTCCGTGCAGGCCGGTTACGCGGTCGTCGAGGTCACGAATCGCGGCGCCGCGATTCCGCCCGAACAGGTCGACCGGATCTTCGAGCGCTTCTACCGCATCGATTCGTCGCGGCACGGTGCGGCGCGGAACGCGGGGCTCGGGCTCGCGATCGTCAAGTCGATCATGGAACTGCATCGCGGCAAGGTCGAGGTCGCAAGCAGCGACGGACGCACGACGTTCGCGCTTTACTTTCCGCGCGGCACCGATAGTTAGTTTGGCAGTTCGCTGCCGGCTTGCGATCACCGCGCTTGCACGGCATCGAACGATCCGCGCAAGCGGACGAGCAGCGCAATGGTCGCCGCGCTGAACACCGCCCCCGCGTAGAACGTCGCCGCGGCGCCCGCCCTGTCCCACAGGATGCCGGCGACGACGCTCGATACGAGCGTCGCGACGCCGCTGAGCAGATTGAAAACGCCGAACGCCGTGCCTCTCAATTCGGACGGCGCGGCATGCGCGACCATCGTGGCGAGCAACCCTTGCGTCATCCCCATATGGAGCCCCCACAGCGCCACGCCGACGAGTACAGTTCCCCAGTGCGTGCCGTGCGCGAGCACGAGGTCGGCTGCGATCAGCATGACGAGTCCGGCCACCATCAGCTTCGTGTGGCTCGTCGTGTCGGCGAGCTTGCCGAACGGATAGGCCGACAACGCGTACACGACGTTCATCGCCACCATCACGAGCGGAACGAGCGCAACGGGTACACCGCTGCCCATCGCGCGCAGCACCAGGAAAGCCTCGCTGAAGCGGGCCAGCGCGAACACGGCACCGACGGCGACGACCCACCAGTAGCGCGCGCCGAGTTGCTTCACGACGTCGCGGCGGATCGGGTTGACGCGCTTGTCGCCCGGTGCGCGCGCCGGCTCTTCGATACCGAACGCGAGCAGCGCCACGGCCAGCATGCCCGGGATCACGGCCAGCCAGAACGCGAGGCGGAAGTCGTCGCGCCACATCAGCATGATGGCGACGGCCAGCAGCGGCCCGAGAAACGCACCCACCGTGTCGAGCGACTGCCGCAGCCCGTACGCGGCGCCGCGCAGGTGGACCGGCGTGACGTCGGCCACGAGCGCGTCGCGCGGAGCGCCCCGGATTCCCTTGCCGATCCGGTCGACGATCCGCGCCGTCACCACGACGCCGATCGTCGGCGCGATGGCGAACAGCGGCTTGCTGAGCGCGCCGAGTCCGTATCCGGCGACCGCCAGCCACTTGCGATTGCGCAGATAGTCGCTCAACGTGCCGGAGAACACCTTGACGACCGGCGCCGTCGCCTCGGCGATCCCCTCGATGACACCGATCGCGGTCGCGCTCGCGCCGAGCCCCGCCATCAGGAACATCGGCAACAGGCTGTGGATGATCTCCGACGATACGTCCATCAACAGGCTGACGCAGCCCAGTACCCAGACGCTGCGCGGGATCTGACGAAGAATGCCGGTCGACGATTCGGTCTGCATGGGTCGCTCTCGATTCGGGAATCCTGACACGGGACGCCACCGATACTACTGCGGGCCGGTGAAACGCGGCACACGGACGCGCCGACGTTAATAGAGAGTCAGGGGCTTCGCTTGGTTTTCGGATCAGCCGCCTGGCCCGGCATTGTTGCGCACGGCCGCCAGTAAACCGCAAGGTGAGTTCGTCATCAGGTTAAATTGAATGACGCATTTTGAGGGTTATACGACCTTTGAGCCATCCAATCCAGGTTTCATAATTTGCGCAGGTATCAAGCCGGAACACGTGCACGAACGCGATTGCACCTTGTGCCTCCGGTGTGATCAATCTCGAGAAAAGAAAGGAACGGAAGATGAGGCTCAAGAACAAGTCAGCTTTGATTACGGGCGGTACCAGCGGCATCGGTCTCGCGACCGCCAGGCTTTTCATTGCAGAAGGCGCCCGAGTTGCGGTTACCGGTCGCGACGATGCAGTGTTCGAGCGCGTGAAGGCCGAGCTTGGCGAGAATGCGTTGGTTCTCAAGGGCGATGTACGTTCGATCGAGGACATGCGAGCGATTGCCGCAGAGGTAAAAGAGCAGTTCGGCGGACTGGATGTCGTGTTCGCCAACGCTGGCTGGGCTTTCCCGTCCGCGGTCAACGACATCGACGACCACCTCTACAACGAGATCATGGACATCAACGTCAAGGGCGTGGTGTTCACGCTTCAAGCGGTTCTGCCGGACTTGCGAGAGGGCTCCTCAGTCATCCTCAACACATCGTTCGTCGCCCAGACCGGCAAGCATGGCATCTCGTTGACCGCAGCGGCGAAGGCCGCCGTGCGATCGCTTGCCCGTAGCTGGTCCCACGAGTTTCTCGATCGCAAGATCCGGTTCAACGCGATCGCGCCTGGCGGCACGGACACGCCCCTGCTCAGCAAGTGGGGGATGTCGGACGAGGATGTCCGCAACTTCAAAAGCGAGTTCGCGAAGACCATCCCGGTAGGCCATCTGGGAAAGGCAGAGGACATTGCCTACGCGGCGCTCTATCTCGCCAGCGACGAATCCTCCTACGTTGTCGGCAGCGAGCTGGTTGTCGATGGCGGCGCCTCGCAGCTTTAAGCCTGCGCGTTCCGATTCAAGAGCCCTGCACGTTCTTCCGGCTCATCCACACCTTGATCACACGTCCACCCGCATGCGTGTCGTGGTGGTTTTCAATCCGGCCCCAACCCTGTTGCGCACGGAGGGGCCGAAGCGCAAGGAGAAATGATCTTGACCGACAGCAGCGAAAAGAATGCCTACGGAAAGGCACTCACCGGAGCAGGCCGCTCGCGCCGCGATATTCTCAAGCTCGGCAGCATCGCCACGCTGGGCGCCGTGCTGGGTGGCGGAGCCCTGCTTGGCCACACCACGCCTGCTCTCGCGCGGGCCGCCAGCAACGGAGAACTTGCTCCGGATGACCCGCTCAACATTTTGATTGTCAATTACGACGGCGGGACGCTTCTCGACTTCGCCGGCCCCAGCGAAATTTTCCACCGGTTGCCGAATACGAACGTTCGCTATGCGAGCCTCAATGGGGGCAACGTGACCCTCGAATTCGGGGTCGTGTATGGCAAGACCGAACGACTGGCCGATATCGAAAAGACGGACCTGATTCTGGTGCCCGGCGGGTCCGATTTGACGGCGCCGATGCGGCCCGAGTATCAAGCGCAGATCCGGCGTTTGGCGGAAAGCGCCAAACATGTAACGTCGGTTTGCAACGGATCGCTGGTGCTCGCTGCGACGGGCATTCTCAAGGGCAAGCGAAGCGCCTGCCATTGGGCCTTCGTCAACAAGCTGTCCGAATATGGCGCGATCCCCGTGCCGGATCGGTTCGTGGAAGACGACAACGGCCGCTTCATGAGCGGCGGCGGCGTGACGGCGGGCATCGATTTCGCACTTCGCGTCGCAGAGAAGCTGCGCGGTCGGCAGGCCGCCGAATTCACGCAACTCGTGATCGAATACGATCCCGCTCCGCCGTTCCATTCCGGTCATCCCAGAGACGCACGGCCGGAAATCATCGCGATGGTCGACAAGGAACTGCCTGGTGCATCCAGGGGGCTCGCACGCATCCCTGGCGTTCGCTGAGATGCCCGCGGCCAATGTCGGTGGGACTTGCACGCGTTTCGATGAAGCCGCGGCCGACATCGCTTGCCTCACCTGCCCAAACTGGCGCAGCCCCTTCGATTCAAACCCTGATCGGAAATCCTCAAATGCAACAGATTCGTCGTTTTACTGCAGCCCTTGCAGCCTGCTCTACCTTTTTCGCGTTTGCGGTGCCAGCCATTGCCGGCGGCCCGCAGCCTCAAACCGAAGCGGCCATCAAAGCCGAAAACGCGCGATGGGCGGATGCCTTTGCGCGAGGGGACTATGACGCGATAGGCCGTCTGTATACGAAAGACGGCGCACTCCTGCCGCCCGGCGGCGACAGGGTGACGGGGGGCAGCGCGATTGCCGCGCACTTCGCCAACGGGTATGCCGGGGCAAAACCCGACACCGTATCGTTCAGCAATTACGAGTTCTACGGTAACGACCGGACCGTGACGGAGGTTTCGGATGCGGAAATCCGCGACCATGTTGGAAACCTCAAATACCGCGGTAAGCAGATCCTCCTCTTTCTGAAGGAGGGCGGCGCGTGGAAATTGCATCGCGACATCTGGAATGATTACGCTGCCCAGAAGTCCGATGGCCATTGAACGCCCCGCGATCCAGGTAGTCACGTACCGCGAGCGCCAATAGCCCGGCGCTCGATCAGCGCGCACTGTTCAATCTGCTCTCGCGCCGGATCGCCTGCGGAGGGTGGCCATACAGTTTGATAAAGGCCCTCCGCATGCGTTCCGGATCAGTGAATCCCACGGCCAGAGCAATTTGTTCGATGGGTTCACTACCGTCCTGCAGGCGCAGCCTCGCAGCTTCGACGCGCAAACGTTCGACCGCCTTGGCAGGTGTTTCCCCGGTTTCCCGACGAAACGCTCGTCCGAACTGCCTCGGACTCAATCTTGCCGCATCGGCGAGTCGCTCCACGGGTAGCGCTTCGGCCAGATGTTCTCTCGCGAAGTTCAGGGCGATGCGGATACGATCCGATTCAGGCTCCATTTGCGACATGGCAGAGAATTGGGACTGCCCGCCCGGTCGACGGTACGGAACAACCAGAAGCCTGGAAACAGCGCGCGCGACTTCCGCACCCATATCTCTTTCGATCAAGCCGAGCGCCAGGTCAATTCCGGAGGCAATGCCTGCCGACGTCCAGATGCGGCCGTCTACGATATAGATGCTGTCACCCTCGACCCGGGCGCGAGGGAAGCGGGACTGCAACAGCGCAGCGTACCGCCAGTGCGTGGTTGCTCTCAAGCCGTCCAGCAAGCCGGTTTCCGCAAGCAGAAACGCTCCCGTACACACGCTCGCCACCCGCGACGCCCTGGCGCACAATTTCCTGGCAGCGGCGATGTTCCCCGGTGTCTGCATCGGGCTGATATCACCGCCCACGAAAACGACGGTGTCAAACATGCGCCTTCCGACCGGCTTGGTTTCGATCGAAAGGCCGGTATTGCCACGTATCGGGCCCCCAGACTCCGAGAGGACATGAAGATCGTACGGAGTATGGCCAGCGGCTGTGGCCACCTGATTAAAGGCCGACAGTGGCCCCCCAAGATCGAGAGCGTCGTAGCCACTGCAAACAAAAAACCCGATTCGATGCATGACGGAGTCGTTGGCCAAATACCCTGAGAAGGCGTATTTTACGGACATCCCTCAAATCGTGCCATGCAGGCGGAAATGACGGAAAAACGTCATATGCCCCTCACCCACCAGCTGAAGTGTCATTGGAACGGTAACGACTTCGACCGATTACGCGCCGTGCGGCAGCCGGTCCGCACCGCATGCGTCAGTCAACCCGCCGGCGCGTGAACGCGCCGCGGCGCGCCCCGCGACCGGCTCACTCTGCCAGCAATTCAGCGCCGCGGCGCGACGAGATGCCGGCCAGCTGGTCGGCGGGCTGCGGCCGCGCGAACAGGAAGCCCTGCCCCTGGTGGCAACCGATCTCCTGCAGGAAGGCCAGCTGCTTTGCCGTCTCGACGCCCTCCATCACGACATCGAGCCCCAGCGCGCGCCCCATCGCGACGATCGCTCGCACGATCGCGTCGTCCGTGCTGCCCGAACCGCAGTCCGCGAGGAACGACTGATCGATCTTCAGCGTATCGACGGGCAGATCCTTCAGATACACCAGCGACGAATAGCCCGTACCGAAATCGTCGATCGCCAGGCTGATCCCCCGCGTCGCCAGTTCGCGCAGCAGGATGCCCATTTCCTCGCGGGTGTTCATCGCCATGCTTTCGAGCAACTCGAGCTGCAGGCATTCGGCCGGCAATGCGGTTTCGCTGAGAATGGTCGTCAGGTCGCTGAGGAAGTGGTCGGTAAAGCACTGCCGTGCCGACACGTTCACCGACACACGCCCGAACTCGAAGCCCTCGTCGAGCCAGCGACGCGCCTGCCGGCAGGCTTCGTGCAGCACCCACCTGCCGATCGGGACGATCAGCGCGGACCGCTCCGCCAGCCCGATGAAATCGCCCGGCGGCACCAGGCCCCTGCGCGGATGCAACCAGCGCAGCAGCGCCTCCACGCCGACGATCCGGCCGCTGGCCAGATCGTATTGCGGCTGGTAGAACAGGCGGAATTCATTCTGCTCGAGCGCGCGGTGCAACTCGCCGAGCGTCTCCAGCTGCTCGATCGCCGACGACGTCATCTTGCTCTCGAAGAACTGGAACACGTTCCTGCCGCGGCTCTTCGCGCCGTACATCGCCTGGTCCGCGAGCAGGATCAAGTCCTCCGCCTCGGTGCCGTCGTCCGGATAGATGCTGATGCCGATGCTCGGCGTCACGAAGATCTCGCGATCACCGATATCGATCGCCCGCCCCACTTCGTCCAGCAGCTTGCGCGCAACTCGCCCGACGTCGCGGACATCGTCGACCTCCTCGAGCACGAGCGCGAATTCGTCACCGCCCATGCGCGCCACCGTGTCGTTCGCGCGCACTTTCGCGACGATGCGCTCCGCGACCATCTTCAGCACCTCGTCGCCGGCGTTGTGGCCGAGCGTATCGTTGACCAGCTTGAAGCGGTCGAGATCGAGGTACATCACCGCGACCTTGCGACCGAGCCGCTTCGCGTGGACGATCGCGTGCGCGAGCCGCTCCTCGAACAGCATCCGGTTCGCGAGATTGGTGAGCACGTCGTGCGTGGCGAGATAGCCCAGCCGCTCCTCCGCCTGGCGCCGCTGCGTGATGTCGGAAAAGATCGCCGCGTAGTGGGAGATCTCGCCTTCGCTGTCGCGAATGCTGGTGATCGTCAGGTATTCGAGAAACAGCTCGCCGGTCTTGCGGCGATTCCAGATTTCGCCTTGCCAGTGGCCATCGGTCGTTAGCGAATGCCACAGCTGCTTGTAGAAATCGGGCGTCTGGCGCCCGGAACTCAGCAGGCCCGGGTTGCGCCCGATCACTTCGTCCTCGGTGTACCCGGTCAGGCGCGTGAAGGCCTGGTTGACGCGCTCGATCTTCGCGTGCCGGTCGGTCACCATGATGCCTTCGAGTGCCGATTCGAACACCCGGTCCGCCATGCGCAGGTTGAAGCGCGCGAGACCCAGCGCTTCGTCGCGCTCGCGCAAGGCGCTGCGCAGCTCGTTCGCGTATTCGTGCTCGATGCTCTGCAGCACATCCGCGAAACAGAGCAGCCCGGTCAGCCTGCCATCCTCGTCCTGGATGCCAACATGCCGCATATTGTGCTCGGTCATGAAGCGCTGCGCCGCATACAGGCTCTGCTTGGCGGTCAGCATCTGCAGCGGCTTGCTCGCATAGGCCCCGACCACACCTTGGGCCCCGCCGTCCGCCAAGAGCCGGACGATGTCCCGTTCGGTCAGGATGCCATGCTCGCCGTCGTCGTAGCTGACGAGGATCGCATCGAGCCGTTGCGCGCGCATCCGCGCGATGACTTCGTGCAGTGCGACCCGCTCGGGCACCACAACGGGCGGATGGACGCAGATCGATTCGATCGGCTTCAGGTGCAGGAAAAATTCCGGCCCCTGGTTCACGACGACGTCGGTCTGCGTCAGCACGCCGATCGCGGCGCCATCCCGGACCACCACGAAGTGCCGCACGCCCGACTGCTTGAACTTCATCGCGGCTTCACCCAGCGGCGTATCGGCCTCGAGCGTCAGCACCGGATGACTCATCACCTCGCTGACCGGCCTATCGAGTTCGCGCGGATCGTCGCCGGCCGACAGTGCATCATGCTCGGTCCAGATCCCGACGACCTCTTCATCCTGCATCACGACGATCGAGCTGCAACGTTCGGCGAACATGCGTCGCGCGACCTCCCGCACCGGCGTGGCGGGCGCGCAGGACAGAATCTGACGCGCAACGAGGCGCGCAATCGGAACATCGTAGCTGTTCGGATACATTCTCTAACCAAGACGAAAAATCCTCGCCGGCGCACGTCGATCCGGCAACCTTCGGGCTCGCCCGCGGCGGCAGGCAAGATACGATCTCACTTGCCCCGAATGGTTGCGTACTCATCGAACTCGCAAACGGGGAATCGACCCATCGCTTGAGGCGTCGTGGCGACGCGCGCGGCACTTTGACCCCGAGACCACGGCCGACGCCCCCTTGTCCGGCGAATCCACACGCCGGCGCACCGCCCTCTCAGGGGCAGCCGCCCTGAGTTAACGGCAGATTCGGACAAGAGTTGAGTGCCAGGACGACATCCGGGTTGCGCGGCGGCAAGTCGAGCGGCTGCGGGCAGGGTGACACGTGCCATCGTGTTCGGATCGACATCGCATGCTCCGCCGATCCCGCTCGCGGCGGGATCGACGCCGTCGGCGACTGCCGGGAAGTCTGGGCGATCGAGGCGAGAATATAGATCGGGCGGGAGAGCGCTTGCCGGCCAGTTCAGAGACGGTTTCAAAAAGGCCCAGTGAAGCTGTCAACTTTCGCGGCGAGCGGTTCGCCCCAGGCATTGGAGCAACCGGGATCGTGGAGATGGGCAAGCTCGTCATCGACGATGAATTGCCGACACTGATCGAGTCGTTACTACCGTCACCAGGCCGCAGCGCGAGAAGAACCCACGCCGCATGCCTGTTTCGAATCGCGCTGCGGCGGGCGGGCCCCACGCATGGTTACCTCGCCTGCCCGTGAGCCGACTTACGGAATCGGAACGGCTTGATCTTCCGGTTTGAAATGAAAATCGTAGTCGTCACTCATCGACTGCGGCGGGGTGATACGGACGATCGGGACGAAGCCGCCGTTGGTGACGTTGTAATAGTCTTTCTGATCCTTTTGCGCATTCGCGAGCGCTTGGCCACCGGGCTCCGAACCGTTCGCCACATAGAAGAACGATTGAATCGGTAGCTCTGCGGGATTGAGGTTTGCCGGCCACGCGGCGATCACGAGCTCATTGTGGTCGCGGAACTCGGTCTCGCCCAGTAGTTGCATTGCCCTGATCAACTGGTTAAATGCGCCAGTTGTATCACCAAAGGGTGAACCGTGCCGCACATCGAAACCGCATTGATAAAGGTTTCTATTACTTCCTGCAGGCGCCGCGTTCCAATCGTTCAACCATGCTTCAGCGGTAACGATTCCTTGCTGCTGACAAAGGACGCTCTGCGCAGGAAACGTCTGCGTCGGTCCGCACCCATGGTCCGTCGATCGGCGGTCGGTCCAGCCGTCCATGGGAAAAGCGCACAGTACCTCGAGCTTCGTTTTATCCGCCGGCCCCTTGTACGGGCCGAGAACCGGAAACAGCGTGAAGCCGTTCGAGCCGCCGTTCTTGAATCCGCCGAATTTTGCGTCTTTGCGAAGATAGGAAAACGAGACGCGACCGGTTGCCACGTCTTCAGGAGAAGGTTGCCACGAATAATAGCCTGGCCCCGGTACGGTTTCGCGAATGATGATACCGGTGCATAAAAATACGGGAGCGGTATTGCTGCCGCAGTCTCCGTGCGTATCCATGTATTGATGCCACATGTCGCGCGCCGTGTGGGCGGTTGCGGCGCTTAGCACCTCGGCGGCGTTGACCGAAGCGGCCCAGATAAATGTCGCGACGAAAGCAAGCCGATACAGCATCTTTCTCATCTATCTCCTCCACCTACTAAGCACTGGCTCTTTATGTTCGTCGTATCCATACGCCAGCATTTAATGGATGAACGGACGTTATTCCCAATCACTAAAGTGGGTAACTGTCATTTACGACAGTTGGGCACGATAGGTATTTGTGTCCTTAGAGACGGTCCCGTAAAGATCGGCCGGCCCGGTGAACGGTATTCCAGCAGATCAGGCCGCAGCCGAGTTCGAGGAACGCGCCGTGAATGCCGGTACGGTACCTCGCGATCACCGGCTCGATACCGCGATTGAGCAACGCTCGTCGATGTCGCTCGAAGTCTTAGCCGCGATCGGCGTAGGCCAAACGCGGTTCCGTGCAGCGGGTGGCCGCGCAATCGTGGAGTAGTATTCCCCCATGTCCAAGTCATTGCTCGGCCTCTGCGGCGCACCGCCAACCATCCGTGACGAGGGCGGCAAGCTCGTTAAAGGGTTTGGAAACCGCTTCAACGATACGTGTGGTGGCGTCGGCCGTGACAACGGCATTGATTGATGGGAATGCATCATGTCAGCTGATTGGAAGCACCGTGCCAGGCTATTTATCCAGCGTTTCTGGCAGCCGACCAGTGCATGTATGACCTGCATGCCGGGGAGCTGGGGCAGTATTACGAGCGTTGCCCACTGGACGATTGCATTTCATACAGGTCTGCTTACCGGGCTCCTGGCTGTACTTTTGACTTTCACGCCTGCGGCGAAACTCTACGAGCATCGATACGGCAATGCGCTGGTCGTTGGCTTCCTGACAACGCTAGGCGACGCCTACTCGCATACGAGTCACTACCGTATCCCCTATGTCGAGCACATCTTGACGGGTGCAATTTCAGGTCTCTTGACGCTGGTGGCCTCATATCTTTTCGAAGACCGCGCGCGACGCCTTCGGGCGGTATGGGCCCGAGTTTTCGGATAGCTTATCCGGTGACTTTCTGAACCCTCCTGGCCGAGCGGAAAGAGGCTCCCCGGTGTGGCTACGCTTCATGATTGGGCGACTGCGTATGGACAACGGGAGTTCGCGGCCGTTACATGCCCCAGCGTCAGGGTGCGGCCACGAGCGGTCATAGCCGTAAAGCGCAAAATGTTCTCCATAGCGGTCGTGGGTGGCGTCTATTTCGGACAAAAACAGTGCCCCACGCAGTGCACAATCCGGGATCGTCGCACGTTGATTAGCCTTTCCGATATTGTCTCGAGCCTCGTCGCTCCAGGGTCATGTTATGTCGACGAGGATTCTGCGGCCTTGGCCAGCTTCGCCATTGCCTTCCTTGCCGAACGAAGTTGTTCATCGCCCATCCGACGGGCGAGTTCCGCCTTGGCCCAATTCCACACCGGGAACGCGTCGACCATGAGTTGACGCCCCGATGTCGTCAGAACCAGCCGCTTTCCAGCGCGACCACGTCCGCCTGTCGCGCTGACCAAATCTCTGCTCTCCAGATTCTGAACATTCCGGCTGAGGGTAGTCGGATCGACCCCGGCACTATCGGCAAGCTCGACGAGCGTCGCCCCTTCGGCCGCACCGATCCCAACCAAGAGGCTGAATTGCTCGGCCGTCAGCCCGAGCGGCTTGAAACAGGCATTGTAGTAGCGCGTTAGTGCACGCGCCGTTGCACGAGCCTGGAAGCCCGGACACTCCGCTGCGACGTCTTTCAAAGATTCTGGATCAAAACCGTTCACGTCTACCTCGTTGACAGCACTATCCTTGCATAATAATGTATATGCATTATTAGTGAGGGCACAATGCCAGCATACGTACACGTCAACCTACGCGTCATCGACTCCGCCAAGCAGGCCGCGCTCGCCCCACGTTTTCAGGCGGCGCTAACAGAGGCGGGCGGGAAGATCCTGCATTTCGGTCCTGTTGCGCAGATTCTAGAGGGGGATGAGGCGCCGCTGCCGATGGCCGGCGTGTTTGAGTTTCCGACTCTCGCCCAGGCGCTGGCCTTCTACAATTCCGAGAGGTATGCGCCGATCAAGGCCGAACGTCGGGAAGCCCAGCAAGCGCGGATGTTCATAGTCGAAACGCACTCGTGAGTGACCGCTTTCGGAAGGCGTGACGGTCCAGATTGGGTCGAACCGCGACATCCGCGAAAAACCATTCTTTCGAAACGAAGGCTTGTCGAAAGAAATCCGCTCCGCTAGACTGCTCTTCGTCTTTGGGGAGTAGCCTGCTTTCCGCCCCGCGGAAAGCGAACGCGTCAACACACTCGGCTTTCGGCCGTGGCGCGTTCGGCCGATTCGGTCTGGCGAGACCATGGGCACATCGCGTCGTTCCTGGTCGGACGTCGGCGGATGTGCCATGGTTCGTCAGCGTCCGACCACGGAGTCCCCATGTTCCTCCCAGCCGTTCCCCCGCGCCCCATCGCCCGCTACGCACCAGCCTGCGGAGGTGCCGCATGACTTTCATGTTCGTCGAACTGGCGTTCATGCTGATCGTGATCCTCGTGGCCGCCGAACTCTTCACCAATGCGCTCGAACATCTCGGCGAACGTCTGAAGATTTCCGAAGGCGTGACCGGTTCGCTGTTCGCGGCCGTCGGCACCGCGCTGCCCGAAACGATGGTGCCGCTGCTCGCGCTGGCCGGCGGCACGGCGAACCAGGCGGTGAACGAGGAAATCGGCGTCGGCGCGATTCTCGGCGCGCCGCTGATGCTCGCGACGCTCACCACCTTCCTGATGACGCTCGCCGTGATCCGCTCGCGCGGCCTGCGCGGCACGATCGCGCCCGAACGCACGGGTTTCGTGCGCGACATGAACTACTTCCTGGCCGCGTTCTCGCTGGCGACCGCGGCGATGTTCGTCCCGCATCACGACTGGGCCGTGCGCGCGCTGCTTTCCGCGATGCTGGTCGGCATCTACGCGATGTACGTCGTGATGACGTTCCGCGCGTCGAACCAGCTCGTCGATGCCGGGCACGGCACCGAGGCGCCGCATACGATGTTCCTGGCGCGCACGGGCCTGCCGACCAACCTGGCGACCATCGCGCTGCAGTTGCTGCTCGGCGTCGCGCTGCTGGTCGGCGGTGCGAAGGGCTTCATTCACGGCGTGGAGGGCGTGTCGCACGTGCTCGGTATATCGGCGCTGCTGCTGTCGCTGATCATCGTGCCGATTGCCACGGAATTGCCAGAGAAGGTCAACAGCGTGCTGTGGATCCGCCGCAAGAAGGATACGCTCGCGTTCGGCAACATCACCGGCGCGATGGTGTTCCAGGGCACGTTGCTGCCGGCGATCGGCATCATGCTGACGCCGTGGGAACCGCGCCTCGAAGTGCTGACCGGCGTGATCATTACGCTCGCGGCGGCGGCGTGGCTGCGCGTCAATGCCCGCCCGCGCGGGCTCGCGATCTGGGCGTTGCTGGCGAACGGCGCGGGTTATGTGGTGTATCTGTTCCTGACGCTGGCGCGCTGACGCCGGAATCGGGCGCATTGCCCGATACGCGCACACGCGCGGACGCGGCAACGACCGCCGCGCCGGCGCGGTGTGCATCGTTGCACGGATGCTGGCGAAAGCAACACCCGCACCCGGACGATCAGGATGCCTTCACCAGCTTGACGATCGTCATCGTGCCGTTGACGTTCTCGATCCGGACCTTGACCTTGTCGCCCACATGCACCTGCGCGAGCATGGCCGCGTCCTTCGCCTTGAACGCCATCGTCATCGGCGGCATCCCGACGTTGTCGAGCGCGCCGTGCTTCAGCGTGACCTTGCCGGTCGCGGCATCGACCTTCTTCACTTCGGCATCGGTCAGCGCGGCATTCGACTCGGCCGAGCCATCGGACGACATCTTCATGCCCGACATGTCGCCGGCGGCAAAGGCCGGCGTTGCAAGAGCGCCGATCGCGAGAACGGCAGCGGTGGTAGCAATCAGTTTCTTCATCGTGATTCTCCGGTTTGGGTGGATGGCACGTTCATGCCGTGAGGAACTGCATCGGAATGCCGCGCATCGCTCGCGCTTCGCACACGACGGCGCTGAAGCAGAAGCCATGCGGCGGGAATGACGAACATCGACAGCAGCGGCGCGGTGACCATGCCGCCGACCATCGGCGCGGCGATGCGCTGCATGACTTCGGAGCCGGCGCCGTGCCCGACCATGATCGGCACGAGGCCGGCGAGCACGACGGCAACCGTCATCGCCTTCGGCCGCACGCGCAGCACCGCGCCTTCGCGAATCGCATCGAGCAGCAAAGCATCGGTCAGCGGTTCGCCGACGTCGAGCCGGCGCGCCAGCGCGCCCTTCAGGTAAAGCAGCATCACGACGCCGAACTCGGCGGCCACGCCTGCCAGCGCGATGAAGCCCACCGACGTCGCGACGGACACCGCATGACCGAGCGCCCACACGAGCCAGAAGCCGCCGACCAGTGCGAACGGCACCGTCGACATCAGCAGCAGCGCGTCGGCCGCCGAGCCGAACGTGAGGAACAGCAGCAGAAAGATCACGACGAGCGTCACCGGCACGACGGTGCGCAGCGTCGCCGCCGCGCGTTCGAGATACTCGAACTGCCCCGACCACGCGATCGAATAGCCGGGCGGCAATGCGACCTGTTGCGCGACGGCCTGCTGCATCGCGCGAACCGCCGTGCTCAGATCCGTGCCGCGAAGGTCGACATACACGTAGCCGGACAGCCGCGCGTTTTCGCTGCGGATCATCGGCGGACCATCGGCGATCGCGATGCGCGCGACATCGCCGAGGCGGATCTGCGCGCCGCGTGCCGTGACGACCGGCAGTTGCCGCAGGTTCTCGAGCGAATCGCGGATCTCGCGCGGATAGCGGATGTTGATCGGAAAGCGCTCGCGCCCCGCGATCACTTCGCCGACATCGTCGCCGCCGACCGCCGACGACACGACCGACTGGATATCGGCGACCGACAGCCCGTAGCGCGCGGCGGCGAGCCGGTCGATATCGACGTCGATGTAGCGGCCGCCGTTCAGCCGCTCCGCGAGCGCGGACGTGACGCCCGGCACGTGCTTCACAGCTGCCTCGACCTGCGTCGCGATCGCGTCGATCTCCTTCAGGTCCGGCCCGGAGATCTTCACGCCGACCGGCGTCTTGATGCCGGTGGACAGCATGTCGAGCCGGTTGCGGATCGGCGGCACCCACACGTTCGACAGGCCCGGCACCTTCACCGTGCGATCGAGTTCGTCGACGAGCTTCTCCGGCGTCATGCCGGGCCGCCATGCGCTGCGCGGCTTGAAGCGGATCGTCGTCTCGAACATCTCGAGCGGCGCCGGGTCAGTCGCGGTATCCGCGCGTCCCGATTTGCCGAACACGGTGTCGACCTCGGGCACGGTCTTGATCAGCCGGTCGGTCTGCTGCAGCAGCTCGCTCGCCTTGTCGGCCGAGATGCCGGGCAGCGCAGTCGGCATGTACAGCAGGTCGCCTTCGTCGAGCGGCGGCATGAATTCGCCGCCGAGCCGCGACAACGGCACGGCCGTCAGCACGAGCGCGACGATCGCGACGCCGATCGCGAACCACGGGCGCCGCAGCGTCGCTTCGAGCAGCGGCCGGTAGAGCCGGATCAGCACGCGGTTGATCGGGTTCACGTGCTCGTGCGGAATGCGGCCGCGCACGAGATAGCCCATCAGCACGGGCACCAGCGTGACCGACAAGCCGGCGGCCGCGGCGATCGTGTAGGTCTTCGTGAACGCCAGCGGCGCGAACAGCTTGCCCTCCTGCCCTTCCAGCGAAAACACCGGAACGAACGACAGCGTGATGATCAGCAGCGAGAAGAACAGCGCCGGCCCGACTTCCGCGGCCGACGCCGCGACGAGTTCCCAGCGGCGCGCGGCTGTGATCGGCTCGCCGGGATGCGCGTGGCCGTATGCTTCCAGATGCTTGTGCGCGTTCTCGATCATCACGATCGCCGCATCGATCATCGCGCCGATCGCGATCGCGATCCCGCCGAGCGACATCAGGTTCGCGTTCACGCCCTGGTAGCGCATCACGATGAACGCGGCCAGCACGCCGAGCGGCAGCGACAGGATCGCGACGAACGCGCTGCGCAGATGGAACAGGAACACCGCGCAGACGATGCCGACGATCACGAATTCCTCGATCAGCTTGTCCTTCAGGTTGCCCACCGCGCGCTCGATCAGTTGCGAACGATCGTAGGTCGTGACGATCTCGACGCCGGGCGGCAGCGAACGCTTCAGGTCGGCGAGCTTCGCCTTCACCGCGTCGATCGTCGTCAGCGCGTTCTTGCCCGAGCGCATCACGATCACGCCGCCCGTCACCTCGCCCTGCCCGTTCAGCTCCGCGATCCCGCGCCGCATCGCCGGACCGACCTGGATGCGCGCGACGTCGCCGAGCAGCACCGGTGTGCCCGCGTCGTCGGTGCGCAGCACGACGTGCCGAAAATCGTCGAGCGTGCGCAGGTAGCCGGACGAACGCACCATGTACTCCGACTCGGCCAGCTCGACGACCGATCCGCCGGACTCCTGGTTGGCCTGGCGAAGCGCGTCCGCCACTGCCGCCTGCGTGATCCCGTACGCGCGCAGCTTGTCGGGATCGAGCACGACCTGGTACTGGCGCACCATGCCGCCGATGCTCGCGACTTCGGATACGTCCGGCACCGCCTTCAGCTCGAACTTCAGGAACCAGTCGTTGAGCGCGCGCAGTTGCCCGAGATCGTGACGGCCGGTGCGGTCGACCAGCGCGTACTCGTACACCCAGCCGACGCCGGTCGCATCCGGCCCGAGCGACACGGTCGCGCCGGCCGGCAGCCGGCTCTGTACCTGGCTCAGGTATTCGAGCACGCGCGAACGTGCCCAGTACGGATCGGTGCGGTCGTCGAACAGCACGTAGACGAATGCGTCGCCGAACGACGAGTACGCGCGGACGGTTTTCGCGCCGGGCACGCCGAGCAGCGTCGTCGTCAGCGGATAGGTCACCTGATCCTCGACGACCCGTGGCGCCTTGCCCGGATACGACGCCTTCACGATCACCTGCGTGTCCGACAGGTCGGGCAACGCATCGAGCGGCGTCTGCCGCAGCGAATGAACGCCCCATGCGGCGATCAACACGGTGGCCAGCAGCACGAGAAAACGGTTGCGGACGGACCAGCGAATGATGCGCGCGATCATTGCCCACCTCCTTGCGGCTCGACCTTCGTCAGCCGGTAGCCGTCGTCGGTCTGCGTGAACGCGAAACGCACCGTCTGGCCCGGCTTCACGTCCGGGAACGCCTGTGCCGACGGCTTGCCGAACGCCATCGTCATCGCGCCCCAGCCGAGCGCCGGAACAGGTTGATGCGAAAACGTGATGTCGTCGGCAGTGATCTTCTCGACCTTGCCGGTGGTTTCGTAGATCGGCGCGGCGGCGGCGGACGATGCCGGCGTGCTTGCTCCCGCGGCCTGCTCCAGCTTCGGCAGCACGCTTTTCATGCTGGCTTCCGAATCGATCAGGAACTGCCCCGATGCGACGACCGTATCGCCTTCGTTCAACCCGTCGAGCACTTCCGTGTCGCCGCCCGCGTCGTTGCCCACCGTCACCGATACCGGCTGAAGCCTGCCGTCGCCGTTCTTCACGATGACGATCGTGCGCTTGCCGGTCGCGATCACCGCTTCGGCCGGCACGAGCAGGCGCGACACCGACTCCTTCGCGGCGACGCGCACGCGCATCAGCATGCCTGGCGTGAGCTTCAGCGTTGCGTTGTCGAGCTCCACGCGCGCCTGCAGCGTGCGGCTGCCCGTGCTGATGCCGGGCAGCACTTCGCGGATGCGCCCGGTGAAGTGCCGCGCCGGATCGCCCGCGAACGTCGCGTCGACCGACATCCCCGGCCGCACGTTCAGCGCGAGCGCTTCCGGCACCTCGACGATCAGCCACAGCGTCGACAGCCCGGCGATCTTCGCGAGCGTCTGCCCGGGCGCGACCATCGCGCCGTCGCGCACGTTCAACTCGCTGACGACACCGGTTTCCGGCGCGGTCAGCACGACGTGCGTCTGCGCGCGGCCGGTGCGATCGAGATTCGCGATCACGCCGTCGGGAATCGACAGCGCCCGCATGCGCGCACGCGACGCATCGAGCAGGCTGCCGTCCATCCCGCCGCGCTTGAGCGCGAGATATTCCTCCTGCGGCGCGAGCCAGTCCGGCACGAACAGCGACGCGACCGGCGCGCCCTTCGCGATGCGCTGCATCGGCGCGCGCGCATAGAGACGGTCGATGTAACCGGTGACGCGCGACTGGACGACGTCCGCGCGCGATTCGTCGAACTGCGTGGTGCCAACCGCATCGAATCCGGCCGCCGTCTGCTGGCGTCGGACGGTCGCATAGCGAATGCCGAGGTTCTGCTGCAGGCCCGGATCGATCCGGATTCCCGAAGAACCTCCGCCTTCGTCCGCATAGACAGGCTGCAACTGCATGTCCATGAACGGCGATTTGCCCGGCTTGTCGAAGTGCTGGTTCGGCACCATCGGGTCGTGCCAGTACAACACCTTGCGTCCCGCCTTTGGATCGGTCTCGCCGGCTGGTGCGACAGCGGGCGCTGCGACCGCCCCCGCGCCGCCCGCCGCATGGCGAACGCCCGCGAAATAGCCGGCGCCGAGCAGCGCCGCGGCAGCGAACGTCATCAGCACCGCGCGCGCCAGTGATTGCTTCGTCATGAGGTTCTCCTTCACTGCGCGGCGGCCAGCGTCGCCGGCACGACCTGATATTCGAGCTGCGCCCAGGTCTGCGACACGTCGCGCCTGAGATCGAGCACCTGCAACTGCACTTCCAGTTGCGCACGCCGCGCGGCGAACGTGTCGGCAAGCGAACCCGTGCCGGCCCGGTAGGCGGCGTTGGCAAGCTGCACGCGCTGATCGGCGGCGGGCAACAGCGATGCGCTCAGGTTCGCGATGCGTTCGCGGCCGTTCGCCAGCGTTTCGGACTGCGTGCGAATATCGGCCTGCACCTGACGCAGCGTGTCCTCGTACATCAGCCGCGCCTTCGTCGCGAGCGCGGCCTTCTCGGCGACGTCGCGGTTCTGGCGATTCTTGCGGTTGAGCGGCAACGGGATCGAGACGCCGACCGACACCATGTTCGAATACGCGCCGCCGCGCTGCTGGTACGCGATTTCCCACGTCCAGTTCGGGCTGCGCTCGCTGTTCGCGACCGCGGTGTCGGCTTCGGCAACCGCGATGTCGCCTGCGGCGGCGACGAGCGCCGGTTGCGACAGACGCAGCTCGTCGGGCGGCAGCGACGACACGAAGGATTCGGGCGCGGGTGGCGTGCCCGTCACGTCCGCGACCGGCGTGGCCGTCCAGCGGGCAAGCGCGACGAGTGCGGAGCGATACGCCTGCTGCGCCTTGAGCACCTGATCCCGCGTTTGAGCGAGCATCGCGCGGGCCTGCACGACATCGCCCGCGCTCGCCTTCGCGCCGCGATACGACGCCTGCGTCGCGTCGAGTTCATGGTTCATGTGCGCGAGCAGCGCCTGCTGAAGCGCGAGCGCCTGCTTTGCATAGACGGCATCGAGCCAGGCCGTCGCGGTCTGCCGGCGCACAGCGGCGAGCTGCACGAGATACCCCGCACGTTCGCGGCCAACCTGCTGGTCGGCCAGCGCCGAGCGCAGCCGCCGCTTGTCGCCGGACACCCATTCCTGCTCGATGCCGATGCGACGCATCGTCATGAAGTCCTGGCCGACGGTGAAGCGTTGCCCGCCGTTGACCGGCAGGTTGTCGATGCCGGCCTTGAGCATCGGGTCCGGCAACTGGCCGGCCTTGACGGCTGCTTCCGAACTCGCGCGCACCGAAGCCTGCGCGGCCTGCATCGACGCGGAACGATCGGTGGCGGACCGCAGCGCGGCGTCCAGCGTGAACGGCGACTGCTGCGCGTGAACGGCGCCCGCCGCCAGCAGCGCGGCCCACAGCACGGGCGCGCGCCGACACGCACGCCGCATGCGCGGCGTGCCGAAATCGAATGACATGGTCTAACCCCAACGTCGGAACCCAAAGGGATTCCACGTCCTGAGCACAGGACGAACCTCACCGCCTGGGCGGTGAACCGGTCGGACGGGATCAGCTAATGCGTGGAGGGCGCCACAACCCGCTCGGGTCGCGGACCGGGACGGACTGCGTGTAGTGGAAGACGATCGTGCTGGCGAATGCAGCGGGACGGGTGACGTCGACGCGGGCGGCAGGGTGATAGAGACTGCCGAACTGGCATTGGGCCGTCACCTTGCAGGCCATGCCCTTGGCTTTGGCCTTCGCTTTCGCGCTGTCGGCGGCGGGCGACTTCATCGAATCGCAATCGCTCATGTCGGCGGACATCTTCATGCCTGTATCCGCTTCCATCGACATCGTGTGCTGCATCGGACATTCACCGGTCAGGCCGCTGGCTGCCAGCCCGCTGATGGGCAGCACCGCGCAAAGCAGCAGCAGGATGAAGGTCCGAAGCAGTTTCATGGCGGCGATTATAGCGCGGCATTTTGCTGCATGGCGGCGCCGATATTGCGCGAAACGGTCGCGGTGCAACGGGATGACGCGCCGTATCCGTGACCGTGCCGCCGTCGTCGCCGTCGCCGCGCGCTACCGCGACAGGCCGTCCGCCGCCAGCACGACCTGCACCGCCGGCCGTTCCCGCACGCGCTCGTACCACGCCCGCAGATGCGCATACCGGCTCAGGTCGATATCCGCGTTGTACACCGAGCGCATCCAGTCGGCCTTGCCCCAGCCGGTCAGCGCGAACAGGTACGGATCCGCGACTGTGAACGTGTCGCCCGTGACGAACGCGTTGCCGTCGAGCTGACGGTCGATCCATGCAAAGCGGCTGTCGAGCTTCTGCCGCGCCGGCTCTACGTACTTCCCCGCCTGCACCGCATACAGCAGCGGGATGAAACCCTTGTGGATCTCGGTGCCGAGGAAGTTGAGCCATTCCATCAGCCGGTAGCGCGCGAGCGTGCCGTACGCGGGCGCGAGCGCGGCTTCCGGGCGCAGATCCGCGAGATACTGCGCGATCACCGGCCCTTCGCGCAGCATCGTGCCGTCGTCGAGTTCGAGCAGCGGCACGTAGCCGAGTTCGGTCACGTCATAGTAGTTGCGTCCGCCTTCGACGACATGCTTGCGCGCGTCGACGTCGATGATCTGCGCGTCGATGTCGCCTTCGTGCAGCACGATGCGGATCGCCTGCGAACAGCTGCCGGGAGCGTGATAGAGCTTCATGCGTTTCCTTCGTTGGTTGTCCGTGTATCGATTCGCCGCGACGCGGGCGCTAATATCTCGCATCGGCGCATGGCCGGGAAGACGGCAGTCGTTTGTGCCGTAGTCACAAAAAATTTACCGACCAGGGTTCAGCAGGATGAAAACGAGTGCGACAGGATGTTCCGTTGAAGAAGCGATGCGCCTGCTCGGCGGCCGCTGGCGGCTGCTGCTGGCGTCGTATCTGCTCGACGGGCCGCGGCGCTTCAGCGACCTGCGCCGCGACATGCCGGGCATCTCGCAGCGCATGCTGACGCTCGACCTGCGCGCGCTGGAAGACGCGGGGCTCGTGCGGCGGACCGTCTATCCGGAAGTGCCGGTGCGCGTCGAGTACGATCTGACCGCGGACGGCGACCGGCTGCGGCCGGTGGTCGAAGTGATGCGCGAATTCGGGCTGTGGCTGAAGGCGCGCGATGCCGATGCGTCGTGCGATACCGGCGTGGCGCCCGAAGCCGCGGCTGCGATCGAAACTGCAAGCCGCTCACCCCAATAACCTATTACGCAGGAACCTACGTTCATGGACCTTCACGCTACCGTCGGCGCGGCAACGTCCGACCTCGACGACGACGAAAGCTTCGCCAACATCTACTGTCACGACGCGGAGCAGGACTATTGCTTCGCGCTGTCGCGCTTTCCGGACGACACGCTGATCGAAGTGATGGTGCGCGACCAGATCAATATGCGCGTCAAGGATCTGTCGGTACGCCTGACGGACGACACGATCGACGTCGAGATCGAACCGGGCATCGCCGCGCGTCTCGACGGTCAAACACGCTATGTGATCCATCTCGCGCCCGGCCAGTACGATCCGGTCGCACTGCGCGCCGCACTGAAGGAGATCTTCGTCGGCAAGAGCGGTTATCGCGACGAAAGCGCGGGCGGTTAGTCGATCGCCTGCATGCCGGCGCGGTGCAGGGCTGGGTCAACGCGAAGGAAGCGGCGACCAACTGATGCACGATGCGGCGCCACCGCCGCGCTCTCCCACATATTGAACACTCGACTTCCTATTAATAGGGATGCCTGCCCAAATGTTGACGCGATTCGCTCCACGGCTCTAACGTTCGCCCCAACGCCCTTCGATTCGGCCGCACCCCGCTCGCGGGCGCCGGCCGGGCACCGAACACAGGAGACGACCGTGGCCCAATCCGCGTCACGCACCCACGCCAATCCGCCGGAGCGGCCGCTCGCGCGAAAGTCGCGGGGACACCTGCCGGTGTTTCCCCTTAATGACGTTTTTCACCGCAATCGCTACAATCCCGCCGCTTCTCACCGGGGAACCGCATGCTGCCGAACGTGAACCCCTTCCACCGCGACAACGACCGCTTCAACGTGTCGTTCAAGGCGCTGGGCGAGCTGATCGAGACGGTCGGCACGCCGCACTTCGTGCCGAGCCTCACGCAACTGCTGAACGACGTGGTGCCGCTCGACGTCGTGCACGTCGAACGCTCGCGCGTCGACGGCACGATGCCCACCGGCTACCGATGCGAATGGATCGGCAGCAGCGGCATCGGCACCGCGACGTCGGACATCTCGGACGTGATGACGCTCTACTACGAGCGCTTTCTCGACAGCGATCCGCTGTTCGCGGGGCTGCGCGGCAAGACGGGCACGATGCTCGTCGTGCGCGACATCGCGGCGATCCCGCCCGGCGAATTCCGCCAGCGGCTGTTCGACGACGTGCATATCGGCCACGAATGCGTGCTTGCGCGCGGCACGCGCTATTCGCAGCATTCGATCGCGCTGGAGCGCGGCCGCGACCGGCCGCCGTTCACGCTCGCCGAGATGAACCGCTTCCGCGGCATCAGCGACGTGCTGTTCCCGCTGCTCGAACTGCATGCGTCGACCACCGCCGTGCGGCGCGTCGCGCATCCGGCGCCCGAAGTCCATCCGCTCGCGCAGTTCGATGCGCGGATCGCGGCTGACGGCGTGAAGCTGTCGAAGCGCGAATACGAAACCTGCAAGCACCTGATCTCCGGCAAGACGGTGCCGGAAACCGCCGGGATCCTCGGCGTGCGCGTCGCGTCGGCCGAGTCGTACGTGAAGCGCGCATTCGCGAAGCTAGGCGTGCGCACGAAACGCGAGCTCGCTGCGTGGGGTTCGGCCACCACCGCGTTCCCTTCCGCCAGATAGCACGACGGCGCCGCGCCAGATCCGCACCGAATCCGTGCTGCTGCGCCCGTACGACATGGCCACGCGCGCAGCGCCGTCATTGTCGATGGGCCGCCGCTTCCGCCTCGGTATCGTGATACTCGGTAAACGCCGTGATCTTTCCGTTTTCGATCGTGAACAGATGCACCCACTCGTCCTCGTACGTGCGCCCGGTCGAGTGGACATACCAGCGTTGTGCGCCGAGCACGACGACCCGGTTGCCGCTGGCGATGAACTCGAGCGGCTCGAACCGCTCGACGGTCTGCGTCGACGCAAGCGCCCCGAAGAACGCCGCGACCTCTTGAGGCCCATGTCGTCTGCCAGCGAACGGAATGATGCCGGTCGGCCCTGGTATGAACCAGTCGACGCTTTCGGAAAGCGTCTGCAGGATGCCGTCGATATCGGCCCTGCCGAACGCCGCGTACGCCTGCTGCACCAGTTGAACGTTGCTTTGCTCGGTCATCGTGCCCTCCCGTCATCGCCGGTTGCAGCGTTGCGGCGCGAAGCCCGGGCTGCAGTCATTTCAGCATAGTCGAACCGCAGCGCGACACACTTAGGGTTGGCGAGCAATCGAGCGGCGCCGATTTGATATGAGCAATCAGGGACCGCTATCCTGCCGCGACGATGACATGCGCCGGAATCTTGCCGGCCACCGGCCCGTCGCCAGCGTCATTGCCGCATCACTTGCGCGTCGCCACGATGAACAGGCGCGGGAACGGCAGCAGCACGGTGCCGTCGTCGAGTGCCGGATAGCCGTTCGGCCCGGCAAGCGCCTCGCGATAGCGCGCAAGGAACGCACGCTGTTCGCCGTCGTCGAGCGCCGCGAGGAACGGCCGCAGCGCACTGCCCTTGAACCATTCGACAACCGCGTCCGCGCCGCCGCGCAGCGGGTGGTAGTAGGTCGTGCGCCACACGTCGACGCGCGAACACAACGGCGACAGCAGCGCGTAGTAGTAACGCGCGTCGAACCGTTCGGTGCGCGCCGCGCCTTTCAGCTTGTCGGCCCACGGCCCGGCCGCAGCGACTTCGCGCATCAGCCGGTGCGCGGGTTCGTCGAGGTTGTCGGGCATCTGCACCGCGAGATGGCCGCCCGGCGCGAGCCGGCCGACGAGCATCGGAAACAGCGTGTCGTGCGCAGGCACCCATTGCAGCACCGCGTTCGACAGGATCAGGTCATAGCCGCCCGGATCGTCCCACGCGGCCACATCGGCGATATCGAAACGCAGTGCCGGCAGGCGCTTGCGTGCGGCCGCGATCATGTCCGCCGATGCGTCGATCCCGTGGATCGTCGCGTCGGGTGCGCGTGCGATCAGCGCTTCCGTCGAATTGCCGGGCCCGCAGCCGATGTCGATCGCCGTGCGGATCGGCGTACGCGGCACGGCGGCCAGCAGGTCGCGCACCGGCCGCGTGCGTTCGTCCTCGAATTGCACGTACTGGCTCGCGTACTGATCGAGTGGGGTCGTCACGATGGCTCTCCTTGTCGGCACGGGCGGCGTCGCCGCATCCGGGCGCGGGATGCATTCGGCCGCCGATGCAGCGCATTCTGCGACTGTGCCGCACTTCAGTAAAATGAATTTAATATTGCTATTGATTCAAATTTCTGATGAAGATCGATACGCTCGGTGTACAGGCTTTCGTCGCAATCGCCGACGGCGGCAGCTTCAGGCAGGCGGCCGACACGCTGCACGTGACGCAAACGGCAATCACGCAGCGGCTGCGCAAGCTCGAGTCATTTCTCGGCGTCGCGCTGGTCGAACGCACGACGCGCCGCACCACGCTGACCGAGATCGGCCTGCGCTTCCTGCCGCAGGCGCGGCGGCTGCTGAACGAACTGTCCGATGCGCTGACCGAAATCCGCGAGACGGGCCTGAGCCAGCGCGGCGACGTCACGATCGCGTGCGTGCCGACGGTCGGCGTGCAATACCTGCCGCGCATCCTGCGCGCGTTCTCCGGTCACCGGCCGCACGATCGCGTGAAGATCCTCGATCACGCGTCGGCGTCGGTGCTGCAGGCCGTGCTGCAGCGCGAAGCCGAATTCGGCATCAGCATCGCCGGCGACCAGCACCCCGAACTCGTCAGCGTGCCGCTCACGCACGACCCGTATGTGCTTGTCTGCCGCGACGATCATCCGCTCGCGAAGCGGCGGCGCATCCGCTGGGCGGCACTGCAACCGCACCCGCTGATCTTCGCCGGCGAAGTGAGCGGCAATCGCGGGCTGCTCGAAGGCGCGCTGAAGACCAGCGGCGTGTCGCTGCATTCGTTCTACGAGGTGCAGCGCAGCTCGACCGCGCTCGGGCTCGTCGCCGAAGGGCTCGGTGCCGCCGTGGTGCCGAAGCTCGCGATCCAGAAGAACGCGTATCCGATGATCCGCACGATCGAGCTCGTCGAGCCTTCGGTATCGCGCACGCTCGTGCTCGTCACGCGCAAGAGCGCGCAACTGTCGCCCGCGGCGCGGGCGCTCTACGACATGATCGTCGAACGCGCGACGCCTGGGCGGTGATTCGCGAGCAGGATGGGCATTGCGCTTGCCGCCACCGCCTGCGATGTCGGCGGATGTCAGGAACAGGCTCGTAACCGCGACAACGCGCTCAAAGCGTCTTGACCATGAACACGCGCGCGGTCCCTTCCGGCTCGCACGGCACTTCGCCGAAGGTCTCGTAACCCTGCTTCCGGTAGAAGTCAGGCGCCTGGAACGAGATCGTGTACAGCACCGCGCGTGCGCACCCGCGCCGTTTCGCTTCCGCTTCGGCCTCGCGCAGCAGCCGGCTGCCGAATCCACCGCCGCGCAGCGATTCGGGCAGGTAGAACAGATCGATGAAGAACAGGCCGAGCGAAGTCCGGCCGGTGAGGCCGCCCAATACCTCACCGGTCGCGGGATCGGTCACGTAGACGTCGAGCGCGGCCGCATCGGCGCGCCCCGTCATCGCGTGGTTGAATTCGCCGAGCTTGCGGCTGATGAAGTCTCGTGCGGCCGGCTGCTCGGTGTCGGTCAATTGAAGGGTGACGTCGGGATGGGCTGTCATCGGGCGAACGCGTGCGTGAAAAGGCCACCGGGCGTGCAGCACCCTGCGGGCGTCGCACGACTATAGCGCGTCGCCCGCGCATCGGCATGCGGCCGAATCGAGTGCAACCGGCGCTGCCGCTGCAACAGCACAAACGGCGGGCGCATCGCGCGCCCGCCGCTTCGTTGCACGTTGTCGCGTTGCGTCGGCGCACGCCACCGCGAACGCCGCCTTCATGTCGGTCGCGCCGCGCCGCTCGCGCATGATCTGCCCGGCGACACGAAAGCCGCCAAGCGAACCAAAGGATGGAGAAAACGCGCAGCCGAGGCGGCTACGCCGTGCGACCTGTGCATCGCGCGGATCACGTCACTTCGCGTTCAGTTCCTGCCAGCGCCGGTAGACGCCGATCGCGTCGCCGTGCTTCTGCTGCACCATCGGCAGCCGCCGCTCGCCGATCGGCTTCGCATACTCGGCATAGAACGTGTCGAGCTCGAAGTACTTGCGGTCGTCGCGGTAGAACGGCGCGTAGTCCTCGCGCGTCGTGATGTAGATCACGCGCTTCGGGCTGCAGTAGTACAGCGATCCGAGGCACATCGGGCACGGGCTCGCGAGGATGTAGATCTCGCAGTCGGTCAGGTGTTCGGTGCCGAGCTTGCGGCACGCATCGCGCACCGCGAGGATCTCCGCATGCGCGGTCGGGTCGCTGGTCTGCGCGACGAGGTTCGGGCTCTCCGCGACGATCTCGCCGTCGCGGACGATCACCGTCGCGAACGGGCGTCCGCCCTCTTCCACGTTCTTCATCGCGAGATCGATCGTGCGTTTCACAAAATCCATGACTGTGTCCTCATTGAAACGGAATGGCGGGAACGTGCGCCGGCCGATGGCCAACTCACGTCGGGCGAACCTGCGCGGCGCCGCGCCGGCGGCGGAACGGTCTGAACAGTCAGAACGGCTTGGTCGGCAGGTACTTGCCGTCGAGCGTGATCACCGCGCGCGAACCGCCTTCGGGATCGTCGACCTTCTTGACGTCGAGCCGGAAATTGATCGCGCTGATGATGCCGTCGCCGAACTTCTCGTGGACGAGCGCCTTCAGCGTCGTGCCGTACACCTGCAGCATTTCGTAGAAGCGGTAAATGGTCGGGTCGGTCGGCACGCGATCGTCGATGCTGCCGCGCAGCGGGATCGTCTGCAGCAGCAGCACCGCGTCGTCGTCGAGGCCGAGCTTGTCGGCAACGACGCGCGCGGCGCCAGCCGGCAGCGCGTGCTGGCCGAGCAGCGCGGCCGTGACGAACGCTTCGCTCAGGCCCGTGCCTTCGGTGAGCTGCGCGAACGACAGGTTCTTGCGCGCCTTCGCGAGAACGACGGCCTCCGCAAGCGCGTGGCGGGCGGTCTGACTGTGCTGGGACTGGATCATGGCAATACCTCGTGGTTGGGTAGGAACGGTTCAGGCCGCGGCGGGAAGCGTCGCGGGTGTGGCGCGGACGCCGGGATGGTCCGCCAGGGAGACGAACCGGCCGGTCGCGCCGTCGTGGGCATCGATGCAGCCTGATTCGATGTCGTAGACCCAGCCGTGCAGCGCAAGACGCCCTTCTTCGAGCGCGAGTCGCACGGCAGGGTGCGTCTTCAGGTTCGCGAGTTGCGCGACGACGTTCTCGCGCACCATCGAGTCGATCCGCTCGCGTTCGCTGCGATGCATGCGCGCCTCGTTCACGACGCGCGCCGAATCGGCGTAGCGCAGCCAGTGGCCGACGGCCGGCATATGGTCCATGCACTGGCAGGTCGCGATCGCGGTCATCGCACCGCAATCGGAATGCCCGCAGATCACGACGTCGGTCACGCGCAGCGCGGCCACCGCGTATTCGACCGAGGCCGACACGCCGCCCGGCTCGGGGCCGTACGACGGCACGATATTTCCGGCGTTTCGGATCACGAACAGATCGCCCGGTTCGCGCTGCGTGACGAGCTCGGGCACGAGCCGGCTGTCCGAGCACGAGATGAACAGCGCACGCGGGTTCTGGCTGCGCGCGAGATCGCGGAACAGCGCGGCGCGCTCCGGATAGGCGTCGCGCTGGAACTTCAGAAAGCCTTCGATGATGTCCTTCATCGCGTGTCCTCCGGCGTGGGTGAAATCGATGAAGGGCAGGTTACGCCGGACTTCCAATAACGTAAAAGACTGATTTATGATCCACCGGATAAGCACGACTTATAGGAATCGCCATGCTGCTGCGCCATATCAACTACTTCCTGGCCGTCGCCGAACACCGCAGCTTCACGCGCGCGGCCGCCGCGCTGCATGTTTCCCAGCCCGCGCTGTCGCAGCAGATCCGCCAGCTCGAGGAAACGCTCGGCGCGCAACTGTTCGACCGCACCGGGCGTGTCACGCGATTGACGGACGCCGGCGACGTGTATTTCCGCTATGCGCGGCAGGCGCTGCACGATCTCGCGGAAGGCCGGCGCGCCATTCACGACGTGCAGGATCTCAGCCGCGGCTCGCTGCGGATCGCGGTCACGCCGACCTTCACGAGCTATCTCGTCGGGCCGCTCGTCGAGGCGTTTCACGGCCGCTATCCGGAAGTGTCGCTGTCGGTGCGCGAGATGTCGCAGGAGCGCATCGAGGCGCTGCTCGTCGACGACGAGCTCGATGTCGGCATCGCGTTCGAGGAGGTACAGACGGCGGATATCGAAGCTAAGACGCTGCTGGTCGAGACGCTCGCGCTCGTCGTGAACCGTCGGCATGCGCTCGCCGGGAAACGCAAGGCCGGCCTGCGCGTGCTGCACGACGCGCCGCTCGTGCTGCTCACGGCCGAGTTCGCGACGCGCGTGCAGATCGACCGTTATTTCCGCGAGCACGACGTGCGGCCGCGTGTGCTGATGGAAGCGAATTCGCTCGGTGCGGTGATCGAGATCGTGCGCCGCACGAATCTCGCGACGCTGCTGCCCGCGACGATCGCGACCGGGCACGACGATCTCGTCGCCGTCGCGCTCGATCCGACCGTGCTGCGGCGCACGGCCGTGCTGCTGCAGCGCAAGGGGGCGTACCGGAGCGCGGCCGCGCGCGCGTTCGTCGAGTTGGCGCTTGCGCAGGGGGCGGGGAAAGCGAAGAGGGAAGGCGATTCACGTCTGGCGCGCCAAAAGGCGGCCGGCAAATGAACGCCCGAATTACGTCGAATCGACGCGAAAAAACACGTCAGTTGTACCCGAGAATCGCCACCGCCGCGACGTCCGGCCGATCGTGCGTATTCCCGACGAGCGACGTCATCGGCTCCTGCAGCACGGCCTGATACGACGTCACGCGCGCCTCCTCCGGCATGCCCGCTTCATCCGATACCGGTTCGTCAAACGCGTCGAAACCGCTATCAAACCCCGGCTGCTTCTGCGAAAAAGTCATCTCCACTCCTTCGATATGTCGTTGATGTTCTAACTGACCTGCTTCAACTCCGCCGCATGCACGGGTGCGCCGTCATGCACGGCCTCCGATCGCGCAAGCTGCGCGCGCGTGCGCCGCGTGATGTGAATCACCGCGAACACGACCGGCGCGATCAGCAGGCCTTCCGCCAGCTCCGGATCGACCGGCAGGTTCATCACGTGCAACGCCTTGAACGCCGCCGTCGCGAGCGACAGCACGTAGTACGAAATGGCCGCCACCGACAGCCCTTCGACCGCGTGCTGCAGATGAAGCTGATTGCGCGCGGTGCGCTCCATGCCGGCCAGCAGGCGCGTCACGTCCTTTTCCTGCGCGAGGTTCACGCGCGTGCGCAACAGGTCGACCGCACGTGCGATCCGCGCGGCGATCTGCTCGTGGCGCGCCCACACGCTGCGGCACGTCTCCATCGCCGGCGCAAAACGCCGCTCCATGAATTCGGCGATCGTCGGCATTCCTTCGATACGCTCCTCGCGCAATTCCTGGATGCGCGCCAGCACGAGCTTCTCGTAAGCGCGCGATGCACTGAAACGCGCGCCCGAACCCGACAGCGATTCGACCCGCACCGCGAGATGCGTAAGCTTGACGAGCAGCGCCGCGTCGTCGCCGTCGGCGCCGCTCGCGTCCATCCGCTGCATCAGCGCATGCAGTGCCGCGTGGATCTCGTCGAGTTCGCGGCTCATCCGCCGCGCGACGGGCAGCGCGAGCAGCGCCATCATCCGGTACGTTTCGATTTCGTACAGACGCTGCAGCAGGCGGCCGCCCTGCTCCTCGCGGAAATCCTCGTCGACGACGAGAAAACGCATGAAGCCGTCGTCACGCACATGCCAGTCGCAGAACACCTTGCCGCCGCCGAGCACGTTGCTGCCAACGAGCGCGGGCCCGTCGATCCAGCGGCGCAGGTCGCCGCAGACGAGCCGCGCGGCGTCACCCGACAGCAGTTCCATCCGCACCGCGACGAAACGGATGCCCGCGAGTCGCGCGAACCACGCGGCTGGAATGCCTTCGATCGCGAGATCGTCGAAATAGCCGGTGTCGCGACGCGGCGCGACGAACGTGAAGGTCGAGAATTCGGTGTGACGTTCCCACTTCAGGTGCCAGCCGCACGGCGACTGCACCGCGTAATGCGTCGCGCCTTCGTGCGGCGCGGCAATGCCGGTATCGCGGCACAGCGCGTGCAGCAGCGTTTCGTGGATGTCGGGCTGGCCGTCCGCATAGATCGCGTAATGCGTGAGCGACATGGCTTCGGCAAGCCGCAGGAACGGCCGCGCATGCAATTCCGCGGCCAGTGCGGCGCGCAACGGATGGTCCATCATCGATACACCACTCTTCCCTGTTCAAGCCTGCGTGCCGGGCGGAGCGCCAGCGTGATCGCACTATGGCAGACACACAGCAACAATAAAAACGCATAATGCTGATCGTTACGTTCAGTTTTCCTGATACCCATGAAGATGCTCGATCACGACGTGCTGGCCACCGTCGTCGCCGTCGCGGAGACCGGCAACATGACCCGCGCCGCCGAAGCCGTGAACCGCTCGCAGTCGGCCGTGAGCATGCAGATCAAGAGCCTGGAAGACGCGATCGGCCGGCCGCTATTCGTGCGCAAGCCGCGCAGCATCGTGCTGACGCGCGAGGGCGAGGTGCTGCTGGGATTCGCCAGACGAATGCTGGCGCTGCGCGACGAGGCGTGGGCGGCCGTGGTGCGGCCGGAAGTGACCGGCAAGGTCGTGATCGGCGTGCCGGACGACTATGCGTCGTCGCTGCTGCCGTCGGTCCTGAAGAAATTCTCGGCGACCTACCCGAAGGTCGAGATCCAGGTGATGGGGCTGCCGAGCAGCGCGCTCGCGCCGCTGATCAAGGACGGCACCGTCGATCTCGTGTGCGGCACGCGCATCAAGGGGCTGACCGGCGACTTCATCCGCCACGAGCCGATGGCGTGGGCCGCGATGACGAACGGGCCGCGCGTGTGGGAAGAGCGGCCGCTGCCGATCGCGGTGTTCATGCCGGGCAGCGTCGCGCGCGAGAACGCGATCCGCAGCCTCGAACGCGCGAAGGTGCCGTATCGCACCTCGTATGAAAGCCCGAGCCTGCTCGGGCTGCTCAGCATGGTCGAGGCCGGCCTCGCGGTCGCGCCGCTCGCGCGCTGCGCGATTCCCGCGCAACTGTCGATGCTCGGCCGCTCGCACGGGCTGCCCGACCTGCCGCCGCTCGAACTGATTCTCGCGCGCAGCACGAAATCGAAGCGGCCGCCGTGCGACTTTCTCGCGGAGCAGTTGATGGAAGACCTTCAGCGTCAGACCGGGCAAACCGGCGACGCGTGATCAGCGCGTCGCGCGAAACCCGGCCGCGGCCAGCGCCGCATTGACGTTCGCCGCGACCGCATCGACGAGTGCCTCGAGCGTATCGCCGTGCACGTGCGCGTGTTCCGGCGCGACATGCTCCGCACGTTGCCAGCCCCACTGCGCGCCCGACGCGACCGACAGCGTCGCGCCGAACCGCTTGCCGTGACGGCGGCCGAAGATGCTCACGCGCCGCTCGTCCAGATACGCCTGCTCGGGCAGACAAAGGCCGATCTCGATCGCGACCTGATCGGGGTCGTTGACCCGTGCGGCCGGATTGACCGCCGGCGCGAACACCTTGCCGATCCGCAACGTCACGCAGGTCTCCCAGGCCGCGAGCGGTCCGCCGGCCGCGTCGACGCGCTCGGTGTCGACCGACCACTGATGCCCGTCGGGCACGACGATCGCCTGATGCAGCAACATTTCGGCCACGCGCACCGTCGTCACGAGCTGCCGCGCGAGCTGCCGGCCCGACGGCAGCGACGCCGTCCGCGCGCGGCGGCTTGCCGGCCGCGCGACATGCACTTCTTCCGTGAGGTACATGAACCCTCCGTATTCAGGATCGGGGCCGCGCACGACGCGGCGCACGAACATCCGCCGCCGGCGGGCGGACGTCACCGCGACCGGCGATCCGGCGGCGAGTCAAACGAGCAACAAGCAACGAACGCGCAATAACCGTTCCCGGCTCACCGGGCCTGCGGCCCGATGCGCAACCGGCGCGCGACGGGCCCGATCACCGCATCGGCCTGCTGCGCGATCAGCATGTGCAGCGTGAAGTCCAGATCCTCCGGCGCGATCTCGAAATGCACATGGATCACGTCGCGCACGGCGCGCGCGCTGACGACATACACGCCGAGCGGCGAATGCAGCAGCGCCGCGAGGCGGGCGCGCGCAAGTTCGCCGGAGTCGGCCGTCAGCGTGACGGGCAACTGCAGGCGCGGGCGCGGCGGCGGGAACGGGATGACGTTGTCGGGTGTGCCGGCGCGTAACCGGCGGCCGGCGACATCGAAGGCGGGAACGGGATGAATGAAGGTCATGGAGCGGACGGAGGCCGTCTCGGCTGTTCGACACGTCCCCAGCTTAGAAGACCGCGCATAAACGCCGTGCAAAAAAACGGCGCGGCGGTGCAAAAAACGGCATGCGGGCCACGGCCCGCCGTCATCGGGCCGCACGGTGGACGAACACGCGCCAGGCTCGCGCCCTTCGCGTCAGGCTCGCCCGCGCCCGGTCGTCCCTGTCGCCCCGCTACGCGAACGCCTCGAGCGACGCACGCCGCCGGCTGTTGCGCATGAACAAGTGTGTGTCGAGCCGCTCCTCGAGCGTGCGGATGCGCAGGCTGATCGTCGACTGCGTGCGATGCAGTTGCCGGGCCGCCGCGGTGAAGCCGCCGCTTTCGACGACGGCGACGAATGCCCGGATCAGCTCCGGATCGAGCGAAGTCAGCTTCGATCGGCCCTGGCGCACGAGCAGCTTGTGTGCAACCGCAGGTGGATCAGCGTCTGCAACCACGTCGAAGCTGGAACTCATGCGTTCGCGCTTGGAACCGTCGGCGGCAGGCGCAGGCAGCCCCAATTCCTCACAAAGCGTCGGCAGCATGGTGTGCGTGCCGGCATCTTTCAATCCCGTGACGAGCGGCTCCAGCAGTTTGCGAAGTTGCGCGCAGTCCATCGGGCGCGACTCAGTCTCGCAGCGCCATGGCGCGCAGCAGCGCATCGATCTGCCCGAACGCATCCTGCTGCCACTGTTCGGGTGTGCGATCACCCAGCACATGCGTGTCTTCGACGAAGCGCCTCACGCAGGTGGGACCGTATCCGTCGAAGGTATCGAATTTCTCGGCGATGTGCCGAAAGCCGTGTTTGCCGCTTGCATGCCCCAGGAGTGGGAGACATTCTTGTGCAAGCGCCTCGATCTCTCCAGGGTAGTTCCGCACGCAGTAGTAGATGTCATAAGCGTCCTTCTGCTTGTAGCGGCCCGCCAGCGCATGGCCCATCATCGCCAGCAAAGCAGGAATCGAGCACACCGCGATCTCCACGCGGTTCGTCCCTCCGTCCGGCATATTTCACTAAAAACACCACCTTCAGCAAATGCTGAAAGTAGCTTTTACATTGAAATTCTTGAGCGAAGTAGCACCGTAGCTCACGCCCAGATCAACAACCGAGTTCAGCCACACTGAGTGTCGGTCCTGGACTTGGGTGGATATCCGAGGATTTATCTGACCCCGATTTAAGTCGAACCGATACCGGTAGGAACGTCGATTTGAGGAGGGGGTAGACACGATCAGTCTTCTGTTGCCGCAACTGTTCGCAGGCGGGCTTCGGAGTGCGCCTTACCCCGAGCAACAGCGACGCCATAGCGTCGACAAGATCACAGCCGCCGGCAGCCATGACCGGTCGACATTCGCCGCGCAGCCGATACACTGTGTGCCGCCTCGAGGGTTCGCTCCGGCAATCACCGTCTATCCCTCTGTCCGATTGAGCGCGCCCCGTCGTCATGATCCAGTGGCCGTTCCGCCCGGCGCGCATCCCGATCCAATGGAGTCCCGCTTGAAACACTGGCGCCGCACGCTGCTTGCATTCACCGCCGGCCTTCTGGCCGCAGCATCCGCGCATGCCCGCCCCGTCTGTACCTTGGTTGCAGATGCGACCACCGGCCAGGTGCTCGTGCAGCAAGGCGATTGCGCGACCCGCGTCACACCGGCGTCGACCTTCAAGGTGGCGATCAGCCTGATGGGCTTCGACGCCGGCTTCCTGAAGGACGAACACACGCCGACACTCGACTTCCACGCAGGCTATCCCGATTGGGGCGGCGCCCCGTGGCGCGAGCCGACCGACCCGGCGCGCTGGATCAAGCTGTCGATCTTCTGGTACTCGGAACAGGTCGCTCAAGCGCTCGGGCCGGCGCGCTTCCAGCAGTACACGAACGCATTCGGTTACGGCAATGCGGACGTGACCGGCAAGCAGGGCGAACTCAGCGGCGTGATGGGCGCATGGGTCAATTCATCGCTGCGAATTTCGCCGCTCGAACAGGTCGCGTTCATGCGCAAGATCGTGCACCGGACGCTGCCCGTCAGCGCGCATGCGTACGACATGACCGAGCGCATCACGCTGATCGACGCGCAGCCGGGCGGCTGGACCGTGCATGGCAAGACGGGCACGGGCTCGCCGGGCTTCAAGTACGACGGCGCGCACGCGTACGGCTGGTTCGTCGGCTGGGCGACGAAGGGGCCGCGCACGCTCGTGTTCGCGAACCTGATCCAGGACGACAAGCGGCAGACGCCGAATGCGGGCCTGCGCTCGCGCGATACGTTCCTGGCCGCGCTGCCGGCGCTCGCCGAACCGGCCCGGCCGCAATGAGCGCCGGCCCGCGCAACGCGCGGATCGACCTGCTGCGCGGCGTGTCGATCGTGCTCGTCCTGCTGCATCACTTCAACATCGCATATCCGCTGCGCGATACGGCGCTCGCGCGCGTGCTCGCGCCGCTGCGCTGGAGCGGCTGGCTCAGCTACGAGCTGTATCTGTTCCACATGATCGTGCTCGGCACGCTGCGCACGTTCTGGCCGCCGTCCGCCACGCATGGCGACGGCAAGCTGGCGTTGCTCGTCGCGTATCTGGTGCTGTCGGCCGGCTTGAGCGCGGTCATCGCGCGCGCGGTCTCCATCATTTGCCCTTGCACTGCGCATGCATGTTCGCCGCCCCAAGCTCGCGCCACGGCCCCCATTCGCCACCCTGGCCGGGACCGTCGCCCAGCACCCACCAGCCGTTGAGCCAGTGCTTGCCGGCGTAAGCCACTTTCTGGCAGGGCGTGGAATAGGTTTGCTTCGGATCCCACGACGCAACCGTCTCGCCGGCGTCGGCGCGCACCGTCACGCGATGGGTTGCCGCCGATTTGCGGTTCAGCGTATCGGTCACGGTCAGGCGGAAGCCGTATTCGTGCGCGCTGCCGGCCTTCGGCGCGACGAAGCTCACGGTTGCGCCCTGTTGGACGACCTGTAAGCCGGCCGGGCTCGTCCACGCGTACGACAGTCCCTTGCCGCTCGATTGCGCGCCCGACAGCGTCACGTGCTCGCCGCCCGCGACCGCCGACGGTCCGGCGATCGATGCGCCGGGCGGCGCGATCGCCTCCTGCGCCTTCACCTTGAGCACGTGGGTCTTGCTCGCCGCATAGCCGTTGGCGTTGATCACGGTCAGCCCGAATGCATAGTCGCGATCCTTGTCGGACGGCGGGACGACGACGCTCGCGCTGCTGCCGGCCGGTTTTAGCGCGACGCCGGCCGGCGCGCTCCATTCGTATCGCAGGCGTTCGCCGACCGACGTCGCGCCGGACAACGTGACCGTTGTGTTCGCATCGGCTTGCGCGGGCCCCGTGATCGCCGCCTCCGGCAGCAGCACACCGTCGTTTTGCACGGTGACCACCGCGCCGTCCGGCCCGACCGAGTTCACCGTGACGATCTTGCCCGACAGCGTGTCGTGCAGCGCGTGCCCCGGCATCAACGGAGCATCCTTCATGCCGTTCGCGCTGCCCGGCGTCGTATCCACCAGCGTGTTCATCAGCGCGTTGCCCTGGTACTTGACAGTTCTCACGATCACGCCGTTGACGAACGGATCGTCCGCTTTCCAGTCGTCGAAGCCGCGCAACGGCTGCCGGAATTCGAGCCACAGCTGCGTACCGTCGCTGCGCACGATGCGATAGCCTTTCGAGCCGGCCCGGTCGCCGAACAGCGGCGCCAGCTTGTAGGTGCCGGACTCGCGAATCTCCGGGGCATCCGTTTGATCGAGCCAGCCGGAGAACAGCTGGTAGCTACCCGGATAAAGACGACGGCCGCCGCCGCCGACCGTGTCGGACGGATCGTCGACCTTGCCCGTGCGGCATGCGGCGCCCACCTGCACGGCGCCGCCGACGGTCGGGCAATCCACCCGCGAATCGGGATGGGACGCGCCGAGCGAATGGCCGAATTCGTGCGTCCACATCCAATACGCGTGGCCGCTATTGTTCGACAGGATCCAGTTGCCGGGCTTTGCCGCCTGCCCGGCCCAGTTGCAACTCCCCAGCTTCGGAAGGTCGACGAACAGGTAGTCGAACTGCGCCGGATCGACACCCCGCCCCTGCGCGGCCTTGCGTGCCGAATCGAGCAGCGCGCTCGACGTGCAGGTTGCCGGGCGCGCGCCGAGGTCGACGTCGGCAAGCACCGTCCCGGCAAGCGTCGCCTTTCCGTGAGAAGCCACTTCGATGTAGCGGCGCAGCGACGAATAGTCGTCGCCATCGCCGAACACGGCCTTGCGGATGACCTCATGATCTTTCGCTGCGACATCGCTGAAGCGTGCGGCCAGCACCAGCGCCGTTTTCTTGCCCAGCAGCGGGCGCTGCGGCGGCGCGAACGTCGCCGCCGATACCCACGTCGCCGACGGCTCGCCACGGGCGGACTGCATCGCGACACCGTCGCCGCCCTCCCGGATCGCGAGCACTTCGTCCCGGCCCGTCGAAATCCGGTACGCGTTCAGCATGCCCAGCCGTCCGGCCGGCCCGGTCTCGAAGCGCCACTGAGACATCTTCGCATCGCCGCCGGCGCATGGCTCGACCGACACACGGCCCATGCCGGTATTGCCGGCCTGGGTGCGCAGACACATGTCCTGGCCGCGCGCCTGCGCGGCCCCCGCATTACGGATCTGGTAGTAGCCCGCGCTCGGCACGAATGCCCAGTCCTGCGCGGCGCCGCCGTCGCAGGCGGCGACGGCGGGATCGATGCTTCCCGGTTGCCACGCCAGGCATCGCTCGGCGCCGTCCTGGTAATGTTTGATCGGGTCGTAGGCGGGGGCGGCGGATGCGCCGGACGGTATCAGCAGGGCTGCGATGGCCGCTGACAGGGCCGTCAGCGCGAAAGTCTGGTTAAGGGGCTTCACGATCATGAGATAACATTCGGCGCAAGCGGTGCGCATTGAAAGGAGTGCCCATTGTTCCGGCGCCCCGCAACCCGCTCAAACAACCTCAACCTTTCCTCAATCCGATTCAATGTCTCGCCCGCGGAGTCGATTTCATGCGGGATCGGTACGCGCGCCCGCCTGCTCCGGGCCGGCCGAAACAGAGCTAGACTGTTGGACGGAAAATGCGGGGTCGCGTGTTCCGGGCGGCATGGGCCGCCGTGTCGTCGCCGTCATCCGAAAACATCGTATTCGGGGAAATTCCGCCCAATGCTCGACTGGCTCCGCCGGATTCCAACGCTCGCAGCGTCGATACGACCGTCCACGTGGCTATTGCTGGCCGGCGTCGCCATGCTTGCGGCGCTGAGTTGCACGCCGGCCGTCGAGACGCTGCTTTCGCCGCTCGACCGTCTTTACTGGGACCTGGTTTCATCCGGCTTCGATCACGGCGCGCGCGACAAGGTCGCCGCGATCATGGTCGATAAAAAGACCATCGCCGAGATGGGCGACAGCGGGAGCTTCACGCGCACGGCCTATGCGAAGGTGCTGGACCGCGTCGCCGGCGCATCGAGCGTCGTGCTCGACATGACGATGATCACGGCGTCCCAGGACGATGCGGTTCTGGCGGCGGCGATCGCGAAGCACGGTCGCGTGGTATTGCCTGCGCAGGGGGCGCCGGTCAACGGAAGCGCCGAGACCATGATTTTTCCGGCGCGGCCGCTGCGGGAAGCGGCTGCCGCGGTCGGCCAGCGCAGCGTCGTGCTGGGCAGCGATCATCTGGTGCAGGGCATCGTGCCTTACGTCAGGAATGGCGACGGCACCGAGATTCCGCACGTCGGCCTGCAGGCGATCCGCGTCGCGAACACGCCGTTGCCGGACGTGCGCCGCCATGTGCAGGTTCATGTGACCGGGATGGGGCATGTCGAAGGCGGCTCGATCCTGCTGCTCCTGCCGTCGCGCTTCGACCTCGACCGCTATTCATTCGTCGACGTGCTGAAAGGTCGCGTTCTCGCGTCGACATGGCACAACCGCATCGTGTTCATCGGCGACGGGGTATCCGATCTGTCGGGCGTGTTCTATCTTTCGCCCCGCAGCGACGGGAGACTGCGGCGCGTCGAGATCGATGCGCTCGTGACCGATGCGCTGCTCGCCGGGCGCCTGATGGTGCGCATGCCCACTTCGATACAACTGGCCGTCAGCATCGCGGTCGCGACCGGCATGCTGTTGACCTGCATGTTCGTGCCGGGCTGGCGCATGTACGGATTCGCGCTGGCGTGGCTGGCCGCATACGTCGCCGGCGAAACGGCGCTGCTCATCTACGGCGCGTACTGGACGCCGGTCGGGCCGTTGCTGGCGGTGTGCGTGACGATCTTCGCCGTCTGTGGCTGGCGGCGGGCAGGCAGCCTGCGCGCGGCCCTGATGAAGGAATACCGCGGGTTGCGCGGACTGGCCGGTCGGCATGCGTTCGCCGGTCTCGCGCAACCGGCGGACGCCGGCAACGCGGTGTCGATCGACGACGACGTCGCGCAGGCGATGTCCCGCATTCGCGAATGGCAGTCGACCTATGTCGACGTGATCCATACGCTGCCGTATCCGATCTTCGTCGAACAGGACGGCCGCCTGCTGATGTGCAACGAACGCGGCAGCGCGATGCTGAAATCGATCGACGTCGACAGCGATGCGGCCGCCAGGCAGGTGCTCGCCATCGCGTACGACGAGATCCTGGCCGCGAAGGGGACGGGGAGGATTCACTCGGTCGAACTGACCTTGAATGCGCGCACGCACATGATGATGGTGACGCCGTTCGGCGACGGCGATCACCATCGCTCCACGGCGAGCATGATCTGTCTCGTCGACATTCACAACATCAAGGCGGCGGTCGAAAGCGACCGGATGACGCTGCGCCACATGGCGCACGATCTGCGCAATCCGCTGTCGACCGTGCTGTCGCTGCTCGAGCAGCGCACCGTCGCCGACGGCGCGGCAGATACCGATTTTCTGGCGAATCTGCACAAGCTCGTCGACTACAGCTTGCGCGTCGCGCAGGATTTCACCCAACTGTCGCGTGCCGAACATCTCGACAAGAACGCCTATGTGCCGGTGTCCGTGAGCGATCTGACGACCGAGGCGGTCGACCAGGTCTGGCACAGCGCGAGCGCGAAGCGGATCAGCGTCGAAGGTCCGCATGAAGACGGCGACGAGGCGTTCGTGCTCGGCACGCGCGACATGCTGCTGCGCGCGTTGATCAACCTGCTCGAAAATGCGATCAAGTATTCGGACGAGGAGACGGTCGTCGACGTGTGGATCGGCGTCGGCGAGCGCAATGTTTCCATCACCGTGGAAGACAAGGGCATCGGCATTCCGGCGGAAGCGATGCCGCGATTGTTCGAGCCGTTCTTCCAGGTCGACGGCACGCATCGCGATGCGAGCCGCGGGGTCGGGCTGGGGCTGCCGTTCGTCAGGACGGTCGTCGAGCGTCACGGCGGATCGATCGACGTGACGTCCGCGCCGGGGCTGGGCAGCCGCTTCACCGTGCACTTGCCGGTGACTCGCGCGGAGCTGAACGGCCCGGCGTAACCGGCCGCCGCCGAAATGAAAAAGGCCCTCGCGCGAGGCGAGGGCCATGCCGGCATCGGTCGATGCCGGTTGAACGATGCGGGTTTCGCGCCGGCCCGGGCGTGCGCCGCGGGCCGGTGCTCGTCGGGATTCGCGTCAGTCCTTGTGCTCCTCCCAGGCCTGATCCCACGCGGTGCCCTTGCCCGGCTCATACGCCCAGGCAGCCATCGAACACCAGTTGGTGTACGGGAACGGCTTGCATCGGTACAGCTTGCCGTTGTTCGACACGATGTCGCCGGCGCCGTACTTGGTGCCTTCCTTGTATTGCGGATGGTTGCCGCCGCCGCCTTCGCCGCCGCCTTCGCCGCCGCCGTTGCCGCCGCCGCTTTCGCCACCGCCGTTGCCGCCTTCGCCGTTGCCGAAGATCGTCCACGCATCGCTCCACGCAGAGCCCTTGCCCGGTTCATAGGCGGCCGGCGCACCCGAGCACCAGCCGCTGTACGGGAACGGCTTGCACTGGTACAGCTTGCCCAGGTTCGATACGACGTCGCCGGCCTTGTACTGCGTACCGGCCTTGTATGCCGGGTACTGGCCGCCTTCGCCGCCGCCGTTGCCACCACCGCCGTTACCGCCGCCGCCCGTATCCGTCGCCTTCACGAGCACCGTGTGCTGCGCGGTGGACGACAGCTTGCCGTCGCCGACCTTGACCGAGAAAGTGAACGACTGGTCCTTCGCAAGCTTCGGCGCGGTGAAGCGCAGCGTCGGGCCGGAAGCCTGCGCGTCGACGCCGGACGGAGTCGTCCACTGGAACGTCAGTTTGTCGCCGTCCGGATCGGTCGATTTCTCGGCCGACAGGACCACGGCCTGACCGCCCTCCGCCTGGGCCGGGCCGTTGAGCCGTGCGACCGGCGGACGGTTTTCGGCCGGCGGCGGTTCGACCGACGATTCGGCCTGAGCGGTCACGACGACCTGGGCGGCATCCTTCAGTCCCGCCGGATCGGTCACCGTCACGCGGAACGTATAGCGGGTGTCCTGCTTGACCGCCGGGACGTCGACTGTCGCCTTCGCACCGGCGGGATTGCCGATCGTCAGCGGATCGCCGCCGATCTGTTCCCACTTGAAGGTCAGCTTGTCGCCGTCGGGATCGCGCGAGTTCGATGCGTCGAGCGTCACCGTCTGCGGCCCGGTGACCGTCATGCCGGCGCCCGCGTTCGCGATCGGCGGATGATTCTCCGCGCCGCTACCGCCGTCGCCGTGACCGAGGCCCTCGTGCATCGCGTTCAGGATGTCGCCGTTGTCCGCGTCGATTTCCCACGAGAACATCCCGCCCAGTTGATGCTTGCGCACGTAGTCGCCCTTCGCGTTCACCGAGCGCGGATCGTCGAACGTGAGGAGCTCGCCGGTGCTCTTGTTGAACACGTACGGCGCCTCGGCGGTCTGGTCGTAGTGGTACTCGTAGCCGTTGATGCCCGCATTGTTCGGCCCGATCATTTCCGACTTGAGTTTCTTGTAGTCGAGAATGCCGGCTTCCCACTGCCCCTTGTGCGGCCCCTTCGCGGTGCCGGTGAACGGATTGCCGTCCGTGTAGCCCGACACGCCGGTCCAGCCGCGGGCGTATGCCGCCGCGCCGACGACGAGCTTCTTCGGATCGACGCCCTGCGCGAGCAGCGCCTTGATCGAGTTGTCGGTCGTGTACTTGGTGTCCGGCCGCGCGGCGGGTGCGTACAGCGCCGTCTGGTGACCCAGCTCCGTCAGACTGAACGCACCGTAGAAGTCGTACGTCATGTCGAAGATGTAGTCCATGTACTTCGTGGCTTCCTTGTAGTTCACCACGTCGATCTTGTCCTTGCCCGCGCCGATCGCCGACGTCAGCTCGTAGGTCTTGCCGGTGTCCGCCGACACGCGATCGAGCATCTGCCGCAGTTCCTTCATCAGCGTCACGTACAGCGCGCCGTCCGTCTGCGGATTGCCGATCGCGCCGTTCGCACCCTTGCCGCCCGGGAATTCCCAGTCGATGTCGACGCCGTCGAAGAACTTCCAGGTGCGCAGCAACTGCTCGGTCGAATCGACGAACACCTTGCGCTTGGCCGGATCGTGCAGCTGGAAGAACGGATCGGACAGCGTCCAGCCGCCGATCGACGGCAGGATCTTGAGATCCGGGTTGCGCTTCTTCGCGGCCATCATCTGGCCGAGCACGCCCTTGAGCTTCGAGTTCGCGGTCTGGCCTGGCAGCGTCATGCCGAGCTCGCCCCACGTGTCGTGGATCGCGACGCTGAAGTCGGGCAGCCCCGCGCACGTCTGCTGCAGCGCGCGGAACGAATTCGGCACGTCGCGCGCGAGCGACGCGTTGATGTCCGCACCGCCGCAGATCGGAACGAAGCCGTACAGCATGTGCGTCAGGTTCTCGACCGGCACGTTGTCGACGTTGAACTTGCGGTCGTAGACCGACCACGCCGCGAAGTAAGTGCCGACCACCGAGCCGGACGTGTTCTTGAAGCGCTTGTGCGCCTTGCTCGCGTTGTCGGGCAGCGTGTCGGCCAGTTCCGGAATCGTGTCGAAGACGATCACGTCGATCGGCGCGCTGTCGGTCGACGCGCCGTTCGCGTCGATCACCCGGACTTGCATCTTCTTCACGCCCGGCGTCTTGACGTTGGCGACTACGGTCCCGCTCTGGGCGCCGCCGGGCGTCAGCTTGATTTCCGACGCGGCGTCGACCGCGCCGTCGACCACCGCGACCGCCTTCACCGCGGTTGCGTTGCTCCAGATATCGAAGGGCAGCGGCACGTCGACCTTCTTGTTGAGCTTGACGATGTCCTTGTAGGGCGCGCTCCCGGCTTTCTGCAGGTCGATTTCGACGAAACCGTGCGGCTTCGACGTGATTTCGTACTGCTTGAGGCTGGGTTTGCCGGGGGCTGCGAATGCCGCGTTCGCGAAACACAGCGCGCTGGCCGTGGCGATCGCCGCGAAAGCAAGCGTCTGGTTACGGCCGGATGCAGCAGCGATGCGCGATCGATGGAGGTTGAGTTTATTCAGGCGCAATTTGATCGTCGTCCTTGAGTAATTGAAAGAGTGTCTGAATCGACCTTTGCATTGTTTTTTATCCGCCGTCTCGCGCAAATCAATCTAAAGGATGTCTCAAGAAATGCTGGCCCCGAAGGAGCCGGACGCCGGTTTCTTGATGAATCGCTCAAGAAGATTCACGGCCCGGTCACGCTCGCGGAAACTGCAACCCGTGTCACATCCCAGTCGATGCATGACGCACATACGCCGGGCCTCGCACAGGCACCGATCAACCTCTCTTTCGAAAGCAGTATCGCCAGATACGATCAATCACCAATACACCATGAACAAACACACCGCGAGCCGAACGCTCTTCAAACTGTCGCCGCTGGTTGCATGCGCTTCCATGTTCTTCGCACAACATGCGGTCGCGCACGGCTATCTCTCCGATCCGCCGTCGCGCAACCTGATGTGCAGCTCGAAGCAGGGTCCGGCGACGAACTTCAATTGCGGCTCGGTCACGTGGGAACCGCAGAGCGTCGAGGGCAAGCAGGGCTTTCCTCGGGCAGGCGCGCCGGACGGGCAAATCGCGAGCGGCGGCGTCGTGCAGTTCAGCGAACTCAACGAGCAGTCCGTCGATCGCTGGAAGACCAACGACATCAAGCCGGGCGCGCACCAGTTCAAATGGACGTTCACCGCGCCGCACGTGACGAAGGAGTTCAAGTACTACCTGACGAAGCCGGGCTGGAATCCGAACCTGCCGCTGACGCGCGACCAGTTCGACCTGACGCCGTTCTGCACGATCGACGGCGGCATGAAGAAGGCCGATGCGATCGGGCCGCACGGCTGCACGATTCCGTCGGACCGGACCGGGCATCACGTGATGCTGAGCACGTGGCACGTCGGCGACACGGCCGGCATGTTCTACAACGTCTCGGATCTCAACATCAAGGCGGACGGCGGTCCGACCGATCCGGGCAAGCCGAGCTGGTCGTCCGTGGGCAACATTGCGCCGACCGTCGATCTGAAGGCCGGCGACAAGGTCATGAACCGCGTGTTCAAGTCGGGCGGCGAAGTGCCGTCGATGAAGACGACCGTCACGATCGGCACGGCGGAACAGGGTGAACGCAACATGTGGCCGATGCTGCTCGCGAAGGAAATCAACCGCGTGCAATCGGCAAGTCTGCTGGCCGGCGTCGAGCGCGACGGGCGCATCGAACCGTCGCTCGGCGCGAACGACGTGTTCGCGAAGAGCGGGAGCGGCATCGTGCGTACGGAAACGACGGTCGAGAAACAGCCGGAATCCGGCATCGACGAAAACTTCAGTATCACGAACAACCCCGAATTCAAGATCGAGAACGGCAAGGCGACGGCGAAGTTCTTCCTGAAGTTCAACCATTCGAAGGACACCAGTGTCACGGTGAAGGTTTACGACGCGGCCAATTCGCTGGTCGGCTCGAAGTCGACAACGATGCGGATGCAGGGCGACCTGGGCGTCGATATCGCGAATGCGAAGGCGGGCGCGCATACGGCCGTGGCGACGTCGCAGATCGACGGCGGCACGCTGAAGCAGGAAACCGTCACGTTCAAGCTGACCGGCGGAGCGGGCGGCGGCGAAGGCGCGCAGTGCCAGGCGGCGTGGAAGCAAGGCACGGCTTATACGGGCGGCGCCAAGGTGCAGCACGGCGGCCGTACCTACGAGGCGCGCTGGTGGACCCAGAACGACGTGCCCGGCTCGCCGGCGACGACAGGCGCCGACCACACCGGCAAGGTCTGGAAGGACCTCGGCGCATGTAGCAAGTAAGGACGCCGGGAGGCGTCGTTCGAGCCGCACGCCGCCAGGCGTGCGACTCGTTCGTCGCCGACGGATGCATGCGCAGCGCGTTTCGGGGCAGGTCGAACCTGCCCTTGCGAAACCGGCTGCGCCTGCATCGCGCTCGAAAAACGTCGTTATCGAAAGGCGCTTCGACTCGATCGAGTCCGTATCCGGGAAAGCGTCCAATTAATTCGTCATCGAAATGAGATGACGTTCCCAACCGCGCATCGCGCCGGATTTTCAACCGAGGGCATACAACGTGAAAACGAATATTCCGAAATGGACGAACAGGCGAGGCCAGCGAGGCTTCACCTTGCTGGAACTGCTGGTGGTGCTGCTGATCATCGCGCTGCTGGCGGGCTATGTCGGCCCGAAGCTCTTCTCGCAGGTCGACAAGGCAAAGGTCCGCTCGACCGAGTCGCAGATGAAGACGCTCGGCGACGCCGTCACGCAGTTCAGGCTCGATACGGGCCGCTACCCAAGCTCAGACGAGGGGCTCGACGCCCTGGTCAAGCAGCCGCAGAACGTCGACGGATGGAGCGGCCCGTATCTCGCGAAGGCCGTGCCGAAGGACGGCTGGGGGCGCGCCTATCAGTGGAACGTCCCAGGCCGCGACGGCGAGGCGGAGATCGTGTCGCTCGGGCGGGACGGTCGCGTAGGAGGGGGTGGCATCGATGCGGACCTCGTTTATGGCATGTAAGGGTCTGCGTCGCTGGACCGTCGCGGCGACGCTGTTCGTCGCATGCGCGTCCGGCGCCGCGGCCAAGGATTGTTTCACCCAGGCCGGCGAGCGGCACGGCATCGATCCGCTCCTGCTCGTCGCAATCGCAAAGGTCGAATCGTCGCTGAATCCCGACGCGATCAATTACAACCGAAACGGCACCTACGACATCGGTCTGATGCAGATCAACAGCTCGCATCTGCCGCGCTTGATCAAGACCGGCGTCACGCACAAGCGCCTGATCGACGAACCGTGCACGTCGATCGATACCGGCGCATCGATTCTCGCCGGCTTCATCGAACGGCACGGCTATACCTGGAACGCGGTCGGCGCCTACAACGCCGGTTCTTCCGAGAAGCGCAAACCGGCGCGCCAATCGTATGCGACCAAGGTCTGGCGCGAGTATCGGGCGCTTACCGGCGATCGCGGCGCCAGCTTGGCGGCGCTCGACGCGTGGCGGAGGTAGCCATGGAATCGTTTCGGATACGGGTGCTCGTCGACGGCAAGGTCGCGCAGCAGACGATCGAGGCGGCGAGCGAGGCGGATGTGCGAGCCCGGATCGCGACTCAGGGCGGCGCCGTGCTCGATATCCGCCGCGTGCGCTTCGGCAGCCGGAAGCGCGCCGCGAAATTCGCGCTCGCGCTGTTCCTGCAGGAACTGTCGACCTTGCTCGATGCGGGCCTCGTGTTGATCGAGGCGCTCGAGGCATTGCGCGACAAGAACGACGCGGGCAAGGCGTCGAAGCATGTGATCGACCGAATTCTGTCGGTGATGTACGAGGGGCAGCCGTTTTCCGCGGCGCTCGCCCGGCAGCCCGACATATTTCCGGAACTGCTCGTCGCGACGATCGCGTCGTCGGAGGGCAGCGGTCAGTTGCCGGTCGTGCTGAAACGCTACCAGCAATACGAAGTGCGGATCGAGCAGATCCGCAAGCGGGTCACCGGCGCGTTGATCTATCCGGCTGTCGTGATCGGCGTCGGCATCGCGATCCTGCTGTTCATGGCCTTCTTCGTGATTCCGCGCTTCGCGGTGGTGTTCGAGTCGCTGACCGAGTTGCCGCCGACCGCGCAGGCGATGCTCTGGTGGGCGACCGTGTTGCGCGAGAACGGCGCGGCGGTCGGCTTGGCAGTCGCCGCGGCGTTCGTCGGTGCGGGGCTGGCGTTGCGCTCGGCTGCCGTCAAGCGCGCGGCGCGGCGGTCGATGTGGCGCGCGCCGAAGGTGCGCGACGTCTGCGCGCTGTTCGCGCTGACCCGCTTCTATCGGACCGTCGGGCTCCTGATCGCCGGCGGCACGCCGGTGATCGATGCGCTGGCGTTGTCCGGCAAGGTGCTGCCCGAGCACTTGCGGCCGCGCCTTGCGGCCGCACTGAGCGAGTTGCGCGCCGGACGCCCGGTTTCGACCGTGTTCGCGGCCCACGCATTGACGACGTCCGTCGCCGAGCGCCTGTTGCGCGTCGGCGAGCAGAGCGGCGATCTGGGCGGGATGTGCGAACACATCGCGCAGTTCCACGACGGCGCGCTCGACCGGTCCATCGAGATGATCAGCAAGGTCTTCGAACCGGTGCTGATGCTCGCGGTCGGCGCAACGGTCGGCGCCGTGGTTTTGTTGCTTTACATGCCGATCTTCGAATTGGCCGGCAGCGTCGGATAACGATCCGCGCCGATGACGCGTCGGCGACGCGATCCCACTGCCCTACTGGAGAATGCACAATGAATACGCAACACATGATTCAACGCTGGAAGACGGAATCCGGTGCATCCGGCGCCGGATTCGCGCAGTACGCGGACGATCTGATGCGCGCCGACGCGACTCGGCTCGCCGACGTGGCGGCCTGCCTCGGCATCGAGCCGATCGACGCCGACACGCTGCGTGCCGCGCCGACGCGTTTCGATCTGCTGCCGCTGCATGACGCGCTGTCGCTGCGCGCGCTGCCGATCGAGTTCGACGGCGGGTCGCGCATCGTCGTCGCCGACCCGTTCGCGCGCACCGTGCGCGACGAGCTGCTCGCGCGCTTCGGCGCGAAGCCGGTCGGCGTCGCGATGAGCGTACCCGGCGAAGTCGAGCGCGTGCTCGGCGACATCGAGTCGAACGAGCGCTTGATGGACGACGTCACGATCGATGCGCCGGGCGAGACGCTCGCGCAGGTCACCGAATCGATCTCGCTTGCCAGCATCGCAAAGGACGAAAGTCCGATCATCCGGCTCGTCAACACGACGCTGTACGACGCGCTGCAGAGCCGCGCGAGCGACATCCACCTCGAATCGGCGGCCGATGGCCTGGCGATCCGCTATCGGATCGACGGCGTGCTGCAATCGATCCGTCACATTCCCGGCGTCGAAGCGGCGACGCAGACGATGTCGCGGCTCAAGGTGCTCGCCGCACTCGACATCGCGGAAAAGCGCGTGCCCCAGGACGGCCGTTTCAAGGTCGTGATGCAAGGGCGCGAAATCGATTTCCGCGTGTCGATCATTCCCGGAACCTACGGCGAAAACGCCGTGATGCGCGTGCTCGACAAGTCGCAGCGCGGCGACAGCGTGAGCCTCGACGTGCTCGGCTTCGACGCGCCGACCGCGCGCCGCGTGCGCGCGCTCGCGCATCGCCCCTACGGGCTCATGCTCGTGACGGGGCCGACCGGCAGCGGCAAGTCGACGACGCTCTATGCGGTGCTGTCGGAGGTCAACACGGGCGACGACAAGATCATCACGATCGAGGACCCGGTCGAATACGAGCTGAAAGGCGTGCTGCAGATTCCGGTCAACGAGCGCAAGGGCCTGACGTTCGCGCGCGGGCTGCGCTCGATTCTGCGGCACGATCCGGATACGGTGATGGTCGGCGAAATCCGCGACGAGGAAACCGCGTCGATCGCGGTGCAGTCGGCGCTCACCGGCCACCGCGTGCTGTCGACCGTGCACGCGAACGACGGCTTCAGCGTGATCGACCGGTTCATCTACATGGGCGTCGAGCCGTCGACTTTTCTCGAGGCGCTCAACGGCGTCGTATCGCAGCGTCTCGTGCGGCGGATCTGCACGAGCTGCGGCGGCGCGGCGACGGACGGCGCGGATCTGGCCGGCGCGTCGCTCGACGCGCTGCGGCGCGAGGTGGTGCCGGGCGGCGGCTGCGACACGTGCCGCGGCACCGGCTATCACGGCCGGATCGGGCTCGCCGAGGTGCTGACGCTGGACGCGCCGCTGAAGGCGGCGCTGCTCGAACGCTCGGTCGAGAAGCGCGCCCGCGCGCTCGAGAACAGCACCGACTACCAGTCGATGCGCGATGCGGGGCTGGCGGCGGTGCGCGCGCGCATGACGACATTTCAGGAGGTGCAGCGTGCGATCGCTCTGGAATGACGTCACCGCGCTGATCGACGCCGATACGCTGAGCGTTTGGGTGCACGAGGGCCGCCGCGCGCGGTGCGCGGGCGCGCCGCATGCGGTCGTCGCACACGAAGGCCGGCCGGCCGACGCGCTCGAGCGCGTGCTCGCCGGTCTGCCGAAAGCGCGCCTGCCGATGTGCAACCGCATTCACGTCGTCGTCGGGCATCCGTGGTCGCACGGCGTGGTGCTGCCCTGGCAGGAAGGTTTGGTGTCGGACGCCGCATGGGAAGCGTACGCGCGCATGCTGTTCGCCGCCCGCGCGCAACGCGGCGCGCTGCGCATCCTCGTCGAGGACGAGCGGCGCGGCCGCACACGCCTCGCGGTGGCGGCATGCGACGCGCTCCTCACTGCGCTCGTCGACGCGAGCCGCGCGGCCGGCTGGCGGATCGCGAGTTTTCGCGATGCACTGTCGGCGTCGCTCGACGCACACGCCGCCCGGCTGGGCGGCGACGATTTCAGTTTCGCGCTGCGCCAGCCGCACGTGGTGACGTGTATTTTCCGGCGCTCGGGCGAATGGCGCGACGTGGTCACGTTGCCGCGCGCCGGCGAGCGCGCCGACGACTGGTTTGCCGCAGCGGCGCTGATCGCCGGGCAGCCGGCCGGCGGCGACACGTATGCAAGCCGGTTCGACGGCTCGATGTTCTCCGGCGGCGACGCCGCGGGCGCATCGCCGGATCGCGCCGGCGTCGAACCGACGGGCGCCGCAGCGGAGGAACCGGCATGAAGCGCCTGACGGGATTGAATTTCGTCGCGCCGCGCACGCGCGTCACGCCGTGGGCGGGCTTCGCGCTCTGTTGCGCACTGGCGGCGGGGATGTTCGCCGGCAGCGAATGGACCCGCGTCGATGCGCTTCGCGACGACGTCGACCGGATCGGCAAACAGATCGAGCAGCGGCAGCGCGTCATCGAGCGCGAACAGCGGCGGGAGAAGGCCAAGACGCCGGAACAGCGGCGCATCGAGCGCGTGCTTGCGGAGCAGAAGATGAGCGGCAAAGGCTCGGGCCTGTCGGTGGTCGACTGGATCGAGCACGCGTGGACGCCGCAGATCGCGCTGAAGTCGCTGACGGTGGACAAGGCGGGTCGCGAGGCGCGCATCGAAGGCGGCGCCGCGGATCTGTCGCATATCTACCTGTTCGTCGACCGCCTGAACGACCGTCATCCGGACCGCAAGATCGGCCTGCTTCAGCATCGGACGAAGATCGAGGACGGCAAGAGCATCTTTCATTTCAGCTTGAGCATCGAACACCCATGACAAACCTGAAAACCATCGACACGACGGCGCTCGCCGCGCGCTTGCGCTGGGGCGCCTACGCGGCGACCCGCAAGCTGCGCGTGCCCGGGCTGCTGGCGGCCGGCGCGGTCGTCGGGCTGCTCGGCCTGCACGCGCTTTATCTGCAGCCGGACGGCGCGCGACTCGACGCGACGCGCGATGCGCTCGCGAAGGAACTGGCCGCGTTGCCGAAGCCGGGCCCGCAGGCGGGCGACGGCAGCATGACACTGCGGGACGTCCAGCAGTTGCGCAACAGCGAGCAGGCGTATTCGCTGTTCGAGATCCTGTCGCAGAACGGCCTGGAGCGAAAGCAAGCCACCTACCGGCGCGAGGCCGAAGTGAAGGGGAAGCTGCGGCGGCTCACGATCAACATGGCGATGAGCGGCAGCTACGCCGGGCTGCGCAACGCGATGCGCACGATCGCCGACCAGCCGATGGTGCGCATCGAGAGCGTCGTCATCGAACGCGAAAAGATCGACAGCCCCGTCGTCAACGTCGACCTTCGGGTCAGCTTGCTGGGGCCCGACGCATGATGCCCCGATCCCTTTTTCGACTGGCGGCGGCGTGGGCCGTCGCAGTCGCCGCGGGCGGCAGCCTTGCAGGCGAGATCGCCGGTCAGCCGCGCGTCGTCGACGTTTTTCCGGCACAGAACTGGGCATCGCTCGGCGCGGAGGATGCGTCTGCCGGCGCGCTTGCCGAAGCCGGCGCGTCCGAAGCGAAAGCGCCGGCGCTGGCTGATCCGATCGACGCCGCGCCGGCGCCTTCCGCGCCGCCGGCGCCGTTCGAGATCGCCGGCGAATGGCGCGAGCAGGGGCAACGCATTGTCGTGCTGGATGGCGGCGGCCGGACCTTTCTGCTGTGCGGGCGCCGTTGCGGTGTGCGCGACGCCGTATTGCCGGGCGCCGAGATCGCCGACGGCTATCGGCTGAAGGCGCTGCGCGAAACGGGCCCGGTCGTGATGACCCGCGACGGTGCGGATGTCGAGCTTTCGCCTCCGTCGCCGACCCCTTGAATTCCGAATCGAACCTTTATCGAACACCATCATGAAACGTACCGTCAGTCTATTACTCCTGGTCTCGGCGCTCGCGCTGGCAGGCTGCGCGAGCGCCCCGTTCAACGCCCCCGCGGCCGACGCCGGAACGCCTGCCGAACGCCTCGGCACGCTCCAGCGGCAGAAGGAGATCGCACCGGAAGATATCCGGATCGCCACGTCCGTCGAGCTGACCCGGCAGGAATACGTGCGCGCCGAATTGAAGGCCGCCGAGCGGCAAAGCACGCAGGGGAACCACGCCGCGGCGATCGATCACCTGAACAACGTGCTGGCCGAGGACGCCGGCAATCTCCGCGCCCGTCAGGAACTCGAGCAGGTCGCCAGCCGCCAGCAGATGGCGATCGAGCTGTCGCGCGCGCAGCGCATCCGCGGCGAACAGCCGCAGGAAGCGCTGGAGATCGCCCGGCGCATTCTTGCCGAGCAGCCGAACCATGCGGAGGCCAAGCGGCTGCGCGATTCGCTGTTGCGCGCGTCGCAGGCGAGCCGGCCGGTGCGTCCGCAACTGTCCGACGCGTTGCGCAAGCCGGTTTCGCTCAATTTCAAGCAGCAGCCGATGTCGAACATTTTCGACGTGATCTCGCGCGTGTCCGGCGTGAACTTCGTGTTCGACCGCGACGTCGATACGAGCCAGCCCGCCACGATGTTCGCCGAGCGCACCACCGCAGAGGACGCGATCAACCTGCTGCTGCGCACGAACCAGCTCGAGAAGAAGGTGCTCGACAAGCACACGCTGCTCGTCTACCCGTCGCAGCCGGAGAAAAGCCGCAACTACACCGAGTTCGCGCTCAGGACGTTCTTCCTGTCGCACGCGGACGCGAAGTCGGTGATGGCCGCGCTGCGCCAGATGATCAAGCCGAAGGACATCTACGTGGACGAGCGGGTCAACGCAGTTGTCCTGCGCGACACGCCCGAAACGATCCAGGTTGCGGAACGCGTCGTGATGGGGCTGGATATTCCGCAGTCCGAAGTCACGCTCGATGTGCAGGTACTGGAAGTCAACATGAACGACAGCGTCGATCTCGGCGTCCAGTATCCGGGCCGCATTCAGTTCGGCGCGCTCGGCGGCGTCGACGGCGCCGTGCTGACGCTCGGCGACCTGCTGCGCGTGAACCGCGACCGGATCGGCGTATCGAGCGAATCCGGCGCGTTGTCGCTTGCGATCGACATGCTGCAGAAGCAGGGCAAGACCAAGACGCTCGCGAATCCGAAGATCCGCGTGCGGAACATGGAGAAGGCCAACATCAAGATCGGCGAACGCGTGCCGATCGTGACGACCACGAATGCGAACGGCGTCGTCACGGAATCGGTCAGCTACCAGGACGTCGGCCTGATGCTAAAGGTCGAGCCGCGCATCAGCCTCGACGACGAGGTCAGCGTGAAGGTCAACATGGAAGTCAGCAGCATCCTGTCGAAGGAAACCACCAAGACCGGCCTGGTCGCCTATGCACTCGGGACGCGCAATGCGGAAACGCTCATGACCGCGAGAAACGGCGAAACGCAGATCCTCGCCGGTCTGGTCAAGCGCAACGAGATCGAGAACGTCTCGGGGCTGCCCGGCATGTCGGGCCTGCCCGTCGTCGGCCGGCTGTTCGGCTCGAACGGCCGCAGCAACGAGCGCTCGGAAATCGTGCTGCTGATCACGCCGCACATCGAGCGCAACCTCGACTTGCCGACGTCGGCGGTCACGACGTTCCTGTCCGGGACGGAGGCGCGCATCACGACCGAGGCGCTGACGCTCGAAGCCGCGCCCGTCCCCGCGCGGACGGTATCCACGAGCGGCCCGGACCTCGATGCGTCGATCGAGCCGACCGTACCCGCCGCGCAACCGAATACGGACAAGGTCGCCGACGGCGCGCCGGAAGCGGATGCGGAAGCGGATGCGCGTCCGGCCGGCGAGCCCGGCGCCGCCAAAGACACGGCGGGCGAGCGCGGCGCGCATGGCGGCGGCATGATGCGCGTGCGCGCGGAGGCGGCCGCCCGGCCGTCGACGGTCGCGCCTGCGATCGACGGACAGACGGCGACTCCGGCCGCACAGCCGTCGACGGCCAAGGCCGTCGCTAACGCGGACTCGGGCTTCGATCCGGAAGCGTCCGCATCGGCGAAGCGCGGGCTGGTGGCCATGCTGCGTTCGCTGATCGGCTCGCTGGTGTCCTTCGTTGCCTCCGTCCGAAGCGACGGCTTGCCCGGCGCGACCCTGCAAGCCGATGCGCCGGAGTGGCTACCGCGCGCCGGGGGCTTCGCATGATCGCCCGGCGACGCGTTCGCGCGCGCGGCTTCACGCTGATCGAACTGATGGTCGCGCTGACGCTGCTTGCGTTGCTCGCAACGGCGGCCTTGCCGCTGACCGATCTCGTCAAGCGTCGCGCCGCCGAAGCCGAGTTGCGCCGCTCGCTGGTCGTGATCCGTTCGGCGCTCGATGCGTACAAGGCCGCGGCCGACGACGGACGGGTCGAGCGCAGCGCCGACGCCAGCGGCTATCCGCCGGACCTGCGCACGCTTGTCGAAGGCGTCGAGGACAAGACGTCTCCGGGCGGCGCGCGACTGTATTTCCTGCGCAAGATTCCCGCCGATCCGATGTGCGAATGCGACGGCAAGGCGACCGACGAGATGTGGGAAACGCGCAGCTACGCGAGCGATCCCGCATCCTTTTCGTCCGGCGAGGACGTATTCGATATTCGTTCGACCAATCGCAAGGAGGGCCTCAATGGCGTCCCGTACAACCAATGGTAGGCGAGCGCGGCGTGTCGCCGGCTTCACGCTCATCGAACTGCTCGTCGTCATGGCGATCATCGCGACGCTGACCGCGTTCGTCGCGCCCGGCTATCTGAAACAGGGCGACCGCGCCAAGGAAACGGTGCTGCGCCACAACCTGAACACGCTGCGACAGTCCATCGACGACTACCGGGCCGATCACGGTCGCAACCCGGATTCGCTCGACACGCTCGTCGCCAATCGCTACCTGCGCGAAGTGCCGCTCGACCCGGTGACGGGCAAACGCAGTTCGTGGCTTCTGCTGGCCGGAGACGCCGGCGGCGTAGCCGACGTGAAGAGCGGCGCGAAGGGCCGCGCACTCGACGGAAGCGGCTATGAGACGTGGTAACCTGCGGCGACGTCCGCGCGCGCAACGCGGCATCGCGTATCTCGGCGTGCTGATGCTCGTCGCGGCGCTGGGCCTGGGGATGACCCAGGCAGCGCGCATCTGGAGCACCGTTCAGCAGCGCGACCGCGAAGCCCAGTTGCTGTTCGTCGGCGACCAGTTTCGCGCGGCGATCGCAAGCTACTACAATGCCGCAGGGCAGAACCGCTATCCGGCGTCGCTCGACGCATTGCTGGAGGATCGCCGGACCTTGCCGACGCAGCGGCATTTGCGACGCCTGTATGCCGACCCGCTGACCGGGTCGACTTCCTGGGGGCTCGTGAAAGCGCCGGACGGCGGGATCATGGGCGTGTTCAGCGAAGCGTCCGGCCGGCCGCTGAAACGCCAGGGGTTCCCGGTCCGCTACGAGGCCTTCGGCGATCGCGACACGTATGGCGAATGGACGTTTGCATATTTGCCGCCTGCGCCCGGCGACGGCTCCGCGAACGGAGCCGGCACGTCGACGGGCGGGGCGGCACACTGAGAGTGAAACGACATGATCGTTGCAATCCTGGAAGACAATGCGATGCAGGCGGGCGTCGTGGCCCGCTGGCTCGAGAAGGCCGGCTACGAGATCGAGGTGCGTCACGATGGAGGGAGTTTTGTCGAGCTGGTGCGTTCCCGGCGTGTCGACGTGCTGCTGCTCGACTGGGACGTGCCCGGCATGTCGGGCATCGACGTGATGCGATGGGCGCGGGAATCGTTCGCCGATGCGCTGCCGATCATCATGATGACGCAGCACGACGGCGAGGACGATATCGTCTTCGGTCTCAACAACGGCGCCGACGACTATCTCGTCAAACCGCTTCGAGAGCGCGAGCTGATCGCGCGCGTGAGCGCCCAGGCGCGAAAATACTATCCGGAAACCCGGCGACCGAAGTGCGTCGAGGTCGGCAAGTTCGCGCTCGACACGGGCAGGCATGTCGCGACCGTGGACGGCGAACCGGTCGAACTGGCCCAGCGCGAATTCGATCTCGCGCTGATGCTGTTCGAAAGCGTCGGCCAGATCGTGTCCAAGGACATGATGATCAAGCAGGTATGGGGCGTCGTCGACCGCAAGTACGACGCGACGCTGGCCACCTATGTGAGCACGCTGCGCAAGAGTCTGGGACTGCGGCCGAAGAACGGGCTCATCATTTCGACGATATACAACTACGGGTACCGGCTCGAACGGACCTGACCCGCTGGCGGGCCCGCTTTGTTCCTGCGGCCGTCATGGAGACGGTCGCGGGCGTTTAGAAATCGTTCAGGTTCTTTTGCATCCTGCAACGCGGCCGAGATAATTCTCATCTTTGAGTCATGCCGATCAATCGGTCGGCAACAGATAAAGGATGTTGAATCATGTCTTCCGTTTCGCAGGTACACACATGGCGCCGATCGCCGAACGTCGACCGATACGATCGGCTTTCCCGCTCGCTGCACTGGGTATTCGCGGCCATCATTCTCTATACGATGGTTGCAGGCATCTCGCTTCATTTCATCACGCACCCGAAGATCTGGGGTTTCGTGTCGACGCTCAACATGTCGCTCGCGACGTGCCTGATTGTCCTGTTTCCGCTGCGGTATTTGTGGTCGTTCTTCCGCAGGACGCCGCCGGAGATTGGTTCGATTCCGGACAAGCAGCGCGCGATTGCGCATCTGGTTCATTCGCTCATTTACGCGCTGATCGCCGTCGTCCTGGTGAGCGGCTACATGATGGTGCCTGAAGGGTACTGGCTGTTCTGGACGGTATTCGTGAAAACGCCGTTCTCCGCCGGCCCGGTCACCGAGCACTGGTTCGCACTGCACAAGGTTGCATGCTACGCGCTGGCCGCTCTGGTGGCGGCGCATGCCGGCGCCGCGCTGAAGCATCATTTCGTGTCGAAGAACGATGTCCTGAAGCGCATGCTTTGATAAAGCGGGCTGGCTGCGAAGCAGCAACAACTCGGTCATTCGGAATACTCAAAAAACCGGCCAGAGCCCGGCCGTATCGCGACGATACCGGCCGGCCTGACCGCAAGCCCCGCTTACGAAACGTCGATCGGCCGCGCAAACGCGTCATCGGTCGCGCCGGTCAATCCAGATAGTCCGCGTATTCCTTGTGCGCGTAGCCGGCGAGCGCCTGCCAAGGCAACGGCTCGCGCCGCGACGCCGGCGTCTGCGTGAGCGTCAGCTTGCGCACGACGCGACCGTCGGCACTCCGGTATTCGACCGACAGCGGCGCCTGCAACCGTTCGCTCCACAGGATCCGGTTCACGCCGCGCGCGCCGGGCGACTCGACCGCCTGCTCGTACCAGCGGGTGCCGGGCGCGTCGCCGCGCTTCGCCGCCGCGAGCCGCTTCAGTTGCGACGGCGGCGTCACGTAGTACGCGTTGTCCCACGAGCCGTCGAAGCCCGTCGTCTCATACTCGGCCGGCGGCACGCTGACGACCGTCCGGGTCGCCGCGTCCACATACTCGATGCGCGCCGTCTTGCCGTCATAGGTGACGTGTCGTGCGGCCGCCTGGAAGTTGAAATGCTTGTGGCCCGCATGGGCGGCCGCCGGCTGCACGCCGGCGCGCGGCGGATCCTGGCGCGCATGGCCCGCGCCGTGGTCATGGTCATGGCCGTGGTGATCGTCGTCATGACCGCCGCCCGCCGCCGCGACGGGCAGCACGCGCTCGACCCACACGTGCCCGTCGCGCCGAACCATCCGTTCGCGATACATCGTCGTGCGCGTCACGCCGTCGGCCGTGACGGTGCGGCTTTCGTGCAGCAGCACGGCGTCGAGATCCGCGGCCGCAAAGGCCGGGAGCGCGGCCAACCCGCAAGCGAGCGCACCGAGAAGCTGGCGTTTCATCGGGAGTTCCCGTTCATCATCATGAAGTCGCCGGCCTCAGAAACCGAACGCCGATCGCACGAGGCCGAACACCTTCGTGTTGTCGATCGTGCCCTTGAACGCCTTCGCATCCGCGCCGTCGGCAAACAGCATCACGTCGCCGCCGCCGTGCGTCTCGGAGCCCGCACTGCCCATCCGCACGCCGACTTCCTGCAGGTACGCCTCGTTCATCGCCGTGGCCGAATCGACCGACGCGCGCACGTTCGGCCGGTTCGCGCCATTGCCGAACACCAGCGTCGTGTAGGTATTGCCGTCGGCATCCCTGCTCGGCTGGCCGTCGCGATAGTTGCGGCTGATGTCGAGAATCGGATTGCCGCGCTTCGAATAGCCGTTGATCGTCATCGTGTGGTCGTGGTCGGCCGTCACGACGATCAGCGTATTCGACAGGTCGACCTTCGACAGCGCGACGCGGATCGCTTCATCGAATGCCGCCGTATCCTCGAGCGCGCGCTTCGCGTTGGTGCCGTGCAGCGCATGATCGATCCGGCCGCCTTCGACCATCAGGAAATAGCCGTTCGAGTTCTTCGACAGCACGTCGATCGCCTTCGACGTCATGTCCGCGAGGCTCGGCTGCGAAGGCCCTTCGCCCTTGCCCGCGACGCGGTCCAGCTCGTACTCGAGATGGCTCGTCGAACTGAAGAGACCGACCAGCTTGCCGTTGCCGGCTTGAGCGAGCTGATCCTTCGTAGCCACGACCGTGTAGCCCTTCGCCTTCATCTCGTCGAGCAGGTTGCGCCCGTCCGCGCGGCCGCGCTTGTTCGCGACCGGATCGAACGGCGTCCAGTGATTGCGGCCGCCGCCCATCAGCACGTCGACGCCGTCGCCGAGCGCCGCGTTGTAGCCGGCACCGCCCGGCGCCGCTTGCGCGGCGATGTCGTACTGCGCGTCGCGATGGCAGATGTGCGAATAGGTCGCGGCGGGCGTCGCGTGCGTGAGCTCGGTCGTCGTGATCGCGCCGACCGCCTTGCCGCGCGCCTTCGCCAGTTCCAGCAGCGTCGCGACCGGCTGGCCGTTGCCCGACGCGCAGTGGTTGACGGTCTTGTTGCCGTTGACATCGCTGCCCGGCGCGACCGCGCGCGTGTCGGACGACATCGACAGCACTTCGTTGTTCATCTTCACGCCGGTCATGTACGCGGCCATCGACGGTGCGCTGTCGGTCGTCTGCGCGTCGTTCGAGAAGGTCTTGACGCGCGCGGTGCGGGCCAGCTTCTCCATCGTCAGTTGCCCCGACTCGCCGACCTTGTAGATCCGGCTCGCCGTCACGGTCGTCGGCCCCATGCCGTCGCCGAGAAAGAAAATCACGTTCTTCGCCTGGCCGGCGGCCTGCGCCGGGCCGCACGCGAAACCCGCGACGGCCAGCGCCGCCGCGATGCACTTGATGGTCGACATCCTGTATTCCCCTGTACCCGTGTTGTCGGCGCTCAAAGCTGCACCGCGTTGCGCACCAGCTCGAAGACCTTGTTGTTCTCGATCACGCCGTGGAACGCATCCGCGCCGCGGCCAATCGCACCGAGGAACACATCCGTGCCGCCGTGCGTCTCGCTGCCCTTGTCCATCCGCACGGCCGCCTCCTGGCGATAATCGTCGGCGCCCGTCACCGCATCGGTGAGCGCGGTGCCCGCACGGCTGCCCTGCACGCGGTTCTCGCCGTTGCCGAAGCCGATGATCGTGTACGGCGCGCCGTCCGCGTCCTTCGCGACCGCGCCCGTCTGGTAGCTGCGCAGCACGCCCAGCACGCCGGGCTTGCCCGATTCGGTCTTGCCGGTGCGCGCCGCATAACCGTTCAGCACCAGCGTGTGATCGTGATCGGCCGTGACGACGATCAGCGTGTTCTTCAGGTCGGGATCGGTCTTGCGCACCTTGTCGAGCGTCGCCTTGATCGCGTTGTCGAACGCGACCGTGTCCTGCAGCGCGCGCTTCGCGTTGGTGTCGTGCAGCGCGTGATCGATCCGGCCGCCCTCGACCATCAGGAAATAGCCGTTCGGGTTGTTCTGCAGCACGTCGAGCGCGCGCGTCGCCATGTCGGCAAGGCTCGGTTCCCTGGTCGCGCCGCGGTCGAGGTCGTAGCTCATGTGGCTCGACGAAAACAGGCCGACCAGCTTCCCGCTCTTCGTCGCATCGGCGGCCAGCAGGTCGTCGCGGTTCTGCGCGAACGCGTAGCCCTTGGCCTTCAGTTCGTTGACCAGGTTGCGTCCGTCGGTGCGCTTGCCGCCGCCGTCCTTCGGTACGAAGAATTGCATGCCGCCGCCGAGCACGACGTCGACGCCGTTGCCGAGCGCGCCGTTGTAGCCCGCGCCGCCCGGCACGAGCTGGGCCGCGATGTCGTTCTCGGCATCGCGATGGCACACGTGCGCATAGGTCGCGGCGGGCGTCGCGTGCGTGACGCGCGTGGTCGTCACGACACCGGTGGCCATCCCTTTCGCCTTCGCGATCTCGAGCAGCGTCGACACCGATTTGCCGTTGTTCGCGCCGCAGTTGCCGGTGAGGCCGGCGGTCGGCTCGATCGCCTTCGTGTCGGGCGACATCGAAATCACTTCGTTGTTGGTCTTGACGCCGGTCATGTACGCCGACATCGACGGCGCGCTGTCCGTCACCTGCGCATCGTTGGAATAGGTCTTCACGAACGCGGATTCGGGCAGCGTGTCGATCGTGAGCGCGCCGTCTTCACCGACCGCATAGATGCGCGCGGCCGTCAGCGTCGTCATCCCCATGCCGTCGCCGAGGAAAAAGATCACGTTGCGCGCCGCCTGCACGGGCGCGGGCGTCGAGCTGGTCGGGCCGTCGTCGCTGTTGCATCCGGCAAGCGCAAAGGCGCCGGCACACAGCAGCGCCGCCATTTTGATTCGATTCATGTTGCCGGTTCCCCCGGTGTTGCTGCTTTCGAAATGAAAGGCGATGGTAGGAACCTGATGTGACGGCAAGATGAATGGAAATTGGAAGGATCGGTATGAATTATGAAAGCAACCGGCGCGGCGCCGTGTCCTGGCGCCCTGCGCGCGGCCGCGTCAACCGGCGTGTTCGGTGGCGGCGCCGCGCACGGTCACGATGCGCGCAGGCGGAATATTTGCCCAGACGATACGGCTGCCGCAGGCAACGAATGCCGAATCGCCCAGCGGATGACGGCCTGGCGAGCGCAGGTCGTACGTGAATTGAATCATCACGCCGTCGGCCGACAGCACGCGATGGCATTGCTCGACGATGGCCGTCACGTCCTCGCGCGGCAGCGTACGCAACGGCAGGCACGACACGATCGCATCGACCCGCGCGGCGGGCGGCAGCAGCCGTTCGAGCTGCCGCGCATCGCCCCATACGATCGAGACGTCCGGAAAGCGTCGCCGCAGGTGCTGCACGAACGCCGGCGAACGCTCGACCACGACGAGGCGCCGTGGCGCGACGCCGCGTTCGAGCAACGCCGCGGTGATCGCGCCGGTGCCGCCGCCGAGTTCGACGACCAGCCCGTCGCCGTCCGGCACCGCACCGGCCATCTCGCGCGCCAGATGCCGCGAACTCGGACACAACGCGCCCACCGCGGCCGGGCGGCCGACCCACTCGCGCACGAACAGTGCCGAGACACGCCACGCGTTCGGCCAGATCATTGGCCGGCCTCGATCTGTTTTGCCTTCAGCGTTGACGTGCCGATGACTTCGCGAGGCAGGGCAACGGCGACACGGGGCTTTTGCATGGGCATCCTCCTGGACGATCCGGTCCGCCGCAGGAAGAGCGACGATCCAATCGATTCTAGGAAACGAAAACTTAAGGCGACGTGAAGATTGTCCCTAATATCCCGCGCCGCCGCGCGCCCGGGCCTGCGCCGAATCGGCGCCGACGGGCACGGGCGCCGGATCGGCCGCGCGCGAACGGGCGGTACAGCACGGCCTCGGGCACGACCGGCGGGGCGCGCGCGCCGCACGCCGCGTCACGCGCGGCGCGAGGTCACCTCAGGTTGGTTCTCGCCAGCTCGACGATCTCGTCGCCGCGCCCGCTCAGGATCGCGCGCAGCATGAACAGGCTGAAGCCCTTCGCATGCGCGAGCTCGATCTTCGGCGGCATCGCGAGTTCGTATTTCGACGTGACGACGTCGACCACCGCCGGCCCGTCATGCGCGAACGCCGTGCGCAGCGCTTCCTCGACGTTCTCCGAATGCTCGACGCGCACGCTGAAGATGCCCGCGCCCTTCGCGATCGCCGCGAAATCGGTCGGGCTCAGGTCGACGTTGGTGTCGAGATAGCCGGCCGCCTTCAGCTCCATCGACACGAAGCCGAGCAGGCTGTTGTTGTACACGACGATCTTGATCGGCAGGTTGAGCTGCCGCGCGCTCAGCAGATCGCCGAGCAGCATCGACAGCCCGCCGTCGCCGGACAGCGACACCACCTGCCGCCCCGGATGCGCACCCTGCGCGCCGAGCGCCTGCGGCATCGCGTTCGCCATCGAGCCGTGATTGAACGAGCCGTGCAGTTGCCGCTTGCCGTTCATCGTCAGGTAGCGCGCGGCCCACAGCGTCGGCGTGCCGACGTCGGCCGTGAAGATCGCATCGTCGGCCGCGACTTCGTCGACGATCTTCGTCAGGTATTGCGGATGGATCGCGCGGCCTGGCGGCTCGGCCACCGCGAGATCGTCGAGCCCCTTGCGCGCGGCGGCGTAATGCTTCAGCGCATTCTCGAGGAAGCGCCGCTGGGTCTTGCGCGTGAGGCGTGGCAGCAGCGCGGCGATGGTCTCCTTCACGGTGCCGACGAGGCCGAGCGCGAGCGGCGCGCGGTGGCCGAGCTGCGAGCCCTTCCAGTCGATCTGCGCGACCTTCGCGTTCGACGGATAGAACGGCCGGTACGGGAAATCCGTGCCGAGCATCAGCAGCGTGTCGCACGATTCCATCGCGTGATAACCGGAGCTGAAGCCGATCAGCCCGGTCATCCCGACATCGAACGGGTTGTCCCATTCGACGAACTGCTTGCCGCGCAGCGCATGCACGACCGGCGCGCCGAGCGTGTCGGCCAGCGCGACCACTTCGTCGTGCGCGCCCTGCGTGCCGCTGCCGCACAGCAGCGTGACCGCGTCGGAGCCGTTCAGCAAGGCCGCGAGCCGGTCGAGATCGGCATCGGCAGGCAGGATCGACGGCGGCGCCGATTCGCTCCACGCCGGCGCTTCTTCCGGGCCGTCGCCGAGCGCGATGTCGCCCGGCAGCACGATCACCGCGACGCCGCGCTCCTCGATCGCGGTGCGCATTGCGCGCGCGAGCACGCGCGGGAACTGCGACGCATTCGTCACGAGCTCCGCGAAGTGGCTGCACTCGCGGAACAGTTCCTGCGGATGGGTTTCCTGGAAGTAGCCGAGCCCGATTTCGGTCGACGGGATGTGCGCGGCGATCGCGAGCACCGGCTGGTGATTGCGGTGGCAGTCGTACAGCCCGTTGATCAGGTGCAGGTTGCCGGGGCCGCAGCTGCCCGCGCACACCGCGAGCCGCCCGGTCGACGCGGCATCCGCGCCGGCCGCGAACGCGGCGCTTTCCTCGTGCCGCGTGTGCATCCAGCGGATCGCCCCGATCTGGGCCAGGCTGAACGACAGGCCGTTCAGGCTGTCGCCCGTCACGCCCCAGATGCGCTCGACGCCCGCCGCCGCCAGCGTCTTCGCCAGGTATTCCGCCATCGTCTGTCTTGCCATCACGCCCTCACTCGTTGATTGATAGAGACATGCATGAACCGGCCGTGCGTTCGCACGCATCGCCCACCGGACGAGCATACGCGACTGGCCCGCGCCGCGTCGCGACGGTGCAACCGGGCCGACTGCCGTATGAGGCGCACGCACGCGATTGGTTCGATCCGTCGCCGCGCCGCGCGGCGGCTGTCACCGTTTCGTCATCGTCATGTCGGCCAACGGACAGGCTGGCAGGCGTCGCGCTCAGCTCCAGTCGGACGCCGACTCGTCCGGATCGACGAGCGTGAGCCCCGCCGCCGGCAGCGGCAGCGCGGTCTTGTAGCGCACCTGCTTCAGCGCGAAGCTCGACCGGATGTTCGACACGCCGGGAATCGTCGTCAGCCGCTCGATGATGAAGCGCTCGAGCGTGCGCATGTCGGGCATCACGACGCGCAGCAGATAGTCGGCGTCGCCCGACATCAAATAGCACTCCATCACCTCGGGCCGCTGCGAGATCGCTTCCTCGAAACGCTGCAGCGCGTCCTCGACCTGCTTCTCGAGGCTGACCTGGATGAACACGTTGATCCGCAGCCCGAGCGGCTCGGGATCGAGCAGCGTGACCTGCTGCCGGAACAGCCCGAGCTTCTCCAGCGCGCGCACGCGGTTGAAGCACGGCGTGGTCGACAGGTTCACCGCGCGCGCCAGTTCCGCGTTCGTGATCCGCGCGTTCTGCTGAAGCTGGTTCAGGATGCCGATGTCGATGCGGTCGAGCCGCTTCGGGGAGGTGCTCATGGTTCGAATATTCCTTCTCTCGCGACGATTCCGGAATATTTACACTATCCATAAACAAATTCCCAATGAAATCAGACGCATATTCTGTGAATCGGCGCGTAGCATGAGTCCCATTGATGCGTGCCGCCGCCGGCGCGTGGGAGACTCATATGACGGATCTGTCGAACGGTATCGAACACGCGCAGCGCGCGGCCCTCGCGCGCGCCGATGCAGACCCGGAAGAAACCGCCGAATGGCTCGAGGCGCTCGACGCGGTGGTCGCGCACGTCGGCCGCGACCGCGCGCAATACCTGTTCGACCGGCTCGCCGAGCATGCGCGCGCAACCGGCCTCGCGTCGCAGCGCGCGCCCGTCACGCGCTACCTGAACACGATTCCGCCAGCCGAGCAGCCGCCGTATCCGGGCGACCTCGACCTCGAGGAACGGCTGTCGGCCGCGTTGCGCTGGAATGCGCTCGCGATGGTCGTGCGCGCGAACCGCGCGTACGGCGAACTCGGCGGCCACATCGCGAGCTATGCGTCGGCGTCCGACCTGTTCGAAACCGGCTTCAACCACTTCTTCCGCGCGGCGGCGACCGCGGCCGGCGACGCACCCGGCACGGCCGGCGGCGATCTCGTGTACTTCCAGCCGCATTCGTCGCCGGGCGTCTATGCGCGCGCGTATCTCGAAGGCTTCCTCACCGAGGACCACCTGAAGCATTACCGCCGCGAAATCGCCGGCCCGGGCCTGTGCTCGTATCCGCATCCGTGGCTGATGCCCGATTTCTGGCAATTCCCGACCGGCTCGATGGGGATCGGCCCGATCAACGCGATCTACCAGGCGCGCTTCATGCGCTACCTGCAGCATCGCGGCCTCGCGAACACCGCGGGCCGCACCGTGTGGGGCTTCTTCGGCGACGGCGAGATGGACGAACCCGAATCGCTCGGCGCGCTGTCGCTCGCCGCTCGCGAGGGGCTCGACAATCTCGTGTTCGTGATCAACTGCAACCTGCAGCGGCTCGACGGCCCGGTGCGCGGCAACGGCCACGTGATCGACGAACTCGAGGCGCAATTCGCGGGCGCCGGCTGGAACACGATCAAGGTGCTGTGGGGCTCCGACTGGGATCCGCTGTTCGCGCGCGATCACGCGGGCGCGCTCGCACGCGCGTTCGCCAATACGGTCGACGGGCAGTTCCAGACCTTCTCCGCGAACGACGGCGCATACAACCGCGCGCGCTTCTTCAGCCAGGATCCCGCGCTCGAAGCGCTCGCCGCACAGCTCACCGATGCGGAGATCGACCGCCTGCGCCGCGGCGGCCACGACGCGCGCAAGCTGCACGCCGCGTATGCGCGCGCGCTCGCGCACCGCGGCCAGCCGACCGTGATCCTCGCGAAGACGATGAAGGGTTATGGGATGGGCACGGCCGGCCAAGGCCGGATGACGACCCATCAGCAGAAGAAGCTCGACGTCGACGATCTGAAGGCGTTCCGCGACCGCTTCCGGTTGCCGCTGTCGGACAGCGACGTCGAGCAGTTGAAGTTTTACAAGCCAGCGGAAGACAGCCCGGAAATGCGTTACCTGCATGCCCGCCGGGCTGCCCTGGGAGGCTATCTGCCCAGAAGGCGGACAGCGGCATCGAAGGGGCTGACCGTCCCTTCGATGCCGGCCTGGGGAGCGTTCGCGCTGGACGCGGCCGGCCGCGAGATGTCGACGACGATGGCGCTCGTGCGCATGCTCGCCGCGTTGATCAAGGATCGCGACATCGGTTCGCGCGTCGTGCCGATCGTGGCCGACGAAGCGCGCACGTTCGGCATGGCCAGCCTGTTCCGGCAGGTCGGCATCTACTCGCCGCTCGGCCAGCGCTACGAGCCGGAAGACCTCGGCTCGATGCTCTACTACCGCGAGGACACGCGCGGCCAGATCCTCGAGGAAGGCATTTCGGAAGCGGGCGCGATCTCGTCGTGGATCGCCGCCGCGACGTCGTACAGCGTGCACGACCTGCCGATGCTGCCGTTCTACATCTACTACTCGATGTTCGGCTTCCAGCGCATCGGCGACCTGATCTGGGCCGCCGCCGACCAGCGCTCGCGCGGCTTCCTGATCGGCGCGACGTCCGGGCGCACGACGCTCGGCGGCGAGGGCCTGCAGCACCAGGACGGCAGCAGCCACCTCGCCGCGTCGACGATCCCGAACTGCCGCGCGTACGATCCGGCGTTCGCGTACGAAGTCGCGACGATCGTCGATGCGGGCATGCGCGAGATGGTCGAGCAGCAGCGCGACGTGTTCTATTACGTGACCGTCATGAACGAGAACTACGCGCAGCCGTCGATGCCCGACGACGATCCGGCCGCGCGGCGCGAGGGCATCCTGAAGGGCATGCACCGGCTGCCGTCCGGTTCGAACGCGACGGCACGCGTGCAATTGCTCGGCTCGGGCGCCATCCTCGGCGAAGCGCTCGCCGCGCAGCGGATGCTGAAGGACGACTGGGGCATCGACGCGGCCGTATGGAGCGTCACGAGTTTCACCGAACTGCAGCGTGACGGGATGGAAGCCGAGCGGCTGTCGCGGCTCGGTGCGCCTGCAGCCGATCCGTACGTCACACGAATGCTTGCGGCGACGCGGGGCCCCGTCGTCGCCGCGACCGACTATGTGCGCGCGGTGCCCGAACTGATCCGCGCGTACGTACCGCGCCGCTACGTGACGCTCGGCACCGACGGGTTCGGGCGCAGCGACACGCGCGACGCGCTGCGCGCGTTCTTCGAGGTCGATCGCGCGAGCATCGTGCTCGCCGCGCTGAAGGCGCTGGCGGATGATGGAGAACTCGATGCGACTATCGTGCGCGACGCGCGAGAGCGTCTCGGCAAGTCGGCATATCCAGGCGTCGCGCCATGGCAGCGCTGATCGGGCGACGCGACCGCGCAGCAGCCGACGACTGTTCGTTAACCAAAACAATACGGCCGACTAGCCAAAGAGGCGCGGATCCAGCGCGAACGCTTCTTTGCCGATCACTTTCACTCTCGAAGCAAAATCCGCATGCAGCGGGTTCAGCAGCAAGTTGAAGTCGGTCGGGCAGACGACCGACGGTACGCGCATCGCCAACTGCTCGCCCGCTTCAAGCCAGACCTGCCCGATCCGCGCGGTCGACTCCGGATCCTGCGACAGTACGGCCCAATCGTCCGGCAGGTCCGGCTGGTACGCGTTGTCATAAACGGTGTCGGGCACTTCCAGCGTCACTAAAAAAAATCCGCCAGCGGGAAGCAAGCCGGACATATGGACGAGTAACTCGAGCAACGACGTCGACGCATGGCAGCAGGTGTATAGCACCCGCATGCCGCGAGGATTCCAGCGGCCACCGGCGATCGCCGCGCCGTTCCCGCTCAGGTCGTCGGCCAGGTAGTGCCCCTTTCGTTCTTTCGCGAGACGATACAACCTCACGCGCCGACCCCGAACTGGGCACGGTTCAGAATGTCGCGCACCCGGTCGTAGCCGGGCTGTACATCGAGCACTTCGAGCGGCTTCAAACCGTCGAGCTCTGCGTTCGCCCGGCTCATCCACGCCGCTGCGCGCTCGCTGTCCTCAAACAGATCGGTGGCGAGATCCAGTACGTAGAGCACGCGCGCAACGCGATCGGACTCGCCTTGCGACAACCGGTCGTGTTTGGCGATTTTCCGCAGAATGGTCGAGCTGGGCAGGCTCAGCGCGCTCAAGAGGGACTGAACCGGCACGCCGAGCAACTCGCGCGCGACGCGCTCGATGATGACCGCGTCGAAACCCTCCGCGATCGCGCGCCGCTGCAACATCGGCGCCATCCGGCCAAAGGTGTCGAAATCGCCCTTGCCGGCGCCCAAACCGTTCGAGCCGCCCGCCGGCGTCGCGGCGCGGGATGCGGCAGCCCGCTTGGCAGGCTGACGGGCCGCAGGTGTGGTTGCTGTCATGGCGATTCCCAAATGGGCTAATTTGAATTCTCATTGTATACACCCAAACGGGAATTTTCAATTAGCCAAACGGCATAGCCTAGGCCGATGGGAATCGACGACGCTCCGCGCTACACCGGCAGCGCATGCGTCGACAATATCTCCTTGAGCACCATGAACGACCGCACCTGCCGCACGCCCGGCAGGTAGATCAGTTGCTCCGCGTGCAGCCGGTTGAAGCTCTCGTTGTCGCGTGTGCGCACCAGCATGAAATAGTCGAACTCGCCCGTTACGACGTGACATTCGACACACCCCGAAACCTTCTGCGCGGCCTTCTCGAACGCGGCGAACGCTTCCGGCGTCGAGCGATCGAGCACGAAGCCGATCACGACCAGCATGCCGGCCCCGAGCGGCTTCGGGTCGAGCAGCGCGACGATCCCGCGAATCATCCCCATTTCCTTGAGCCGTTCGACGCGCCGCAGGCACGCCGGCGCGCTCAGCTTCACCTTCGCGGCGAGGCTCACGTTCGAGATCGACGCGTCCTGCTGAAGCTGCCTGAGGATCGCGCGATCGATGCGATCGATGCGATCGAGCGCGGGCGCGGCATCGACAGGCGTCGCCGGTCTTCCACTTAATTTCATTGCGTCTTCCTCGATTTTTCAGAACTCGAATTGCTTGATTAACGCTGGATTCGTTATCAACGTAGGCCGACGATATTTATTTCGCAAGCTCATTTCGCGCGTGCTTGCCTATCATTTTTCCATCGGGACACCGCGTGCCGGCCCCTCCCGAGCGCACCGATGCCCGCGCCAACCCCGCCTTTCCGGAGACAAGAATCGATGAACCTGCAACGCTTCCCCCGTTACCCGCTGACGTTCGGCCCCACGCCCATCCAGCCGCTCAAGCGCCTGAGCGCGCACCTCGGCGGCAAGGTCGATCTGTATGCGAAGCGCGAGGACTGCAACAGCGGCCTCGCGTTCGGCGGCAACAAGACGCGCAAGCTCGAATACCTGATCCCCGATGCGCTCGCGCAGGGCGCGGACACGCTCGTATCGATCGGCGGCGTCCAGTCGAACCAGACGCGCCAGGTCGCGGCCGTTGCCGCGCATCTCGGCATGAAATGCGTGCTCGTGCAGGAGCACTGGGTCAACTATGAAGACCCCGTGTACGACCGGATCGGCAACATCCAGCTGTCGCGCATGATGGGCGCCGACGTGCGGCTCGTTGCCGACGGCTTCGACATCGGCATCCGCCGCAGTTGGGAAGAAGCGATGGAGAGCGTGCGACAGGCGGGCGGCAAGCCGTATCCGGTTCCGGCCGGGTGCTCCGAGCATCCGCTCGGCGGGCTCGGGTTCGTCGGCTTCGCGGAAGAAGTGCGCGCGCAGGAAGCCGAACTCGGTTTCAAGTTCGACTACATCGTCGTGTGCTCGGTGACGGGCAGCACGCAGGCCGGCATGGTCGTCGGCTTCGCGGCCGACGGGCGCGCGGATCGCGTGATCGGGATCGACGCATCCGCGACGCCGGAGAAGACGCATGCGCAGATCACGCGCATCGCGCGGCATACGGCTGAAATCGTCGAGCTCGGGCGTCGCATCGACGAGCAGGACGTCGTGCTCGACACGCGTTATGCAGGCCCCGAATATGGGCTGCCGAACGACGGCACGCTCGAGGCGATCCGGCTGTGCGCACGGCTCGAAGGCGTGCTGACCGATCCCGTGTACGAAGGCAAATCGATGCACGGGATGATCGACAAGGTGCGGCGCGGGGAATTCGAGCCGGGGTCGAAGGTGCTGTATGCGCACTTGGGTGGGGTGCCGGCGTTGAGCGCGTATGCGGAGATTTTCCGCAACGGGTGAGGCGGGCCCGGTGGAGGCACGGCGCGCACCGGCGTCACGCATCCGTCGAACCGGCATCGCATCCGCCCGGTCCGGCTCCGCTCATCGGGCCATCTCACGTAGTGCCTTCATCTCGATGTCGCCGTAATATATCGTTCGCTCGGTCACATCGGACGGGCGGGTCTTCCACCACCATTTGTAGAGGCCGAGCTTGAAGTAGGCGTCGCGATCGTTCGGATACGCGTTCGGTACGCCCGTAACATGCACGACGCGTTCGCCGTTCCGGAAAACACCGGTCAGCGCGTCGACGCCTCGATCGTCCGGTCGATACCGCAGCACCCACCAGACCCGTTTCCCGCGATCCGCCGACGGATCGCCAAACGCAATGGATCGGCCCGGCATGCCCGGCGCGCCACGCACATCGACTTCGTACTTCCCGTTATTCAGCAGCAACGCAAACGGCGGGGATCCGTCGCTGCCGCCCTGATGCAACTGCGCGACGAGTTCCGGCTGTCTGGAATCGAACCGGTAGTCGGCGGGAATGACCGTCGACCAGCGCACCTCGTAGTCGCGACCGTTGACGAAGCGAAACACCGGAGAGAAGCTGATCTCGGAACGTGGCGTGCCGCTCGCCACGCTGCTGAAGTCCTGCGAGCGGTTCATCGTCACCCTCAACAGCGTGCCGTGAATACCGGAAATTTCGGCGGTGCCGATGTTCTGCACCGCCGGCTCCTGCAAACGAAGCCGCGAATCGATGCCGCTCGCCCAGTCCGACCGATAAATGCGCGCATCGTCATGCTTGCCGCCTTCCGCGCCCGCGTGACAAACCGATGCGACGAGCACGCATGCGGCGACAGCGAATCTACCGCGCATTCCGCTCTCTTTTTCGCCGAATCAACCGCGACACATACGCGCGCGCCAGCATCGCCAGGAACCGGCTGTTGGTCGACAGATAGCGCTTCCACATCCGCCCCGGCTCCTGGATCACGCGAAACGCCCACTCCAGCCCACTTCGCTGCATCCACGGCGGCGCCCGCTTGACCTTCCCCGCCACCACGTCGAACGTCCCGCCCACGCCCATCACGAAATCGACGCCCAACTGCGATTTCCAGCGATTGATGAAGTTTTCCTTGCGCGGCGACGTGATCGCGACGAACAGCAGCCGCGCACCCGACCGGCGGATATCGTCCACGACCGCCTGTTCGTCGTCCCAGAAATAGCCGTGGTGATATCCGGCGACCGGCAGCCGCGGATAGCACGCCGCCGTCACCGCGACGACCCGCTCGACGACCTCCGGCGTCGCGCCGAGCAGATAGACCGGCAGCCCTTTCGCTTCGGCCAGCGCCAACAGCCGATCGAACAGATCCACGCCCGCGACGCGTTCCGGCACCGGGATGCCGAGCAGCCGCGCGCCCCAGACGACGCCCATGCCGTCGACATTGACGATGTCGCATTCCCGGACCGACGCGGCGAGTTCCGCATCGCGCTGCAGGTTGACGATCTTCGCGACGTTGACGACGACGTGCTGCGTGAATTGCCGTTTCTCGACTCTCGCGCCGATCCAGTCCACCGTATCGTTCATCGACATCAGATCGATCGGGCATGAAAAGATTTCAGCGCGATTCATTGCAAGGCCTCGCTATCATTTTTTTCGGCATCCGGAATATCGTTGGAAAATCTCGACGACCCATGCAGCAACGCATACAGCGCCTTCAACTTCGCCGACACATCGGCGGAGAAGTAACCGAGCGCCGCAAGCTTCTCGCGCCCATTGGATCGCGCGCCGGCCTTCAACACATCGGCAAGCTCGTTCGTCAGACGGCCCGCGTCGTGGTCGAACACCACCATGCCCGGCGACACGCCATCGAGCAGTTGCCGCACGTTGCCGACATCGACCGATACGACCGGCAGATCGAGCGCCATCGCTTCCTTGACCGATTGCGGCGACCCTTCCCGGGTCGACGTCATCAGCAGGCACGCGGCATGCGCCAGCAGGTCGCGCACCTCGCCGCGATCGAGACCGTCGATATGCCGCTCCTGCACCCGGATGCCGTGTTGTTCCGCAAGCTGCCGCAGCACCTGCGAAAACAGCGGATAGTTCTTCTCCGGACGCTTCGGCGACGACGGGAAGACAACGATCGGCACGGCGGATTTCACGAGCGCATCGTCTCGATCCTCGGCGAAGACCGTCTCGTTGACAGCACACGGAATCGTCGCGCAGCGGCAGCGCAGCCGGATCAGACGTGCTGAAATTTCCGCACTCACGCCGATGCACGCATGCGCGAAGCACGCCATCGATTTCGACACCGCGCGCATCCAGAGCGGACCCAGGATGTCCGTGCCGTGGAACGTGATGACAATCCGTGCTTTCGTCAACAGCCGGACCAGCGGTGCGGAACACGCGCTCAGGCCGAAGTGGTAATGCACGACGTCGTACCGGCCCGCACGAGCGGTCTTCCAGACCTGCCAGATCGAGCGCAGGTATTCATGCTTGTCGCGATGCCCGTCGATGACGAGCACATCGACCGTGCAGCCGCCGGAACGCCGCAGCGCGTCGACCTGCTCGGTCACGAACACGCCTTGCCAGGGGTTCGCACGGTTGCTGCCGAGATACATGTTCGTAACGACGAGAATTTTCATGAGCGAACCTCCACCGCCCCGCCGCGATGCGCCGGGCCGACGCGCGTCCGCCCCCACGAAAACGCATACATCGCCAGCAGCGCGGAAAATACGTAAGACGGCGACACAAATGCCATCGAGAACAGGTTGTCGAAGCAGAACGCGCCGACGATGTAGAACCAGACAGCCGGCTTGCGCCGCCCTTGCCCGTATCCCAGCACGAACACCAGCCACGCGAGCGCGCCGAACGCGCCCATCTCGACGAACAGGTGCGGGTAGAACGTGTCGGTGGTCTTCAACAGCCCGCCGAGCCCGTACCAGTCGAAGTGATAGAGCTGGTAGAGCGGCGACGAGAACTTCACCGATGCCGGGCCGCCGAAGCTGCCCAGGCCTTCGCCGAGCAGATTGCCGTTGCGGATCGACTCGAACATCACGCGATAGGATTCGGCGCGCGCCGAATTGCCCGCGACGACGTAGAACAGGATCTTCGCCATGCCGACCTTCAGCAGCGAATCCAGCACGCCCATCGCAGTCAGCACGAGCATCGTGCCGGCGATGCCGGCAGTGGCCAGCCACGCGCGCACGTCCCTGACGTTCCTCACGAACGGATAGAGCGCCAGCACCGCGAACAGCTTGAACGAGAAGCCGAGCAACGCGAAGAACAGGAAACCCCACGACGCGATCGCCGCCCGACGGCCGGACCAGTACCAGCGGCACAGCAGAAACGCGCAGAGATTGATGAAGCTGAACTCCGAAAAGAATCCCATCCACCCCTGCGCGCGCAGGAACAATCCCGAGTCGATCCTCACCGGCATGAACAGCGGCAACCCGGTCGCATACGACACGTAGAAATACAGCTGGAACAGGTCGTTGCTCACAACCACGCCGATGAACGTCCTGACCAGCACGTCGAGCCGGTCGCGGTACGGGAAGATCGCCACCGTGATCACGACCGGAAACGGGAAGCGGACGAGTTCCTCGATCCCGGCATGGACGTTGAACGACAGCAGCATTCCGATGCAGAGCGACACGGCAATGGGGAGCGCGACGACGGCCAGCCGGTGAAAGCGCGGGCGCAGCAGGATCGCCGCGAACACGAGGCCGAACGCGCCCATCTTTACGACCTGCGAACGATCGTCGTCGAGCGTGAGCAGCGTGTCGCTGACGCAGAAGACGAAGTAGGCGAGCGCCAGCAGTCCGGCGCCCAGGTCGGCCACGCGCGATCGACGATGCGGCACGATCGCCGGGAATCGAGCGGCCGCATTCACGGACGCGCTCCCGACGCCGCCGGCATCGCTTTCATATCGGCGACGTCCAACGCCCGGATCGATTCCGCATAAGCCGCGCATACCCGCTGTGCATGCGTCACGACGATCGCGTTCCGGATCAACGTCACGATCACCGCGGACGCCAGCATGCAGAAGAACCCGGTTTCGCCGCCGATGGCGATGCAACCGCCGAGCAGTGCAACGAACAGCGCCGATGTAACGATGTTGATCCGCGCGGTGACCGCGCTCTGCTCGAACGCCATCATCACGTTGCTGCCGACGACGCCATGCACGCCGGCCGCGCACTGGATCGCCAGCAGCACGCCGCCCGCGAGCACCATGTACACGCTATCACCATCGAGCCCGTAGCGCCAGGTCAGCCCCGCCACCATCGCAAGGTTCGCGACAAGTACGACCAGATTCGACAGGTCGATATTGCGCCGCATCGCGCCCAGCGTCGCATCGAGCGGCGCCTTGTCCTTCTTCCGCTTCACGAGGTCCGGCAATTGCGCGATCGAAATGGCGCGCGGCAGCAGGTTGCCGATCGCGGTCACCGAAGAAAACAACGACAGCATCCCCGCGAACGACGCACCGCACATCGCCTTCGCCATCGGTACGGTCGCCAGCGCGATGCCGCCGGACAGGAAATTGGTCAGCCCGAACTGCAGCCCCTTCACGTCGATGCGCAGCGAGAACGCGCGACGATCGGGCGCGCCGATCGCGGCGAACATCGCGACGGCCACCACGACCAGCGCAACCGCCAGGCACGGCGACGCGGAATAGCCGTGGCGCATGCCGATCCACAGCATCGCGCACGAGCCCGCGATCAGCAGGCAGTCGAACGCGATCGTGATCCGGTAGCGGCGGTACGACACGAAGAAATGTCGCGCGAGCTGATACACGGTCCAGCCCCACATCAGCGCGACCACGCCGCCGAGGTCGAACGCGACGAGGCCTGTCGCGGACACCAGCACGCATGCGAGCGTGGCGGCCACGGCGGTCCATCCCGCCATCGACACCAGCGAGTAAAACGCGCCACGCGCCGCCTGCTTCCCGTCGCTCGCCGGTACGCGTACCAGAATCAGCGTCGCCCAGCCGATGGCCGTGAAGAAACCGATCATCTGTGCAATCGCCAGGTTGGACGCCGCAGCCCCAAGCTCGTCCAGCGAATAGATCCGCTGGACGACCCAGAACGTCAGCACGCGATAGAGGCCTGGCGCGCCGGTACAGACAAGCGCCTCGAGACGGCCCAGCAGCTTTTTGGCGTCGGCATTTCGCAGCATGACTGTTGCGCGCCCGTTACCCGCGCGCCAGCACGCCGCGCGTGTCGATCACGACCTTGGTCTGCAGCCGCACCGGGTCCATGCGCCGGAACGGCGCATGATCGACGAGGATCACGATCACGTCGGCTTCGGCCAGCGCGGTGTTCAGACCGCACAGCCGGGCCTTCGCCTCGAGCGATTCGGGCAGCGCGGCGATGTTGGGTTCGACGACCAGCAGCGTCGCACCGGCGTTCTGCGCCAGCGCTTCGACGATCTCCATCGCCGGGCTCTCGCGCAGATCGTCGATGTCCGCCTTGAACGCGAGCCCGAGACACGCGATCACGGGCTCGCGGAACCGGCTCGCCGCCTGCCGCACGCGCTCGTAGACGAAATGCGGCTTGTCGTCGTTCACGTTGCGCGCGGTGCGGATCAGACGCGCGTGCTCCGGCGCGGAATCGACGATGAACCACGGATCGACCGCGATGCAATGGCCGCCCACGCCCGGCCCCGGCTGCAGCACGCTGACGCGCGGATGGCGGTTCGCCAGCCGAATCAGTTCCCACACGTTGATGTCCAGTTGGTCGCAAATCACCGACAGCTCGTTCGCGAACGCGATGTTCACGTCGCGAAACGCGTTCTCGGTCAGCTTGCACATTTCGGCAGTACGCGCATCGGTCAGGATGCACTCGCCGCGCACGAACACCTCGTACAGCTCCTGCGCACGCGTGCCGCATCTGCGCGTCATCCCGCCGATCACGCGGTCGTTCTCCACGAGTTCGCGCACGACATGGCCCGGCAGCACGCGCTCGGGGCAATGCGCGATACGGATGTCCGAGCGCTCGCCGGCCTGTTGCGGAAAGGTCAGGTCCGGGCGTTGCGCCGCGAGCCACGCGGCAATTTTTTCGGTCGCGCCGACCGGCGAAGTCGACTCCAGCACCACCAGGTCGCCCTTCTTCAGCACCGGCGCGATCGATCGGCATGCGGCCTCGATATAGGTCAGGTCCGGCTTGTTGCCCTCGGCAAACGGTGTAGGCACCGCGATCAGGAACGCATCGGCCGGCTCGGGCGTTGCCGTCGCGCGCAGGTAGCCTTGCGTCACTGCGGCATGCACGAGCATGTCCAGTTCGGGCTCGACGATATGGATCTCGCCGCGATTGATCGTGTCGACCGCATGCTGCGACACGTCGACGCCGACCACGCTTTTACGGCGCGCGGCAAAGGCCGCCGCGGTGGGCAGGCCGATATAGCCCAGCCCGATGACGGAAATGGTTTCGAATGACATGAATGAGGTTCTCCAGACGTCGGGGGATTCAGCAGGGCGAGCCGGCCAGGTATGCCGGCCCCTGCGTCAGGATCGGCGGCGAGACCAGCAGATCCGCAATCCGCTCGCTTGCACGGCCGTCGCCGTACGGGTTGTGCGCGCGGCTCATCGCGCGATAGGCAGCGTCGTCATCCCACAGCTCGACCACCGCGCCGACCAGCCGCTCGACTTCGGTGCCGACCAGTCTCACCGTGCCGGCCGCGACGGCTTCCGGCCGTTCGGTGGTGTCGCGCATCACGAGCACCGGCTTGCCGAGCGACGGCGCCTCCTCCTGGATCCCGCCGGAGTCGGTCAGGATCAACCACGCGCGGCTCATCAGATAGACGAACGGCAAGTACTCCTGCGGCTCGATCAGCACGACGTTGCCGATGTCGCCGAGCAGCCGCGTGACGGGTTCGCGCACGTTCGGATTCAGGTGCATCGGGTAGACGATGCGGCACTCCGGATAGCGCTTCGCGATGATCGCGATCGCTTCGCAGATCTGCTCGAACCCGCGGCCGAAGTTCTCGCGGCGATGGCCGGTGACGAGGATCATGCGCCGCGCGTCGTCGACGAACGGGAACCGCTCGCGCATCTGCTGCACCAGCGCCCGGTCGTGCTCGAGGCGCGCGGTGATCGCGAGCAATGCGTCGATCACGGTGTTGCCGGTCACGTGCACGCGGTCGGCTTCGACGCCTTCGGCCAGCAGGTTCGCCCGTGAGGTTTCGGTGGGTGCGAAGTGATGCAGCGCGAGCGCGCCCGTCACCTTCCGGTTCGCCTCTTCCGGCCATGGTGAATACAGGTTGCCGGTGCGTAGCCCGGCTTCCACGTGTCCGACCGGAATGCGCCGGTAGTACGCCGCGAGCGTCGCGCCGAGCGTCGTGGTCGTATCGCCGTGCACGAGCACGAGATCGGGCCGGAACGATTCCAGCACCGGGTCGAGCGCATTGAGGATGTGCCCGGTCAAGCTGCCGAGCGTCTGCCCTGCCCGCATCAGGTCGAGATCGAAATCCGGCACGATGCCGAACAGGTCGAGCACCTGATCGAGCATCTGGCGATGCTGGGCCGTCACGCAGACGCCGCAGCGCACGCCGTCGCGGGCCCGCAGCGCGTGGACGAGCGGCGCCATCTTGATGGCTTCCGGGCGGGTGCCGAACGTAACGAGGATGTTTTCGTGGTGATGGGTCATCGGAATCTCCGTCGGCAGATCACGTGCGATCCGCAGCGGTTTGCGAATCGGCGTCGTCATACCCGTACGCGCCGTAATTGCCGTACCGGGCGGAGCGCAGCCCCGGCCGGAAGCCGTTGAACACGACCGCGGTCGCGCGCGCGCCGGCGCGTTCGATCCGCTTCGCCGCTTCGAGCAGTTCGCCCGAGGTCGTCACGCCGGCACGTGCCGCGAGCAGGATCGTGTCCGCATGCGCGGCCAGGACGACGGCGTCCGTCACCGGCAACAGCGGCGGCGCGTCGAGCAGCACGACGTCGTAATCGCGTGCGACGTGCGTCAGCAACGCCGACAGACGATCGGACGACAGCAGTTCGACGGGCCGGTCGGCATGCGTGCCGGCCGGCAGCAGGTCGACGTTCGGCGCGACGTCGCGCACGATGGCGTCGGCGGCGGCCGCGCCGCCGCGAAGGACGGTCGACAGGCCGATCTCCGGCCGCATGCCGAAGCGCCTGGCCAGCTCGCCGCGACGCAGGTCGCCGTCGATCAGCAACACCCGCTTGTTCGACTGCCCGAGCAGCGCGGCCACGTTGGCCGACACGAACGATTTCCCGACACCCGCGGACGGCCCCGTGACCAGCACGCGGTTGCCGTCGGGCCGGTCCATCAACTGGAACCGCAACGCCGTGCACAGGCTCCGCAGCGCCTCGACCGCGGGTTCGTTCGGTCGCGCCAGCGCCAGGACCGGCGCCCCGCCGGCCGCGGCGCCGCGCTGCGCGAGCCGGCGCTGCGCAACGCTGTGCGGAATCGTCGCCATCACGTTCAGGTTCGTGTCGCGCTCGATCTCCGCAGGATCGGTCACGCCGCCGAACAGCACCGCGCGGCCGATGACGGCGCACGTGCCGAGCACGAGCCCCATCAGTGCCGCAATCACCGTGACCAGTGCCGGCTTTGGCCGCACGGGCTCGTCCGGCACGATCGCGCGATCGATCACGCGCACGTTGCCGATCTTGCTCGCGGTCGCGAGGCGAAGCTGCTGGATGCTGTTCAGCAAGCCGACATAGATCTCCGTTTGCACGGTCACATCGCGGCGCAGGCGTACGACGTTCTGCTGCGCGTCGGGCAAGCGCCGGATCGTGTCGTTGATCGTCCCGATCCGGGCCTTGGCGGCGGCGATCTGCCGGTCGACCGCCGCGCGCTCCGGGTGCGCCGGCGTCAGCGTCGACGCCAGCGCCAGCCGCTTCTGTTCGAGCTCGAACAGCGACATCTGCGCGGCGGTCGATTGCGTCAGCATCGCCTTCGCCTGCTCGCTCAGATCCACGATTTCATGGCGGGCCTGATAGGCATTGAGGCGATCTTCGGCCGCACGCAACTGACGCTCCACGGTCGGTACCTGGTCGCCCAGGAACGCCAGCGACTTCTCGGCGGTAGCCGCCTTGCGGCTCGCGTTCTGCCGCACGTAGTTGTCTGCGATCGCGTTCAGCACGGCGGCCGCGCGCTCCGGATCATGGCTTTCGTACGACACGCCGATCACGCCGGACTGATCCTTGCCGCGATTCGCTATCGTCAGTTTCTTCTGCAATTCGGTGAGCACGACCTGCCTCGAATCCGCCTTCACGACGAACTGCGCGCCCGCTTCGGCTTCGATGCCGGCCACCCGCAGCGTCACGTCGCCGGCGGCCGTCTTCACGTGCAGCGGCTCGCCGATCGCGCCTTCCACATCGCGCTCGAGATCGCCGCCGGACAGGCGATAGCGCCCGTCGCCCAGCGACGTGACGATGAACGCATGTTTCTGGAAACTGCGCGGCACGTCGAATGCCGGAACATCGATACGCTCGTTGCCCCAGACGAACCCGCCGATCCCGAACAGGCCGGGCGTCGACAGCCCGCGATTGAAGCGCGCAACGGCGGAGCCGATCACGGGTACGCGGCGCGGACGCGCTTCGATGTGCAGGTGCTGACCGTCGACGACCGGTTCGGTCACGAGCCGCGAGCGCAGGATTTCCATCTCGCCGTCGTCGGTCGATTTCACGTCGAACAGCGCGCCGAGGCCGCCGACCAGCCCGCCCTCCGCCATGCTGCGCAGGTCCGAGCCGCCGCTTTCCACCTGCACGGCAATGTCTGCCTTGTAGACCGGCTTCGCGACGAACGCATAGCCGGCGCCGAGCGCGGCACACGCCGCCGTGACCGCGACGATGCGGCCTGCATGCCGGATCAGCACGTCGAGGATGCCGCGCACGTCGAGTTCATCGGCATCGCGTAAATGGGATTGGCGTGGGTTCGATGCGTTCATTTGAGGCTCACTGCAAGTGTTACGGCGCATCCGCGCCGGTATCCGGGTGCTGCTGCAGGTTCGGTTCGAAGGTGGCGATCCGCGCGGCCCAATCGGCAACGCCGTGCTCGATCAGCTTCGTCGCGTAGTCGTAGACGTAGCGGCTTCGGCGGTACGGATCAGGAACGTCGGTCCGGTAGCGCTCGGTCAACCGATACACACGGCCACGCATCATCGGGAAGGTCCGCTCGATCAGTTCGCGATGCGCGACCTCCATCACCAGAATCAGGTCGGCCCACCGGCAGGTCCGGTCATCGACGCGTCGTGCCCGATGCGCCGACAGGTCGAAGCCGCGCGCGACCAACAGCGCATTCATCACAGGGTCGACCGGCGTCCCGCCGATCGCCGCGACGCCGGCCGACTCCACCGTGCGACCGGGCAGCACGCGCGACAACAGCGCCTGCGCGGCCGGGCTGCGGCATACGTTGCCGGTACACACCACCAGGATCCGTTTCATCATTTCGTGACGATCGCCGCCGTCAGGCCCGCGTTGATGGCCGGAAGCAGTTGCGCGAGCACGCGGCCGAAGCGCGCCAGCTTCGTGCTGTCGACGTACACGACGTCGCGCGGCTGCAGCTCGAACTCGTTGGCGAGCACCATCGACACCGGCGAGCTGCCATCCAGATGAAACACCTGCGCCTGCCGGTCCGCGCCGGCGCGAATCACGTAGGTTTGCTTCGGATCGGCCGTACCCTGGTTCACGCTGCCCGCTTGCGACAGCGCGTCGGCCAGCGTGAGCCGGCCGTTGCGCAGCGGCAGCGCCGTCGTCGGCTTGTTGACTTCACCCATCACGTACACGCCGAACTGGTCGCGCGCGCCGACCTGCAGCAGGTCGCCGTTGCGCAGCACGATGCGTGACGGATCGACGCGCTCGCGAATCAGCCCCGGCAGGTCGACCGGATAGGCGGCACCGTCGCGCACGAGCGTCATGCGGCTCTGATCGGCGTCGGCCGTGAAGCCGCCCGCGCGCGTGACGGCTTCGAGCAACGTCATCGGCGTGTCGTTGAGCGGTTGTGCGCCCGGTGCTCGCACTTCGCCGTCGACGTAGACGCGATTCGCGCGATACGACGCGACGCGCACCGTCAACTGCGGCGCGACGAACCACTTCGACAGCCGCGCGCGAAGCGCGGACTGAATCTCGCTCGTGCTCATGCCGGCGACATGCAGTTCGCCCACGTACGGAAAGGCCAGGTTGCCGCCCTGATCGACGACGAAGCCCGCCGGCGGATCGGCAGCACGCACCTGTTGCGTGCCCGGGTTGCCCTGTGCTGCGGCCAGTTCGGGGTGGTCCCACACGGTGATCTGCAGCACGTCGCCCGCGTCGATCGCGTATGGCGCCGGCGCCGCAAAAAGCGCCGCGCGCGTACGTTCATCCTGTGTGCGCGCCTCGCGCCGCTGGGCCGCGATCAGCTCGCCGTCGATCGGCCCGATCGGCACCCGCGCCGCCGCTTCACGCGAAGCGGGCGCGTTTTGCGGTTGGCCGGGCGATGCCGCAACGATGCGCTGCATCGATACCGTCAAGCCGCCTTCGTATGTCTGCGTCGCGATACCACCATCCTGCGGCGCATCGTGCGCGAGGTTCATATGCATGCCCGGTTCGACCGCGCACGCGGACAGCAGCACGACGGGCAGGACCGTCATCGCCGATCGCAATCGTTGCGCCCGTGAGCCGGGCCGTTTTCCAGTTTCCATTTCCGTTATCCAGACGACGTGCGTCGACGCGTCAATCAATAGGCATTGCGATGCGTGAATCCATACAGAACGGTCGCCGCCACGATCTTCACGTCCATCCCGAACGACCAGTTGTTCAGGTAGTAGAGATCGTGTTCGACCCGCTTCTGCATCTTCTCGACGCGATCCGTCTCGCCGCGATGCCCGTTGATCTGGGCCCAGCCGGTGATGCCCGGCTTGATCCGGTAGCGCTGGATATAGCCGTCGACAAGGTGCTGGTAGAAGCGGTCGTGCTCCACCGCATGCGGGCGCGGCCCGACCACCGACATGTCGCCCTTCAGCACGTTGAAGAACTGCGGGAGCTCGTCGAGGCTCGTGCGCCGCAGCAGCGCGCCGACACGCGTGACGCGCGGGTCGCCTTGCGTCGCCTGCCGGACTTCACCCGGCTCGCGCGTGTCGCGCACGCGCATCGTCCGGAACTTGTAGATGGTGAAGACGCGCCCGTAAGCGCCCCTGCGTTGCTGCCGGAACAGCACCGGCCCCGGCGACGACAGCTTCACCGCCAGCGCAACGACAACCATTAGCGGCGCGATTCCGATCAACGCCAGGCCCGCGAACACGCGATCGAACATCGCCTTGCCCGCCAGCGCCCGCGCGGACAGCGGCGATGAGACGAGATCGAGCGCGCGACCACGAATCGCCCCGTCCGGATGGAGCGGCGTCATGCCGGTGAGGTCCGGCATGAAGCGGATGTCGACCAGATCCTCGGCGAACGCGCGGACGATCTCGCCGACACGATCGGCCTCCGACAACGGCAGCACGATCCAGATCTCCCCGACCTGCGCGCGACGCACGTGCTCGACGAAGTTGGCCAGGTCACGATGCACGGCCGGCTCTTCCGGCCCGATCGGCGACAAACCGGACATGTCGAAGATCGCGGCTATCCGGAACGGCCGCCACGTTTCACGCGCATCGCGGCCAACGAGCGTCCGGCAACGTTCGCGATGCCCGACGAGCGCAACCGGTTTGCGCCGCGCATGCCGCGCCGCCGCGCAAACGCCGAGCCACCACCGCACGGCCTGCGACACGACGAGCGCGACCGCCGACAACGCGAACCAGCCGGCTAGCCAGTCGAACGCGACCGGGAATTGCCGGTCGCGCGCCATGACCGAAATCGTGCCGACACATAACGCGACGGCCAGACAGGCCAGCGCGAGCCACATGCGACGCCATGACAGCCCACGTTCGGGATCGCCATACAAGCCGGCCAACGAAAACAGGACGAGCGCACACGCAATCGAAACGGCCATCAGCACGGCATCGGATTCAGCAGACGGCGAGCCGCCCAGCCAGCTTCTCGCCGCCCATGCGGTGACGACAAGCAGCGCGGCATCCACAAACCTGAACCGTGAAGCTTTTCCGCGAACGGCGGGAGTGAATCTAGTTTGGTTGAACGAAGGCATAACCCTGGGCGATCACCGCCGCGATCGATTGCCAATGGAATGGCGGCGCATCGACACGCAATGCTCGCCACGCCGGCACGGATCGACGCCCGGACCGATGATCGATTTCATCTTTTGTTTAGTAATGCGAATCTGAATCGATTGAAATGGCCCCTCAATCAAACGTCACAGATCGTTAAATTTCGAGCCCGGTTGACATGGCCTGACAACTTCGACGAGACCGACGCCCTCTGTCTACCGCGAGCCCATCGCCTATCGATACGATGTAAGACTCGATACTGCCACTACGATCTGGCGTTTTAAATCGGTCATGTCCTAAACAAATTGATATAGAGACGTTTCTTGTCCGATTTACCAATGAAGCCGCTGCCTATATGGCGGATTGATTGATGTCAAGGGATCAAACGGAGCAGCGTGACGCGCATCGGGTCACGTCGCGAGACAATGTGGAAGCACCGCCATCCCGCGAACACGATGACCGACGACTGCGACGTGTGTCGGCGTTGCGATAAGCGCGACGTCGATGCGTCGCGGCGCACGGGCGACCGCCCGCCGCTCGTGCGCATCCGTCGCGGCAGCGTCAGTGCCCGGTTCGCGCGTGAGAACAGGCAAGTCCGCTTTGAACGTGATCGAAATCTTGCAGCGAGATCGCGTACGGGGCGCGGCCCGAGCGTAAACGAAATACCGCCGGCAAGCCGGCGGCAAAAGATGCGTCCACGCGTGACGTGGCGCACCTGAGGCACTCGATTCGGCGGGCGCGGGTCATTCAGCCGTGAATGACCCGCGCGATGCCGCTGCGCCTGACGCGCCCGCTCAGTTCTGCTTGAGCGGATTCAGCGTCGTGCACAGGAGGCCCGTGCAGTTGGCCGGCTTGAAATAGAACGACACCATCACCGGAGTCGACGCGCCAAGCGCCGCAACCAGCGCACCTTGAGTGAGCCGATGGGAAAGGATGGTCTTCATGTCGTTATCGATCGATAGAGTCGTTGTTCGGCTTATGCGTACCTGCGAACTTCGATAAGCCCCCGGCGTGGCGCGCGATGGTGGTCTCCCCGCTGCCGCCCCCGTTGCTTCCGGCCCGGTCAGTAGTACCAGTACGTCTGATTCCAGACGCCGTAGTACGGATAGCCCGAGTTCCAGCAGCCGTAATAGACGTCACGCCATTGCGTGCGCCATTTCCAGTCTTCTTCGTCTTCCTTCTTCGCCTTGCGCGCGAACTCGAGCAGCTTCTTCGATTCCTTGCCGCCGCGGGCGGTCGCGCTCGGCGGCGTCGCGCATCCACTTGCGTGCCTGGTAGCTGTCCTGGCGCACGCCATCGCCGCGGAAATAACGCAGGCCGAGATCGTAGGCCGCCTTCGGCTGGGCCTTCGCGGCCTGCTTCAGCGCGACGATGCGCGCGTCCTCGCGCTCTTCCGCATCGTTTATTCGCGCCGCAATTCTTCGAGCTATTCCACCCCGCGAGATCGTACCCGGCTTGCGCGCGGCGCAGCGGATACAATCCGCCGACGCCGACACGCAGTCCAAGGCTCTCTCAGGCTCTCTCTTTGAATCGTTCCATCACTACTTCATTGCCGTCGCCTTTCGCCGTATCGGCTGTCGCCGACATTGGCCCCAAACATGACGCGACAAACAATAGTGACGTGGTGAGCAATAATAATGGAGAAAAATGGCATGTCAAGGTCCTTCGCGTTTTCAAAGTTTGCGTGACGCGTCACTTTTGATATGCTCTTCCTCGCCCAAACCCCTGGAGACCCCGTCGAGATGTCCAACAGCGAGCAGGCCAACGTCGATCTCATCACCGCCAACAAGGTGCGCGACCTCCTGAACCGGAACGGCATTCCGCCGCGAAGTCACAACACGACGATCGCGAATGTGCTGGGCCTCAGTTTCTCGGTCGTCACGCGCAAGATGAAAGGCCTGATCCCATGGAACCTGTCGCAGTTGCAGGACATCGCGACGCACTTCGGCGTGCCGCCCGCGATCCTGCTCGACGACAAGGGCGCGCAGCCGGCCGCCGCCGAGATGATCGACGCGACGCTCGTGATCGAGTCGCGGCGCTTCCGCTGCCGCGCCGCGATCTCGACGAAGGCCAGCAGCCAGATCGAAACGGATTTCGTCGCGCTGCAGTGGCAAGGCGAATGGATCGTCACGGAGCGCCAACACGCGCGCGAAGGGCGCACGTATGCGGTCGACGTCGTCGAGCTGCGTTCGACCCAGCCGAACGTGTACGCGGCACGCATCGCCGTGGTCGACGATTCCCGGGACGTCGCCGAAACGGTATGTGAATATTTCATCGAAAAAGGCGTGAACGCGATCCCGTACTTCGACGGCGCCACGTTCCGCAAGGCGCTGGAAGTCGAGGATTTCGACGGCTACATCCTCGACTGGATGCTCGGCGACCAGACCGCCGCCGATCTCGTGCGCGGCATCCGTTCGAGCGAGAACAGCGGCGCGCCGATCTTCCTGCTGACCGGCAAGATCTCGACCGGGGAAGCCAGCGAAGACGAAATCGCGCACATCGTGTCGCACTACAACGCGCGCTGCGAGGAAAAGCCGGTGCGCCTGCCGATCCTGTTCGCCGAAGTGGCGCGCGAACTGAAGATCGCGCTGCCCGCCGCGGCCGCCGCGAGCTGAGGCCGGATCGACAACCCACCACCGCACGAACGAGGGAAAGACATGCGAGTTTCGACCATCTGGACCAAGAGCCTGCTGACGGCCTGCCTGCTCGGCATGGCCGCCGCGGCATGGGCGGCTTCGTCGTTTACGTTCACCGTCGACGGCAAGATCGACAAGAGCAACCAGCAGGGCAGGACGGCCTACGTGTTTTCCGAGCAGGCACTGATGGCGCTGCCGCAGCATACGATCGTCACGTCGACGAGCTGGACGCCGAAGGCGACCTTCACCGGCCCGCGCCTGTCCGACGTGCTGAAGACCGTCGGCGCGCACGGCACGCAGATCGAATTCCACTGCATCGACGAATATACGTTCACGATTCCGGTGTCCGATGCGGACAAATACGGCGTGATCCTCGCGCGAACGATGAACGGCAAGGTGCTCGGCAACGACAACTACGGCCCGCTGTGGATCATGTATCCGCGCGACCAGTATCCCGACGAGCTGAAGACGCCGCTCGGCGAAGCCAAGTTCGCGTGGCAGATCATCGGCCTGACCGTGAAGTGAAATGACGCGGCCGCGACGGAAAAACAGAAAAATCATTCTGATCCTCGGGTCGCTGTGGATCGCGGGATTCGCCGCGTGGGCGTTCCTGCTGTGGGACCTCCTCGCAACCTCGGTCAACGAGGGCGTGCTCGAAGGGCCGCGCGAAGGCGTGTTCTGGACGGCCGCGCAATACCGCAACGTCTATACGCGGTTCGACCGGCAACTGATTCTCTACGCGACGCACGAAGACGACGACTTCGATCGCGTGCAGATGCAGCTCGACAGCCTGTCGGTATCGTTCGGGTTTCTGCAACGGCCGTCCGAAGTATCCCAATACTGGCTGCGCATTCCGCGGGCGCGCAACGAGATCGACGCGCTCGGCGAATTCATGACGCGCCTGAAGCACGACGTGCCGTTGCTGCGCGGTGCGCCGAAGAACGCGCGGCAGGTGATCGACGAGGTCAATGCGTACTGGCCGAAGGTCAACGGCCTCGCGAACTACTTCCGCGCGATCGAGATGGCGCAGCGCGATTTCACGTTCCATCAGTTGAAGGAAAAGCAGCGCGCGATCCTGATCCTTGGCATCGTGCTGGGCGTGATCCTGTGCGCGCTGTTCCTGCTGCTGTTCTATACGATGCGCACGCGCGACGACCTGCTCGAACGGCAGGATGCAGCGCTCGACGCGGAGCGCAAGGCGTCGGATCGCGCGTTCGAGATGATCGAGGCGAAGAACGCGTTCCTCGGGATGGTCAGCCATGAACTGCGCACGCCGCTGCAGGCGATCTGCGGGTCGATCGAGATCCTGCTCGCGCGCCCGCAATCCGACGCGAACCTGAAGACGATCCGGCGGCTGCAGAATTCCGCGCTGTCGCTCGAAGCGCTCGTCAAGGACCTGACCGACTACATCAAGCTGCGCTCGACCAAGCGCCTCGCCGAACTGGAAACGGTCGGCATGGCATCGCTGCTCGCCGAAGTCATCGAGCCACTGCGCGAAAAGATCGCGGCCAAGCGGATCGCGGTCGCGCAGCAGGTCCAGCCGCACGATCTGTCGATCCGCTCGGACCGCAAGCTGTTGCGGCAGGTGCTGTCCAACCTGGTCGAGAATTCCGTCAAGTACACGCTCGGCGGGTCGATCGACGTATCGATCGCGCTCGCCGACGCGCCGGCCGGCAAGCAACTGACGATCGTCGTGCGCGACACGGGCACCGGCATCGCGAAGCAGCATCTGTCGAAGATCTTCGAACCGTTCTACCGCGCGAACGACGCGGTCGGGCTGCACGTGGACGGGATCGGCATGGGGCTCGCCGTCGTGCGCGAAATCGTCACGACGCTGCGCGGGCATGTGGACGTGCGCAGCGTGGTCGGCGAAGGCAGCGAATTCGTCGTGACGCTGCCTGTCGAGGTGCCCGACTTCACCGAGACGGCCGGCGAAACGCCCGCGTTGTCGGCGGCCGCCGCGCATCGCGACCGGCGCGCGCTGGTCGTCGACGACAACGACAACGCGCGCGAAACACTTGGCGCGATGCTGTCGGCGCTCGGCATCGACGCCGATCTGTGCGGCACCGGCCAGGAAGGCGTCGCACGCTTCGGCACGGACCGCTACGACATCGTCGTGCTCGATCTCGAACTGCCGGACCTGAGCGGCTTCGAGGTCGCGCGGCGCATTCGCGCGGTCGCGCAGCCGGACGACGACGGCCGCCATCCGGCGATCGTCGGCGTCAGCGCGTATGAATCGGCCGCGCTGCGCGAGAACAAGCACGTGTTCGACGAATTCCTGCCGAAGCCCGTCCACCTGCGCGAGCTCAGCGCCCTTGTCGAGAAGCTGCTCGCCTGAAGCGGTGCGCCGCGCGCAAACGCACACGGCATCGCGCGCCGGCGCTGCATCACGCGTTCCCGCTCACGTTCCCGCTTATTCGCCGATCAGATGCAGTACGATGTCGCGCCGGTGCGCCGCGCGACGATGCTCGAACAGGTAGATCCCCTGCCAGGTGCCGAGCACCATGCGCCCGTGCTCGACCGGAATCGACAACTGCACCTGCGTGAGCGCCGTACGCAAATGGGCGGGCATGTCGTCGAGCCCTTCGGTGTCGTGCTCGTAGCGGCTTTCGTCTTCCGGCGCGAGCGTCGCGAAATAGCGTTCGAGATCGCGCCGCACCGACGGATCCGCATTCTCCTGGATCAGCAGCGAAGCCGACGTATGGCGGCAGAACACGGTGAGCAGGCCCGTGCAGATCGACTGCTGGTCGACGAACGCGCGCACCTGCGGCGTGAACTCGACGAGGCCGCTGCCGCGCGCGTCGACGGCGATATGCGTGATGGCCTGTTGCATGATCGTGACGTCAGGCCAGCGCGGCGAAGCCGTCGGCTTCGATCTGCTTCGCATCGGCGGGCCGCACGACGCGCGCGACCTCGACGCCGTCGCGCAGGAACACCAGCGTCGGCCACAGCTTGACGCGGAACGAGCGGCCGAGCGGGCGGCCCGGACCGTCCTCGATCTTCAGGTGGCGCACGGCGGGATGCGCAGCGAACGATTCGACGATCGCGGGCTGCGCGCCCGCGCAGATGCCGCACCAGTTGGTGCCGAATTCGATGACGGTCGAACCGGCGAGCGCATCGACTTCCTCGCGCGTCGGTGCGTTGGCGGTATAGCGTTGCGGCGTGTCCATCGGGGCCCTCATGTGCAATTCCGGATTGCGGTCGCGCGGCGCGCGAGGCGCGGCGGCGTGCGGCCTGCGATTTCTTACTGTAGCGGAAAAGCAGGCGTGGTGCCGATGCGCTGATGGCCGTTCGCGTACCGCATGCTCGCGCCGTTGCAGCGCGTTGCAAGCGCTGCTCCGCGAGCAATTTTCGTGCGTCGCCGCAGCGCGCCGATCTCCGGATGACACGACAAGAATCGGAGCGCCGCGCGGCCGCGACAGGATCAGCATGCGGACTGATCCCTCAACGAAGCGAAGGCCCCGACCATGAACGCTCCGCATCGCGTCACCGAACCGAACATCCTCTATTTCGGCACGCCCGTCGTGCTGGTCAGCACGCTGAACCCGGATGGCACGGCAAATCTCGCGCCGATCTCGTCCGCGTTCTGGCTGGGCTGGCGCGGCGTGATCGGCATCGCCGCCAGCTCGCAGACCACCCGCAACCTGATGCGCACCGGCGAATGCGTGCTGAACCTGCCGTCGTCCGCGCAGGCGCACGCGGTCGACCGGATCGCACGGACGACGGGCACGCATCCGGTGCCCGAATCGAAGCGCGCGCGAGGCTACGTATACGAACCCGACAAGTTCGGCACGGCGGGGCTGACGGAGACGCCATCGCAGACCGTGTCGCCGCCGCGCGCGCTCGAGTGCCCGATTCACCTGGAAGCGGTCGTCGCGGCCGTGCACGGGCTCGCCGATGAAACACCCGACCTGCGCGGGAAGATCACGGTGTTCGAGGTGCGCATCCAGCGCGTGCACGTGCATCCGGACCTGCTGATGGAGGGTCGTCAAGACCGCATCGATCCCGACAAATGGTCGCCGCTGATCATGAGCTTCCAGAAATTCTATGGCCTGGGGCCTCGGCAGGTACATGCATCGCGGCTCGCCGAGATTCCCGAGCGCGCGTATCGCAGCCCGGACATCGAGCGCTCGCGGGAAGCGGGCGTGCCGGCCGACGCCGGGCGGTGACGGAACGCGATGCCGCCGGCCGCACCGGCCGGCCGCGCCGGCCGGTGCGCCGAAACCGATCGGATAAAATACGGCCGGCCACGCTCATTGGCCCATGACCGAACCGACGGAGTGTTTTCAGTGATTCAAGCTACCCCAGTATTCAAGGACAACCTCGCGCAATTGCCGGCCATCGACGGCATCGCGCGCATCGATCTCGTCGGCGCGAACGGCGATGTGGTCGCCAGCATCGAAAACCAGCCCGGCAAGCAGGGTTCGCTCGCGGTCTACCACTACCTGAAGCAGGCATTCGGCACGCTCGACGCGAAGGCTGCCGAGCATGGTCTCGCGGTGTTCGCGGAGCACACCGCCGACGCACGCAACCGCCCCGGCGCGCACCCGAACGTCGATCGCCTGCTCGCGATCGTCGCCGGCGGCGACGCGCTGCGCATCGACGTCGTCGCGAAGGGTTGAGCGACAGGCGGGAACATGAGGCCGCGCTTCAATGCGCGGCACGCTCGTGCCTCTCTTCAACGGGTGCCAATGCATGCCGGATCATCGTCCCGCACGCAGCGCCACGGCAATTCAGTCATGCTCGAATCGCTGTTTTGCGTATCGCAGGAACCGGGAGTCATCTCGCGGTCAGCGTCGCGCCGGCGAGAGCGCACAAGCAGGCAACATCGCCGGATTCGGCGGCGGCCACGAGAGAAAGGGGAGACTCATGGAAGTATCACCAGGTTTCCGACTCGTCAGGAAACCGGATCTCCACACCACACCCACCAACGATTCCGAGCCCGTCTGTCGGCTCGCACGTCAGCGTCTAAGGGTACACGCCGTGTCATTCGGGTAATGCAGGCGATATGCGAATGGAGCGGTTGTCCATTTCGCATCGAAACGACGGATTATCCCTCGTGGCCGTCACACACCGGATGCCTTGGAATCTTCACGACGCGCCCAGGCACGGGCAGCGATACCCCCGGATAGACATTGAAATCGTCGAGCTTATGGCCGTCCGCCTCGGCACCCGTTACGGGGTAGCGCACGGTACCTGTCGCGGTTACGCGCGCACCGTTGGCTTCGCACGTGACGGAAAGCGTCCGGCGCTCGTTCTCGGGCAACTGGCGAACCAACCCGCTGAATCCGAGATTGACGACGATATTGGCGGTCGCCGCCTTTTTCTCGGCCGCCAGCACCTTGACGACCGGTTTGACGTCGAGCCGGTAAACAGTCTCCGTCTCGACCGCGCGCAATGGCTTGAGCGTGATCGTCTTCGTTTGGCCGGGCGAAAGCGTCATGCGGAACGGATACGCATAGATGGACGGATGCGTCGATTCGCCAACCGACTCGAGCCGCTCATCCTCCAGCGGCACGCCCGGGTTGAGCAGACGCGACAGCGAAATGCTCACGTATTCGGGCCGATCGCTGTTGTTGACCACTTGCACGGCCGTCGCCTTCGCGTCGACCTGTACTTCTTTCGGCATCAGGTCGATCGCGGCAAGCGACGGGGGCGACATGGACAGACAGGCCGCCGCACAAACGCCGAAGAATACGGAAGAAAGCAGCTTCATGTGCATGTATCAGTCAATCAATGGAAGATGGGGGTGACACCTGGAATGACGGTGGCTCGTCAAGGCGCCTTGATGACCGGTTCGAATACCATCGACAACACACCGGAGTATGTACCCACCGTGCTTTTGAAATCGCCTTCCGGCGGATAGGCCGAAATGGCGAGACCGTAGTAGCCCACCGAATCCGTACCGGCCACGGGCGGCGCCGGGTTCTGGAACTGCACGCTCTGGCCAACCGACAGCGCCTTCGAATTCCCGCCTTCGTTGCCGAGGAGCACCTTCGGCGATCGGAACACCTGGGCGGCATTCGACTGGTTGCGAATCGTCAGCGGTTCGTCCATGCGAACCTGGAACACTCCGCTCGTCGATACGACCTTCAGTCGCGCCTGCACCTCGTACGGCGTCGTCCAGCCACCGAGCTGCTGCATTTCCAGCCCCTTGTCGAACCAGCCACCCTTGTCGTCGGTCACGGTCAGCACGTCCCGCTTGGTCACGTGCGCGGCGATCTTGCTCTGGGTCTTTCCCGTGAGGTTCACGGTCTGCGGCAGTGCGACGGCAGGCACGAACAGCAGCGCAACCAGTACGTTACAGCGTGTAGACGCTTTCACGGGATCTCCTACGATTTGGTGACGACAGTGAACGTCAGCACATCACTGTAATCGCCGTCTTTCACGGTCGAGTCGACCGTCGTCTTGAAGGTCGGTACGAAGCAGGTTCTGCCCGAGCTATTGAGAGGCAGCGACTTATTGCTCGCATTCGGCAGCGACACATTCGACGTGCCGCTGTCTAGCGTCACGTTGTAGGGTACGAGTTGCGAAGCGTCCTTCAGGTTTTTGAGGCGATAGCGGCTGCCGGCAACGCCATTGGCACTGTCAGCGTTGATGATGAACTGCTTGCCGCTCACCGCCGCGCCCAAATAGGTAAAGCAAAGCTGATCCGGACTGTTCGGGAAAATTTTCTCTCCATTCCCCTCGGGCAGCTCACCCAGGTTCCAGTCCGGCGCGGTCATGCTGATAGCGATGACGGGCGGCAGCGGCGTCTCCGGGTCAATGACCGTACAGTTAGCAGTGTTGTTGTTCCGAGCGAAATACGCACCACCCGTTATTTCGCCGACGTCATTTCCGGGCGCAGTCAAATTTGCAGCTTGAATTGAGACCGCAGGCCAATCGGAAATCTCTTCATCAGAGATTAAAATTTCAACATGGCCGCTGAATGGGGAAATGTTCCTCCATGGCGTCCCAACAGTTGTACTATGAGAATACACTTTATACTTACCCCCAGTGCCATTCTCAACGAAATCATTTTTCATGCCATCCAGCCAAATGGCAATGGCAGCTCGGGAACTCCTATCTAGAAGACCATCCTTAGTATACGTGTACACAATAAAACCGCGCGCCGCGAACTTTTTATTATTCGAACTACCAAAACCCTGCTTGAAATTGACAACCATATTTAGCGTGGAGGTTCCATCTCCATTATTCCGCCAGGTACACCCCTGATAACTATTGACGACAGATCCACTTTCGAGATACCACGCATGCGCGGGAAGCGAAACCAAAAACAAACTAAGCAACGACAGCAAAGCAGTTCCGATTTTTATTCGCATTTCGCATTTCCTCAACATCCCCCCTCCATTCTCATCGATCAGAGAACAATCTCACCAGACGGAAATTTCCGGAATTCGCATTTCACCGGCGAAATAGAATCACAGCCATTTCCGACAAAAACAAAGAACAGATACTTTCACCGCCCACCAGTTCGTCACTGCAGCCGGTGAACCATTTGATAAATCACGGCGCCGTATCCAACGTTGATGACAAGCGGCGCCTGCGTCCCTGATTTGTCAGCCGCAGCCACAACAAGCCGCTCTCTCGGCCTGAACGTCAGACGCCATGCCAGGTCGAGCCGGCCGCCTCGACACGAAGATGCCGCCGTTGATCTGCGCGGTCAGCGTGATTTTCTTCGACACGGTATCGGCTTGTGCCATATGCGCCATGCCGAACAGGGCGATCTCAAGAGTCAAGTGCGACGTTTAGCTAAACCGGCTTTTTCCAATTCCCTGGCCATTGCTTCTTCGGGGGTGCTCCAGCCAAGCGTCTGACGGGGTCGCCCATTGAGCAACTTGGCGATGTCGTTCAGTTGCATCTAGCTGATGCGTGGAACGTCAATTCCACTGACGTCAGTTTCGATGACTCACACGCAGCGGGAAATAGGACGAATTTTAATTAACCGGCAAAATGTGGTCGCACTTGTACGAAATGACGAATCCATCCTTTTTGCATCATTGATCGAGAGGTGGCCCCGCGTGTGGCGCCACCGGCTTCGCGTTGCCGGCAATCCCCGTACGCGCCATCGATCCGGATTCCAGAGCGAACCTCACTGATAGCTCATGGTGAACGTGGCAACACCGTTCGCCTTGCCGACCACCACGTCGGAGGACGTTCGCACATAACGAGCCCTGAAAGGAATCGTGACGTCGACATTGCCGAAACTCCCGACCGCCCATTGATTGGGATTTCCTGTCTGAGCGGAATCCGGACCGTAACTCACAAGCGTATTGTCCGAGCCACGCAATATCTGAATGCCGACGCCTTTGGCGGTCGAACCGGGCGCAAGAGAGAGCGTATCGGAACGGTTACCGGAATTTGCCGAGTCCGTGAGCGTCATGAACATTCTCGTCGACGTGCCGGGATTCCCGCCTGAACACTTGAGACGCACCTCCAGGGGCTTGGGTAACGACGTTGCGCCAACGCCTTTCAACTCACCCATCGATGCTTTCCCAAGATCGACTGCTATGTTCGGAGTCAACAGATTGCAGGTCGGTACTTGCGGACGAATATTGATCGCGCCATTGGTCACGATCGAACGGATTTTCGTTCCCTGAGTTAACGCATAAGTCATTCCAATTTCACCGTTCAGAACACCCGGCGCCGTGATATCACCAGTTTTCACGAGCTCAACCGTAAACTCCGAACCCGCATAGTAAATAGCCGACGTGGTGGTGACAGTACTCGATTGTGGCCACCATTGACTTACATTGATGCCACCCTTTATACGAACCCCCACTCCGGAAACTGGAGTGGGATATGTGTTGTATTTTCCGGGAGCGGAGCCTGTCCTTCCGACATAGATAACGTCACCAACTACTGAACTGCAATATAACGTTCCACCCAATCCGCTCGACGCCCCAGACGACGAAAAAATCACCGTTCCATCCGGAACATTTGGATCAAATGGTGGCGGACTGAATTTTGGGAGAGTAACAACAAGTGACGGCACTGTTACACCATCACTTCTTTTCATGGTGCAAGACGCGTGAGAATAATTCGACAATAAAACCAAAATTAAAATTGGTATGAATTTCATTTTCCGTTTCCCAGATCATTGTCCGTGCCCGTTCTTTAGCAAACAGTCACGCGAAAAGCTTTCCGGACACCTGTCATCTGGCGCCGACCATCGTGCCGGCGCCCCTGCACATCGCCGCCCGGCGCTCGTACGCCAGTTCCTTGTTCAGCGTCGGCAATTGATAGGTCACCTTGCAACTGTCGTCACCCCACCGCACATCGATGCTGCCCTGGTCCTCGATGCCGAACACGAGCAAACGCGACTGGTTGTCCACCATGCCGAGCAGCTTGCCCTTCGCGTCATACGCCTGCGCGCCGAACGGCACCTTGCCGCCTGCGTCCTGGCTCAGCTCGAACTGCACGCGCCGGCCCGACTCCGCGTCGAAGCGGGTCTTCACGATCGCCCCTCGCGTGGGCACCACCATCTTCGCGTTGTCGGTGATCTCCGTATGCGTGCCGACACTCGACGGATCGATGTTCAGCCAGTTCTGACGGTACGGCTGCAGATACGGCACGATCGCGTAGCCGCGCCGGTCGGTGCGCACCGTCGGCGCTCCACCGAACGTCACGTCGCGCACCTTCGGCACCTGGACCACCGCGAACGTCTCGCCGAGCGGCTGGCCAAGCGTGACACCGCCGCCATGCACGACGACGGAGCCCGATGCGCCCGCGTCGAAATGCCGGCCCGAGCGGTCCTGCGTGAAGTTGCCGGTCAGCTTCGCGTTCGGCGTATCCCAGCCCGCGCTGACGCCGCCCGAGCCTCCGCCGTCGCGGCTGTAGCCGGCCTGCACGCCGTAATTGACGGTGTTGCTGTCGTTCAGGTAACCCGACACGCCGGTCTGCACGTTGAAGTCGCCGCGCGTCGACGAAACCGCATTCGCATACAGGCGATGCGTGCTCGATGCCTTGCCCAGCGGAATGCTGACGGACACGTTGAACTGCGTGTCAGGCCGCGCGAACGGCCCCGACTCCTGGATGTGCGACGCCGACAAGCTGTAGCTGACGTTCTTGTAGCTGTTGCTGTAGCCGACCTGCAGGCGCCGGCTGCGTCCCTCGCCGTTCCAGTAGGTCGTGTCGCCTACGCCGGCGAACATCGAGCCGCTCCCGAGCGGCTGGTTGACGTTCACGTCCAGGCGGCTTTTCTGACGCGCGACGCGCGGCCCGTACGAACGGTCCGCGTCCTCGACGTGCTGGCTCATCGTACGGTAGCCGTCGGTCGAATAGCGATAGCCGACCATCGTGAACGTGGTGTTGGTCGGATACAGCGTCTTCGAATACAGGAACCGCACACTCTGCCCTTGCCGGGTACCGGCCGACGTGCGCGACCGGCTCGTCGTGACGTCCAGCGACATGCCGCCAATGCGCGTGTTCACGCCGATGCCGAGGGCGGCCGCCACGTAGTTGTCCGCGGCGATAATGCCGCCGTAGCCGGTGAAGTTGTCGGACACGCCGTACACCAGCGTGCCCTGCGTGAACTTCGGGCTCGACTGGCCCTGGACGCGATATTGGCCGGCGGCAAACGCGTAGCGCAGGCTGCCGCGCCGGACCATCACCGGCAGGTATGAGTACGGCTGGGTGAACCGGCGCACGCGTCCGTCGGCCTCGGTGATCCTGATCTCGAGGTCGCCGTTCGAGCCGCTCGGATAGATGTCGGTGATCTCGAACGCGCCGGGCGGCACCGGCGTCGAATAGATCACGTAGCCGTTCTGCCGCACTTCCACCACCGCATTGCTCTCGGCAATCCCGCGCACGACCGGCGCGAAGCCGACCTCGCTGTCGGGCAGCATGCCGAGATCGGTGCCGATCTGCGCGCCGACAAAGCGCACGCTGTCGAAGATGTCGCCCGACGTATACAGCTCGCCGGCCGCCACCTTGCTGCGCAAACGCCGGATGTCGCGCTCCACGTAGCTGCGGTTGCTGGTAAAGCGGCTGCCCGCCCCCGTGGTGCCGGTGAGCGTCGATTCGTTGCGAAAACGCCAGCCGCCGGCATTGAAGCCGTTGCGCAAACCGACGAAGTAATACTCGTTGTTGTGGCCGTGGCTATCGTTGCGGCTGTAGCTGACCTGATAATCGCTGTACAAGGCGGGCACGCCGTCGTCCCACAGCGACTGGTCCACGTAGCCGCGCGAGGTTCGCGACACATACAGTTGCGGAAAGCTGATGTTCAGCGACAACGTATTGGACTCGAATTCCACCGAAGCGCCGTCCGCCACGGCGCGGAGGTCCACGATCGTCGCGTCGTCCGCACCCGCGGCGATACGCCCGTCCTTCTCGAGCCGCGCGACGTTGACGCCAGCGGCACGCAACAGCCCGAGCGTCACCGCCGGCTTGACGGTGCCTTCTGCATCGGCACGGAACGCGACGTCCTGACGCTTGACCAGCGTGTGATTCAGATAGACGTCGACGTCATAGCTGCCGGGCGGCACCGAACTGCCCTTCTCGAAATAGCTCAGCTCGACCGGCCCTTCCCCCTTGCGCAGAAAAGACTCGTTGAACTCCACCGCGTGGCCGTGCGCCGGCAGCATCAGGCCAAGCAACGCAAGGCACGGCATGCCGATCTGCGCGGCCGTCCATACATCCCGTTCCTTTGTGAAGTTCTCCATACCTTTTCTCTAAGTTGATTCACCTCCCGAGCGGAATCGCAAGCGCGAACACTCCCCTCCCCACGGCAAGGGCCCGGGGATAACGAAGATGAAGAGGAATACGATGTTTCTAACCGGTCGCTTCAACCGGCGGTGGTGCCGTCATGCGGTTCGACGGCGCCGTAGTCGTTGATCGACTCGAAGTGGACCTTCATGCCCGCTGAAGCAGTGCCGGCCGGCAGATCCTTGATGGCGAACTGGCGCGTGGAGGACGGCGGCACCATCTCGGCCGCCGCGGCATAGTCCCGGCTGCCGCTTTGCACCTTGACCGAAGCCAGCGAGACGAAGAAAGCCGACGGATTGCTGACTTCGAGCTGCGTGCGACCATCGCGCTGAACGAGCCGCCAGCGAAGCTGCGCGGGCGCGTCCTCGACTTTTCCGGGCAGGCCGGCGGGCCGGTAGAAGAACTTGACGCGCTGACGCACGGCAATCTGCAGCGTGTTGTCGGCCTTGGCTTTCTGCGGAATTTCCTGCACGTTGAGCCAGAACACCGACTCGCGATCGGCGGGCAGACCCTGACCGTAGTAGAGAATCCGCAGCGTCTGCTGTTTCTCCGCACCCAGGCGACTGAGCGCCGGCGTGATCGCAAACGGCACGTCCGACTTCCCGTCGCTCGCATCCATCCACGACTGGATCATCACGTCGGCCGGTGCGCGGTTGCGGACCAGAATTGACGCCTCCTTGCTCGGCGCGGCCAGCACGACGCGGGTTCCGTCGAGCGTGATGCCGGCGAACGAGGCGCCCGTAGACAACAGCAGCGAACTGGCCAGGGCCAGCCCGGCAAAGTGGAATCGTTTCATGTCGTATGGGAAATCGTTGGTCGGGCGAGGGATGCCCTCGCCCGAAGGTGGATTACTCGTAGGTCAGCGTGAACGGCAGCGTGCCGTTGGCGGTACCGGCCACGACGTCGGTGCCGGCCTTCACGTAGCCGGCGTTCAGCGCCAGATTGGCCGTATAGGTCGGCGCTTCTTCCGTGCCACCCTGGACCAGCGGTGCGTCGATCGTCTCGTTGGCGTTCAGGTTCAGCAGCGTGCCCGCGGTGTTGAAGAGGCCGATGGCCACGCCCTTGGCCGTGCCGGTGGTCTTCAGCAGCTTGTTGTTGTTGGCGTCCAGGCCCGACCCGCTGGCCGGATCGAAACGCACCTTGACCGTGTTCAGGCCCTTGCCGGTCGCACCGCAATCGAGGTTGAGGTTGATCGCGGTACCGGCCGCGATGCCGCCGCCGGCAGCGCCGCCCAGCGCGTCCACGCTGACCTTGCCCAGCTTGACGTCGATCGACTGATCGCCCTTGCTGCCGGTCACGGACGTCCCGCTGCCGCCCGTAATGCCGCACGACGCAGCCACGATCTCGCCCGTGAAGTTGATCGTGCCGTCCGCAGCTTGTGCAGCGTTCATCGCCGCACATGCGAAACCGGCAGCAGCCACCATCATCGTGATTTTTTTCATTTCCAACTCACTCAATATTCAATAAATAACCTTCAGTCGCATTTGCCGGAATCGACATCTGCAAACCAACCATTTGCATAACTAATTTTCACGGAATTTATCGGTCACTCACCCCCAATAATTTTTGATAAATGGACTTGATCGACACTTCGACCGAGGTTCGAAAGATCGTGAATCCGCAGTCGCATTGCCCTGGCACCTCGAGATGCCGCTTCAGATTTAATTGATACTATTTAATAGGACGCGAACTGTGTGATAATGTTACCAACCATCCACTCCCCCTCAAATAGGACAAGTTCTATAACCATGAGATGGGTATCTGAGACAAGTACGAATCTCCGCATCCCACGGATTCAGGCCGCCAATCGTCAAATAGATTTAACAAAATGTGCGGCAATCCGATTGCAACGCGTCGCGTGGATCGCATAGGCGCGTAGGGTGAAGACCACGGCCACTCCCTTGTGCCGGATTTTGCTTTCGGGTTTTTTCAATTACCTCACCGCCTGCAAGGCGGATATCGGGGGCGGAATCAACCGGGCGATGCAACTGATCTCTGGAATCTCGCAGTTGGTGTATCAACTGCCCAGGGGCCTTTCACGGACGCGCTCGTTGAGCCATCCAGCTAGGCCGCCAAGTTCAGCCCGCGAATGAACCGGGAGACTGGTTCCCGTGACGGAGTATTGCCTCGATGACCCATTGATGTTTTCGCTTGAATCGCATCGGCGCGTACCGCGCTCGCTCAGGAGGGAAACGGGGATACGCAGGCAGCTGACGGGCTTCAAACTGCGCCCCAGGACACGTCGGACGACAACGGAAAGTTTGAAGAATCGCTGCAGGAAAGCGACAACGGCGATTGCGAAACGGGTCACGAGTCGAAACGACTCGACCAAACGGTCATGCAGCGGCTCCCGGGAGCCGCACTACCCGAATGTTCGAGTAATTCGCCCCTCCCTGAAGACCCTGGGTCGGCGACCGCCGTACCGATCCGCAACGACGCGCCGCTTGTTCGCGAATCAGACGGGCTCGCACGATCCATGCGGCCCTGCCCCGGACAGCCGCTCGAGCGCACATTCGATCTGCCGCTCGAACGCCGGCCAAGCAGCCTTCATTGCTTCGATGCCGCCGTCTGTCAGGGTCTTTTCGGCACGCGTGCACGCATCCGTCGCTTCCGTGGCACCAGCAAGTGCGAAGCCGCCGCGCATCGAATGAAGCTCGATCTTGACCAGATCGGCATCGTCATTCGACAGCGCAGTATCGAGCACCGTCAGCGAATGCAACGAGGCCGCGTGCAGCGTCTGCCTGATCTCGTCCGTCATCACGGGTCGCGCGACTTGATCCGGACGCCCGTGATTCATTGGTCCCGGGTGCCTCGCATGCCGCCGCAACGCCGCGTCGAGCGTCTCGATCGACAGCGGCTTGAGCACGACCTCCGCCACGCCGACCTGTTCGCAGCGCCGGCGATCCTCGTCGGTCGCGTGCGCCGTCATCGCGATCACGGGCACGCGGGCGCCCTGCTCGCGCAGGAAGTTCGCGAGCGCGAAGCCATCGAGTTCCGGCATGCCGAGATCGGTCAGCACCACGTCGTACGGCTGCTCGAAGAAGGCGCGCATCGCCTCGATGCCATTGGAAACGATCGTGGCGTCGTAGCGCAGCGCGTCGAGCTGATCGCGCAGCAACGCCCGGCTTGCCGGATGATCCTCGGCGACGAGCACGCGCAGCGGTTCGTCATCGTCGGCCTCCGCTTCCGCCTCTGCGCCCGCTTCGGACTCCGCCTCTGCGTCATACCCGTGCGCGGTATCCGCAAACGTCCCCGGTTCCGGCGCATCGTCTCGCCAGCCGGACGGCGCTTCGGGCAGCGGCAACGCAGCCACGAAAACCGTGCCTTCGCCAAGACGGCTGTCGACACTCAGTTCGCCACGCATCAGCGTCACGATGCGCCGACACAGCGGCAGCCCGAGCCCCGTGCCGCCGAAGCGCCGGTAGATCGACGCATCGGTCTGGACATAGACGTCGAACAGGGTCGGCAGGCTGTCTTCGGGAATGCCGATGCCCGTATCGCTGACGGCGATTTCGACGCCATGGCCGGCCGGGCCCGCCTGTGCAAGCCGCACGTCGATCGTCACGCCGCCGCGCTTCGTAAACTTGATCGCATTGCTGACGAGGTTCGACACCAGTTGCCGTAGCCGGGTCGAATCGCCCACGTAACCATCGGCGAGATCCGGGGCAATGCGGCACGTCAGCGCCAGGTTTTTCGCGTCCGCGAGCGGGCGGAAGATCGCGGCCACGTCGTTCACGACACGACGCAGGTCGAACGGAATGCTTTCCAGCACCATCTGGTTCGACTCGGCCTTCGACAGGTCGAGCACGTCGTTGATCACGCGCAGCAGCGCATCGGACGACGACATGATCGTCCCCAGCCGCCGCCGCATCGGCGCCGCCATCTGCGCGCGCTCCATCAGTTCCAGGTTGCCGATGATCGCGTTGAGCGGCGTGCGGATCTCGTGGCTCATCGTCGCGAGAAACGTCGACTTCGCCTTGTTCGCAAGCTCGGCGGCTTCGCTCGCCTCGCGCAGCTTCTCCTCCGCCTGCTTGCGGGCCGTGATGTCGAGCAGCGTGCACAGCAGCACGTCGATCCCGCGATACCTGGTGCGCACGATGTGCGCGTCGAGATAGACGGTGCCATATCCCGCGCGCTCGACGGCCAGCTCCCGCGTGACGCGCCCACGCGCGTTGCCGGCGGGCGCACCGTCCCGATACGCGCGCCACAAGCGCTTGCCGAGCGGCTCGCCCGACACGTCCCGCTCGTACGCGATCAGCGCGTCGTTGCGCATGATCGCTTCGCCGTCGACGAACGACAGCAGCACGAGCCCGGCCGGCGCCGTGCGGATCAGCGTCCGGTTGAGCGCCTCGCTTTCGATCAGGCGAATCGCTCGCCGATTCGCCGGGCGCAGCGCGCGCTTGTCGAACATCACGATTGCGATCCACAGCAGCGCGATTGCGAAGAGCGCCGGCGCGACCGTCAAGCTCGCGCGCAAGGCTACGTCACTCAGAACGGCACGCCATGAGATGGCCGCCATCACCACCTCGTCCGATCTCGGTATCCTGTCGCTGACGACGAAGTTCATGCCGACGCGATGTGCGCCCGCTCGCTCGCCGTCGTCGTGGCTCGCATGCTCGAGCGCGCGAGCCACCATCGTGCGGTCGGGTTGCCGGCCGAGCAGGAGATTTCCGCTGGAATCGACGAGCGCGTATTCCCTGCCGGCACCCGGCGAACGCAGTATCCCCTCTATCAGCGGCGGGCTGTTGATGACGAACCAGACGACCGGCCTGCCGTTCGCGCCACGCACCCATTGCACCATCCGCAGCACGGAGCGTCCGAGCACCGGATCGTATCGCCGCTCGAGCACAATCGTGTTTTGACGAGCGACGGGCGCCATCGAAACGGCTGTATCGGTCGTCATCGGGCGCAGTTGCTCGACGAGTGCCTTTACATCGAAACCGCGTGGCAGCGCAATCGCTCGCTTCACCAGCGAATGCCCTGCCGCAACGATGAAATCGCCGTTCGGATCGATCAGATAGGAAGTACCGCCCGGATCGGCCGGTTGTGGCGGCGGCAGGACGCCCGTCACCTCGACCGGCTCGAGATAGCGCGCGAGGTAAGGCAAGTGACTGCTCGCTGATGCGGCCAGCGGGATGTCGGCGAATGCAGCGATCGCAATTCGCCCTTTCCGCCCGACGAACGTCTGCTTGCCGTGCTTGCCGGCGAGCACCCCGGGCAGGCTTCGCGAATTTTCAACGACGCTGTCCCATTGCAGCTCCATGTCCTCGACATAGCGATTCCGCAGCGCCCTCATGATCTCCACCTCGGCAACGAGTTCGGCCCTGCGCTCCGTGAACTCGACCCGGAAGCGCTCGAGGGACTCCTGCACGTCGAGCAGCAAAACGAGTGCCGCGCACACCAGAATGAACACCGAGATCGCCGCGCCGCTTGCGTACAGCAGGAACTGCTGCTGCCGCCGGACGCGCCCCGGCTCGAATGGCTTGCGAACCGCCATGGCCGCGTGAGATACAAGTCTTTTCAGCTTTGCAGGCATGTTCTATCGATCTCGTCGCTCGCGGCCGGATACCGCATCATTCGTCGATGCCGGCGCATCGGTGCCCTGGAAAACAGGGTAGTCGCGTGGCGTGGCGTGCGTCTGCCCACACGCAATGCATCACTTCGGCGGCGTCTGCCCCGAAGCCGATCCGGAGCGGCAGCCGGCCCTCGCGATCGTCACGCCGGCGACGCATCGTCGTCGGATGCGCCCGCAAGCTTTTGCTCGTCGTTATAGCGGATCAGATCCGCGTCGCGAACGATCCCGAGTTTCTTCATCGCACTCGACTTCTGCGAACTGATGGTCTGCTTGCTGCGATGGAGCTGCGCGGCGATCTCGCCCACCGTGTAGCCCGCGCCGAATAACCGGACAACCTCGATCTCGCGCGTTGTCAGCGCGCGAGTAGCGGGCTCGGATTCGACATCGTGCAGCACCTGCTTGATGAATGGCGACATGTAGTTCGCACCAACGTACGCGGCATGCACGGCGCCGATCAGGTGCGAGATCGCGTCCGACTTGCTGAGGATGCAACTCACGCCCTGCTTGTGGATCGCGCGCAGCACGCTCGGATTGTCGATCATCGTGATCGTCACGATATGCAGCGCCGGATAGCGGCGCTGCAGGAACGACAGCAGCACGAGCCCGTCGCCGTACTTGCCGCCCGGCATCACATAGTCGAGCACGAGCACGTCGCTCTGCTGCGCGTCGAGCGCCGCGACCAGGTCCGTCGAGTTCGAAACGGTGCCCACGAGCTTGATCGTGCTGTTGCCTTGCAGCGCCTGCGACATGCCGAGCGCGGACGCCGGATGATCGTCGGCTACCATCACGCGCACAAAGAATTCGTCCATGTTCCTGTTTCCCCGAGGCTTTCAGTCACGCATCCGGTCCCCGCTGCGACGGGGAGCATGCTCGCGCCATCGTGTCGATGGCTGGCCGTATTCGGCACACCGGACAAATAGTGCCTCAATTTTAAGATAAATCCCGGTTTGCCCTGCAATCGGCGCGGGCCACGCAGCGAACGGTGTACGCCGGTGCCTATGCCAGCGGTGCGCACGACGTATCCGCACGACCGCACCGTGCAGATTTGCCGAGGCTCACGGCGGCTCGGCGCCGTTACAGGATGCCGGCCACGCTCTCGCGCAGCGCGGCCGTGCCGCGACCCGGCGCGCTATTGGCGGCTCGAATCGCCGGGCACGTCACGCTGGTTGCCATCCACCCTGTTTTTCCACTCGACAAGCGTACGTCGCCTCTGAATTGGCGACATGAGCAAGAACTCGTTCATCATCGTCAGGAACTCCCGACGAGACTTCTCAGAAAGTGCGGCGAAATCGAGCAACAGTGCGAATATCTTCCCTACATGACGCACGATGTTCCCCTCCGGTGTTGATTTGAAATCTGCCGCGCAATGTGCGTCGGCACCCTGCCGTTGTTGTTATCTCGAATGCTTGTTGATACGTTCGATGCCGTTGGTTACTTGTCATGCAATTCCGTTTCATGATGAGTTGAGCCCACTGGGCAAGCGGCCACGCATCCGTCCTGCGCCGGCGTCGCCGCACGTCGCTGCCATGCGTGCGCAAGCGCGCCGCGCAGGTGCCGGAGCGTCACGGGTTTGGTCAATACGCGCCGGACACCGGCTGCCGTGCAGCGACGCATGCCTTCGGGCGTCAAATGCGACGTCACGACCAGTACGTCGCACGCGGCATCGACGCCCCGTGCCGCCTCGGCCAGTTGATGCGCGCGCATGTCGGGCAGATCGTCGCCGATCAGCAGCACGTCCCACGCGTCGCCGGCTAGCGATTCGAGCGCCGCGCGCCCCGTTCCGACCTCGGCTGCGACGCAGCCGAGCGCGTACAGTTGCTCGCTGAAAATCGAGCCGTTGATGGTTTCGTCGTGTGCGACGAGCACACGCAATGCGCGACTGCCGTGCGCGGCCGCGTCGCGCGACGTTGCGGCCATCGCCGAATCGCGAGCATGCGAATCGTCACGCCGCAGCGCGTCGCCCGATACGGCATCGATCCTGCGTTCACCGCCCATCGGGCCGCCGAGCGCCAACGCGGCGCGCAAACCGCGGAGCGAGTAACTCGACACGCGTACCGTGTCGCCCGCGCGATACGGTTCGAGCGGGCCGTCGGGTATCGCGAGAATCAGCAGTGCGCAATCGCTCAGGCTGTTCAGATCCGCTCGCGACCACGTGTCGGAATCGCCGAACAGCACGACCGCGCCGCGTCGTGCCATGCCGGCCGGCAGAGTCGACGGACTGTCGTACACGCTGACGTCGAATCCCCATGCACTTAGATGCGGCAACGCAAAATCGCGCCACTCGGGATGCGCGGCGATCAGCGCCAGCGCATGTGCGCGAGCCGCGCGCGGCCGGTCGAGCGCGACGAGGTCCATGCCGAGCGGCAGAAGCACCTTGAAACGGCTGCCGACGCCCGTCTCGCTCTCCACCGCGATGCGGCCGCCCATCGCCGCGACGAGCCGGCTGCATAGCGCAAGCCCGAGGCCGGTGCCGCCGTAACGCCGCGTGATCGACGTGTCGACCTGCGAAAATGCCTTGAACAACTTGTGCCGATGTTCGGAAGCGATGCCGATGCCGGTATCCTCGACCTCGATCGACAGTTCGGGCGCGTCGTGCCCCCCGGCGACGACGGCAACGCGCACGGTCACGCAGCCCGCATCGGTAAACTTGAGCGCGTTGTTCACCAGATTGCGGAGCACCTGCGCGAGCCGCGTCGGATCGCCTCGCATTTTCTGCGTGCTGCACGCATGGATCTCGCAGAACAGCTGCAGTCCCTTTGCCTTCGCGATCGTCGCGAACGCGTTCAGCTCGCGCTCGATCGTCTCGATCACGTCGAACTCGATCGATTCGACCGACATCGCGCCGGCCTCGATCTTCGAGAAATCGAGAATGTCGCCGACGAGCGCGAGCAGGCTCGTCGCCGATGCCCGCAGCGTGTGCACGCGATCATGCTGGACCGCGTCGAGCGCCGAGCGCTCGAGCAGTTCCAGGTTGCCGAGAATCACGTTCAGCGGCGTGCGGATCTCGTGGCTCATCGCCGCGAGGAACGACGATTTCGCAGCATTCGCCGAATCGGCCGCACGCACGGCCTCCTCCAGCTTCTGAACGAGCTGCTGCTTGGCAGTCACGTCGGCAACCGCGACGATCAGTACGTCCGTGCCCTGATAGCGTGCGCCGCATGCGGCGAATTCGAGGTGCTGACACGTGGCCTGCACATCGCCCAGCAGCAGGCCGTCGTGCTGCACGCCGCCGGCATCGCCGCGCGCCTGCCACGCGTCGACCACGTGGTTCGACAGCGCGTGATAGTCGCCGCCGGTCCGCTCGACCATGTCCGTCAGCGCGGGGCTCGCGAGCATGAAACGCCCGTCGTCGCGCGCGATCAGCCCGAGGCCGATCGGCGCCATCTCGATCACACTGCGGCACAGCGCTTCGCTGTCGAACACGCGTTGCGAGTGCGCGTAGAGCGGCACGAACTCTCGCCGATGAAAGCGCAGCAGCAACCCCCACATGACCATGAGCGCAAGTAGCGTCGCGGCGCCGAGCGTACCGGCCGAGCGCGCGACGCCGGCCGCGATGTCGGTCCACGACAGCGCATAGGCAAGCGTCCAGCCCGTCGATTCGAGCTTGCCGTGAAACAGCAGGAAGCCGTCCCGGAACACGGGCGCGCTCGACGACGACGCGCCGCCACGCCACGGGCTCAGCTTCAGCAGGCTTTCCACGCGGCCGGTTTCGCCCGCCGTGGGATCCATCGTGACGAGCTGGCCATCGGCCGTCGTGATGTAGAACATGCCTTCGGGGCGATAGTCGGCGAGCCAGGACAGCAGGTAATCGGTCGGATATTCGGTGACGAGCACCGCGAACGGCTTGCCGTTGTCGCGCGCCTCGGCCGCGAGCCGGATGCGCGGCTGCCCCGACACGGGATCGGTGAACGGCGCCAGCCAGCGCACGTGCGGGCGCGCATCGACGATGCCCGGATACGGGCGCTCGAAATCGACGCGCAACGCGTCCAGCACGCGTGCACGGCTTTCCGGCGAAACCAGCGCCGGATCGTCGCGGTTCCGATGGGGTATCAGCGCGAACAAACCGGTGCGCGTGCTGTAGTGGTAGCCCTCCAGCGTGCGCCCGCGATTGATCGAACTGGCCGCGCAGATGCGTGCCAGCAGGACCGACAGCGACAGATAGCGCGCGACTTCGGCCCGATTGCCGGTTTGCGCTGGCACACCGATGACGAGCGACGGATGCGGGCGGGTCGCGACGCGCTGGTCGTTGAGGAGGAATTCGTCGACGACCGCCGCCGGCGCGGCGCTGGCCTCCTGCCAGATCAACTGCGCGTTCGCGACGCCGTTTCGGAACGAGGTTTCGCTCACCTGGATTTCGTTCAGCGTCTGCTCCAGGCCGTTCAAGTAGCTGCGCCGCGCGCCCTCGACATAGCCCGAGACGATCGACGCCATCCCGAGACCGCAAGCGATCAGGACAAGGACGGTGACGACGATGCCGCCACCGAACACCGAAATGCTCTGGTAACGACGAATGGACTGAAGCGGGCTCTGCGACATGGCGCGCGGCGGCGATCGCGAACGCAGCCGGAGCAACGCTGTTCCGACATCCGTGATCGTCTCGGAAAACACCTGGAAAGAAGGGGAGTTCCGATCATGCCAAAGGCCTGCGGGGGTGTCCGCATCGTACGAACCATTTCGTACACGTCAAATCGAATGGCATCACACTTTCGGACTTGAACGAACTTTGACGCGGTAAATACGAGTCGTTTGTTTCGCATTGCGTTGACAGAGCGTTCGGCGGGTTAGCCGCTCAGGCAACACAATCGGTTGGAATTTTTTTGGGATAGCCCGGTCGCACGGCTACCTTGATACGTAACGACGGCGCCGAATACCGACTGTCCCACGATTTTCCGGCCGTGCCCGGCTCGCCGCCAAAAGAAAGGGTTCTTCGCGGATCGACGTGAAGAACCCTTGAAAAACATCGTTGCGGCGAAGACCGACCGGACGACGGCTCGCGTGCCGCTATCGCCGGCCGGCCGACCCGCACGGCACCTATATCGAACGGGCGTCGGATCGAAGTCGCGACAGCGCGACGTGCCCGGGAGGCGGGCGTCACTGCAACCAACCCCGCCTCCCGGAACGGGACCGATCAGTTCTGGATTGCGCCGAAATTGCGGCCCGCAAGCGGCACCGCCGCCGCGTTTCCGCTCACGTCATTGCCGCGCATCCGGCCGAAGTTAAAGCCGGCCAGCCCACCGTAGAGCTGATCGTAGCCGGCCCTATACGCAATAAGGCTGCTCGAGCTCGAATAATCGACGTTGCCGAAGCTTTCGCCGGCTATGCCGCCCAGCCGTGCGCTGCGCCCGCCGGACACCGCACCCGACGACGACGACGACGCGATCTTGCTGTCGTTCTTGCCGACGAGACCGCCGACCGAACTGCCATCGCCGCCCTTCGCCGAACCTGAGGCCTCGGATCCATCGATCGATGCGCCCATGAAGTTATGGCCGACCAGACCGCCGACGTAGCTACCGGCGCCCGCAACGACGTCACCCGACGCGCTCGACGACGACACGCTGCCCCGGTTGAGTCCGACCAGGCCGCCTGCCCTGCCCATACCGGCGGCGTTCACGCCCCCGCTTGCCCGGGCGCGCTCCACCTTGCCGGCATTCGTGCCGACGAGCCCGCCGACCACGCCCGACGCACCGGCGATGACCTTGCCGCCCGCCGTCGACGCGGCGATCTTGGCGAGATTTTCCCCGACCAGGCCGCCCGCCGTGCTGTTGTCGCCCACGATCACGTCACCTGTCGCGTCGGACGCCTCGATCAACGCGGCGTTGTAGCCGACGAGGCCGCCCGCCGTCGCGTCATGACCGCCTCGCACGCTCGCGGTCGACGAAGAGGCCTCGATGCGCCCCGCCTTGTCCCCGCCTTCGTTGAAGCCGACGAGGCCACCGACGCGCGCGCCGCGGGCCAGGGCGCTGACGCTGCCCGCTGCCGTCGACGCCGTGATGACGCCCCGGTTGATCCCGACCAGACCGCCCGTATCGCCGCCCGACCCGATGACGCCGCTCGCCCCGCTGATGACCGTTACGTCGGCGTGGCTGTTACTGATGGTAGCGTCGCGCTCATTCGGCCCGAGGAACGTGCGGTTTTCGCCAGCCAGACCACCGACGTACAACGCATCCCTGCCGCCTTCGACACGGCCCGAAACGGAAGCGCGATCGATGCGTCCGCTGAGATTGCTGCCGACCAGACCACCGAGGATCGCGCGGCCGTAGCCAGTCACCACGACGTCTTTCGCCTTTACGTTGGTGATGTCACCCGTGTTGTAGCCGGCCAATGCGCCGACGCTGACCGGCGACCTCGTGTACCCGGCCGACCCGCGCGCCGTGATTTTCTCCAGCCCGAGGTTGGCGATGCGGCCGATGTTGACCGCAAACAACCCGACGACCGCACTGTCGGGATTCGAGACCGACAGATTGTGGATAGTATTGCCCAGACCGTCGAACACGCCACCGAACGCCGCACGGTCGCCGCCGAGGCTGCGGAATTGCGCACCGCCGCCGTCGATCGCGTTACCCAGCACGTAACGGCCGTTCATGTTGCCGTCGACAGCGCGCAGCCCCGCGAGATCGTGAATCACGCGATACGCTTCGCCGTTCGCCGAGAACGATGCATTGCGACCCGACAGCGTGACCACAGCGTCGTCCGTCAGCGTATGGCCGCTGCCCGAGTTCAGCGCCAGGCTCGCGTTTTCGCCCGTCAGCGTCACCTTGTTGCCGATGCGAATGCGTTGCGCCGCGTTCACCGTCACGCCCGCTTTCGCGCCGCTCGCCGTCAGCGACCGATTCAGGTTCACGCTGCCCTTTTTCGACGTCAGCGTCAGCGCGTTGTCGCTCGCCCAGTTCACCGCGTCGCCCACCGTCAGGTCGCCCGACGTATTGGTCAGCGCCACGTTCGTCGTGCCCAGGTTGCGCGACAGCGTCTCGCCGTCGATCGCGACGCCAGCGTTACCGCCAACCCCGGCGTTGGCCGCCTCGATCGTCCACTGGCCCGTGCGGCCCGACGCCGCGCGCGTATCCACCTGCACGTCGCGCGACACCGCCACCCGCTCGCCGCGCGTCGTCACCGTGCCGCCCGCCGTCGATGCGTCCTGCGCGCTCGCGTCCAGCTTCCCGCCGACTTGAACGTCGCCGCCGTCCAGCGTGATCTTCCCGGCGCGGCTGCTCAGGCCCTTCGCCTCGATCGTGCCGCTGTTCCTGACCACCGAACCCAGCAGATCGCCTGCCGCGCGCGCCGTCATCAGCACTTCCCCGCCGTCCGCCTTCAGCAACCCGCCGTTGTGCGCCTGCGCGTCCACCGCGCCGCCTTCAACCTGCAGGTTCAGCAGCCCGTTGCCGTCGAAGTTCACGTTGAACGCATTGCCCGCACCCAACGCCACGCGGCCCATCTGCGCGCGGATCACACCCGTGTTCGACACCCGCGCGCCCAGCAGCGCCACGCTGCCGCCGTCCGCCGCCGTGATCGTCCCGGCGTTCTCCACCGACTGGCCCGACGTCCCCGCGAACCGGTAGCGACCGGCCAGGAAATCCGCGTCCGACAGGTTTTGCGTCGACGCCACCAGGCCGCCCACGTTCACCTGCGCGCCCGCGCCGAACATCACGCCGTTCGGGTTCACCAGGAACACGCGCCCGTTCGCGTCCAGCTGGCCGTGAATCTGGCTGCCGTTCGCGCCGACCACCCGGTTCAGTGCGATCGACTGGCTCGTCGGCTGCCGGAACGACACCCGCTCGCCGCTGCCGATGCTGAAGTCCTGCCAGTTCGTGATCAGCTTGTCCGTGTGCTGGTTGACCGACATCGTCTTGTTGTCCGCCGACTTCGCGATGTCCGCCTGCCCCGACATGATCTCGCCGCCCGTCGGCAGCGCGTACGCGCCCGACGCAGCCGCCAGCCCCAGCAGCGACACGCCCGCCGCGAGCAGGCGCTTGCCGCCGCCCGACTTGCCGCGACGGCGCGCCGTTTCCCCGACCGCGCACCAGCCACCCTGTGCTTCATTCCACACCAGTGAATAGGCCTTATTCATTTTGGTATCCTCTTTAATTACCCTATAAAACCCGCCCTGCCGGACGGACCGATCACGCGCACTCAGAAATACTGAGCGGCCTGAACCCATACGCTCGGCGCGCGGGTCGGCGAGCCGAACGCCGCGCCGAGCGGCCACGCGGCCGTCAGCGTCACCTGGCGCTTCGCGCCGAACCAGCTCGCGCCGACACCGCCGGCCTGCATGTGCTGTATGTTTCGCCCTTGCGTCCACGGGTACTTGTCGGCCTGCACGCGCCCGGCGTCGACGAACGTGCTGACCTGCCATCCCGGCGCGACCAGATAACGCAACTCCGCGCTGGCCTGCCAGCCCTGGTCGCCGCTGCCGGCGCCGAGCGCGTACGCGCGGACGCCGTACGGGCCGCCGAGACTGAATTTCTCCGATTCGTCGAGATTGCGCGACGCGAGCTGCGCACTGAATTGCGTGTACAACTCGAACCGGCGCCCCAGCGCCTGCACTCGCAGCGCGCTCACATTCAGCTTCGTAAAGCTGCCGATCGATTTTTTCAGCGCATCCGCTTCGAACGGATCGTTGCTGCGCAGCCGCCCGACGCCGAACATCACCGAGAACCCGTTGCGGCCGCCGCCCAGCCAGCCGTCCTGACTGTTGCCGCTGACGCCGAAGGTCCACAGGCCGATGTTCTTGTCGCGCCGGATGTCGAATACGCCATAGTCGTCGCGCAGGTTCTTGTTTTCGTACTGGATCTGCGCAGTGACGCTCAGGTTTCGCGCGCGCACGAGCGGCTGCGTCACGTACGCGGTCTGCACGCTCGCACGCCCGCTGGAATCGAGATCCGAGAATGCTCCGCCGAGCCGGTAGCGCAGCGACGAATACGCAACGCCGACCCGTGTCGACGCGGGCCCGACCGGTAGCTGGTAGCCGGCGCGGTAGTAGCGCTGCAGCTCGTTGCTGACGAGCCCGCGCAGGCTCAGGCGATCGCCGAGCCGCAGCGGAGAATTGACGTCGACGCTGCCGCCGACACGGTAGCGCCCGAGCGCTGCGTCGCCGAAGTTGTCGAATTCGAGCGATCCGGACGCGAGCGGCCCTTGGTCGGCGTCGACGACGAGATCGGTGGTGCCTGGCATATCGCCCGGACGCAATGTGCCGCGCGCGGCGACGCCGGCCAGGTCGTCGAGCAGCAACAGGCTGCGCTCGAGACCGGACCCGCGCACGACATCGCCCGGATGCAGCGCCGAGAGCGGCTGGCGCAGCGCGGCGCCGAGCACGCGCGAATGATTCTGGATCGTGATTGCGCCGTAGCGTCCTTCGGCGATTTCGATACGCACGACGCCGTCGTCGATGTCCTGGCGAGGCAGATAGGCACGCGCAAGCACGTAGCCATGGCGGCGATAGTAGGCAGTGATGCGCGCAGCGGCGCGTTGCAGGTCGGCGAAACCCAGCGTGCTGCCGGCAAGATCGGCGACGAGCGGCTGCAACTCGTCGTTGCCGAACACGGTATTGCCGTCGAGCGCGAATGCGCGAACGAGCACGCGAGGCCCCGACTCGGGCGCGCTCTCGGCAGCCTCTTCCGACGGCGCCACCGTCAGCTCGGGCACAGCTTCCGGCGGCAGATCCGGCCGTGGTGCCTCGATATCGCGCATCGCTCGCCCCGCATCCGGCACTTGCGCATGGACCGGCTCGAACAGGCTTGCGGCGCCGCCGCAGATCAGCGCCACGCACAATGCGTGGCGAACCCGCGGGACCACACCGACGTCGCGCGACACCGACCGCGAACCGACCCCGCGCGACCGCGTCGCTTCGACGCGATCGATGTCGGCCGAACGGCGGTCGACGATTTGCATATGATCTACCCACATGGAATTCATTCAGACCTGGCCGGCGAGGCACTTGCCGGCTGTGACTCAATCGCCGAATGCTACAGACAGACATTCCGCATGTATTTAGATCACGTACGAAAATTCGCGACAGAATTGTTAGTTGCTGACGCAACCGAGCGGCATGCCCCGATAGTAAAAACGGCTTCCGCTTTATCGGAAGGATGGAAGCAAGTCGGCCGTCGGCCGGATCCCGGCGCGAGCACGGTTGACCACCTGCAGCGGCACGCCTAAAGTGGCATTTCTTTTTACGCCGCTCACGCGAAAAGGATTCCCATGATCGACTTCTCCACGCTCGCGTTGTTCTCCGGCGCGTGTCTGGCGCTGACGGCCACGCCGGGCCCCGACATGCTGCTGATCGCATCGCGCAGCGTGAGCCAGGGCCGGCGCGCGGGCTTCGCGACGCTCGCCGGCATTCAGGCGGGCACCTACTGTCATGCGCTCGCCGCCGCGCTCGGGCTGTCGCAGCTCTTTCTCGCGGTACCGATCGCGTACGACATCGTGCGTTTCGCCGGCGCGGCCTATCTGCTCTATCTAGCGTGGAAGACGTTTCGTTCGGACGCGACCGCGCTATCGCCCGTCGCGTCGCAGCGCCGGCACTCGACCGCCGCGATCTTCCGTCAGGGCCTGACGACGAACCTGCTGAATCCGAAGATGGCGCTGTTCGTGCTCGCGCTGTTCCCGCAGTTCGTGCGACCCGGGCACGGCTCGATCGCCGTGCAGATTCTCGTGCTCGCGACGGTGCTCAACCTGATCGGGCTCGTCGTGAACGGCGCGGTGATTCTCTCCGCGAGCCGGCTGAGCCAGCGGATCGGCGCGCGCCGCCGTCCGTCGAAGCTGCCGCAATATCTGCTCGGCACGGTGTTCGTGGGGCTCGCGGCGCGACTCGCGGTGGCGGGACGGAACTGAGTTCGCACCCTCCCGAAGCATGCGGGAAAGCCTGATATCCATTCGGATCACTAGTCGAATTCAGGCCACCGGCAAACAATCTGGCTCGCACACTTCCGCGCATTCGGCGCGCCGCCGATTGAAGGGGATTCGATATGGCAACCTATAAGGCACTGCGCGAGCGCGCATTGTCCGATCCGAAGGTACGCGCCGAATACGACCGGCTGAACCGCGAGGAATTCGCGCTGCTCGACGCAATGCTGGCCGCCCGGCGAGCCGCCGGTCTTTCGCAGGCCGATGTGGCAGAGCGCATGGGCACGAAGGCGCCTGCCGTCACGCGGCTCGAACGGGCGCTCGCGACAGGCCAGCACTCTCCATCGATCGACACGCTGCGCAAGTATGCCGCCGCGTGCGGCAAGAAACTCGTGATCTCTTTCGCCTGAGTCGCACCCGAGCCCGAACATGCATGAATCGGCCGTCGGTGCGCGGGCGGAGACTAGGCGGGAGGCGGAGCAGGTGGGCCGCCAGTCGCAAGCGACATCGTCGTGACGCGCGATGCCGAGCGGTCAGCGCGTCGCGCCCAGCGCCACGCGCAGCCGCTCCATCAGTTGCGTGTAATACCGCAGCACGTCGTCCCTGGGCACGACATTCGCGGTCGCGAAGCGATCGGACCACGCCGGCTTCCATTCATACGAGCCGTGCACGCTGCGGTCGCCGTCGGGCGCCTGGATCAGCGAGCGGATCCGCGCGTCGCGGCCCGGGCCCGTGTGCATGTCGAACAGCGCGTGGATATACGTGTGATACGCGTCGTACACGTCGTCGTCGAACAGGTAGCGGTAGATGTGGAACGTGCGGTCGAGCTCGCGCTTCGCGCGGATCACGTCGTCCGGCGAGATGTCCTTCCAGTAGCCGATCCACGTGTAGAAGCACAGCAGCGCATTGAGCTGCGGCGCGACCGCGTCGTACAGCGCGAGCCGCTTCTCGATCAGCCGCTGGTTGGTCCACTGCACGAGTTCGAGCCGCTTCAGCCGGCGCGCGACGAGCCAGCCGAGACACGCGACCGACAGCGGCGTCAGCACGCCGAGCACGAGCTTGACGATTTCCAGCGAATTCCACGGATTGTTGAATGGCTGCATGGTGACCCGACAAGAAGAAACGCATCCGCACCGGCGCATGACCCGGCGCGCAGCGCCGCCTGCCCGATCGCATCGACATTGACCGTTAGTTGCTTGTGCATCGAACGTCGCACCGCGGTGCGAACAATACATTCGAAGCGGCGTGACACGCCAGTTTATCCGGCGATTGTCGCCGAGCCGTGACCGTTCGTCGACTCGTCGCCGCACGCACGCGCCGCGCTAGGTCGGAAGCGCCGACGTGAGCTTGACCTTCTGCATCGGAATATCGGTCTTCACGCTCAGCACGCCCGGGATGCGCGTCAGGGTTTCCATCTGGAAGCGCCGGTAGTCGTCGATGTCGGCCGCGACGACACGCAGCAGGAAATCGCAGTCGCCGGCCATCAGGTGGCACTCGACGACTTCCGGCATCTGCTGAACGGCATCGGCGAAACGGTTCACGGATTCCGCGTCCTGCCCCTTCAGCCATACGCGCGTGAAGATGGTCAGCCCCTTGCCGACCTTCGCGGGATTCAGCACGGCCACGTATTTCTCGATCACGCCCGCTTCCTCGAGAAGCCGCACGCGCCGCAGGCACGGCGATGGCGACAGCCCGACCTCGTGCGCGAGTTCCACGTTCTGCATGCGGCCGTCGCGCTGGAGCGCGCTGAGGATCCGCCGGTCGATGGCATCCAGTTTCATTTGGCATCCGATTCCAAGAAATTCTCAAATCACGCGTTCAATGCCAAATTCTCCGAAATCCATGGCGACAACGCAACCCGATTCGAGTCAAAAAAGCAGACAATCCCTCCCCCGAAGGAGGAGTCATGAGCAGTAGCGTTTCAACGTCGTCCGGGCTTCGCGACAAGCCCGCCTATGTCGCCGAGATGGGTCGCGGATTGCGCGCGGCGCTGCCCGTCATGCTGGGTTTCGTGCCGTTCGCGCTGGTGCTGGGCGCGCAGGCGGCGCAAAAAGGGTTGAGCCTGTTCGAGGTACCGATGATGACGGGCCTGAACTTCGGCGGCGGGTCCGAATTCGCGGCGATCCATCTGTGGACCTCGCCGCCGCATATCGCGCTGATCGTCGCGATGTCGTTCCTCGTGAACTCGCGGCACATCCTGATGGGCGCCGCGTTCGCGCCGTACATCCGGCGCCTGCCGCGCCGCCGCGCGTTCGCGGCGCTGTTCTTCATGTGCGACGAGAGCTGGGCGATGTCGCTCGCCGATGCGCGCTCGCGCTCGGCCACGCACATCAGCGTGCCCTATTACGCGGGCATCTGCGCGGGGCTCTACCTCACGTGGATCTCGATGACCACGCTCGGCGCGGCGGTCGGCCCGACGATCGGCAACGTCGAGCAGTACGGCTTCGACATGGCGTTCACGGCCGTGTTTCTGGTGCTGCTGCGCGGGATGTGGAAGGGGATGCGCGCGAGCCGCCCGTGGTTCGTGAGCCTCGTCGTCGCGGCAGCCACGCACCTGGCCGTGCCCGGCGCGTGGTACGTCGCGGCCGGCGCGTGCGCGGGACTGATCGCCGCGCTGCGGTGGGAGCCGCGCGATGCCTGAGCTTCCGGATTTCAGCACCGTCGCGACGATCGTGCTGATGGCGTCGACGACCTACCTGTCGCGCATCCTCGGCTACGTGCTGCTGCGCAACCGCACGCTCAGCCCGCGGATGGCATCGGTAATGGAGAACGTGCCCGGCTGCGTGCTGATCTCGGTGATCGCGCCGGCCTTCGTGTCGACGCGCCCGGCCGACCTGCTCGCACTCGCGATCACGCTGCTCGCGGCGACGCGGCTGTCGATCCTGCCGACCGTCATCGTCGGCGTCGTGTCGGCGGGGCTGCTGCGGCACCTGCTCGGATAAACCGTTCCGACCCGCCGCGCACGCGGCACCTCCACCGACGAACGGGCGCGCGATGCGCCCGTTTTCACGTCCGCGCCGGCGACACGACACGACGATTCTCACGCCGGGATGCTAGCCTTGTGGCTTGCGCCACGCTGCACTTCCCCCTCATCGCCCATCTCCGCGAGGACCGCTCCGATGCAAGAAACCCACCCGCTTTTCGACCGCGTCCTGCTGACCAACGACGACGGATTCGACGCCCCCGGCCTTGACGTGCTCGAACAGGTCGCCACGCAACTGGCGCGCGAAGTGTGGATCGTCGCGCCGGCCGAAGACCAGAGCGGCACGTCGCATTCGCTGAGCCTGCACGAGCCGCTGCGCGTGCATCGCAAGGGCGAACGCCGCTTCGCGGTGCGCGGCACGCCCGGCGATTGCGTCGCGATCGCGGTCAGCCACCTGATGAAGGACGCGCGGCCCGACGTCGTGCTGTCCGGCGTGAACCGCGGTGCGAATCTCGGCACCGAAACGGTGTTTTCCGGCACGGTCGGCGCCGCGATGACGAGCATGCTGGTCGGCGTGCCGGCCATCGCGCTGAGCCAGGCGTTCACCGATCGCAACGCGGTGCCGTGGAATACGGCGCTCGCGCATGCGCCGGACGTCATTCGCCGGCTCGTCGCCTCCGGCTGGGATAGCGACGCGTGCCTCAACGTGAATTTCCCGGCACGCCCCGCGCAGGACGTGCGCGGGCTGAAGGTGACGAACCAGGGCGCCGGCACGCTGCAGGGCGTCGAGATCGTGTCGGGCCGCGACCCGCGCGAGATCGACTATCACTGGCTGAAGCTCGCGCGCGCGCCGCGCGACGACGACGCGGATTCGGAAACGGTCGCGCTGGGCGAAGGGTATGTGGCCGTCACGCCTCTGAAGTTCGAGCGCACGCACGACGGCGCGCTCGCGCGGCTGCGGTCGAATCTCGGCTGATCGGGTTGGCCGGGTTGGCGGCTTCGGCGGCTTCGGCGGCTTCGGCAGCTTTGGCCGGGCGGCCGCTTCGGCGCTTGCGCACGACGCCTGCGCGAGGCGCCCCCATTGCCCGGTCGCGTCGGCGCACAACGTCGCGTACGCGGCCGCCCGCACAGCGTCACGTCAGGTTCAATCCCCCGTCGAGCATCACGATCTCGCCCGTCACGTAATCGGACGCGACGAGCATCGCGACCGTCTGCGCGATGTCGTCCGGCGCCGCCGCGCGACGCATCGGCGCGCGTTCTCGCCAGAGCTGCTGCGCTTCGGTCCAGCCGGCGGTCAGCGGCGTATCGACCAGCCCCGGCGCGACCGCATTGACGCGAATCGCCGGCGCGAGCGTGCGCGCCAGCAGCCGCGTCGTGTGATTGAGCGCGGCCTTCGCCGCCGCATACGGAATCGACGCGCCTTTCGGCCGCACGCCCGCATGCGAGCTGACGTTCACGACGCAACCGGCCCGCCCGCGCGACGCCGCTTCGAGCAGCGCGGGCTGTGCTTCGGCGACGAGCCGGAACGGCGCGATCACGTTGATCTCGTGTATCTCGCGCCACACGTCGGGCGTCGCCGCCGCGAGGTCCTCGTGCGGAATCACGCGGCTGATCCCCGCATTGTTGACGAGCACGTCGAGCCGCCCGTGCACGGCGAGCGCGTCGCGGATCAGCCGCACGCGCTCGGCATCGTCGGCGAGATCGGCCTGCACGTAGGCCGCGCCGAGTTCGCGCGCCATCGCGCGTCCGCTGTCGGCCGAACTGCGGGAATGCAGGATCACCGCATAGCCGTCCGCCGTCAGGCGGCGCGCGATGGCCGCGCCGATCCCCGACGTCGAGCCGGTGACGAGTGCGACGGGCCGATGCAGGCGCGACGCGCGCGGCTCGGCAGCGGCTTCGGTTTCAGGCTCCGTTTCGGAAATCGGGGCATGCATCGGCGGGAGCGGCGCGTCCATATCGGGGAACCCTGTCGGTGGCGTTCCCGCATCATAAGCGCGACGACGCGACCGGGATATCCATCGTCACTTCCTCGAACAGCGGCGTACCGAGGCAAAACACGCTACCGACCGGGTTCAGCGAACAGATGCCGGGCACAGGCAGCACGTACCACGCGGAAAGCTGGCCGCAATCGTCGTTGCCGGGAATCGGGAAGGCGGTCCGACAGGATCGCTCTCGCGTCGATACAGGCCAGCCGCACGAGCCGCGATACCAGCGAAAACAGGGGGCAGCGACGATCGTCACAACCGCTTAACCCAGCGATCGCCGGGCGCGGTGACCTGCAGCCTGCATCAGGGCATCGCCGATCGGCTCAGCGCTGCTTCGGCAGGTCGACAAAATCCTCGAGCTCGCCGGCCACGTACAGCCGCTTGCCGATTCTCGGGTATTCGCACACGTCGTGTTCGAGGCGCTGCCCGGCGACGATCAGTTCGAGCGGCACGTCACCCGTGTTCTGCAGCGTGTGCGCTTCACCGCCGCGCGCGAAGCCCAGGAAATCGCCGGGCCCGACGTCGTAAGGGCGTTCGCCGATCGTGACCGTCCCCGTGCCGGACAGCACGTACACGCATTCTTCCTCGTACAGGTGACGGTGGTATTCGGCCGATTCGTGGCCAGGCATCAGCGTGAGCAGGTGGAAGCCGAACTGCGTGATACCGGTCAGGTCGCTGAGCGGTCTTTTGAAACGAACGGCATTGGAATTCAGCGAATGCACGGCGCGCGTCGGTTCCATCTTCGCGATATCGGCGGCCTTCAGCAATTCCCGGGGAGGGGTGATCGACATGGGGGACTCTCGTTAGCGTGACTGCATCGGTTGGACGCGCCACCCGGGGCCGGCGAACGGGCGATGCGGCGCATGGGCGCGCTCCGGCATTGTCCGACATTTCCGGCCGCGTGGAGACACGGCATCGCATGGCGACGCCGGTTCGCCGCCGCTCCGGCCCCCGCCACCCGTCAGCGCACGGGCGTGCCGCGCAGTTCGGTCAGCAGCGCCACGAGCCGATCGATGTGCGCGTCTTCCGTGCGCCACGACGACACGCTGATGCGGAACGCCGGACGCCCCTGCCACACGGTCGCGCCGAACCACACGTCGCCCGAATCCTGCGCGGCCTCGCGGATCGCGACAGTTTCCTCGTCCGTGCCGGCGCGCACCAGCACCTGGTTCAGCACGACGCGGTTCAGCACGTCGTAGCCGGCCGCACGCAGGCCGTCCGCGACACGCGATGCCTGCGCGCAATGCCGCTCGACCATCGTGGCCAGCCCGGCACGGCCGAGCGAGCGCAGCGCGGCCCACACGGGAATGCCGCGCGCACGCCGCGAGAATTCGAGGTTCAGGTTCTTCTGCGCGTCCGGCGCGCCGCTCAGGTAGACGGCATCGCTGTTCATCGCGGTCGCGAGCGCGTCCGCGTCGCGGCAGATCACCATCGCGCCGTCGTACGGGGTGTTGAGCCACTTGTGGCCGTCGGTCGTCCAGCTATCCGCGCCGTCGATGCCGTCCGTCAGCGCGCGTTTCGACGACGCGCGTGCCCACAGCCCGAACGCGCCGTCCACATGCACCCATGCGCCGGCCGCCTTCGCAGGCGGAATCAGCGCCGCGAACGGATCGAATTCGCCGGTGTTCACTTCGCCGGCCTGCAAGCAGAGGATCGTCATGTCGTCGAGCGGCGGCAACTGCGCCGGGTCGATGCGACCGTGTGCATCGACCGGCGCGACGACGAGACGCTTCAGCCCGAAGCCGAGCACGCGCAGCGCCTTCTTCACCGTGATGTGCGCAAGCTCGGAGATCACGACCTTCACCTCGGGCGCGCCGATCAGGCCGTCCTCGTCGACGTCCCAGCCCTTGCGTGCAAGCAGCGCGCGCCGCGCGGCCACCAGCGCGACGAGCGTGCACGCCGTCGCGCTCGTGCCGAAACCGACCGCGCTGCCTTCGGGCAACGCAAGCGCGTCGACGACCCAGCGCGCGGCCCGACGCTCGATCGTCGCGGCCACCGGCGAATTCGCGTACGACGACGCGCACTGATCCCACGCGAGCATCAGCCGCTCGGCCGCCGCCGCGGCCGGCAGCGCGGCGCCGATCACGAAGCCGAAGTAGTTCGGGCCGTTCGACGCGACGGTCGCGGGCGAGCCCTGCTCGTCGAGCAGGCGCAGCACGTCGTCGGCCGGGCGGCCCGTATCGGGCAGCGGCTCGTCGAAGGCGGCGAGACCGGCCAGCGCGGCTGCGTCGGGAAACGCCCGCCGTTCGTTCGTCGCCGCGAGATACGCATGCGCGCGCCGGTCGGCGTCGGCCAGCAATGCAAGTTCGTCCATATCGATTGCCTCGGTGGGGATCGGTCGAATCAGAGTTGCGAGAGATCGCGGCCGAGCTGCTGCAGCGCGCCGTCGATCCGCTTGTAATACGTGAACTTGCCGACGCGGGTCGCCTGCACGAGCCCGGCATCCGCGAGGATGCGCATGTGGCGCGTGGTCGTGGCCGGCGCGATGCCGAGCTTCTCGGTGATGTACGTGCAGCACACGCCGAGTTCGTCGAAATCGCCGTGCGGCTGCGGCGGGAAATGCTTGCGCGGCTGCTTGAGCCAGCGCATCACGGCCAGACGGCTTTCGTTGGCCAGTGCGCTGATGCGGGTGACGTCGTCCATGGGGTTGGAAGGCTTTGTTTAACGTTTCGCATATTAGCTAAATGACGAAACGTGGGCAATCTGCTCGAGGTTCGATTTCAGGCTGTCGCGTCACGTTCGGGATCACGACATCGGCATTCGATGCGATCGCGGCAAAACGGCTGCCACACCCTCCCGCAGGCAGCGTGAGCAACGCGCCTTTACGCCCCCGCCAGTGCCTGCGCCAGCCGCTCGATCAACGCGCGCACGCGCCGCGGCTGCACGGCGCTGCCCGGATAGACGATCTGCAAATCGACGTCGCCCGGCGAGAACGCGCGCAGGACCTCGACGAGCGCGCCGGACGCCAGGTCCCGTTCAACGTCGACCAGCGACTTCAGCGCGACGCCATGCCCCGCGATGCACCACGCACGCACGAGCGCGCCGTCATTGGCGACGCGCCGGCCGCGCACCATCACGCGCTTCAGTTCGCCATCGATGCTGAACGGCCATTCGGCATACAGGTCGGGCCCGAAACGCATCACGATGCAGTCGTGCGCCGCGAGATCGTCCGGATGCCGTGGCGTGCCGTGCGCAGCGAGATACGCGGGCGACGCGCACACCACGCGCCGTGCACGGCCGAGCGAACGGCTGCGCAGCGAACTGTCCGCCAGCGTGCCGCGGCGGATCGCGAAATCGAGCCCTTGCCCGACGAGATCGACGTAGCCGTCGCCGAGATGCAGGTCGACCGTGACGCCCGGATGCTCGACCAGGAACGCGTCGACGACGGGCACGACGCGCTCGCGCCCGAGATCGGCCGGTGCGCTCAGGCGCACGGGCCCCGACAGCGTCTGTGCGCCTACGCGCACGCGGCTTTCGAGTTCGTCGGCCTCGGCCAGCAGGCGCCGCGCGCCGGCAACCAGCGTGCGGCCCTCGTCGGTCAGGCTGATCGCGCGCGTCGTGCGCGTGAGCAGCGCCGCGCCGTAGTGGCGCTCGAGCGCCGCCAGCCGTTCGGACACCGTGGCCGGCGACAGACCGACCTCCCGGCCCGCCGCAGCCAGCCCGCCCTTTTCCACGATGCGCAGGAACAGCGCGAGGTTATCGAGCAGCATTGTTCGCCTTATCCGAGGGATATTTTCGAATTCTGCCCAATTATCTGAAATATCCGCAAGCGATACAGTGTGATTCCGCCGACGAGCGCCCGTCCGGCACGCGCCGGGCTTCGACCATTCAAAGGAAACGCACATGGAATACCGTACGCTCGGCCGCTCCGGCCTCAAGGTTCCCGTCCTGAGCTTCGGTGCCGGCACGTTCGGCGGCACCGGCCCGTTGTTCGGCGCATGGGGCAACACGGGCGTCGACGAAGCGCGCCGCCTGGTCGACATCTGCCTGGAAGCCGGCGTCAACCTGTTCGACACCGCCGACGTGTATTCGGACGGCGAATCCGAACGCGTGCTCGGCGCGGCGCTCAAGGGGCGTCGCGACCGGGTGTTGATTTCGACGAAGACGGGCCTGCCGACCGGCGATGGCCCGAACGACGCGGGCACGTCGCGCGCACGGCTTGTGCGCGCCGTCGACGCCGCGCTGCGCCGCCTCGACACCGACTACATCGACCTGCTGCAACTGCATGCGTTCGACGCGGGCACGCCGGTCGAGGAAGTGATGTCGACGCTGGACGAACTGGTGCGCGCGGGCAAGCTGCGCTACATCGGCGTATCGAATTTCGCGGGCTGGCAGATCATGAAATCGCTTGCGGCAGCCGATCGCTACGGGTGGTCGCGTTACGTGGCGAACCAGGTCTACTACTCGCTCGTCGGCCGCGACTACGAGTGGGACCTGATGCCGCTCGGCGCGGACCAGGGCCTTGGCGCGCTCGTGTGGAGCCCGCTCGGCTGGGGCCGGCTCACCGGCAAGATCCGCCGCAACGCGCCGCTGCCCGAAGGCAGCCGCCTGCATGAAACGGCCAGCTACGGGCCGCCGGTCGACGACGAGCGCCTGTACGACGTGGTCGATGCGCTCGACGCGATCGCGGAGGAAACCGGCAAAACCGTGCCGCAGATCGCGCTGAACTGGCTGCTGCAACGACCGACCGTGTCGTCGGTGATCATCGGCGCGCGCAACGAGGAACAACTGCGCCAGAACCTCGGCGCGGTCGGCTGGTCGCTGACCGATGCGCAGGTCGCGACGCTCGACGCGGCGAGCGCGGTGCAAGCGCCGTATCCGTACTTCCCGTATCGCCGGCAACAGGCGTTCGCGCGACTCAATCCGCCGATGCGCGGGTAAGGGGCGACGGCCGACGGACGTGGCCGTGCCGCACTACGCTGGCACGCCCGCGTCGCCGAGCCGCACGACCTTGTCGGTCGCGCCGATGGCCGAACGCCGGTGCGTGATCGCGATCACCGTGACATCACGGGCCAACAGCCGCACATGCTCCATGATGTCGCGCTCCGTGGCTTCGTCGAGCGCGGAACTCGCGCCCACTCCTGATCGAAAGGTCCGCAAACATGAACGCCAACGACGCCGGCCTGACCGTACGCGCGGTCCGGGAAGACGACTATGACCACTGGCTGCCGCTGTGGGACGGCTACAACCGCTTCTACGGACGCTTCGGCGACACGGCACTGCCACCGGCCATCACGCAGCTCACGTGGTCGCGCTTCTTCGACGGCTACGAACCCGTACATGCTTTCGTCGCGGAGCGCGACGGCAAGCTGGTCGGGCTCGCGCATTTCCTGTATCACCGCAGCACGACGCTCGCCGGGCCGACCTGCTATCTGCAGGATCTGTTCACGCTCGACAGCGAGCGCGGCAAGGGCGTCGGCCGCGCGCTGATCGAGGCCGTGTACGACGCCGCGCGCCAGCATCGCGCCGAACGCGTGTACTGGCAGACGCACGAGACGAATCACACGGCGATGCGGCTGTACGACACCGTCGCGGAAAAATCGGGGTTCGTGGTCTACAGGAAGGTGTTGCCGCGCTGAGCACGGCGGGGCGGGTGGTCAACCCAGCGGCCGCGCCTTGATCCACGGAAACGGCGGCACTCGTGACCATTGCTTCAATGAGCCAAATGGCGAAACATGGGCAGCGCCGCCTCCGGAATTGCCCCGCACGATTGAATCCCATGCTCAATCCCGGAAACGGTCGCCTCGGCAGCCTTGGTAGCCCCGGGGCCACAAAATCTTCCTCTTCGCCAGCTCCTGTATCCCCAAGGCGACAATTTAAATATGTCATTTTGTAGCAGAAGGGCTACAATCAGAACCAATCTGGCAATTTTTGATGCCTCGGGGCTACAAATGACAACACTGGCCGATGTTGGAGAAATGCTGAGAGAAGGCCGCCGCGCGGCAGGTCTCTCACAGCAAGAGCTGGCCGAGCGCGCCGGTGTCGCGCGTACGACGCTCGCCCGCATGGAAACGCTTGCGCGAGGCGACATGAGCGTATCTGCGCTCGTTCGCCTCCTTGAAGCAGCCGGTTATGACCTGCGAGCGGTCAAGCGCGGACATGGACGCACGCTGGACGACATACTGACCGAACAACGCACGATGGGAGATTCGTGACATGCGCCTCCCCGTCTACGTCAAAGACAGACTCGTTGCTCATCTCTATCGCCAGGCGGACGACTATGCGCTGCGTTACACCGCGGACGCTACCGCCGAAGATTTTGCCAGCCTGACCATGCCCGTTCGCGAAGATCCCTGGGTCTGGCCTCGCGACTTGCATCCCTTCTTCCGGCAAAACTTGCCGGAAGGTTTTCTCTTTCAGGTGATTCGCGAAGAGTTCGGCCCCTATCTCGATGGAACAGACCTTTCGCTTCTGGCCGTCATCGGCAGCGCCGGCATCGGCCGGGTAACCGTCGCCCCAGAAGATGGCGCGCCAGGCGGTGAACTCGACCCGCTCGACCTGAAGAGCCTGCTGCACGAGGACATCACAACCGCTCGCTTTGCGGAACTTGTACGGTACTACGCTCGCGCGGCAATTTCAGGTGCCGTGCCCAAATTCCTTGCGCCTGAACTCTCGCCGACCCAGGCACAGGTAGGCAAGCAAACACTCCGCACGAGCCGACACATCATCAAGGGATCCGATGAGCAAACACCCTATCTTGGTTTCAACGAGCACTACTCGATGCAGGTGCTGGCAAAACTCGGCGTCGCCCGGGTAGCCAAGACCGCGATGTCGGACGATGGCCGCGTGCTCGTCGTTGACCGGTTCGACGTCGACGAGCAAGGCAAACCGACGTTTGGCCTGGAAGACGCTTGTAGCCTGCTTGGGCTTCCTCCTCACGAGAAATACCGCCCGTCGACCGAACAGATCCTCAACGCAACGAAGCCTTATATCAGCGCCGCCAATTGGAGACGAGAGGCCGAGCAACTCGGCTGGCAGCTCATCGCCAACTATGTTGTGCGCAACGCGGACTGCCACGCCAAGAACATCGCTCTCCTCTACTCGAACATCGATGACGTCGTCTACACGCCAGCCTACGACATTGTCACCACTGAGGCCTATCCGCGCTTTGCGAACAATCCCCCCGGCCTGAGCGTCGAAGGTCGCAAAACGTGGGCACCTGGCAAGACGCTGGAACGCTTTTTCAACACGCGTCTCGGCATTCCGCCGAAGCAATATCGCGAAATGGTCGAAGCACTGTGCGACTCCGCCGTATCAACAGGAAAAGACATCGTCGAAGCGGCGAAAAATGAAACGCGGTGGCACTGGATCGCGAAGCAGATGCTGCACGCATGGAACGAAGGCATGGGGTCGCTCCGCAGCGCCAAGCCACAAGTGGCGCTCAAAGCACTCACGCCGGTCATCGAGGCCGCCGGGTTCTCAGACGCGGACCGGGCTGATAACGCGAGAGAGGTGATTGGCCGCTCGGAATTGCTGGCAAATCACGGCAAGGAAAACTGATACCCGCGCAGATTCAGCCGACGGGAACAAGTCCGACCTCCTGCGCCTGCCTCACCCCGCCGGCCTCCCCTTGATCCACAGAAACAGCGGTACGTGCGCCCACTGCTTCAACCGATCCATCCGTATCGGCATGGTCCGGCAGCGGTTCGCATGACCGGGTTGCGCCACATCCGGCGCTTTCCGTTTCCGGCGGCGAAGTTCTACAGTTACAGAAAACAACCCGCGCCGCCGTGCCTCGTCCCCGTTCGACGATACGCACCCGATTCCGAGGAAAGCCCATGCCGAGTATCGTCGCCGCTCCCGCCAATCTCCCCCCGAGCCCCGTCGCGGCGGAAACGCGCATGGTTCACGATGTCGCCACGCTGAAGCCGTCCGACTACCGTTCGGCCAATGGTTCGTCGTGGGTCATCTCCACCATCACGCCGGCCGCGGACAGCGGCGCGAACGTGACCGGCGCGACGTATTTCGACACCGCGAAAGGCCGGACCGTCCCGGTGCCCGACGCGCGCCGCCGTTATGCGAATCGCGGCACGTGGCAGGTCGTCGCGAGTTCGAGCCCGTCGGTGCCCGCGACCGGCCGCTACGACTGGCTGACGCTCGCGTGGCTGCCGATCAATCGGCGGCCGCTGCCGCAAACGCCCGAGCATCTGTATTCGCCGTTCATTCGCGGCGGCACGATCGTTTATCGATGGAATCCGGCGGCAGAAGGCGGCGAACAGTTCGGTAACGTGCGGATGATCTTTCCGGAATGGACGCAGCAGGTGGCGGATGCGTTGCGATCCGCGCCGCCGTCGTTGCCGGACGGCGCGTCGGCCACGCCGGCTGCGCTCGATCGCCTGAAATCAGACAGGAATCCGATGGCCGCCGTGCTCGACTTCGGCGACGCGCTGCGTGAAGAGCCGGTGGAACGGATCGTCGCGCGGCTGCCCGCCTTGCTGCAGGTGAACGACCTGCATGAACTGTCGGCCATCGTATTCCTGTGCCTGTCCGGGTCGCGCGCCGAAGACCGGCCGCGCTTCGTCGAAGCGATCGACGCGGCGATCGCGGGCACCGACGACAGCGCACGCCTGCTCGCGATCGCGTATGGCGCGTTCGCGGCGGGAAGGTCCCGGCCCTATCCATTCAATGACGCCGCGCAGACGGCCCGCATCAACAACGTGTTCGGGGCGCTGAAGCGACGCATATCGGCGCTCGGCGTACCGATTGCGGAAGGTTCGCCGTGGTACGAATTCTTCACGGCCTACAGGCTCGGCGGCGCGGCATCCGGCAACGGTCAGTGACCGCACGTAAGTGATCGGCGGCGCGGCAGCGGATGCCTGTTTACCGCGCCTGCGTCACCGCTTCTCCTCGTTCGGATTCGGGTAGAACGAAACCGGATCGCCGCGCAGCGTGCTCATATCCTCGATCCGCGAAAAAAAAACGCCCGTGGCGAATAAATGCCGGGGCGTTTTCTGTCAATTCGACCATTTGAATCAGATCCCCCCGTGATAAATTTTCGCCCGGCCACAGAGCCATCTCAAATAACCTTAATCAATAGACCAAATCATGAAATCTGTTATCCGTCATGCCACTCTGGCACTGGTGACGATCGGCTTCCTGTCGGGCTGCGCAAGCAGCGTGACACGCGACGCAGGTAATCAGGCGGGGGCCACCGCGACTGCGTCGACGTCCAAATTCGGCACCAAGCCGGTTATCGTGAAAGTTACGCTGGACGCGGCTGCCCAGGAAGCGTTGAAAGACAATCTGAAGTTCAGCCCCAAGAAACTGCAGGAGCAAATCGAAAACGCACTGTACGCACGCAAGCTTCTGGCAAAGGCCGATTCAACCGATGCAATGCACCTGAACGTCGAAGTCACCGGCATTCGGGTGCGCTCGAGTTTCTCCGCGGTCATGTTCGGCTTCATGGCGGGCAGCGATCATGTCGACGGCACCGTGACGCTCGTCGGCACCGACAATCGTCAGGTCGACCGCTTCAAGGTGTCGGCATCGTATGCACTCGGCGGTATCGCCGGTATGGACGGGACACGCATGGACTGGCTGTACGAGAATTTCACCGAGAAGACGCTGTCGACGCTCGACCCGTCGGCCGGCGCGCAACAAGCGGACGCGGCTCACGAGAAGAAACTGTAATGTCCGCCGCCCGACGGACCGCGGATTCGCGGCCCGTCGGGCAGCAGCCGCTGCGCTCACCCAACGGCTACGATGCGGGTTGCGACCGCAACGATCTTCATCGAGCAGATTCTCCTTTGAGCATGCCCCTTGGCAACAGGCACGCGTCGCGGCTTCGATTACCGCATTCCGATCGGACATGCGCTCGTCCGTGTCTTCGTTGTATTGGCGATCGGCGTCGTACGCAAGGCGGCAAAAAAACGGCTGCCCTGAAGCAGCCGTAAAGGAGAGGTCTTCCGTGTTCAGACGGAGACACCGGCCAGCCACCACGCCGTCCGGTAGATCCATTGTTGACGAGCGCTCCGCATCCGGGAATCAGTCTGGTCTGATTTTCGGGCGCAAGAAGATCCACCGGCAATTCAGACAGGTCCGATAGGTTTGGCGTCGGGCGGCTCGTAAACTCCGACCCGTGAACCTCTCGACCTCCCCCTCGTCCATACGATGCGCGACGCGATCCGCGACGCGATCCGTCGTCCCCGCCTCCTCCGCAGCCTCGACATCGCGGTGCTCGCGCTGATCGTCGCGAGCGTGTTCGTCGTGATGATCGACAGCGTGCAGGAACTGCACGCGCAGTACCGGAACGCGCTGTACGCGGCCGAGTGGGCGTTCACGCTGCTGTTCACCGTCGAATATGCGATGCGGCTCTTCACGGAGCCGAAGCCCGCCGCCTATGCGCGCGGCTTCTTCGGCATCGTCGATCTCGTGTCGATCCCTCCGACCTATCTCGCGTTTTTCTTCCCCGGCCTGCATGCGCTGATCGACGTGCGCCTGCTGCGGCTGCTGCGCGTATTCCGCATACTCGGGCTCGCGATCTATCTCGAGGAAGGCCAGATGCTGATCCGCGCGCTCGCGCGTGCGCGGCGCAAGATCTTCGTGTTCATCGGCGGAATGTTCATGATCGCCGTGATCCTCGGCACGGTGATTTTTCTCGTCGAAGGCCCCGAGAACGGCATCACGGGCATTCCGGTCGGCGTGTACCGGGCCGCCGTGACGATGAGCACGACCGGTTACGACGACCTGACGCCGCATACGCCGCTCGGCCGGCTGATCACGTCGTGCGCGATCCTGCTCGGTTACGGCATCATCGCGTTCCCGACCGGTATCATGGGCGCGGAGCTCGTCGCGTCCGTGCTCGAACGCGGACGGGCGCAGCAAGCATCGTCCGGCGATGCCAGTGCGGCGGTCTGTCCGCATTGCGGCGCATGCGCATCGAAGCAACGCGACGATGCCAGCGCCACGGCAACGCAGCGTGTGCCTGACCGCCAATCATCAACGCATTCCTCATTCGATCAACGACAATGAACGCTTCCTCATGCTGAGCATCGGCCCCTTTTCCGTAAGGGTCGTGGCCGTAGCCATCGCCGCCCTGATCGCGTGGCTCGTCGCGCGCTTCGCGCAGCGCACTCGACCGGACGGTCAGCACAAAACTTCCGCGAGCCTGCTGCTCGACGCGCTGCTGATCGGGCTGATCGCCGCTCGCGTCGGCTATATCGCGCGCTGGTGGCCGGACTATTTCGCGTCACCGAAATCCCTCGTCGCGCTCGGCGACGGTGGCTTTACCTGGTGGATCGGCTTGCCGGTCGCGCTCGCCTATATCGGCTGGCGGTCGCGCCGCCTGCCGGGGCTGGCGCGCCCCGCGCTCGCCGGCATCGCCGCCGGCATGTTGGCTTGGGGTGCGGCGCAGGGTGTGCTGGCGACGTTCGACCGCACGGCGCCGCCGCTGTCCGCGCTACGGGTCGAGACGCTCGATGCGACGCCCGTCGCACCGAACCGCTACGCGGGCAAACCCGTCGTCGTGAACCTGTGGGCGACCTGGTGCCCGCCGTGCCAGCGCGAAATGCCGATCCTGGCGCAGGCACAACAGGATTACCCGGGCGTCAGTTTCCTGATGATCAATCAAGGCGAGGATGTGCAGACCGTGCGCGCGTTTCTTGAACGCAAAGGGCTGCGCTTCGACCACGTGCTGCTCGACCGCTCGCTCGGCGCGATGCGGACCTACGGTTCGCGCGGGCTGCCGACGACGCTGTTCTTCGATGAAAAAGGCAAACTCGTCGAGTCGCACATGGGCGAGATCACCGCCGCAAGGCTCAAGGACACGGTGAATACGCGCTTCGGTCTCTGAGGTGCGGAAACGGCTGCGCCGACGCATCGTCAGGCGTCGCGGCAATAGGCCCGGCGAACATCCCGGGGCTGCGTCGTCCGGCGCAGGCCGGCGAACGCGAAACGCGAGGCCGGCTTGCGACGCAGCGGCCGAACTGTTTCCCGCTCGACCGGCCATCATCAGGGTGTTTCACGCGCCGGCAAACACCACCGCGCAGCAATCGCGAAATCCGGGCGCCGTCCCGATCAACCCGCCGGACCGCTTCCCGCACGACCGGCCATCGCCGGGGTGTTTCATGTGCCGGCAAACGCTGACGGCGCGGCAATCGAAACCGGCCCCGTCCTCGCTCAACCCGCCTGTGCACCGATCGATCGCGCGAACTCGGCGATACCGGTCAACATGATCTGCACGCCGACGCACAGCAGCAGGAACGCACTCACGCATCGCGACCTGAAGGTGGCGCGCACGGAGATCCACAGCATGCGCGGCGCATTCGCGATGATCGGGGAAAGCGGGATATCGGATCTCTGCGCGACGCTGGAGCGACTCGCGCTCGCGGGTGACTCCGCCGCGTTCGCGAGGGGGTTCGAACGTTATCGCGAGCAGGCCGGCGATGCGCTTACGCGACGCATGGCGGCGGAGACGGCGCACGGCATCGATGCGATGCCGATGGTGGATGTGCCGGAGCATTGACATTTGGAGACGATGTGACGGCGTCCGGCCAACGCGGCAGACACAAGCGCACGTGTCTTGTCCTGATGGCTAACGTGGGCAGAACGCAATTGACCGATGCCTATTCCACCGTCGATTCGTCTACAGTGGATGCACGTTTGCGCGAATGGATGAATCGGCTTCCCGATCATTCGCAATGCGAGGGCATGCCGAAATCCCCGCGCAAACGAGCGCGGGCCGTGAGTGTAGGAGCACCCACGACCCGCTGACCACAGCCAACTTCAGCAAGGAGTCAACCATGGCTGACGCGAATCATAACGCACCGGCAGTTTTCAACGATTGTTTCGTCACGGCTCGAGCGTCCGCTCGATATCGCCGCACCATTCCGCACCTCCGGTTCGCCGACAGGGCACCGCCCGTGCTGTATCTGTGGATGAAGCTGTCCGGCCGATGGATCGAGGCAGCGGGTTTCGAGCCCGGGCAGCGCTTGCAGCTCGACGTGACGCACGGTCGGCTGGTGATCACGCCGATGATGGACGAAAGAGACGGCGCCCCTGTCGGGCAGGACGCTTTCCCGATGTCGATCCCGCAACGGGACACCGGCAGTTTTCGTTGATGGCGGGAGGCGCGCAATGAATCGCAACGACTCGCATCAAGACACTGACAACGTGCCGCTCGACCCCGATTTCGACGACGCAGGGGTACTGTCGGCCAAGTCCGCGCTCGCGCTGAAACTCAACGCACTGATCGCCTCGTATGGGCTGTGCGAGGCCGAGACTGCGGCGCTCGCGGAGATGGCCCGGCCGGTGGTCACCCCGGAGCAGCGCGACAGGCTTCGGAACGTTTCGCTGGAGTTGCTGATGCAGACGCTGGTGTCGTTTGATCAGCATGTGGAAATCGTGGTGCGGCCTGCGGGGCACTCGCGGTCGGCAGGCGTTACCGTTGCGAAGTAAAGCGGGAATCGTTCGACTAAATCACCTTCAGCATGATGGCCGCAGATGCCGGGCACACACCTGCGAACTGACCGGACGATAGCAGCGGTCCAGGCACGTCACTGAGCATAATGCGCACAAAACCCTGCCGAGCAAAATAGCGCTCCGCCGTGGTCGTGCGCAACGCTACCGCTTCGACCGCGCGACTGCGGCATTCCGCCAGCAAGCGCGAAACGATCGTCTTTCCCAGTCCGCCCCCGCGCGCTTGCGCAGCGACGGCAATCGAACGGATCAGCGCGAAGTTGCCGTAGTGTTCGATACCGCCGCATGCAATGATGGTCCGGGCGTCAACGGCCACTGTGAAATTCGGCAAGTGATCCGCTACACCGGCAACAGGTAAGTCGGAGGCACGAAGCAGGGCCTCTATCGAGACCAGATCGGATGCCGCCGCAGCGCGTAGTTGCATGATGCCGATCCTCGAAAGGTGGAGTCTTTTCAGGCGGTAGTGATTCGCGAGCGCCGAGGTGTACGTGGCCGACGATTCGCTGCGGATCGTCATGCCCCTCGGCACCGGGGCGCGTCAGATACTGCGCTGATTGACGCGCTTCGACAGTTCCTCCGCGCTTTCCTTCCGCTCGCTGTATCGATCCACCAGATAAGGCCCGATATCCCGCGTCAGCAGCGTGAACTTGACCAGTTCCTCCAGCACATCCACCACGCGATCGAAATAAGCCGACGGCTTCATCCGCCCTGCCTCGTCGAATTCCGCGAATGCCTTCGCCACCGACGACTGGTTCGGGATGGTCAGCATGCGCATCCAGCGTCCGAGCACGCGCATCTGGTTCACCGCATTGAACGATTGCGAGCCGCCGCTGACCTGCATGACGGCGAGCGTCTTGCCCTGGGTCGGGCGAACGGCACCCATCGACAGCGGAATCCAGTCGATCTGCGCTTTCATGATGCCGGTCATCGCGCCGTGCCGCTCCGGCGAGCACCACACCATGCCTTCCGACCATTGCACCAGTTCGCGCAATTCGACGACCTTCGGATGACTCTCGGGCGCATCGTCGGGCAGCGGCAGGCCGCTCGGATTGAACACGCGCACTTCGGCGCCCATCGCCGTGAGCAGGCGCGCGGCTTCCTCGATCAGCAGGCGGCTGAACGAACGCTCGCGCAGCGAGCCGTACAAAAGCAGGAACCGGGGCGGATGCGTCGACGGCACCGCCGGCCGCAACTGGCCGGCATCCGGCACGCGGAACGATTCGACGTCGAGTTGCGGCAGGTTATCCAGACGGTCAGACATGCGTACCCTCCGCGTGATCGCAGTGAATCGTGACGTAGTTCATGCAGATGGATTCTCCCGTTTGCTCAAGCACGTTCGTACCAGCCCTTCGACCGGTTCACAATGCGCACCACCAGCAACATGACCGGCACTTCGATCAGCACGCCGACGACGGTGGCCAGCGCCGCGCCGGAATGAAAACCGAACAGGCTGATCGCAGCCGCGACTGCCAGCTCGAAGAAATTGGACGCGCCGATCAGCGCCGACGGACACGCGATGTTGTGCTTCTCGCCCACGGCGCGATTGAGCCAGTAAGCGAGCGCCGAGTTGAAAAACACCTGGATCAGGATCGGCACCGCGAGCAACGCGATCACCAGCGGCTGCTTCAGGATCGCTTCGCCCTGGAACGCGAACAGCAGCACGAGCGTGGCCAGCAATGCGGCGATCGACCACGGGCCGATCTTGGCCATCGCGGCATCGAACGCCGCCTGCCCGTTCGCGAGCAGCCGCTTGCGCCAAAGCTGCGCGAGGATCACCGGGATCACGATATAGAGCACGACCGACGTGAGCAGCGTCGCCCACGGCACGGATATCGCCGACATCCCCAGCAGCAGGCCGACCAGCGGCGCGAACGCGATCACCATGATGCTGTCGTTCAGCGCGACCTGCGACAGCGTGAACAGCGGATCGCCGCCCGTCAGCCGGCTCCATACAAAGACCATCGCCGTGCACGGCGCGGCGGCCAGCAGGATCAGGCCTGCGACGTAGCTGTCGAGCTGATCGGCCGGCAGCATCGGCGCGAACAGATGCCGGATGAACAGCCAGCCGAGGAACGCCATCGAGAACGGCTTGACGAGCCAGTTCACGACGAGCGTGACACCGATGCCCTTCACGTGCTGACGCACTTCATGCAGCGCGCCGAAGTCGACCTTGACGAGCATCGGGATGATCATCAGCCAGATCAGCAATCCGACCGGCAGATTGACCTGCGCGTATTCCATCCGGCCGATCTGCTGGAACAGGCCGGGCAGCGCCTGGCCGAGCGCGATGCCGGCGACGATGCAAAGCGCCACCCAGACGGTCAGATAGCGTTCGAAGAAGTTGATGGAAGGCTTGGCGACAGCCTGCTCCGGAGGAGCGGCGTTGGACGTGTTCATTGGACGGGTATCGGCCTCGAAGTTGCCGGCGGCCGGTGAATTCGGCCGGCCGCCATGCGAACGGTCAGCTCCGGGAAATCTCGGTCAGTGCCGCCTGGAGTTCGGCGTTGCTCATGCGATCGAGCGGCAGCGCCAGCAATTGCAACATCCGGTAGCCGATCGCCTGGCGCGCGAGTTCGAACGCGAGCCGCTTGCCTTCGTCGCCGCCCACCGCGTTCGACGGATCGGCATAACCCCAATGCACTTTGACGGGGCTGCCGGGCCAGTACGGGCACGCCTCCGCGGCCGCGCTGTCGCACACCGTGATGACGACGCGCATTTCAGGCGCGCCGTCGCCCGTGAATTCGTCCCAGCTCTTGCTGCGGTAACCGCTTACGTCGACACCGGCGTTCGTCAGCGCTTCCAGCGCGAACGGATTGAGCCGGCCACTCGGCGCACTGCCGGCGCTGTACGCGCGCACGTCCTTGCCGAGCTTCGCGGCCCAATGATTGAGCATGCCTTCCGCGAGCACGCTGCGCGCGGAGTTGTGGGTACAGAGGATCAGGACGTTCGTGGTCATGAGCGAGGTATGCGAAAGCGCTTCAGCAAGGTTGCGGGCCGGACGTCGAACACGCGGACACCGGCGAGCACGGATTGCCGCCGCAGCAGTTCTCCGTGAGATAGGCCAGCAAGCCGTTCATCGTCGCGAAGTTCGCGCCATAGATGACGAAGCGGCCTTCCTGCCGGCTCGTGACGAGCGCTGCATGGGCCAGCTCCTTCAGATGAAAGGACAACGATGAAGGCGGTACATTCAGCAGCGTGGCGATCTGCCCGGCCGGCAGACCTTGCGGTCCCGCCTGCACGAGCGTGCGGAAGACGGCGAGTCGGGATTCGTGTGCGAGTGCCGAGAGCGCGGCGATGGTCTGGTTCGTTTCCATTATTCGATAATAATCGAAATATCGAATTCCGAGAAGCCACCTCGAGATGAAGCGGCGGCCAATGAACGGGGACAAACAAAACGACTGCGCCAGCGGGCGAACCCTTCACCCGACGACAGCCCGGCCTTCAACTACGCGCCGCGCGCTTCCCGATGCACGTCCCGATGCGCTCCCCGGGCCGTCAGCATCGGGTTCGACGCACGGCTCACGGTTGCGAGAACACCATCACGCGCCCCGACACGCGCTGCAGCTTGAGCCAGCCCATATCGGCCGTGAAGCGCAGTTGCTGCAGCGGGAAGTCGAACGACGCCTTCTCGGCCGCGCTCACGACCGACTTGGCGATCCAGCGGATCAGCGCCTTCCCTTCCTCGGTCGTCACGCTGCCGTTCTGGATGCCGCCGTAGAAGTAGCGATTCCCGGCGTTGACCTCGTTCTGCAACTGCATCCAGTGACCCGGCAAGCCCGGCAGCGTCCGGAACAGGTCGGCCACCCGCTTGGTCGTCAGGCCGCGCGCCCACAGCGCACCGTTTACGTCCGGCCGAACCAGGTTGTGGCGATCCGCTTCCTGGGCCTGCCCCTTGATGTCGCCCCGCAGGGCATCGAGCTTCGACATGACGCATTCCTCATGGTGATGGGCGCGGGAAAATGGCCCCGCGCGCGCCGCTAGCACGATACGCCCGTTGCGTGAAGTCATCTCCTGTCAGGTTTGTCAGGCCGCACCGCCCCGCCGGCGCGGCCGTCACCATCCCGTTTACGCGACGGCCTTCACCGCCGCCTGCGCGCCAAAGAACGTCGCCTGCGCCGCTTCGTCCGCCCGCGCATACGCGCGGTTGACGCCGCTGATCACCGCGCGAATCGACGCGGTCGTCAGGTTCGCGTCGATGCCCACACCAAACGCGCTGCCGCGCACGCCCGAACCGGCCAGTTCCGCGATCGCGATCGCCTTCGCATCGGCGCCCTGCGACAGCGCGCGTTCCTCGTAGTGCTGGATTCGCAGCGGCGTGCGCAGCGCATGCATCAGCGCATCGAGCGGACCGTTGCCTTCGCCGCGCAGCACGCGGCGCTCGCCGTGCACGTCGGCGGTCAGCACGATCGTCTCGCGGCCGTCGCGCTCCGACAGTTCATGGCCGACATAGCGCAGCGGCGCGTCGCCCTCCACGTATTCCTGCTGGAACAGCGACCAGATCTGCGCGCTCGTCACCTCGTGCCCGCTGTCGTCGGTCAGGCGCTGCACGGCCGCGCTGAAGTCGACCTGCAGGCGACGCGGCAGCGCGACGCCATAACCCTGTTCGAGCAGGTACGCGATGCCGCCCTTGCCCGACTGGCTGTTCACGCGAATGATCGAATCGTACGTGCGGCCGAGGTCGCTCGGATCGATCGGCAGATACGGCATTTCCCACACGGCGTCGGCGCGCTGCACCGCGAAGCCCTTCTTGATCGCATCCTGGTGCGACCCGGAGAACGCGGTGAACACGAGGTCGCCGACGTACGGATGACGCGGATGGATCGGCAACTGCGTGCATTCCTCGGTGGTGCGCGCGACTTCGTTGATCTGCGAGAAATCGAGGCCCGGATCGACGCCCTGCGTGTACAGGTTCAGCGCGAGCGTCACGAGATCGACGTTGCCGGTACGCTCGCCGTTGCCGAACAGGCAGCCCTCGATCCGGTCGGCACCGGCCATCACCGCGAGCTCGGCCGCCGCGACCGCGGTGCCGCGGTCGTTGTGCGGATGCACGGACAGGATCAGCGCATCACGACGCGCGAGGTTGCGGTGCATCCATTCGATCTGGTCCGCATAGAAGTTCGGCGTGCCGACCTCGACGGTCGCCGGCAGGTTCACGATCGCCTTGTGCTCAGGCGTCGGCTGCCATACGTCGAACACGGCGTCGCAGACTTCCTTCGCGAAGTCGAGCTCGGTCGCCGTAAACGTTTCCGGGCTGTACTGCAGCGTGAACTGCGTGTCGGTCGCTGCATCGGCGCAACGCTTGATCGTGCGCGCCGCATTCACCGCGAGCTGCTTCACGCCGTCGCGGTCGAGGCCGAACACGATCTTGCGGAATTCCGGCGCGGTCGCGTTGTACAGGTGCACGATCGCGCGCTTCGCGCCGCGCAGCGATTCGAAGGTGCGCTCGATCAGATCGTCGCGCGCCTGCGTCAGCACCTCGATCGTCACGTCGTCGGGAATGTGGCCGCCTTCGACCAGTTCGCGCACGAAGTTGAAGTCGGTCTCGGACGCCGACGGGAACGCCACCTCGATCTCCTTGAAACCGATCGCGACGAGCGTCTTGAACATCCGCATCTTGCGCGCCGCGTCCATCGGCTCGAACAGCGCCTGGTTGCCGTCGCGCAGGTCGGTGCTCATCCAGATCGGCGCGTGCGTGATGGTGCGCGACGGCCACGTGCGGTTCGGCAGGTTGACGGGCGTGAACGGCCGGTATTTCGTTGCAGGGTTCTTCAGCATCATGATGCTCGGTCCTCGGTCGGTTTGTCGGGAAACCGCGGCGCGGCGGCCTTCAGCAGCGGAGGCCGGCTGCGCACGCAGCGATCAAAGCGGTAAAAAAGCGGCACAACGGCAAAGCGGTACGGCGAACGACGGCCTTGACGGTTGGGCGACCGGGACGGAGCGGAGCGATACGGAGAAAAGACGAACTCAGGCGCCGGTCGACAACCGGGGCCAGGTCGGTGATACGGGGGAAATCTGGCGCTTCAGGAAAGAAGCAGATGGAAAGCGCGCAGCCGCAGACCCAGCCCGGAACAACGGGCTAGTAGTCGTAGCGAGAAGAGGGGCTGGGCGGCTTGCATGGCCGGAATCAGATCACAGGGTGGAGGGGGCTGTCAACGGGGCGCGCGTGCATCGCATGGCCGCGCCGCCTGCAAAATCAGTCCCGTCCGATAGGCGGCGGCCGCGCCCGTCGCTATGCTTCACGGGTGCGGCGCCGGTGAGGCCCTATTCATGTTCGGAGTGAGTCGGTCCATCCTCTTCGCCGGTCGCCGCGCACCCTTCTCTTGCGATCGGGCTTCGGCGTGGGCGTTCGGTGGTGGCCGGTGGGCGCGGCCACGACAGAGATGCTGATGTTGAAACGAACGCTGCCAGATGCGAACACCGAGCGCTCGCCCCGAAGCCCGATTGCACCGCAGCCGATCCGCCTGTACCGCGCACTATTCAGAAAAACGACACGCGCGCCGGCATAGTTTCCGGAATATATAAAAACATCCTCGATTAAACATGTTTCATTAAATCGATTCACCTTGGTTTTCGATTTACTGAACAATTCCCATTCTCATCTGAATATTTTCTTATTTATTTTTCGACATGCTTGTTGAACCGCGTTTCAAACGGCAAACGTTTGCGAGACGCGGGGAGACGCCTTACTACTGATCTTCAGGAGGAAAGCATGGCCGATTCTCAAACGTCATCCAATCGCGCCGGCGAATTTTCGATTCCGCCGAATACCGATTTCCGCGCGATTTTCTTCGCGAATGCCGCCGAACAACAGCACATCAAGCTGTTTATCGGCGACAGCAAGGAACCCGCCGCTTATCACAAGCTGACCACGCGCGACGGCCCGCGCGAAACCACGCTGAATTCCGGCAACGGCAAGATCCGCTTCGAGGTGTCGGTAAACGGCAAGCCGTCGGCCACCGACGCACGCCTCGCGCCGATCAACGGCAAGAAATCGGACGGCTCGCCGTTCACGGTCAACTTCGGGATCGTCGTGTCGGAAGACGGCCACGACAGCGACTACAACGACGGCATCGTCGTGCTGCAATGGCCGATCGGCTGATCGGCCGCCCGCCGATTGACCGATGACCGATGACCGCCGGGCCGCCTGCAAGGAGGCCCGGCGGTTCCGCATCGAAAACGCGAAGCCACTCAATCCAAACCCGTTTCGCCTTCAGGAGACCGCCATGCCCATCATTTCGGCATCGATCAACAGCGCGCCCGTCGTCACGTCCGAGACTTACGTCGACATTCCGGGCCTGCATATCGACCTTGCGAGAGAGCAGGCAAACATTCGCGACGGCAAGCTGCTCGTCACGCTCAACGTGCCGACGCCGTACGCGACCGGCAACAACTTCCCCGGTATCTATTTCGCGATCGCGACCGATAAGGGCGTCGTCGCGGACGGCTGCTTCACCTATTCGTCCAAAGTGCCCGAAAGCACCGGGCGCATGCCGTTCACGCTCGTCGCGACGATCGACGTCGGCAGCGGCGTGACGTTCGTGAAAGGCCAGTGGAAAAGCGTGCGCGGCAGCGCGATGCATATCGACTCGTACGCGAGCATTTCCGCAATCGGTAACGCCGTCGCGCAATCGTCGTCGCAATCCGGCGGGAATCAGGGCGCCGAAACCGGCAGCGGAACCGGCGGCGCCGGCAACATCGGCGGCGGCGGCGAACGCGACGGCACGTTCAATCTCCCGGCCAACATCAAGTTCGGCGTCACCGCGCTCACCAACGCGTCGAACGACCAGACGATCGACATCTACATCGACGACAACCCGAAACCGGCCGCCACGTTCAAGGGCGCGGGCGTGCAGGACCAGAACCTCGGCACGAAGGTGCTCGACTCCGGCAAGGGCCGCGTGCGCGTGATCGTGACGGTGAACGGCAAGCCGTCGCGGCTCGGCTCGCGACAGGTCGACATCTTCAAGAAGTCGTTTTTCGGGATCGTCGGGTCGGAAGACGGCGCGGACGACGACTACAACGACGGCATCGTGTTCCTGAACTGGCCGCTGGGCTGATCGACGGACGTCAATAACAGGGACGCACGGCGCGGCATGGATTGCGCGCCGCTTTCGGTATCGCAATGGCGACAGGGGCCAACCACGCATTGCGAATCATTCGGGCAGTCACGACTGACCCACGCTTTGCTCCGCGCGCGACACGGCGAAACCGATTCGTCGGCCGCGCGACGCGAGACCTTCCATTACGACGAGGACGACATGCCACAACCGTTTACCCATGACGATCTGTACGCGCTCCTGCAACTCGCCGGCAACGACGCGACTGCCGCGCAATCCGGCGGCGATCAGGCGGTGCTCGACCGGATGCGTCAGTTCATGAACGCGCAGCTCGTGGAGAAGCTGCCGCAATACGACGTGTTCGTCGACCTCTCCACCGTGCCGTACAGCTTCGACATCAGCAACTGGCAGAACAAGGTCAAGACCGATGCCACGGGGCAGGTGGTCGCCTGCACGGTGACGTGGGCCGGTGCACCCGGCGTGCTGCCGGGCGCTGCCGCGAAGTTCGGCATCGGTGCGGTGGTCACGTACTTCGCGAAAGCGACTGCGCAACCGCAACCCGCGCAGCCCGCCCCCGCGACGAATGCCGGCGGCGAACGCGACGGCATCTTCAACCTGCCGCCGAACATCGCGTTCGGCGTGACGGCGCTCGTCAACTCGTCTGCACAGCAGACGATCGAGGTGTTCGTCGACGACAACCCGAAACCGGCCGCGACGTTCCAGGGCGCCGGCACGCAGGACGCGAACCTGAACACGCAGATCGTGAACTCCGGCAAGGGGAAGGTGCGGGTGGTCGTGACGGCGAACGGCAAGCCGTCGAAGATCGGCTCGCGGCAGGTCGACATCTTCAAGAAGACCTACTTCGGGCTGGTCGGATCGGAGGACGGTACGGACGGCGACTATAACGACGGGATTGCGATCCTGAACTGGCCGCTCGGTTAAGCAGCAGAATCCTGCCGACCATCGCCACGCCGCCCGGCGTGGCGATTTGCTTGAGCGCGCCCGCCAGGCCAAGCCGCGTGTCGCAAGAACGATCAAATGCTCCCGCCACCGATACCATATAGTCCGCCCGACACCTTCATTGGCACACCATGAACCCGGTTGGAAAAGCGCTCTGGTTTATCGAAACCGAACTGGACAGGGAACTGACACTCGACAGGATTTCCGCCGATTGCGACATGACGCGCTTCGGTTTTTCGCGCCTGTTCTCGATGAATACCGGCTGGCCGGTGATGCGCTATGTCCGGTCGAGGCGGCTGACGCGTGCGGCGCGGGCATTGGCGCAAGGCGCGCCGGACATCCTTCACGTGGCACTCGATGCCGGATATGGCTCCCATGAGGCGTTTACGCGCGCCTTCCGCGATCTTTTCGGCGTCACGCCGGAAGACGTGCGGGCACGGCGCACTCTCGACGGGTTGTCTCTTGTGGAGCCGCTTCGCATGAAAGAGCTGAAAATCATCGCCGTTACGCCATCGCGCTTCGAAGCCCCCGAAAGGCAGTTGATCGCGGGCATGAGCAGCCGGTATACCTTTGAAACCAATGAAGGGATTCCGGCGCTCTGGCAAGCCTTCATCCCGTATATCGGCAACATCCCCGGCCAGGTCGGCGGCGTAACGTATGGCGTGTGCTGCAACCCGGATGCGGATGGCAGCTTCGAATACATCGCGGGCGTGGAGGTCAAGAGTCGCGACCGGTTGCCCGCGCCATTTCGTTGCGTCGAACTCGAACCGCAACGTTATGCGGTCTTCGAACACAGCGGGCATATCTCCACGCTTCACCAGACCTTCTACAGCATCTGGAACGGCTGGCTGCCGACGTCGGGGTTCAACGCGGTGGACGCGCCCGAGTTCGAACGCTACAGCGAGGACTACGACCCGGTGACGGGCACCGGCGTGCTCGAAATCTGGTTGCCTGTAGAAAAATCCGCGTGAGTTGGCTGTCTGCGCCGATCTGCCCTGCCGCTTGAACGCCGGCGCGCACGTCGATGCGCGCCGGCAACGATGCCGGCCGGCGTGGCCGACATCCGGTCAACGGTCCACGATCAGCGGTCAGCCGGCATGCGATGCGGCAGGCGTCGACATCGCGACAGGCTGCGACCACGTGGCCGAGGCCAGACGCGTGCGCGCATCGAGGGCTACGCGGTTGAACGCGACACGCCGCTCGCCATTCAGCTTCGCCGCTTTGGCTGCTTGCACGAGCGCGACCGGATCGACGAGACGGTCATGCCGCCGGACCTCGAAATGCAGATGCGGGCCGGTCGCGGTCCCCGTACTGCCGACGGCGCCGACACGCTGGCCGCGCTCGACGCGCGTGCCGGTTCGCAGCGTCGGCTCGAACGCCGACAGGTGCGCGTAGTACGACGCATAGCCGCCGTCGTGACGAATCACCACGTACTTGCCGTAGCCGCGCGGCTCGGTGCCGATGAACGACACGACGCCGTTCTCCGACGCATGGACGGCACGGCCCGTCGGCGCAGCCAGATCGACGCCGGAATGCACGTGGCGCGCGCCGGTCACCGGATGCACGCGCGCGCCGAACTGCGAGCTGATCCGCGTCGCGGCGACCGGCATCGCGAAATGCGCACCGCCGAGCGGCACGCCGTCGAGGTCGTAATACGCGCCCGGCGAGCCTGCGTCGGGCGCAAACCACACGCCCGCCACCTGCTGGCCGCGAAAGCGCACGTCGAGCGCCGTCACGCGCACGCCGCCCGGCAGCGTCGCGTCGTCGTCCGGTTCGAATGCCACGCGGAAGGTGTCGCCGATCGCGCCGTGCTGCTTCGGGTCGATGCGCCCGGCCAGCAAACGGACGACCTGCGCCGCGACGCCGGCAGGCAGTTCGGCGCGCGCCAGCGACGCCCGCAGGCTGCCGGTAATCGCACCGGCGCGCGTGCCGCGATCCGGCGTTGCGAGCATGAACGGCTCGGCCGACGCCAGATCGACGGAGCCCCGCTCGAATGCCGGCTGCGCGCCCATCGACGGCAACGGCGATGCAATGCCGTAGGCGAACCGCGTCGCGTAGCCACGCTCGATCGCACCGCGCGCCGCGTCGCAGAGCACGCGGTAGGCCACGCATGCGCCGAAGCGGGCAACGGAATCGTCGCGATCGGCACCCGTCGGCAGGTTCGACGCAGGCGATGCGTACGCGACGTCGAGCGGCGCTGCCGACGATGCACGCAAGCCGCCCCACATCGTCCGGGCGGAACTGAAAAAAGGCACGTCGACAAGGTCTGCCGTTTCCGCCGTCACGGGCGTGAACGGCGCGGCGTCGTGAAACGCCTGTGCTGCCGCACCGTGTGCGCCGGCGACGCAGGTCGCCGCGACGAAACCGTACAGCAGCACGCGGCGAATCGGGAAACAGCGAACGCCGCGTCGGGCGGGTTGACCTTGTTCGCGTGCGAGACGGAAACGCTGGTTCAACCGCATGACGTCGTCACTCGCTATCAATGAAAAATCGGGAAAGGACCGGGTATCGCGGACGAACGATCGTCGCGATCCGGCAACTTGAAACCGAGTGTATCGGGGGGCTTGAAACCGCTGAATAGGACTAGTCCTATTTTATGGAACAGTCGATTAGTACTAGAACGAAATCGCGATTTCGACGTCCGACGACAGGGCAATTCGACCTCATGCATTCGCGCGAAACATCGTGTGGCGTGTACAGTCGAGGGCTGCCCGCGCGAGCGCAAGCCTTGCCGACCGAGACGGAAGCGCTGCGCGTCGCGCCATGTGTCTTCAAACCGGAATCCCGTCATGTTTCTCGATCATCTTCATCCGGAACGCTGGACGTTCCTGTGGAACGCGCTGTCCACCCTTTCCATCAAGCTGTGCGCCGGCCTTGCGCTGCTCGTCGCGGGCTGGTGGCTGTCGAAACGCGTCGGCAACTGGCTGAACCGGCTGCTCTCGAACAAGGAGCGCGTCGACGACACGCTGCGGCCGATTCTCTGCGACGTCGCCGCGTGGGGCATCCGCATCGTCGCGATCGTCGGCGCGCTGTCGCAGCTCGGCGTCGAAACCGCGAGCATCGTCGCGGTGCTCGGCGCGGCCGGCCTCGCGATCGCACTCGCGCTGCAGGGCACGATGCAGAACATCGCGGCCGGCATCATGCTTCTGCTGCTGCGGCCGTTCAAGGTCGGCGACTATATCGACGGCGGCACGGGCGTCGCGGGCACCGTCGACGAGGTCGGGCTGTTCATGACGCGGCTGACCAAGCCGGACGGCATCTGCGAATTCGTACCGAACAGCGCGCTGTGGGGCAGCTCGATCCGCAATTACACGCGCAATCCGACGCGCCGCCTCGATCTCGAAGTCGAAGTATCCGTGCATGACGATATCGATCGCGCGCTCGACGCGCTGCGCGCACTGGCCGAAGCCGATCCCGACGTGCTGCAGGATCCCGCGCCGGACGTGATGGTGATGCGCTTCGACGACAGCACGGCCGTCGCGAACATGCGCGTGTGGACGCATACCGACAACTTCTGGGCGATGCGCTGGCGCCTCGCGCGCCAGGTGCGCAAGGCGCTCGCCGATGCGGATTGCGCGCTGCCGATCCGCACGCGCGAGCTGCACATCGTGCACGACGCGGAACGTCGCGCGGAAAGCGTGCGCGTACGGGCATAACGTGTAACGACATCGGGGCGCGCAACCGTGTGCGACGCGCGGCGTGCGCCGGCGTCGGCGTCGGCGTTACATCTTCACGATATCGAGCAGCGTCTTCTTGCCGCTCTTGTATGTAAACACCGAGATCGCGCCGTGTTTCAAATCACCCTGCGGCGCGCGCTCACGCGCGCCCTTCGAAACCCAGCAGCACGTTCACCGCGTTGATGCCGATCTCGTCGTCGTCGCGGCCGATCTCGACGCGTATGCGGAATTCGTCGAGCGCGTGCTGAGGAAGCAAGGCGGCGTGTCGTCGATCCAGTCGAGCCTCGCGTTGCGCGAAGTGAAGTTCTCGTCGCGCGTGCCGGTGCCGGACGCATGAACGGTGCGATGAACATGCAGGCCGTCATTCCGTTCCCTCAAACCCATCCCATGGAGCACGACCCCATGAAACGTTTCATCCCCTCCGCCTCGCTTGCCGCCGCGATCGCGTTCGCATTGAGCGCCTGTGCGGCGCAATCCACCGCACCTGCCAATGCGTCGGCGCCGATCGACGCTTCCGCGCCGGCCGCGCCGCCAATGGTCGGCGGCGATCGCGATGCGCACGGCTGCATCGGCTCGGCCGGCTACGCATGGTGCGAACAGACGCAGCAATGCGAGCGCCCGTGGGAACTCGCGAAGCAAAAGGGCTTCGCGAATTCGGCGCTGTCGTACGAGCAATTCTGCAGGAACAATTCGGCGAAGTGAGCGGATCGCGGCGCGCCAATCGCGAGCGCCGCACCGTCAAATTCCCGCCGGTTTTCCGGCGCGGCACACCCCGATTCCGGAAACCCGGACACGCGAAAAACCCCACAAAAACAAGGACATTTTTCGCGTGCGACACGTTGTCCGAGTTCGGTTATATTACGCGCCCCTTGCCACCCCGCCACCGCCACACGCGTCGCGCGCGGCCTCTTTCCACGCAGCCTGAAGCGTCGTCCGCACAGGCTTGCCGCAGGGGCCCGGGCGCGTTGCGCGCCACCGCGACGCAGGTGATTGCCCGCCCGCAAGAAGCCGATCCGAAGGTGTCCTTCTCAACGGTTTCGCGTGCGCAAATGCAACGACGAGCAGCGTCGATCCGGAATTCCGGAATCGCGATCCGGATCTCCGGATGCGCGTATCGGCCGCGATCGAAACGCGCGTCGGGCGGCATGGCAAACCGATGCATCCAAGTTGAAGAAGGGATCTGCTGTGATCAAAACGTTACGGGTAATACTGTCGGCGCTCGCGCTATGCGTCGCCGCGTCGTCCGCGCACGCGGCCGATACGAAGAAGGTCGACGTCCTGCTGGTGGGCGGCGGCATCATGAGCTCGACGCTCGGCGTCTGGCTGCACGAGCTTCAGCCTGACTGGTCGATGACGATGGTCGAGCGCCTCGACGGCGTCGCGCTGGAAAGTTCGAACGGCTGGAACAACGCGGGCACCGGCCACTCGGCGCTCGCCGAACTCAACTACACGCCGGAAAAGGCGGACGGCAAGGTCGACATCTCGAAGGCCGTCGAGATCAACGAGTCGTTCCAGATCTCGCGCCAGTTCTGGGCATGGCAGGTCAAGCAGGGCGTGCTGAAGAACCCGCATTCGTTCATCAACTCGACGCCGCACATGAGCTTCGTGTGGGGCGACGACAATGTCCGCTTCCTGAAGAAGCGCTACGAAGCGCTGCAGGCGAGCCCGCTGTTCCGCGGCATGCAGTATTCGGAAGACTACGACCAGATCAAGCAGTGGGTGCCGCTGATGATGGAAGGCCGCGACCGCAAGCAGAAGGTTGCCGCGACGTGGACGCCGATCGGCACCGACGTGAACTTCGGCGAGATCACGCGCCAGTTCGTCGGCTACCTGAAGACGCAGCCGAACTTCACGTTGTCGCTGTCGAGCGAAGTGCGCGAGATCACGCGCAACGCCGACGGCACGTGGCACGTGTCGTGGGTCAAGCTGCATTCGGATGAACCGCCGCAATCCGTCGACGCGAAGTTCGTGTTCATCGGCGCGGGCGGCGGCGCGCTGCACCTGCTGCAGGCGTCGGGCATCCCCGAGGCGAAGGACTACGGCGCGTTCCCGGTCGGCGGCTCGTTCCTCGTGACCGACAACCCCGACGTCGTGAAGCAGCACCTCGCGAAGGCGTACGGCAAGGCGTCGGTCGGCTCGCCGCCGATGTCGGTGCCGCACCTCGACACGCGGATCATCGACGGCAAGAAGATCATCCTGTTCGGGCCGTTCGCGACGTTCTCGACCAAGTTCCTGAAGAACGGCTCGTATTTCGACCTGCTCACGAGCACCAACACGCATAACGTCGCGCCGATGATGCGCGTGGGCGTCGACGAATTCCCGCTGGTCCAGTACCTCGCCGGCCAGCTGATGCTGTCCGACGACGACCGCTTCAACGCGCTGAAGGAATACTTCCCGAACGCGAAGAAGGAAGACTGGCGCCTGTGGCAGGCCGGCCAGCGTGTGCAGATCATCAAGCGCGACCCGGTGAAGGGCGGCGTGCTGAAGCTCGGCACCGAGATCGTCAGCTCGCAGGACGGCAGCATCGCGGGCCTGCTCGGCGCGTCGCCGGGCGCGTCGACGGCCGCGCCGATCATGCTGAACCTGATGAAGAAGGTGTTCAAGGACAAGGTCGCGACGCCCGAGTGGCAGCAGAAGATCCGCCAGATCGTGCCGAGCTACGGCACCAAGCTGAACGACAGCCCGGCGAAGGTCGTCGAGGAATGGACCTACACGAGCGACGTGCTGCAGCTCGCGCCGCCGCCGAAGATCGACGTCAACGTGCCGTCGCAGGCGACGGGCACCGCACCGGCCCGCCCGGCGAAGGCGTCGGCCGACATGGCGCTGTAAGCAGCGAACGCCGCCGCGCCGCACGACACGGCCGCCCTCCGGGGCGGCCGTTTTTCATGGCGCGCACGGGCGGCGTCGCCAGCTTCCGCTAGAATTGCGGCACGCGCGACCCCGTCGCCGCCCGATCCATCATCCGCATCGACGCAGTCCAAGCGACCGCCGGTGCGGCCCGCGCCCGAGCCGCGCGAGCGCCGCACACCGTTGCCGCGCCCGCCCGGGCGCGCCACCAACCGAATTCAGCTGGAGAAAGACCGTGTTTACCTGCAGAAACCAGAGCTGCGGCACGCAGTGGGAAACGTCCGACGTCGTCATCAAGGACGAGGGCCAGGGGCTGCTGTTCCGCTGCCCGCTGTGCGGCGCGCGCAACTATCTCGAGCGCTTCGAAGCCGACGACGGCACGATCGTCTACGAACAGATGGAAGGCCGCCCTTACCTCGGAGACCTGGAATGACCCAACCGACCGCAGCGCCCTTCAGCGCGCTGCCGCTGACGCCCGCCACGCTCGCCAACCTCGCGCAGCTCGGTTATGTCGACATGACGCCGATCCAGGCTGCGAGCCTGCCGATCGCGCTGGCCGGCCAGGACCTGATCGCGCAGGCGAAGACGGGCAGCGGCAAGACCGCCGCATTTTCGCTCGCGCTGCTGTCGCGCCTCGACGCGCGCCGCTTCGACGTGCAGGCGATGATCCTGTGCCCGACGCGCGAGCTCGCCGATCAAGTCGCGCAGGAAGTGCGCCGCCTCGCGCGCGCCGAGGAAAACGTGAAGGTGCTGACGCTGTGCGGCGGCACGCCGATGCGCCCGCAGGCGCAGAGCCTCGAGCACGGCGCGCACATCGTCGTCGGCACGCCGGGCCGCATCATGGATCACCTCGATCGCGGCAACCTGAAGCTCGACGCGCTGAACACGCTCGTGCTCGACGAAGCCGACCGGATGCTCGACATGGGCTTCTTCGACGACATCGCGAAGGTCGCGCGGATGTGCCCGCCGACGCGCCAGACGCTGCTGTTCTCCGCGACCTATCCGGACGGCATCGTGAAGCTGAGCCAGCAGTTCCTGCGCAATCCGAAGGAAGTGAAGCTCGAGGAGCGTCACGACAACAGCAAGATCCGCCAGCGCTTCTATGAAGTGACCGAGAACGAGCGGCTCCACGCGGTCGGCCAGTTGCTGAACCACTACCGCCCCGTGAGCACGATCGCGTTCTGCAATACGAAGCAGCAGTGCCGCGACCTGCTCGACGTGCTGCATGCGCAGGGCTTCCACGCGCTCGCACTGCACGGCGAGCTCGACCAGCGCGAGCGCGACCAGGTGCTGATCCAGTTCGCGAACCGCAGCTGCTCGGTGTTGGTAGCAACCGACGTCGCCGCGCGCGGGCTCGACATCGCGCAGCTCGAAGCGGTGATCAACGTCGACGTGACGCCCGACCCGGAAGTGCACGTGCACCGCATCGGCCGCACGGGCCGCGCCGATCAGGACGGCTGGGCGCTGAGCCTCGCGAGCATGGACGAGATGGGCCGCGTCGGCGCGATCGAGCAGGCGCAGAAGCGCGACGTCGAATGGCATCCGCTCGCCGAGCTGAAGCCGGCCGGCGACGATACGCTGCTGCCGCCGATGGAAACGCTGCAGATCCTCGGCGGACGCAAGGACAAGATCCGCCCGGGCGACGTGCTCGGCGCACTGACCGGCGATGCAGGGTTCGACGGCAAGCAGATCGGCAAGATCAACGTGACCGAGTTCTCCACCTATGTCGCGATCGAGCGCGGCGTCGCGCACGACGCGCTGCGCAAGCTCAATGCGGGGAAGATCAAGGGCAAGCGGGTCAAGGTCCGGTTGATGGACGAGGAGTGACGGGAAGCGGCGCGGACGGTCGCACCGTTTCGCGCCGCCCGGCACTTGCCCGCATCTCACGCCAGTTCCGGATACCCGTGCGCGGCGGCCTCCCGCGCAAACCGCGCAATCGTGTCGTAGTCGTCCGGCGACAGCCGTTCGAATCCCTTCAGTCTCAGCATGCGCGAGCGTTGCGCATCGGCCGCGACCGCGCGATCGAGCGCATCCTGCAATGCGGCGACCTGCCTTTCCTCCAGGGCCCGCGAGGCGATAAACGGCAACCCCGGCGCGGATGCCGTCGTGCCGATGATCCGGATCTCCTTCAGCAATTCGGGCAGTGCGTCGCGCACATACGCGAACGTTACGCAGTCGATCGCCGCACAATCGGCTTCGCCTGACGCCAGCGCACGCAACACGTTCAGGTGCGAGCCGAACGGCGTGACCGACCCGAAGAATCTTCCGTCGTGCGCATGCGGCGCGACCGCGTGCCGAAACGCGTTCATTCCGCTGTGCGAATCCCCCCCATTGAATGCGGCCCGCAGCCCGCGACAGCCGGCGAGCGTGGTCGCGCCGCCCGCGTGCGCGCGGGCCGACACGACCAGCACGCTGCGGTAGCGTGCCCGCTGGCAGCCGTCCGCGTCGAAAACCGGTGTCGCGATCAATCTCACGGTGCCGCGCAAGCCAAGCATCCGATACGGATAGCCGCAGGTCTGCGACAGCAGCAGATCGTCGCGTCGCCACAGCGCGTGCAGGTCGTCGAACGGTTCGTCGGACAGCACGACGTCCGCCGGGCCGCCCGCGTCCGCGAACGCATCGAGCGCGTCGCGCAGCAGCGCGCGCCACAGCACGGCGTGGCGCGCCGTCACGTTGTACATCGGCAGTTCTGCGATCCATTGGCTCATGCGCGCATTCTACGCATCGGCGCACGCGCCGCGGAACCCGGTTCGATCGCACGAAAACGGGCACCGAACGCGCCGCGGCGGCCTGAAAGCTTATCGGCCGCGCGACGATAAGCAAATGCGAATCGATTGGTTGGCCGTGCCGCGCCATCCCGGTAACGTCCCGATGCCTGCTCCCGCATCGCCGCCGCGCGCATGCCGGGCAAGCCGACCGTGAGCATCCGGGCCGGCTCCGCGCCGCCCGTTCCATCCCGCATCAGCACCATGGCCGAATACTTCGACGTCGACCACGCGCGCGCGATCGCCGCGCTCGACGCCCGCTTCACCGCCCGCACCGAATGGCCGACCTGGCTGCTGATCGTCGCGATCTACGGCGGCTGGCTCGCCGTGCTGCTGCTCGTGCGCGCGCGGCACCTGTCGCTCGCCGCCGCGACGCCGCCGCTGATCCTGCTCGGCGCGTGGCACCTGTCGCTGCAGCATGAGCTGCTGCACGGCCATCCGACACGTTCCGCCTTCGTGAACAAGCTGCTTGGCTATCCGCCGCTGACGGTCTGGTATCCGTACGCGCTGTATCGCGACACGCACCTCGACCATCATCGCGACGAAGACCTGACCGTGCCAGGCGTCGATCCCGAAACGAACTACGTATCGCGCGAACGCTGGGCGCGGCTGCCGCGCTGGCGTCGCGCGCTGACGGTCGCACGCACGACCTTCGCCGGGCGGATCGCCGCCGGGCCGCCGCTCGCCATCGCCACGACATTCGCCGATGCGTTCGTCGCATTCCGGCGCGGCGATTTCCGCTACCTGCCGATGTGGGCGACGCACGCTGCATGCGTGGTCACGCTGCTCGCGTGGCTGCAATGGGCGATCGGCGTGCCGTGGTGGTACTACCTGCTGGCGGTCACGTGGCCCGCGCTGTCGCTCGCGATGATCCGCTCGCTGTACGAGCACCGCGCCGCGCGGCATCCGAAGGCGCGCATCGCGATCAACGAAGCCGGCTTCGCGATGCGGCTGCTGTACCTGAACAACAACTATCACCTCGTCCATCACGACCTGCCGAAGCTGCCGTGGTACGACCTGCCGCGCGCGTACCGGATGCGGCGCGACGCGTATGCGGAAAAATGCGGCGGCTTCGTGATCCGCGGCGGGTATCGCGAGCTGCTGGCGCGCCATGCTTGGACGCCGACCGATGCGCCCGTGCATCCGTTCGATCAGGGCACCGCGTCGCTGTCGACGGGTGGCGGGGTGAAGGTGGCGGTGGTCGACAAGGTGCTGCAGATCAGCACGTAACGTTCGACGGCGCCGCGCTTCGTCGTGAATTCGTCGTGAAGTCGCCCGATTCGACGATGCACGCGCAAGGCCGCACGGCATGCCGATCCGCTCGTTCCTGCGCGGATTTCTTACGAAATGCCGACAAAACAGAGACGCGTCGGCTAATTGCCAATCGCGTCGGCGATGCGCAGAATGGCGGGTCATCCGGGGTTCCCGTCACAAGCCGATCGCCCCGGCTCTGCCCGTGGCCGGGCACCTCGCTCTCCGACGACGATGCAACCGAACACCCCGCCCGGCGCGATCCGCGCGATCGGCAACGACTGGTCCGTTTCCGCGATCACCGCCGGCTTTCTCGCGGTGCTGATTTCCTACGCGGGCCCGCTCGCGATCTTCTTCCAGGCCGCGCAGGCGGCTCACTCGCCGAACGCGATGGTGTCGTCGTGGGTCTGGGCGATCTCGATCGGCGCGGGCGTATCGGGCCTGTTCGCGAGCTGGAAGCTGAAGGTGCCCGTCGTCACCGCATGGTCGGCGCCCGGCACCGCGCTGCTCGTCGGCCTGTTTCCGCAACTGACGTTGAATCAGGCCGTCGGCGCGTACATCACGGCCGCGCTGATCATCCTGGCGATCGGCGTCACCGGCTATTTCGACCGGCTCGTGCGCCACATTCCGCGCGGCATCGCGTGCGGGATGATGGCCGGCATCCTGCTGCCGTTCGGCACGCATGCGTTCGCCGCCGCATCGGAACAGCCGGCGCTCGCGTTCGGGATGATCGCGGCCTACGTGATCTTCAAGCGCCTGCTGCCGCGCTACAGCATCGTGCTCGTGCTGCTCACGGGCGCCGCGCTCGCGACGCTGCTCGGGATGACGCATCTCGGCAACGTATCGCCGAGCGTCGCGCGGCCGATCTTCATCGCGCCCGAATGGACGCTCGGCACGACGCTCAGCCTCGCGCTGCCGCTCGTCGTCGTCAGCCTCACCGGCCAGTTCCTGCCGGGGATGACGATCCTGCGCGTGTCCGGCTATCACACGAGCGCGCGCCCGATCATCACGGCGACCAGCGTGATGTCGCTCGTCGTCGCATGCTTCGGCGGGATCACGATCGTCGTCGCGGCGATCACCGCGGCGCTCTGCACGGGCAAGGACGCGCACGAGGATCTGGATCGGCGATACATCGCCGGGCTCGCGAACGGCGCGTTCTACCTGATCGGCGGGCTCTTCGCAGGCACGATCGTCACGGTGTTCTTCGCGTTGCCGAAGGCGTTCGTCGCGATCCTCGCGGGGCTCGCGCTGATCGGTGCGATCGGCGCGAACGTGCACGGGATCTTCGAGGACGAGAACCACCGCGAAGCGTCGGTGATCACATTCCTCGCGACCGCATCGGGGATGACGTGGCTCGGGCTCGGCGCCGCGTTCTAGGGGATCGTGATCGGGTCGCTTTCGTATGTGGTACTGAACAAGGTGCGGCGCCCCGCGTGATACACGTTGCGACCGTCATGCATGCCGCTCGGCGCCGCTGCGATCATCGCGCGTGCTGGCGCACCAGTTGCGCGAGCGCGTCCGCCAGCGTCGTCGTGCCGTAAAGCCGCTCCGACACGCCGGCCTCGACGTCGATCTGCCCGGCGTTGTGCACGTCGTACAGATCGACGATCAGTTGTGCATGGCGTTCGCTGAGGCCCGCGCGCAGCAGCGTCTCGTTCCAGGTGTCGCGCGGCAGCTCGTGCGCGACGATCGCGCGGCCGGCCGCCGTGCCGAGCGTATCCGCGATCGCCGTCACGCTCACCCGCCGCGGCCCTTCGATGCTGACGATGCGCGGCCTGTTGCCGCCTTCGGGCGCATCGAGCAGCAGCCGCGCCGCGACGACGCCCACATCGGGCGCCCAGACCGTCGGAAATACCTTGGCCACCGGATGATGAAAGCTCGGCAGCACACCGGTACCGAGCGCGACCGGCAGGATCCGCGTCCAGTTCTGCAGATGCTCGGCCGAACGCAGCAGCGTCAGTTGCGTCGGGATCGTCTGGAGCCGTTCCTCGAAGTAATGAAAGAGGCGCGTGATGCCCGTATTGCCGTCGCGCTCCGCGCCGTAGTCCGACAGCGCAAGCAACGCCGGCGGCGGGCTCGCGGCGAGCGCGGCGGTCGCGACGTCGATTGTCCGCTCCATCGTCGCGGCAGGATCGGGGTCGGCGACGGGCACCGGGCACAGAAGCTGCACGGCCCGCGCGCCGTCGATCGCCGACGCGACCGCGCGCTCATCCGTCAGCGCCGCGATCGCCACGTCGCAGCCGAGCTGCGCGAAACGCTCACGATGGCGCACGTCGTGCAGCACCGCGCGCACGGGATGGCCTGCGTTGCGCAAGGTTGTTACGGTCGACAAGCCGACGTTGCCTGATGCACCGAAGATCACGAACACGATCCGCTCCTGGGGGATGAAGGTGTGGTGATTGTCTGCATGCGCGGCCGGGACGGCGCGCAGGGAGGGATGATTCGGACAGGAACGGATGAAGGATTGTGTAGTGGTGGCGGCGACGCGTATTGCCCGCTTCGTTGCCGCTCACTTTGAATCGTACGGTCTGCCGATGACGGACAGCGACACGCCTGCGATGAATGAACCGTTCACGCAGAAGGCATTGCGGCTCAACAGGCCGACGGTGCAGCGGTAAGTGCGCCGTTGCAGTCGCGTTTTCTGCATTTGAACGACTGGCACGGCGAAGAAATTGTGAGCTTTGATCCGTACGCCATCCCGCCGGCAACGCCGGCTGGATGAACGCGCGTGGGCCGGCGCGTTGCGGTATGGGCGCCGGCCGCCAATGACCGCTATGCGTGCGCCGCCGGGCGAGCGCGCGAGCGCGCACGCGTTGGTGCGGGAGCAGGCGCCGACGCCGATTCGGCCGCTGGCGCGGCCGGAGCTACGGTCAGGTGCAATCCCAGCGCGCTGACAACCTTCATGATCGTTGCGAATTCGGCGTTTCCACCTTCCGACAGTGCGCGGTAGAGCGCTTCACGTTTCACGCCAGATTCGCGCGCCAGCGCCGTCATACCGCGTGCCTTCGCGACATTCCCGAGCGCGGCCTGGATCAGCCGCGGATCCCCATCTTCGAACGCTTGCGCCAGGTAGTGACGAATCGTTTCCTCGTCCTTCAGGTACTTCGAGCCGTCGAATTCGGCCAGTTCGCTTATTTTCATACTCAATCCTCCAGTTCGCCGGCGATTTGCTTCGCCACCCTGATGTCCTTCTTCTGGGTCGACTTGTCCCCACCGCACAACACCACGACGATGATTTTCCCGCGTCGCACGAAGTAGGCTCGATATCCCGGCCCGACATCGATCTTCATTTCGTTGACGCCGTCGCCGACTGCCCGCCATTGGCCGAGGTTGCCGAGCTTCGCCCGCTCGATGCGCAAGTTGATCGCCGCGCAACCGACAGGGTCGCGAAGCCCATCGAGCATTCATCAAATTGGGGAGTGGTCAGGACTTTGAACATGAAGCCACTGTAACCCATAGGGGACAATTTGGCTGCCGAGTTTTCTCAATCCCACGCTCGTTGGTCCAACATGGTTGGTCCTGGGGCATGCCGTTGCACGCACTGGAGATCGGTGTACACGCCCGCTGCACGGCGCTTGCGTGATCGACGAAGGGGCGCCACAGATTTCAGCGTCGACGGCAAGCCAGCCGCATCCGACGGGCACAAGACTCCATGCGCGCGACGTTGATCTCTTCGATCTGCTACTCCAGACGAACATAAACCGCGCAGCAGATCGAGCACCAGAGCTCGATCCCGGCGAGAGAATCGACACTCACACGTCGCCCCCGCTACCCTCACCACCGTAAGCCAGCCGCAGCCCGCCCCGAGCCCCCGACCGCACGATCTCCATCGGCGTCGCGCCGAGCACGCGGTTCATCCAGTTCGCCATGTGGCTCTGATGCGCGAACCCCGCTTCGAGCGCGATCTGGCTGATGCTGAGCCGGCCTTCGAGCAGCAGCGCCTTCGCGCGCTCGACCCGGCGCCGCACGACGTACTGGTGCACGGGCATCCCGAGCGTCTCGCGAAACAGCACCTTGAAATGCGGCACGCTGATCGATACGAGCGCCGCGAGTTCGGCAAGCGTCAGGCGCCGGTCGAGGTTCGCTTCGACATAGTCGATCACGCGCGCCGCCGCTTTCGGCGCAAGCGTGCGCCGGCGCTCGCGGAACGCCGGCTGGCTGTCGACCAGCCTCGCGACGAGCGCCGTGCACAGGCTTTCCGCATAAAGCGGATCCGACGCGTCTTCCGCTTCGAGCTCGGCGGCCATCGCCCACGCGATGTGCTGCAGGCGCGGATCGCGCACCTGCAGCCGGCGGCGGATCTGCGCCTGCGACGGCTTCAGTTCGAGGTGCTCGAAGGTGCGCCGCACGAACGTGTCGCCGAGCATGATGTGCAGGATCCGGCAGTCGGCGCTGTCGGTCCACTGGCCGGGCACGCCGGCCGGAATCACGTCGACGTCGCCATGCGCCTGGATGCGCGACACACGCTCGCCGTCGCACACGCAGTCCGCGCGAACGGGCCCGCCGATGTGCACGCCGATGCGGTAATGGTCGGCCGCCGGAATCCGGTACGTGCCGGCGCGAATGTCGAGCAACGCCGCGCCGAAGCCCCGCCAGCCGAGCCCGCGGCTGGAACGCAGGCTGACCGGCACACCGTTGTCCGGCGGCGCGGCAAGAATCGCATCGCTCATGGCCTGGCTCCACCAGATCGTGTATCGAACGCGCATTGTGACGCGTTTTCGGCCGGCGTGCCGGGCCTGCGGGGGCCGCACCCGGACGGACAGAAAAAGATCATCCGTTTCTGCTCAGGACGATCCTTGCGTGCGCGCCGGCCTGCGCCGCGACGCTTACGATCGCACCATCCGACACCTACGGAGACCGTCATGCCCCATTGCTGTCCGCAACGCGCCGCGCTCACCGCGCCATCGCCGTCCTCTGCCACCCGCCTTTCATCCGGCCCGCGCTCCCGCACCGCCATCGCCGCCTGGTGCCTGCGTATCGTCGGCTGGTATCGGCTCGAACGGCTGCTCGCGTCGATTCCCGACAGCAACGACGACTTCGGGCTCGTCTGACCGAGCGGCCGCCCGGCCGACGTCATCCACCTACTTGCGCCGCCGCTCGTGCGGCGCCACCGTCGCGCCGTCGATCACCGGCGCGCCCTGCTTGATCAGGAAGTCGCGAAACAGCCCCGTCACCTGCGAGATCCGCCGGTCGGCGAGCGTGACCACATACCATTCGCGCTCGATCGGGTTGCCGGGGAACGGCAGTTGCCCGAGCAGCCCCGTGCGCAGTTCGAGTGCACACGCGTGCAACGACAGGAACGCAATGCCGAGCCCCGCTTCGGCCATCTGCTTGATGGCCTCGTTGCTCGACAATTCGGACCCCACATGGAAGCGGTAGCCGGCCGTCTTGAACAGGCTCTCGACGGTCGAGCGCGTGCCCGCACCGCGTTCGCGCACGAGCAGGTGCGCGGATTCGAGATCCTTCAGCGCGACGCGCTTGCGCTGCATCAGCGGATGGCCGGGTGCCGCGACGAACACCATCGGATGCTTCGCGAACTCGACCGCGTGCGTGCGCAGCTCCTTCGGCGCGCTGCCCATCACCGCGAGATCGATTTCATGCGTCGCGAGCATGCGGATGATGTCGTCGCGGTTGCCGACCTTGAAATACGTCTTCACATGCGGGCGCGTCGCGGTGAATTTGACGAGCAGCGGCGGGATCAGGTACTCGGCCGTCGTGATCGCGCCGATCCGCAGCGTGCCGCCGAGATCGCCCGTCAGCGCGGCCACTTCGTCGCCGGCCTCGCTCCACAGATGCAGGATCTCGCGCGCATAGCGCGACACGATCTCGCCGGCCGCGGTCAGCTGCACGCCGCGCCCCACCCGCTGCAGCAACGCGGCGCCCACGGCCTCCTCGAGCAGGCGAACCTGCAGCGACACGGCCGGCTGCGTCAGGTTCAGCTCCTCGGCCGCGCGCGACACGCTGCCGAGCCGCGCAATCATGTCCAGCGCCTTCAACTGCCGGAACGTCGCGGTCTTTCCTATAAGTGAATACATATGAGTCGCTTATAAACATTAAATTGTTCGACTGGGTTCGAAACTATATCGTCGGTTCTTGAGCAATGTCATCCGAATCGTCATCAGCGGGAGCCCAACATGGACAACATCACGCCCAACCTTGCAACGGACCGCGCGCCGCGCATGCCGCGCATCGTGATCGTCGGCGGCGGCGCCGGCGGCCTGCAGCTCGCCACGCGTCTCGGCGATACGGTCGGACGCCGCGGGCAAGCCGAAGTCGTGCTCGTCGACCGCTATCCGACGCACTTCTGGAAGCCGCTGCTGCACGAAGCCGCATCGGGCCATCGCGACCCGGCATCCCACACGATCGAATACGCGGCGCAGGCCAAGCGCCACGGCTTCCGCTTCGTGCAGGGCGCGCTGCAGCAGGTCGACCGCGCGGCACGCACGGCGACGATCGCGGCCGTGCACGATGCGGACGGCACGGAAATCCTGCCGCAGCGCGAGCTCGGTTATGACGATCTGGTGCTGGCGGTCGGCAGCGTGACGAACTTCTTCAACGTGCCGGGCGCCGCACGCCATGCGCTGCCGCTCGAAAACCTCGACCAGGCCGAGGATTTCCGCCGCAAGTTTCTCGCGGCCTGCACGAAGGCGAATCATCAGGCCGAGCAGCATCCGGCGAAGCGCGCGGCGCCGATCTGCATCAACGTGATCGGTGCGGGCGCGACGGGCGTCGAGCTGGCCGCCGCGCTGCGGCACGCGATCCAGCAACTGACGACGTACCGCTTCAAGGCGCTGGTGTCCGCGCGCGACGTGCACATCCGGCTGATCGAAGGCGGCCCGCGCATCCTGCCGGTGCTCGACGCGCGGCTTTCCGCGAAGATGCACGCGCAGCTTCGCGCGCTGAACGTCGACGTGCTGACCGATACGCGCGTGGCGGAAGTGAGCGCCGATGCCGTGACGACCGCGACGGGCGAACGGCTCGCGAGCGACATCACGATCTGGGCGGCCGGTGTCGCGGGCCCCACGATCCTGCGGGAGATCGGCGACATCGCGCTCAATCGTTCGAACCAGGTGATCGTGACCGACACGCTGCAGACGCCGGACGATCCGCACGTGTATGCGTTCGGCGACTGCGCCGCGTGCCCGTCGGCCGGCGCGCGCGGCTTCCTGCCGCCGCGCGCACAGGTCGCGCACCAGCAGGCCGTGTATCTGGTCCACGCATTCGCACGGCGCGTCGCCGGCAAGCCGGTGGCCGGCTTCACGTTCCGCGACGCGGGCACCGTCGTGTCGCTCGGGCACGCCGGCGCCGTGTACCAGGCCGACCTCGGCGTACGCTCGCGTTCGCTGATCGTCGACGGGCTCGCTGCGATCGGCCTGTACAAGTTCCTGTACCGCAAGCACCTGTTCAGCGTGTACGGCGCGAAGCGCGCGCTGTTCCAGTCGCTGAGCCACTGGCTGCAAAGCCGCAACCAGCCGTCGATCAAGCTGCACTGATCGACTGCTGAAAGCGGCAGCGCATGACGGCGTATCGGGCACGCATCGCCCGATACGCCGTTTTTTTCATTTGCATATGACCGGTGCATGCGCAACGTGCGCGAGTTTGGTGCATCACATCGAAGGCCGTCGATACGATGCATTGCGTGAAAAAACATTGCGCGGTACGCATCCCGCGCCCACGCTGGCTCACAACCAGATTCATTAGTCGAATCGTATGAGTCGGATAAAAATATTAATTGGTTGCATATTCCGGATCGACGCTAAGGTGTGTGGCATTCCCGTCGGCGAACGGATCATCACGTCTCTGAAGAGGAATCACCGTGGTTATCGAAGCCATCGTCACCCGTCTCGACGCTGCATTCGCACAGATCGAAGCAACACCGGATTCGCGCGAATCGCGCCATCAGCGCGACGCAATCATCCAGTGGCTCGACCGTGCGTCGGAAGAAGGATATCGACTCGGTCTCGTCACGACGCTGCCGGCCGCACGGCTCAGCGACATGTTCGAAGGCCAGTTCGGCCGCGCGAACCTCGACCGCTTCTCGGTCGTCGTCACAGACGCCAATCAGCATGACTCCGAATCAAACCGGCATCCTTTCGACGTGGCACTGCAAGCGCTCGGCGTGCCGCCCGAACGTGCGGTGGCGATTGCGAGCAGCGAACCGGAACGCCGCGAAGCCGAGCATTTCGGCCTGTCGCGCTGCGTGAACATCACCGATACGGTGCGCTCGATCGCATCGGCCGGCCTGCACTGAACGCCGGCACACGGGCCGGCGGCAGCCGGCCATCGTCGATCGGGCCGCAATCCGACGATTGCCCGACTCGATCCTGACATTCCGCTGTCAAAGTCGCTTGCAACACTTCCGGGCTTGAACGATCTCCCCCGGAAACGGAACGACGCGATACCGCATCGTCCCGCCCGTTACACGCCACGATGACACGCCCGACCCACACCACCGCCGCACTCGCAATCGCCTGCCTGCTGCTTGCCGCCTGCGGCGGGGAAACCTCGACACCGCCCGCCACGTCGAGCGACAACAGCGGCTCGACGCCCGCACCGCAGCCGCAACCTCAGCCAACGCCGGTTCCCGCGACCTACTACCAGACGAAGACGCCGTACCGCCCGCAGCAGGACGCCGCGACGTACGAAGCGCCGCCCGCCGGCTACGCGCCTGTCTACGCCGAACTCGTCGCACGCCACGGCTCGCGCGGGCTGTCGGGCTTCAAGTACGACGGCGCGATCTACGCGATGCTGGTCAAGGCCGAGGCCGACGGCGCGCTGACCGCGCTCGGCGCGCAGCTCAAGGCCGACACGTACGCGATGATGAAGGCCAATGCGCTGCTCGGCTACGGCGTGCCGGGCATCTCGACGCCCGGATACGGCAATCTCACGCAAACCGGCATCCGCGAACACCAGCAGCTCGCCGCGCGTCTCGCGCAGCGGCTGCCCGCGCTGTTCTCGGCGGGCAACCGGCAGGTCGTCGTCGTCAACTCGGGCCAGGATCGCGCGGTCGACAGCTCGACGTTTTTCTCCGCGGCGCTCGTCGCCGCGCAGCCGGCGCTGGCCGCCGCGATCACGCTGCCGGCCGCGCCGTCCGGCTATCCGGCGAACGCACCGGCCGTGCAGCCGGCCGGCACCAACCGCTTCCTGCTGTATTTCCATTCGCTGAAACCGGCCACCGATCTCGTGACCGACGCGAGCGATCCGTACTACGCGACCTATCAGGCAAGCCAGGCCTACCAGGCCTACGCGAACGACACGGCGGTGGCCGCGAAGCTGAAGGCGATCAAGGCCGCACCGCAAGCGGCCGACGTCGCGCAAACGGTGCTGTCCGCGCTGGTGTCGCCGGCGTTCATCGCGAAGCTCGGCACCGATGGCTACACGTTCGCGAACACGGGAACCTATGCGTTCACGTCGGCGGACGGCAAATTCACCAACACGCTGAAGGGCGACGGCAAGACGAAGATCGCGACGGCTGTCGATGCGGTGAACGTGCTGTACAACCTGCTGCAGATCGCGCCGGCGATGACGGCGGAAACCGGCGGCGTCACGATGGAGAAATACATCGGCGCGGAGCAGGCGCAGTATCTGGCCTATCTGCAGGATGCCGAGGACTACTACCAGAAGGGGCCCGGCATCCAGGAAGCGAACCCCGTCACGTACCGGATGGCGAAGGTGCTGCAGGACGACTTCTTCGGCGAAGTCGACGCGATCGCGCGCGGCGACTTGACCCGCGCAGCGAAGCTGCGCTTCACGCATGCGGAGATCGTGATTCCGTTCGCGTCGATCATGAACCTGAAGAACGTGTTCGTGCCGACGCCGCAGGCGCAGACCTATACGTATGCGAACAACCCGTGGCGCGGCGACCAGGTGTCGCCGATGGCCGCGAACATGCAGTGGGATGTCTATCGCAACGGGTCGCGGCTGATCGTGAAGATGCTGTATAACGAGCGCGAGACGGATTTCCAGGCCGCGTGCGACGGCGCGAAAATCGCGCCGGGCAGCCACTTCTATGACTATGCGGGGCTGAAGCAGTGTTACGGGTATCAATGATGTGACGCGCGGTGCACGCGTCGCGCGGATGAGAGGATGAGCGGGCGCCGCGGCATCGACGAACTCGCGTCCGCCCGCGCGGTCGAACGTACATCGCCGGAGAATCCCATGAAACGCGTTGCCGCTGTCGCTGTCCTGACCCTGCTTGCCGCCGTCAGCTTGCCGGCAGCCGCCGGCGCATCATCGTCCGGCGCCAATGCGCCGGTTCCGCTTCAAGCAAACGCAAAAAATTGCGTCCCGTCCCGGGACGCCGCGCACGGCACCCGCTCCCCGTCGAAGGCGCCGCCGATCCGCGTATGCGTCGGCGATTCCGACACGCAACTGAACCTGCCGTGGTTCCTGACCGATGTCCTCACCGCGGTCGACACGCACCAGTCGCCCGGCGACCTGCTTCGCAAGATGCGCGACGATTTCTGAATCGCGGCCGGTGCGACGCGCCGGCACCGCATCGATCATTCGACGTCGGACCGCTTCAGCACCTGCATGAACGTGCCTGCGATACCGGCCCGCATCGCGGGATCGGCAATGCGATCGAGCAGCGCCCAGCCATTCCTGTCGTTCACCTTTCAACAGCACTCCGTGCTCTGCGCTGATGGCGTCGTAACGCGGCGTGCCGCGCGCCCGACTTCGTGCACCGACCGCTCATGCACCGGCATCGAATCGACGAAAACGGCGCCCGCATAAATATTTCCTGTCGAGATGCAATCACAAAACCACACCATTTGTTGAATAACAATATTTCGCAATCTCGCGTCGCGCCTTATACTTGGCGCGCACCATCCTCGTGCCAAGAGAAGGTGTCTTTCGTCCCGGCCGCACGACCTTGCGGCCGGGGTTTTTTTCGGTGTGCTCCGTCAACGTACATGCGCAACAGGCACATGTTATGGACGCGAGCCTCCGGATGAATGGCCGATCGCGAGGTGCCGCCGCCCATGGCCCTCGCGACCGTTGAATCGATTAGCATCGGGATATCGGCGCACGCGCCGTATTGCCGGACCCGGCATGACGCATGCTCGCCGTTTGCGCATCGACCGGTTCGGCCTGCGTCTCCATGCGAACAACACCAAAGGCAACTGCGGGAATGTCGGCGCTCACGCCAGGCTCTAAGCCAGTTTTCCAGCGCAGCGGCGCGTGGCCGCGGGTTGTCTTTTTCGTTGCGCTAATCGTTTGCGTGCTCGTCCCGACCTTGGCGATCGTGCTTGCCGATCGCTACGCGCGCGATGCCGTCACCACACACGAGCGCGTCACCGCGAACGACATCGTGGCATCGGTGGACCGCATCCTCGACGGCGTTCGTCTGCGACATGCGGACGAGCTGACCGCGCTCGTCGGGCGGCCATGCGCGACGATCTTCCGGACGCTGGCCGAAGTGGGCACTCGCCTGCGCTACCTGCGTGCCGTCGGGCTGGTGAACCACGGTCGCGTCACGTGCTCGTCGGCGCTCGGCGCGATCGACGTGCCGCTCGACGCGTACACGCGCGAGCCGGAACCGGGATCGACCATCGTCACGCTGTTGCGCCAGACGCCGTTTCAGCACGACATTCCGGTGCTGTCCGTGTTTCGCGCCACCGCGCGCGGCGCGGGTGTGCTCTACCTGATCGAGGGCGACTACGTGGCCGACGCGCTCGCGCGCGGCGCCCATCACGGCACGGAAACCGCGACGCTGTCGATCGCAGGTTCGGGCCATCTCGACCAGAACGGAAAGTACGCGCCGGAATCGGACGCCGGCCTCGCAGACGGAAGCACGATCGCGTCGCACCGATGGCCGTTCACGGTGTCGGTCGCCGCGTCGACGCACTACGCGTCGCAGGTCCAGCGCCACTATCGGTTGATCTGCATGACGATCGCGCTGCTCGCCGACGGCCTCGTGATGGCCGCCTACCTGCTGGCGATGGCGCCGCGGCGGCTGTTGCTGAAGGCCGTTCGCCAAGCGCTCAGGCGCAACGAGTTCCATGTCGTGTACCAGCCGATCGTCGATGTCCGCACGTGCAGGACAGTCGGCGTCGAGGCGCTGCTGCGCTGGCACCATCCGAAATGGGGGCCAATCAGCCCGGCCCTGTTCATCCCGCAGGTCGAATCGAGCACGATCCTGCCGAAGGTGACCGAATTCGTGCTGCGGACGGCCGTGTCCGAACTGACCGCGCTGACGCCGTCCGTGCCGCTGCGCATCGCCGTGAACGTCTCGCCGAAGGATCTCGAAAGCGCGCGGTTCGTATCCGTCGTCGACGAAACAATCCGCTCGCTGCCGCCCGGCTTTACGCTGGTGCTCGAAGTCACCGAGCGCATCCTGCTCGAAAAGAACGCGCGGACCACCGCGATATTCCATGCGCTCAGGTCGAAGGGCGCGAAGTTCGCGATCGACGATTTCGGCACGAATCACAGCAATCTCGACATGCTGTCGCGCTTTCCGTTCGATTACGTGAAGATCGATCGCCAGTTCATCGCACGACTGAGCGATGGCGGCGCAGGGCTGATCGAGGGGATCGCCGCCGTCGCGCATTACTACGGCTTGAAGATCATCGCCGAAGGCGTGGAAACCGAAGCACAGCATTGCGCGCTGGAGGCGATCGGGATTCAGTATGCGCAAGGCTACCTGTATCAGTGGCCGCAGCGGGCGGAGAACCTGAGGCGCGATTGCGCATGGGCGTAGCGGCATCGCCGCCGAGGTGCGCGGCCATATTGCGCGCACCTCGAACGCTCAATCCTGCGCGACCGCCGCCCGCTCGATGCCGGCCGCTTCCGGGCGATGCCCGAGCCGCGCCGAAATCGCCTGCCCCGATTCCTTCAGCAATGCGATGTAATGCGCCTTCGTATCCGCGCCGCAGCGCATCGTCGGAAACGAAATCGACAGCCCAGCGATCACGCGGCCGAAACGATCGAACACGGGCACGGCAAGACACATCAGGCCGTCTTCCTGTTCTTCGTTGTCCTCGCCGTAGCCCTGCTGCCGCACATGCGGCAGGATGCTCATCACCGCGTCCGCCGACGACAGCGTCTTCGCGGTCGACTTCCTGAACTCGATGCCGGCCAGCACCGCGCGCGCCTCGTCGGGCGACATCCACGCGAGCAGCACCTTGCCGATCGCCGTGCTGTAGAGCGGATTGCGCCGGCCGATCCGCGACTGCATGCGCAGCCCGTAATCGGCGTCAATTTTGTGGATGTAGATGATCGCGTCCTCGTCGAATGCGCCGAGGTGCACGGCTTCGCGCGTCAGTTGCCCGATGCGGCGCATCTCGAGATCGGCCTCGCGCACGAGGTCCACGCTCTCCAGCGCCTTGCTGCCGAGCTCGAACAGCCGGATCGTCAGCCGGTAGCGGTCGGTCTCGCCTTCCTGCGCGACATAGCCGAGTGTCTTGAGCGTTTGCAGGAAGCGATGGACCGTCGTCTTCGACATGCCGAGCTGTTGCGACAGCTCGCTGATGCCGATCTCGCGGCGATCGCCGAGCGCCGCGAGGATCGTGAAAACCTTCCCGACGGCCGCGACCGAATCGGCCTTCTCCGCGGCGCCGGCCGCCGACGGGTCGGCCGCCGGACGGCCGGCCCGCGGTGCCATGTTCGCCTGATCGCGCTTGCGCTGCGTGGGCGTTGCTGTCATGTCCGTGAATCCATGAGATGCGAATCGGGAGAGCATAACGCGTCCGCCGCGCGATACGCTCAGCGCGCGAGCCACCCGCCGTCGACGGCGAGCGTGTGGCCGTGCACGTAGTCCGATGCACGCGACGCGAGGAACACGGCCGCACCCGCGAGATCGTCGGGCACGCCCCAGCGGCCGGCCGGGATGCGGCCGAGGATTTCGTCGCTGCGCCGGCTGTCCTCGCGCAGCTGCGCGGTGTTGTCGGTCTCCATGTACCCGGGCGCGATCGCGTTCACGTTGATCCCGCGCGCGGCCCATTCGTTCGCGAGCAGCCGCGTGAGGCCCAGCACGCCGCTCTTCGACGCCGTGTATGACGGCACACGGATGCCGCCCTGGAACGACAGCATCGACGCGATGTTCACGATCTTGCCGCCGCGCCCCTGCCGCACCAACTGCCGCGCAACCGCCTGCGACAGGAAGAACGCGCTCTTCAGGTTCACGTCGACGACGGCGTCCCAGTCCGCCTCGGTGAAATCGAGCGCATCGCAGCGGCGAATCATGCCCGCGTTGTTGACGAGGATGTCGACGTGACCGAACGCATCGACCGCGCCGCCGACGATCCGCTCGACCGGCTCCAGCGTCGACAGGTCCGCGCGCACGTCGACGAAGCGCCGCCCGGCCGCTGCGACGCGCGCCGACGTCGCATCCGGCGCCGAGCGGTTCGCACCGACGATGTCGCAGCCGGCCGACGCGAGCGCGACAGCCATCGCCGCGCCGAGCCCCGTGTTGCAACCGGTGACGATCGCGACCTTGCCGGTCAGGTCGAACAGGCCGGCGAACGCGGAACGCGCATCGGCGGAAGAAAGATCGGGGTTGTCGCGTTTCATGGTGTCAGCGCAAGTCGGCGACGGCGATATGGTCCATGTCCTTGAACACCTGGTTCTCGCCGACCATCCCCCAGATGAACGTGTACGCCTTCGTGCCGACGCCCGAGTGGATCGACCAGCTCGGCGAGATCACGGCCTGCTCGTTGTGCACGACCACGTGGCGCGTTTCCTGCGGTTCGCCGAGCATGTGGAACACGGCCGCATCGTCGGCGAGGTTGAAGTAGAAATACACCTCCATCCGGCGCTCGTGCGTATGGCACGGCATCGTGTTCCACAGGCTGCCCGGCTCGAGCTTCGTCATCCCCATCGACAACTGGCACGTGGGCAGCACGTCGGGCACGATGAACTTGTAGATCGTGCGGCGATTGCTCGTCGCCGCATCGCCGAGCGTTTCGGGCGACGCTTGCGCGAGCGTGATGGTGCGCGTCGGATACGCGGTGTGCGCGGGCGCGCAGTTCACGTAGAACTTCGCGGGATGCGCGCGATCGTCGCTGCCGAACACGACGCCCTGCCCGCCTTGCCCGATGTAGATCGCCTCCTCGGTGCCCACCGCGTGACGCTGCCCGTCGACCTCGACCCAGCCGCGCCCGCCGATGTTGATCGCGCCCAGTTCGCGCCGCTCCAGCAGATGGCTCACGCCCATCGAGGCGCCGAGCGACGCGGGCACCTCGACCGGCCGCGTGGCCGGCCACGCGCCGCCGACGATGATGCGGTCGATATGGCTGTAGGTGAGCGACAGCGCGTCCGGCTCGAACAGGTTTTCCACCAGGAAATGCCGGCGCAGGCCGGCCGTGTCGAGCGCTTTCGCGTGTTCGCTATGTATGCCCTGCCGCACTTCCATGCCGGTTCTCCATGGGGGATGGACACGCCGCCGATGCCTGTGCGGCCGACGGTCATACGATGAATTGAAGCACAAATTTTGCAGATTCGGAACGACGAACCGAATTATTCGCAACGCGCCACGGCGCAATTAATCCATTTTTTATCAGCAATTTATTGGATTACGGGTATACGACTAGCCGACAAATTCATAAAAATGGACCGATGTTCCGAATCATGTCCTATAGTCAGTCAGCAGACATCATTTGACAACGGGACGCATCGACGTCCACGGAGGAGACGTGAAGCTGAAACAGGCCATCGACCGCATTCCCGGCGGGCTCATGCTGGTTCCGATGCTGCTCGGCGCGTGCGTGCATACGTTCGCCCCGAACGCCGGGAAGTATTTCGGCTCGTTCACCAACGGCCTGATCGCGGGCACGGTGCCGATCCTCGCCGTGTGGTTCTTCTGCATGGGCGCGACGATCAACCTGCGCGCGACGGGCGTCGTGCTGCGCAAATCGGGCACGCTGCTCGCGACGAAGATCGTGGTCGCGTGGCTCGCGACGTTGATCGCCGCGCAGTTCATCCCCGACGACGGCATCCGGACGGGCCTGTTCGCGGGCCTGTCGCTGCTCGCGATCACGACGTCGATGGACATGACCAACGGCGGCCTCTATGCGGCCGTGATGCAGCAGTACGGCAGCAAGGAGGAAGCCGGCGCGTTCGTGCTGATGTCGATCGAATCGGGGCCGCTCGTCAGCATGCTGATCCTCGGCGCGGCCGGCGTCGCGGTGTTCGAGATGCGGCTGTTCGTCGGCGCGGTGCTGCCGTTCCTGATCGGCTTCACGCTCGGCAACCTCGATGCGGACCTGCGCGAGCTGTTCGGGCGCTGCGTGCATCCGCTGATCCCGTTCTTCGGCTTCGCGCTCGGCAACGGCATCGATCTCAACGTGATCGCGAAAAGCGGGCTGCCGGGTATTGTGCTCGGGCTTGCGGTGATCGTCGTGACGGGCGTGCCGCTGATCCTCGCCGACAAATTCGTCGGCGGCGGCAACGGCACGGCCGGGCTCGCGGCGTCGTCGACGGCCGGCGCCGCGGTCGCGAACCCGGCGATCATCGGCGAGATGATTCCGAAGTTCAAACCGATGGTGCCGGCCGCGACCGCGATCGTCGCGACTGCTTGCCTCGTTACAGCGATACTCGTGCCGATTCTGACGGCGATGTGGGCGCGGCGGGCGGCGCGGGAGTCAGGGGCGCCGGTGGTGGTTGCGGCACGGGCGGGGCGTGGCGGGACGATCGAGCATGAGGGGCATGTTTGAGGGTGCCGGTTCGAGTCCGGTCCCCGGCACAGGTTTCGAGTCTGTCAATGTTCTACAGTGCCAGCCAGTAGCCGGTCACGGGAACGAATTGGGCACCGCTGATTGCCGGCGCGCTGCGATCGAGCGCAGCAACCGCGTGCCCATTCGGAACAAAGGATCGCCCCGTCCGCGCGCGAAGATTCGACGCCCAGCCCTCAACCGATGGGCACACACAGGATGGCGCGTCGCACAGCGGCTTCCTGCCACCTGATGCCATATGCGCCCGCCATCGGCACGGACCGCGCCCAAGCGCTAAAATCCGCCGCCTGAGCATCCACGACGAGCAAGCGTTTTGACGGAGTTCGAGCAGGGTTTCATCCTCACCCGCCACTGGCGGGACACCGCGACCGGTATCGAGATCGAGTTCTGGCTGGCAACCGAGCACGGTCCGCGCCGTGTGCGGTTGCGCCCGCAGGAAGCCGTCGCGTTCATCCCGGCCGAACAGCAGGCGCTCGCCGAACGCACACTGGCCGGCGAACGCGATGCGGAACTGCGCCCGCTCGCGCTGCGCGATTTCAGCCAGCGCCCGGTCGTCGGCCTTTATTGCCGGCGCTATCGCCACCTGTCCGGGCTCCAGAAGCGCCTCGCGGCGGCCGGCGTCGACGTCTACGAAGCCGACGTGCAGCCGCCCGACCGCTACGCGATGGAGCGCTTCATCACGGCATGCGTGCAGTTTCGCGGCCAGCCCGGCAACGACGACACGCTGACCGGCGGCGAGCTGAAGCCCGCGACCGGCTACCGCCCGGCGCTGCGCTGCGTGTCGCTCGACATCGAAACCAGCGTCCACGGCGAGCTGTATTCGATCGCGCTCGAAGGCTGCGGGCAACGACAGGTCTACATGCTCGGTCCGCCGAACGGGGACGAAAGCGGCGACGCGAGCGCCGTCGACTTCCGCCTCGACTACTGCGACAGCCGGCCCGAGATGCTCGCGCGGCTGAACGACTGGTTCGACGAACACGATCCCGATGCCGTGATCGGCTGGAATCTCGTGCAGTTCGACCTGCGCATCCTGCATGCGCACGCGGAGCAATACGGCGTGCCGCTGAAGCTCGGGCGCGGCGGCAGCGTGCTCGACTGGCGCGCGCACGGCCAGCAGCCCGACCACTTCTTCGCGGGCGCGGCCGGCCGCCTGATCCTCGACGGCATCGACATGCTGAAATCCGCGACGTGGACGTTCCCGTCGTTCAGCCTCGAATACGTGTCGCAAGCGCTGCTCGGCGAAGGCAAGTCGATCGACAATCCGTACCAGCGGATGGACGAAATTCAACGCCGCTTCGACCACGACAAGCCCGCGCTCGCGCGCTACAACCTGAAGGATTGCGAGCTCGTCACGCGCATCTTCGACAAGGCCGACCTGCTGTCCTTCGCGCTCGAACGCGCGAGCGTCACGGGGCTCGCCGCCGATCGCACCGGCGGCTCGGTCGCGGCGTTCACGCACCTGTACCTGCCGCGCATGCACCGGCTCGGCTATGTCGCGCCGAACCTCGGCGACGTGACGGGACAAAACAGCCCCGGCGGCTTCGTAATGGATTCGCGCCCCGGGCTGTACGACTCGGTGCTCGTGTTCGACTACAAGAGCCTCTATCCGTCCATCATCCGCACGTTCCTGATCGACCCCGTCGGGCTGATCGAAGGGCTCGCGAACCCCGGCGACGACGCATCGGTGCCCGGTTTTCTCGGCGCGCGCTTCTCGCGCACCGCGCATTGCCTGCCCGATATCGTGCGGCGCGTGTGGGAAGGCCGCGACGACGCGAAGCGGCAGCGCAACGCGCCGTTGTCGCAGGCGCTGAAGATCATCATGAATTCGTTCTATGGCGTGCTCGGCTCGACGGGCTGCCGGTTCTTCGACCCGCGCCTCGCATCGTCGATCACGATGCGCGGCCACGAGATCATGCACCGCACGCGCGAGCTGATCGAAGCTCAGGGCTACGAAGTGATTTACGGCGATACCGATTCGACGTTCGTCTGGCTCGGTCGCGCGCACGACGACGACGAAGCGGGACACAAGGGCCGCGCGCTGGTCGAGCATGTGAACCGCTGGTGGCACACGCACCTGCGCGACCGCTTCGGGCTCGAAAGCGCGCTGGAGCTGCAGTACGAGCGGCATTACCGCCGGTTCCTGATGCCGACCGTGCGCGGTGCGGAAGAAGGCAGCAAGAAACGCTACGCGGGCCTCGCGGCGACGGCCGACGGCGGCGAGGACCTCGTCTTCAAGGGGCTCGAAACGGTGCGCACCGACTGGACGCCGCTCGCGCAGCAGTTCCAGCGCGAGCTGTACCGGCGCGTGTTCCGGCGCGAGCCGTACCAGGATTTCATCCGCGACTACGTGCGGCGCACGCTCGCCGGCGAATTCGACGACCAGCTCGTCTATCGCAAGCGCGTGCGCCGGCCGCTGCGCGAGTACGAGCGCAACGTGCCGCCGCATGTGCGCGCGGCGCGGATCGCCGACGAGTTCAACCAGGCGCACGGCAGGCCGCTGCAGTACCAGCGCGGCGGCTGGATCAGCTACGTGATGACGACGGCCGGCCCCGAGCCGCTCGAAACGATGCGCTCGCCGATCGACTACGCGTTCTATCTGAGCCGCCAACTTCAGCCCGTCGCCGATGCGATACTGCCGTTCCTGCGCGACGATTTCGAACGCGTCATCTCCGGGCAGGGGCAGTTGTTCGGCGACTGATGCAACGGCGCTGCGCACGCCATCGCAACCTCTCCTCCGCCTGACGTCGATCTTCGTCGTGTTGCGCCCGCACGTTCACTCTGACTCATCCTGCAACACAGCTGGTCAGGAATCGCCATTTATCCAGCCAGTCCGGGTTCCTAAACTTGTCTCGTCGGTTCAGCGAAGCGAATTCGTGCCGAACCGCAACGAAATCGTCTGAGGAAACCGTGAAACCCGTCATCGTCACCATCGCCGCCGTCGCCGCTACCGCCACCGCTCTTCTCGCCGCACCGGCCGCGTCGTACGCGCAGTCGTCGCATTCGACGCTCACGCGCGCGCAAGTGCGCCAGGAACTGCTCGACCTCGAATCGGTCGGCTACGAGCCGGTTGCCGGCGACGGCGACAACTATCCGGGCGACATCGTCGCCGCGCAGGAACGCCTGGCCGCCAAGCGCCTTGCCGAACGCAAGAGCACCGAAACAGCCTACGGGGCGAACGGCGCACCGGGCACGGATTCGGGCACGCCGGCGGTCGCGACAATGAAGCGGTAACGCGCCGCCGGTCGTTTCGGGGGCGCGCTCGTCCGGCTAAAATACCGGCCTGCCGCGCCTCCTGCCGCGGCCGGAGGACATCAGTCATGACCGCACGTCGCGGAACCGCGGTCGCCATCGCGCCCAACCACGAGACAGCCAGCCTGTCGAAAGCCCAGAAGACGTTCAATACGCTCGTCGAGCAAATCGAAAAACGGCGCGAACGTCTCGGTGCGTGGGAAGCCGTCATACCGGTCTTCCAGAAAAAATTCGTCGACGGGCTGTTGCCGCTCGAACAGGCGTCGACGGCGTTGCGGATCCGGTTGCTCAATCTGCTCGACGATGCGTTCCTGCAGAAGGGACTAAGCAAGGCCGACCAGCGCACGCTGTCCGGGCTGATCGCCGATATGGCGCGCGACCTGCTCGACATCAGCGACGACGCGGCGTTGAAAGTCATCTACTACCGGCACGGCGCATCCCGCGACGACGGCCACGCAGCGGCCGCCCCGGCGCGGACGAAGCCGGAACCCGAACCGATACCCGCCGCCGAACCGGCAGACGATCTCGACACGCTGTCACCCGACGAACTCGCCGAGCGCATGCAAGCCGAACTGGACGAACAGTTCACGCGCGACATGGCCGCCCACGAAGCCCGCGAGGCGCAGCGCGCCAAGCGGAAGAAAGCACCCCGGCAATCGGCCGCGGCGGCCAAACGCGAAGCCGAGCAGGCCGAATCGAGCAAGTCGATCCGCGAGGTCTATCGCAAGCTCGCGAGCGCGCTGCATCCCGATCGCGAAACCGATCCGCAGGAGCAGGAACGCAAGACCGTGCTGATGCAGCGGGTCAACCACGCGTATGCGAAAGGCAATCTCCTGCAACTGCTGGAGCTGCAACTGGAGATCGAACAGATCGACCGGCGCGCGATCGACGGCCTGAGCGAAGACCGGCTAACGCGCTACAACGGCATCCTGGAGGAACAGATCCGCGAGCTGGATCAGGAGATCCAGCACGTCGAGAACGATTTCCGGCGGACTTACGGAATCGCGTCGTCGGTCAAGGTGGCGCCCGATACCGTGATGCGCATGCTCACGCGCGACATTGCCGGCATGCAGCGCAGCAACCACGACCTGGCCGTGGCGCTGCGCGAGTTCGACGATCCGGAAAAGGTCAGGGACTGGCTGAAAGACATGAAGCGCCGGCAGGCATCCTCCCGCTTCGACGACGAGCCGTTTTAAGCGCGCACGCGCTCTGCGTGCGGAACGTCGCGCGTCACCGCACCTCGCCCATCCCGCCCATCAGCGTCATCAACTGGTCGCGCAGCCATCGGCTGCCCTGGTCCTGATCGGCGCTGCGATGCCAGTAGCAGAAGTAATCGAGCCCCGGCATCTCGAACGGCAGTTCGAGGATGCGCGCCGGATAGCGCTGCAGCAGCCGCAGCGGCGCCGTCAGCGCGAGATCGCCGCGCATCGCGATCAGCGGCGCGACCATGTAGTGCTGCACGCGCATCTGGATATTGCGGCGCAGCCCGAGCCGCGTCAGTTCCGCGTCGACGTGCCCGCTGCCCTTGCGGCGGCTCGACACGTGGATATGCCCCATCGACAGGTAGTCGTCCATGGTCAGCGTGTTGCCCTTGAACGGGTGGTCGTCGCGGATCATGCACGCGTAGCGGTCGCGCACGAGCAGCGCCTGGTGCAGATGCGGATCGCCGATCAGCGGCGCGTCGATCGCGATGTCGACCGAGCCGTTCGCGAGCGCGGTGGCCACTTCGCGGCGGTCCATCGTGTAGCTGCGCACGTGCATGCCAGGCGCTTGCCGCTGCAGCAGTTCGCCGAGCGCGGGCAGCAGCAGCGCTTCGGTCAGGTCGCTCATGCTGAGCCGGAACACGCGCGCCGACGATGCGGGATCGAACACGTCGCCTTCGTGCGCGCTCGAGTCAAGCAGTTGCAGCGCCTCGCGCACACGGCCGACGATGTTCTCGGCCATCGGCGTCGGCATCATCCCGGCCGGCGTGCTGACGAACAGCGGATCGTTCAGCGTCTTGCGCAGCCGCGCCAGCGCATTGCTGACGGCCGGCTGCGTGAGGTTCAGCACCTCGGCCGCCCGCGTCAGGTTGCGCTTGTTGTAGATCGCCTCGAATACGACGAACAGGTTCAGATCAATCTTCGAAAGGCGCATCGCCGGATCTCCTTGCCGGCATCTTACGGCGTGCGCCTCTCGTCCGTCCATGCCGGCCCCGCGGGCTGCACCACACGCGTTGCGCATCCCGGCGCGCCGCTCAACCGCGCAGCGGCGGCGTCAGGTAAGGCGCCGTCGAGCCCGGCACGCCGTCCTTGATCTCCATCCGCGCGATCGCCTGCAGATGCACCTCGTCCGGGCCGTCGGCGAAGCGCAGCGCGCGGCCCCAGGTCCACAGGTCGGCGAGCGGCGTATCGGGGCTCAACCCCGCCGCGCCGAACACCTGCATCGCGCGGTCGCAGACGTCCGTATACACGGTCGGCACGAGCGCCTTGATCATCGAGATCTCCTTGCGCGCGGCCTTCGCGCCGACCTTGTCGATCATCCACGCGGCCTTCAGCACGAGCAGGCGCGCCTGGTCGATCTCGATGCGCGAACGCGCGATCCATTCGCCGACCGTGCCGTGCCGGTTCAGCGGCTTGCCGAACGCGACGCGCGACTGTGCGCGGTCGACCATCAGCTCCAGCGCGAGTTCGGCCGCACCGATCGAACGCATGCAGTGATGGATGCGGCCCGGCCCGAGGCGTGCCTGCGCGAGCGCGAAGCCGCTGCCCTCTTCGCCGAGCAGGTTGCGCGCCGGCACGCGCACGTTGTCGAACGTGATCTCGCAGTGCCCTTCCGGTGCATGGTGATTGACCACCGTGATGTTGCGCACGACCGTCACGCCCGGCGTGTCGCGCGGCACGAGGATCATGCTCTGCTGCTGGTGCGACTCGGCGTCGGGATCGGTCTTGCCCATCACGATGAAGATCTTGCAGTTCGGATGCGCGGCGTTCGTGATGAACCACTTGCGGCCGTTGATCACATACTCGTCGCCCACACGCTCGATGCGCGTCGTGATGTTCGTCGCATCCGACGACGCCACGTCCGGCTCCGTCATCGCGAACGCCGAGCGGATCTCGCCGCGCAGCAGCGGCAGCAGCCACTGTTCGCGCTGCTCGGGCGTCGCGAACATGTGCAGCAGCTCCATGTTGCCCGTGTCCGGCGCATTGCAGTTGAACACCTCCGACGCCCAGCTCACGCGCCCCATGATCTCGGCGAGCGGCGCGTATTCGAGGTTCGTCAGGCCCGTGCCGGGCTCGTCGTCCTTCAGGTGCGGCAGGAACAGGTTCCACAGCCCCTCCGCCTTCGCGCGTTCCTTCAGTTCCTCCATGAACGACACGGGATACCGGCCCGCATGCACTTCCTCGTTCCACTGGCGGATGCGCGGCACGATGTGCGCGTCCATGAACGCGCGCACGCGCTCGCGCAATTCTTCCACTTTCGGGGTGTAGCCAAAGTCCATGATCGACTCCTCGAGATTCCGTGTTCGGTTCGGTCAGAAGGCCGAGACACCGCCGTCGACGGCGACGGCCTGCCCGGTCAGGTAAGTGTTTTCCTTCGCGCACAGCGTCAGCATCGTCGCGACGATTTCGTCGGGCCGGCCGAGCCGCTTCATCGGCGAGCCCTGCGCGAGAAAATCCTGGCGGTCGCCGATATCGCTGTCGGTGACCATCGGCGTCGTGCTGTAGAACGGGCACACCGCGTTCACGCGAATGCCGTGGCGCGCGTATTCGAGCGCAGCCGTCTTCGTGAGCCCGACCACCGCATGCTTCGACGCCGCGTACGCGGCCAGCTTCGGCGCGCCGCCGAGCCCGGCCATCGACGCGACGTTCAGGATCACGCCTTCGCGCTGCGCGAGCATCTGGCGGATCTGGTGCTTCATCCCGAAGAACACGCCCTTCGCGTTCACCGCGAAGCTCAGGTCGAGATCGGCTTCGTCGGTGTCGATCAGCGCCTTCATCGACGGTGCGATGCCCGCGTTGTTGATGCCGACGTCGAGCCGCCCGAAGCGCGCGGCGGCTTCGTGCACCAGCGCCGCGACGTCCGCTTCGACACGCACGTCGCAGCGCTGCGCGATCACGTCGGCGCCGGCCGCGCGCAGCGGCGCGGCCACGCGTTCGAGCGCTTCGCCGTTCAGGTCGCCGAGCGCCAGCCGTGCGCCCATCGCGGCCAGTTCGCTCGCGAGCAACGCGCCGAAGCCGCTCGCGGCGCCGGTGATCATCACGGCCTGCCCGGCGTAGCTGTCGATTTTCATCGCGCGCTCAGATCGTCAGGCCGCCGTCGACGACGATGCATTCGCCGTTCGTGTAGCTCGCCGCGTCCGACACGAGATACAGCACGGTGCCGGCCATTTCGCGCGGCTCCGCGTGGCGGCGCAGCGGGATCTTCGCCATCCAGTTTTCGTAGATGTCCTTGTCGGCGAACAGCGCGCCCGCGAACTTCGTTTTCGTCAGGCCCGGCAGCAGCGCGTTCACGCGGATGCCGAGCGGCCCGCATTCCTTCGCGAACGCCTTCGTCATGTTGACGACCGCCGCCTTCGTGATCGAGTAGATGCCCTGGCGATCGCCCGGCTGCAGCGCGTTCACCGACGCCGTGTTGACGATCGCGCCGCCGCCGTGCGTCTTCATCAGCTTGCCGGCCTCGACCGACATGAAGAAGTAGCCGCGGATGTTCACGTCGACGGTCTTCTCGTACGCGGCGAGATCGGTATCGAGGATGTGCCCGAAATACGGGTTCGCGGCCGCGTTGTTCACGAGGATGTCGAGGCGGCCGTGCTTGCCGCGGATATGCTCGAACGTCGCGGCGATATCTTCCAGCCGCCCGACGTGGCATGCCAGCGCCTCGGCGCGGCCGCCCGCCGCGACGATCGCGTCGGCCACGGCCTGGCAATCGTCGAGCTTGCGGCTCGACACGATCACGTGTGCGCCCTGCTCTGCAAGCAGTTTCGCGATTTCCTCGCCGATGCCGCGGCTCGCGCCCGTCACCAGCGCGATCTTGCCGGTCAGGTCGAACAGATTGGTTGCCATGTCGTCGTGCTCCTCCATTGTTGGGTTGTCGTATCGCCGCTCGGCGAGCCGGGCGATCCCGGCGATTTCAGCGACGCGCGTCGATCACGCTGACGGCCAGTTCGGCCAGCCGGCCGGCCATTTCGCCGACGCGCAGCGCTTGCTCGCTCGACGCATTGCCCTGCAGCGCGCGCGCCTTCACGCCCTGCGCGATCGCCGCGAGGCGGAAGAAACTGAACGCGAGGTAGAAATGCCAGTCGCGGATCGGCTCGATTCCGCGCAGTTCGCAATAGCGTGCGACGATCGCCGCTTCGTCCGGTACGCCGAGTTCGGCGCGATCCAGGCCCGCGATCCCGCGCACCTGCCCGCCGGACGGCAGCCGCAGGCACATGCAGAAATACGCGAGATCGGCGAGCGGGTTGCCGAGCGTCGACAGTTCCCAGTCGAGCACGGCCTGCACGCGATAGCCGTCGCGCGCGAACATCAGGTTGTCGATCCGGAAATCGCCGTGCACCAGCGCCGGCCGGCCCGTGTCCTCGGGGCACGCCTTCGGCAGCCAGTCGATCAGCGTCTCCATCGCGTCGAGACGCTCGGTTTCGGCCGCGCGATACTGCTTCGTCCACACGCCGATCTGGCGCTCGAAGTAGTTGCCGGGGCGGCCGTAGTCGGCGAGGCCCACCGCGTCGACATCGACGTCGTGCAAGGCGGCCATCGTCTGCAGCAGCGCGTCGTAGCACGCCGCGCGATCGGCCTTCGGCAGTTCCGGCAGCGCGGGATCCCAGAAGATCCGGCCGTCCTCGAAGCTCATCACGTAGAACATGCTGCCGATCACGTCGCGGTCGACGCAGAGGTGATACGGACGCGCGACCGGCACCGCGGTGCCCGACAGTGCGGTCAGCACGCGAAATTCGCGGTCGACCGCATGCGCGGATTTCAGCAGTTCGCCCGGCGGCTGGCGGCGCAGCACGTAGCGGCCGCTCTTCGCGTGCAGCAGGAAAGTCGGATTCGACTGGCCGCCGGCAAACTTCTCCGTGTCGACCGGGCCTTCGAAGCCCGGCACGTGCGCTTCCAGATAGCGCGTGAGGCGGGCCACATCGAGTTGCTGGGAAGGGTTTGTCATCGTCGCGATCGTTCGTGGGTCAGCCGTAGGTTCGCAGTGCGTGTCGTTCGGGATCCTCCAGATGCGGGATGCCGTTGAACGACGCGAGGTGGAACGCATCGGCGTTGAAGAAAAACTGCGAAAGACTGCTGTTGCGGATCTGCAGGTTCAGCGCGATCGCGCTCGACGGCGGCGCCGCGAGCACCTGCTGAACGGTGACCGCGATCGGGCCGCCGGAGCTCACCGCGAGCACGCGCTGGCCGCCTGCGTGGCGGATCGTGGCGCGCGCATCGGCGACGCGCTGCTGAAAGTGCGCCCAGGTCTCGGGGGCCGCATCGCCGAGCTTGTCCTCGGACCACAGCTGCAACACCTGCCGGAGCGCACGGAAATGTTCCTTCATCGAGCCGGCCGCGAGCCGCGCGATCTCCGGATAGTCGCCGGCGGCCGCCGCGAACAGCCCATGGAAGTCGTATTCGTTCAGGCCCGGATGGCGGTCGTACGACACGCCTTCGCGGCCCATCCCGCGCAGGATCGCGTCGACCGTCTGCGCGTGGCGGTTCAGCGTGCCGCAGATCACGCGCTCGAACGCCAGGCCCTGCCGCGCGAAGTATTCGCCGAGCCACACGCCCTGCTGCTCGCCGGCCGCGGACAGCCGGTCGTAGTCGTCGGTGCCGAACGACGCCTGCCCGTGCCGTACCAGGAAGAGTTCAGCCATCGCATGCCCGCCAGATCAGAAGGATTCAGCATAGGGGGCTGCCATGCATTTTTAAAATTTATTTTTTGAATCGGCCGGTATTCATTTCATGAATTCAATCGCCCTCCCATCGGGCTCTTTTGCCGGACTCCGCCCGGCGGCACGGGAATTGCGGCGCCCACCGCCGTCAAGTCGACCCATTCCAGGAGGGATGCGATGCTCGGTACGATCCTTATCGTCATATTGATCTTGTTGCTCATCGGAGCATTTCCTACATGGCCGCACAGCCGAAGCTGGGGCTACTGGCCATCGAGCACCGTCGGGCTGATTGTCGTCATCGTCGTCGTGCTGGTGCTGCTGGGTCAAATCTGAGGCCCGGAAGCGCCGGTCGTGCCGGCGGGATGCGGCCGTGTATTCAGTGTCATCGATTGCCAGGCATTCCCCGCCTGCGGCTTCAGCCCCTCCGACGGGGCTGAAGCCGCGGCCGATCATGTGGAATGCCTGGTGTTTCCTTCGACGGCGGCCTTCAGTGATCGATCCGCCGCGGGCGTCACCAGTACGATCTTGCCGATATGGCCGCCCGAATCCATCAGCTCGTGCGCGGCGCGCGCATCGCGAAGATCGAACAGCCGGTAGACCTGCGGCTTAACGGCCCCTTGGCGGATCAGCGGCCACACGGCCTCTTCGAGTTCGCGAATGATCTGCGCCTTCTCCGCATAGGTGCGCGAGCGCAGCGTCGAGCCGATGTGCGTGAGCCGTTTCGTCAGCATCGGAAACAGGTCGAGCTCCTTCGCGGGGCCTTTGATCACGCCGATCTGCACGATGCGACCATTTACAGCGGCCGCCGCGAAATTGCGCGCGACGTAGTCGCCGGCGATGATGTCGACGATCACGTCGACACCCTTGCCGCCCGTGAAACGCTTGACCTCCTCGACGAAATCCTCGCTGCGGTAGTCGATCGCGAGATCGGCGCCGAGCCGCATGCTCGCGTCGCGCTGCGCGTCCGACCCGACGGTCGTGATGATCGTCGACGCGCCGAACGCTTTCGCCAGCATCGTCGCCGTCGTGCCGATCCCCGACGCGCCGCCGTGGATCAGCACGCTCTCGCCGGCTTCGAACCGGCCGCGCTGGAACAGGTTCAGCCAGACCGTCATGAAGGTCTCCGGCAGCGCCGCCGCTTCGGCCATGCCGCGGCCGTCGGGAATCGCGAGCGTGTTGCTCTCGTTCGCCACCGCGTATTCCGCGTAGCCGCCACCGGGAATCAGCGCACAGACGCGGTCGCCGACGACGAACCGCGTGACGTCGCGCCCGACCGCGACGACATCGCCGGCGATCTCGAGGCCGGGAATGTCGGACGCGCCGGGCGGCGGATCGTACAGCCCCTTGCGCTGGAACACGTCGGGGCCGTTTACGCCGGCCGCGTGAATCCGGATCAGCACTTCGCCGGGGCCCGGTGACGGCACGACGCGCGTGGCCGGTACGAGCACTTCAGGGCCGCCGGGACGCACGATTTCGATCGCGGTCATGTCGGCGGGGAGGGTTTGGGCATCGTCAATCACGATATGATCCTCAACGTTCGTCGATGCGCGGCCGATTCGCGGGCCATCCCCGAATCGCGGCATCGCAATGTGTGTGAGGCCAGTCTATGGGCGATGCCGCTCGCAGGCACGCAGCGAATTGCCGATCGGGGAATGCAAAAATGCATCAGTCCGGACAAACGATGAATTGGGACGACGCACGCGTATTCCTCGCGATTCATCGCGAGCGCACGCTGCGCCGTGCGGCACAGACGCTCGGCGTTGATCAGGCAACGGTCGGGCGGCGGCTCGCGACGCTCGAGCACATGCTCGGCGCGACGCTGTTCCTGCGCTCGTCGAAAGGCTATCTGCCCACGCCGGTCGGCGAACTGGCGCTGCGCGCCGCCGAGGCGATGGAGCAACATGCGCACGAGCTGGTCCGGCTGACGCAGGGCGTCGACCGGCGGCTCGCCGGCGAGGTGAAGATCACGACGACCGACGCGCTCGCGATCGAGTTCGTGATGCCGTCGATCGCGCGACTGCATGCGAAGCATCCCGACGTCTCCTTCGCGCTGAACACGTCGACGCAAATCCTGAATCTGGCGAAGCGCGAAGCCGACATTGCCATCCGCACGGTGCGGCCCGACAACCCCGATCTGGTCGCACGCCGCCTCGCGCACTGGGACATGGGCCTGTTCGCGTCGCACGACTATCTGCACCGGCACGGCGAGCCCGAGCGCGGCCACGCATTCGCGGGCCACGACCTCGTCGTCTACCAGCCGTACATCGACGCCAGCCGCAAGCCGACCCTCGCCGGCGAGCCGATCGACGGCGGGCGCATCGTCGCGCGCATGAACTCGAACCTGATGGCGCGCGCCGCGGTGCGCTCGGGCCTCGGCATCGGCGAGATTCCCGTCTACATGGGCGAGCGCGACGGGCTCGTCCGCCTGTGGCCGGAGCGCGTGAGGCAGGCGCCTTACGAGGTCTGGCTCGTCACGCACCGCGACCTGCGCCACACCGCGCGCATCCGCGCGGCGATCGACGAGATCGTGTTCGCGTTCGCCGCGCATCGGTGAGGCGGATGGCACGCGGGCGCGTGCCGGTGGCACCGTCGACATGACCGGCAGCTTCCATAAGGAGCGCGAACCGATCACGGGCGACAACCCGCTCGCGTCGAACGGCATCGGCAAGCGCGCCGCGCCCCGGCGGCGTTCTGCCGGAGCGCGGCGGCATGGCGGCATCGCGCCGCCTTACTCGCGCGTCCAGCCGTTCTGGTAAAGCTGCCCGGCCAACACGCCGAGGCGCGACGCAAGCACGTAGTTCTCGCCATCCTCGATCAGCGCCGAGCGCACGTCGCGGAACAGCTTCTCGATCGGGAACTCGCGCGTGGTGCCGTTCCCTCCGAACAGCTGGAACGCCTCGTGCGTGATCTTCATCGCTTCCTCGGTCACGCTCACCTTGGCCTGCGCGGTCGCATACGGATGGCTCTGCGGCGACAGGCGCGAGAACGCGAGGCTGCGCCGCGCGATCGCACGCGCCATCTCCAGTCGGCGCAGCATCTCGCCGATGCGCAGGTGCGTCATCTGGTGATCCATCAGCAGCGCGCCGCCCTGCTTGCGCTCGTGGCAAAACGCGAGCGCCAGTTCGAACGCGGCGCGCGCCGCGCCGACGAACACCTGGCACATGTGCGTGCCGGCGTACGACCACGTCGAAGCGAGGTTGCCGAGATAGTCGTCCTTCAGCGCGACCGCGAAGCGCTTCGGCACCTTCACGTTGTCGAAATAGATCTCGCCCTGCGGCAACGCGCGCTGGCCGATCTTGTCGAGCGGCTTGCCGCGCGACACGCCCGGCAGGTCGAGCGGCAGGATCATCGCGATGCCGTTCGTGAACGCACTGCGCTCGCCTTCGCCGTAAAACCCGTCGCCGTAGTCGGCCGCCATGTATGCGAGCGCGACCTGCGCGACCGACCCGTTCGAGATCCACGCCGAACTCTGCCCGTTGATCACGATTTCATCAGCGCCGACCTTCGCGGACACGTTGCCCACCGGCTGCCTGCCGTTCGCATCGAGTTCCTGCCGATACAGGATGGCCGCATCGGAGCCGCGATCGGGCTGCGTGTTCATCCAGCAGCCGACCTTGCCCGCGCATATCTCGATCAGTTCCTGATTGCCGACCGTCTGCGCCATCATCAGCGGCATCGTCGCGGCGCCGATCGACACGGCAAGGCCCGAATCGCCCCAGCCGAGTTCCTCGCCGATCAGCGACTCGATGCGCACTGCCGTCTCCGGCGGAAATTGCGCGATCAGTTGCGGATCGAGCCCGAGCTTCGCACTCTCGACGATCGCGGCCCAGTACGGCGAGCCGGGCGCGATCACCTCCTCCGGCGTCATCCGGTCGAGCTCGCGGCCGATCGGCCGCAGCACGTCGCGCGCAAAGCGATGAACCGTGTGCTGGATTGCGCTTTCCTCTTCGCTCAGCGGCGTCTCGAAGCCGGTCATGCCGACCAACGGCAGCGCCGCGGACTTGTTCAGACGAATCATCTCCGTTCTCCTCCTGGACTCGAATCATGTCGACCAGGCAGCAGACGCGCCCGGCCATTCCACATCTAGTAACACATACCAAACATAGGTCATCATGACAAACACAGGAAGCAAAAAAAAGACAGGGTATTCCCCTGTCTCTTCTTGCGTTGCGGCTGTGAGGGCCGGCAGCTATTTGCCGGCTGGCGCTGTCAGCGTGCCGTATGCGAGCGCGCGAGACGTCGCCGTGAAGTACGCGTCAAGCGCCTGCGTGTGCCGCCCGGTGCCGTACTGCATCGCCAGGCCGTCGGCCAGCGCGATGAGCATCGTCGCCGCATGCCGGCTGTCGGCCGCGCTGAACGCAGGATTGACGGCGCGCAGCAGCTGCGCGAGGTCGCGCGTCAGCGTCGCATACCATTCGTCGTAAAGCTTGAAGCACTCGGGATCAGTCGCCGCGAACGACAGGAAGTGCCGGAACAGTGCGTTGTACTTGGCATCCTTCGCATCGCGGATCGAGCGCTCCAGGATCTCCTCGAACACGTCGCGCGGCGACGCGTCGCTGCTGAGCGCGCGCTTCATGTCGTCCAGATACGTGTCGATGACCGGCTCGATGACAGCCCGCAACACGGCGATCCGGGTCGGGAAGTAGTACTGCAGATTGCTGACGCTGATGCCTGCCGCCGCGGCAACCGCGCGCTGCGAGAATTCCAGCGGGCCGCCTTCCAGCAGCAGCTTCCGCGCGACGCGAATAATCGTGTTGCGGGTGCGCAGGCCTTGCGCCCGCAAACCGTCCGGGTTGCTTGCCGCTGCGGTGGTGGCAGTCGAAGTGCGCCGCTTTTTGCCGCTGCGCTGCTCGTTGGGCACTGTCATCGTGTTCGTCGTGAAGGTGGCGTTTCGGCTTCGTCGAATTGACGCTCCGTACCTTACGGAGCGCAAACGACTATACCCGATGCGAGCCTCATTTTCCATCGAGACGCCCGTCGGCGGGGCAGTCCGGCCTGATGCACGTTTCAGCGTCGCTGACGATCGCGTGCGCTGCTACCTCTGCCGCGCCTTGCGGTTCACGCGTTCGTCGAGCAGGTTCGCGACGCCCAGCAGCGCGTTCATCGCGCACCATCGCAACGGCTCCGGCAGCACCGACGGCGTCTTGTGCGTCAGTACCGCGAGCAGCGGCGATTGAGCGCCCTGGATCCGTTCGGCCAGCACGCGCCCGATCAGCGACTGCGTGCCCACGCCGTGCCCCGAGCATCCGGCCGCATAAAACACGTTCTGGTGTGCGCCGGTCGCGCCGACCACCGGCAACGCATCGCCGGCGAACGAGATATAGCCGCTCCAGCACGCGCGCACCGGCACGTTGCCCAGTTGCGGAAAGCGCGCGTGCAGCGTCTTCACGAGCGCGCGATACGCGTCGTCGTCCGGCACGTTCGGCGTCTGCGAACCATAGACGTAATGCAGCCGCTTGGTCGTCAGCAGCAGCGTATTGCGGGCGGTGAGGCGATGGCTCTCCATCGTCAGGTGCGACGTGACGATGCCCTCGCGGCGCGGCCAGCCCAGCGCCGCGAGTTGCGCATCGGACAGCGGCTCGGTTTCGAGAGCCGACACGCGCAACGGCATCACCTTGTCGCCGAGCAGGCCGAGCTGCGGCGTATATGCGTTGGTGGCAAGCACCAGCGCCGGCGCACTCGCGCTGCCGCGTGCCGTGCGCACGCGCACCGTCTCGCCTTCGTCGAAATCGAGCAGCGCGGTGTTCTCGTAGAGCTTCACGCCGGCCGCGAGCGCCGCGCGCCGCAACCCCGTCACGTACTTGCCGGGATCGAGCGTGCCGCCGCCCGGCACATACGCGCCGAACAGGAAGGCCGGCGGAATCCCGCGCGCGCGCATCGCCGCGCCATCGAGAAACTGTGCGGGCGAGCCGAGTTCGATGCCGGTTTCCATGCTCTCGCGCAACCGCTTCTCCTGCGACGGATGCACGCCCGCGCGGATGATGCCCGACGCACGGTAGTCGCAGTCGATCGCGTATTCGGCGAGCTTGCGCTCGACGTAGGCCACGCCTTCGTCGTAGAAGCCGACGATCTGCTTCGCCTGTTCGCGCCCGACACGCTTGAGGAACAGCTCGTATTCGAGCCCCTGGCCGCCGGCGAGATAGCCGGCGTTGCGCCCGCTCGCGCCGAAGCCCGCGAACTCGCGTTCGAGCACGACGACGCGCGCGCCGCGCGCAGTCAGCTCCAGCGCGGTGGACAGGCCGGCAAAACCGGCGCCGACGACGATCACGTCCGCGCGGACGTCGCCCTCGAGCTGCGGCTGCGCGCGATCCGGCGGCTCGATCCATGCGCCGACGGGACGATACTTCTGCAACGCGGCGTCGGCCCGGATTTCCTCGCCCCAGCGCGCCAGCGGTCCCGCCGCGTCCGCGCCCACTGCCTGCATCGACGCCGCCGCGCCGACCCCGTCCGACGCTCGCCGCGCCGCCCGCCTTGCCCGCCCGAGCGCCATCGCGCCGTGTGCGTCGCTCATGTCCGCCTCCGTCAGTCCCTGCTGAGAATGTGAATCGCCAGCGCTGCTTCCTCGACGCCCTGCAATCCGCCGCCGTTTTCCTGGATCGCATGGCGCGCGCCCTGCACCTGGCGCCCGCCCGCCTCGCCGCGCAACTGCGTGACGAGCTCGTACAGCTGCCCGATGCCGGTCGCGCCGAGCGGATGGCCCTTCGATTCGAGGCCGCCCGACGTGTTGATCGGGATCCGCCCGCCGAGCGTGAATTCGCCCCGCTCGGCAGCCGGGCCGCCTTCGCCGAACGGCACGAAGCCGAGGTTCTCGGCCTGGATGATTTCGCCCATCGCCGACGCGTCGTGCACTTCGGCGACGTCCATGTCCTCCGGCCCCGCGCCGGCCTGTTCGTAGGCCTGCAGCGCGGCGAGCCGGCCGATGTGCTTGTGCGGCTCGTCGATGCGCCGGCGCGTGAAGCTGCGCAGCACGCTCGCGGCGATCCGGATGCAGCGGCTGCGATCGGCGCCGATGCGCTCCAGCCCTTCGTCGGTGCAGAGGATCGCGGCCGCCGCGCCGTCCGACAGCGGCGCGCACATCGGCAGCGTGATCGGGTACGTGATCGGCGGCGCCGCGAGCACCTCGTCGATCGTGAACGGCTGGCGGAACTGCGAGTACGGGTTGTGCACCGAATGCCCGTGGTTCTTCGACGACACGGCAGCGATCTGCCGCTGCGTCGTGCCGTACGTGCGCATGTGATACCGGCACAGCGCCGCGTAGATCTTCATGAAGCGGCTGTACGGGCGGTCGGATTCGGAACCGGGAGGCGGCTCGATCCCTTCGCCGAGCTGCGCGAGCGTCGCGAAGTTCTCGTCGATGCGCGACACGTCCCAGCCCGCCTCGAACAGCGCGAAGGATTTCGCCTTGTCCGCGACGTTCATCTTTTCCGCGCCGAGTGCCAGCGCGACGTCGCACGCGCCCGACTGAAGCTGCCGCACGGCCAGGTGCACGGCCGTACTGCCGGACGCGCACGCATTCTCGACGTTGAACACCGGAATGCCTTCGAGGCCGATCTTGCTGAACACGACCTGACCCGGAATCGACAGCTGCCCCTGCAGCGCACCGTTGGTGATGCCGGCGTAGAACGCCGCGCGGATCGCATCGGCATGGCAGCCCGCGTCGCGCAGCGCACGCTGCAGCGCCTCGCGCGCAAGGTCGTCGACACTACGGTCGAGGTGCCGGCCGAACACGGTCATCGCAATGCCGGCGATGTAGATGTTGCTCATCGTTTGGAATCCGTATGAAGCAGGTTCATATCCTGCGTTGCCGGCCCTGCCAGTACTGTTCGCGCAGGTCCTTCTTCAACACCTTGCCGGCCGTGCTGCGCGGCAGCGCGGCGACGAAGTCCACGCTCTTCGGCGCCTTCACCGAGCCGAGCCTCTCCTTGCACAGCGCGACGAGCTCGTCCGCGCCCACGTTCTGGCCGGCATTGAGTTCGACGACGGCCTTCACGGCCTCGCCCCACTTGTCGTCGGGCACGCCGATCACCGCGCAGTCCCGCACCGCCGGGTGCGCCCAGATCACCTGCTCGACCTCGCTCGGATAGACGTTGAAGCCGCCGCTGATGATCATGTCCTTCTTGCGGTCGGTGATGTGCAGATAGCCTTCCGTATCGAGATGACCGATGTCGCCGGTGTGCAGCCAGCCGTCGACGATCGTCTCGGCCGTCTTGTCCGGCGCGTTGTAATACCCCTTCATCACGAGATCGCCGCGCACGCAGATCTCGCCGGTCTCGCCCTGCTTCAGCACGTCGCCGCGATCGTCGACGATCTCGACGCGCACCAGCGGATTCGGGCGCCCGACCGACGCCAGCCGCTCGTCCGATGCGAGCCGGCCGTCGACAAAGTGCTCGGCCGGCGTCAGGTACGAGATCGACGCGGGCGCTTCGGTCTGACCGTAGCCGCCCGTCATCACCGGGCCGAATACGTCGATCGCGCGCTTGAGCTTCTCGACCGACATCGGCGCGGCGCCGTACAGGAAGTAGCGCAGCGACGAGAAGTCGACCTTCTCGATGCCGGGGATGTCGAGGAGCCGGTAGATCACGGTCGGCGGCAGGAAGAACTCGGTCACGCTGTGCTTGACGATCGCGCCGAGCAGCAGCGCGGGATCGGGCTTCGGCAGGACGACCACCGTGCCGCCGCGCGCGGTGCACGGCAGCGACATCATGCCGGCGGTGTGCGTCATCGGTGCCGCGGCGAGGTTCACCGGCCGCCCGGCGCCGTAAGACATCGCGATCATGAAGTTCGCGAAATACGTCTGGAACGAGCGGTGCGTGTTCATCACGCCCTTCGGCAGGCCGGTCGTGCCGCCGGTGGACGACAGCGTGACGACGTCGTCCATCGCGTAGTCGACGGCCGGCATCGTCGCCGGCTGGCCGGCGCTCCACGTCGCCAGCGACGGTGCCCACGGCAGGTCGGCATCGATGCATACCCACAGCCGCACCTTCGGCAGGCTCGGCCGCAGTGCGTCGATCGCATCCGCGAACGCGTGGTGGAAGAACAGCACCTCGCAGTCGAACGCGTCGAGCACGTACTGGTTCTCGGCCGGCGCGTTGCGGCCGTTGACCGGGATATACGCGAGCCCCGCACGCCACATGCCGAGCGCGCAGCTCCAGCCGGTCACGTCGTTGTCCGCCCACACCGCCGCCTTCGCTTCCTTCGCGAAGCCGGCGGCGATCAACCCGTTGGCGATGCGGCACGACAGCTCGCCGATTTCCTGGAACGTGTAGCTGCGTTCGTCCTGGATATAGGCAATACCGCCGGGATTGATGCGCCACCCGCGGTCGTAGAAATCGATAATGGCCATTTCACATGTTCCGTTGGGTCTGTATCGGCAACGCGGCGGCCGTCACAGTTGCGTGACGGTCGCACGCGCGAGCCCGCGCTGTTCGAGGAAGCCGAGCAGGTAGCGATGGCCGAACGCCTTCGAGCCCGATGCGAAGCCCGTACGGGCCACGTCGCCGTCGAGCAGCTTGAGCACGCCGGCGGTATGAATCGCGCCCGTCGAGATGTACGGCGTGATGCCGTGCACCGTCGCGCGCACCGACGCGAGCTGGCCGCGGCCGATCGCGAAGTCGACGCTGCGCTGGATCGTCGTGCGTTCGCGCGGCGGCATCGCCGGCGTGGTCGAATCGACGACCTGCTTCAGCACCGCGTCCTGATGCTCGCGCGGCAGGTGCTTGTATTCGGCTTCCCACTTCTGCCCGAACTGGTGCACCAGCTTCATCACGTTGTTGTCGTAGAAGCCCACGCACGAGATGCAGCTGCGCACGCGCGGATCGCGCTCGAAGTAGACGGGCAGCGACGTGCCGCCCCACGGCAGGCAGAACACCGGCTGCATGAACTCGGGTGTCGCGACGGTGAACGACGCGTCGGCCGTATGCGGGACGAGCTTCTTCTCCCACAGGTAACAGGACTCGTGGCGCACGCCGTCGAAGATCGTCGCGGTCGAACCGATGCTCACGCCGGCCGCGTTGCGCGGGCCGCGCGTCAGCGTGGCGGTCTCCAGCGCATCGATGCCCGGCGTTTCGAGCGCGAGCTCGGCGGCGATCTCGGCAAACGTGTACATGTACGCGTTCGACGACGACACCAGCAGGCCGGCCTGCCGGTACTGCTCGCCGAATTGCTCGCGCACGTCACGGATATACGACTGCTCGCCGGTCGTATCGAGATGGTGGCAGCCGGCCTTCAGCGCGGCCTCGACGCCGATCAGCCCGAAGCTGGAGAACGGCCCGACGGTATTGCAGACCACCTTCGCACCGCGAAACGCCTTCACGAGCGCATCGACGTTGTGCTCCGCCTCGATGATTTCGTATTCCGCCGATTCGAGGCGCACGACGCGCTGCGCCATCATTTCCTTCGCGCGGCCCGCGTTGCGCGCGACCGCGGTGAACGGGATGTTCTGGTCGATCAGCCAGTCCATGATCAACATGCCGGTGTAACCGCTTGCGCCATAAACGACGACGGGGTGCTTAGCCATGGTTGTCTCCTGAAACGTGAGTTGTTGAAAACCGGTTCGGCCGGACGGCCGCTACTGCCGCTTCACATTCGAGTACTAATTTGTAGAACACACTACCAATCTTAGGTCACTATGACAAAGTAAACGGCAAGGAAAAAGGCAGGGTATTCCCGACCCCGACGCACCGTCCGCATCATCGGGCAGTACTACCCGCACCACCCGCGCCGTCCGGCGACAGGCCGGCCAGGTAGTGTGCAATGGCCCGCGTGTCGTCGCCGGACAGCGTCGCGGCCACGCCGTTCATCGCGCCGGTCGGATCGCGGCGCTGCCCCGAGCGGAATGCCGTCAGCTGCGTCTCCAGGTAGCGCTGCCCCTGTCCCGCGAGGCGCGGCATGTGATCCTTGCCCGTCAATGCCGCGCCGTGGCACGCCTGGCAGCTTCGTGCGGCGACCAGCGCCATCCCGCGCTGCGCGAGCACCTCGTCGGCCGGTACCGCCTCGTTGCGCTCGGGCGCCTGCCGCGCGAAATAGGTCGCCAGCGCGTCGATCTTCGCGTCGTCGAGCTCGCGCGCAAGCGGCCCCATGTACGCATTGCGGCGCGTGTCGCTCGCGAACGCGCGCAACTGCGCAGCGATATAGCCCGCAGGCTGTCCCGACAGCGACGGATACCACGCGTTGCGCGACTGCCCGTGCGTGCCGTGGCAGAACGCGCAGGTCTCCTGCGGCTGCGGCCACGCGCCGCCGTTCGCCTTGTCCGCGCCGCCGATCGCGGCCATCGCCTTCTCGTAACGCATGCCGTCGACCAGGTCGGGACCGTACAGCGTGCCGGCCGTCGCGACGCCTGCGATCACGAGCGCGGTGCCGATCATCCAGGCTCGTTTCATTCACGCCTCCTTGCCGCGGCCGGCCAGCTTGCCGAGTGCCTGCAGCGCCGCGCGGTGCCCGGAGCGCACCGCGCCGTCCATCGCGCCGGCCCACAAGTCCGCCGTCTCGGTGCCCGACCAGATCAGCCGGCCGACCTCCGGGCGCAGGAACTTGCCCCACTTCGTCCAGAAGCCCGGCGGCAGCGGATGAATGCACTGCAGCGTCCACGGATCGACGCGGCCCCAGTCGTAGTCGTGAAACTGCGCCGGATGCAGCGCACGGTTGCCGAACGCGCGTGCATAGACGCCCGACAGCGCGCGCTCGGCCGCCCTCGGCTCCGCCGGCAGCGCGCCGGGCGCGACGAACGCGGCCAGCACGCCGACCGAGGCGTCCGGCGGCGAGTTGTCGTACGCCATGAAGACCGGGCCGCCGACTTCGAAGATCTGCCCGTTATAGCCGTCGCCACGCCAGAACGGCTTGTCGTAGACGTGCACCGTCTTGCGCATCGGCGCGTTCGCCGGCCAATTCCGGTGCAACTGCGCGCGGCCGTCCGGCAGCGGCGGATCGAACGCGATCTGGTTGCACAGCGCTGGATTCAGCGCGACGATCACGCGCCGCGCGCGGATCACGCCGCGATCGGTCTGCACGTCGACGACGTCGCGATCCCAGCCCGAGATCCTGCGCACCGGGCAGGACAGTTGCACCTTCGCGCCGAGTTCGTTCGCCATCCTGACGCTCAACACCTGCGAGCCGCCGACGAAACGCGTTTCCTGCGCGCCGCCCTTGATCGATTCGAGCTTCGCGTAGTCGCACTCCGCGCTGTTGATGATCGACAGGTAGTGCAGCAGCCCGAGCTGCGCGGGCGCGCCGCCGAGCGACAGCTTCGCCGCGAGGCCGAGGAAGTAGCCGTCTTCGTAGGTCACGCCCTGCCGCAGCAGCCAGTCGCCGTAGGTCAGCTTGTCGAGTTCGGCCGCGTGCTGCGCCGTCCACGGTTCGCGTGACGGCACGCCGCGCGCGAGCGCGCCGAGCTTCGCGCCGATCGCGTCGTCGCCGCCCGAGCCGCCGTGGAAATCCTGCGCGACACGCGTGTCGCCGGCGAGCACCACCGTCTTGCCTTCGTAGAACGTCGGAAACGTGTCGACGCCGAGTTCGCGCGCGAGATCGGCGATCGCCGTCTGGCCGGGCCCGATCCACTGGCCGCCGGCTTCGGAGACGACGCCGTGCCCGAGATCGTGGTTGTAGGTGCGCCCGCCGACGCGGTCGCGCGCTTCGACGACGACGAACGCGTCGCATCCGGCGCGCTTCAGGTCGCGCGCGGCGGTGAGCCCCGCGAGCCCCGCGCCGACGATCACGACGTCGAGCACGCCGCTCGCGGTTGCGGCAGGTGTCGCACTTTCCGCGAACGAGATCTCTCCGGCCGCGAGCGATGCGGCGCCTGCCGCCGCGACGCGCAGTATCCGGCGCCTGGCCCGCGGATCCGGCCTGTGGTTGCGATTCATGTCTAACGCTCCATCCTTCGTTGCTCTTCCATTGGCAGATTCATTTCATCGCCCGGCCAGCACGCCGTCTTGCGAAAACAGGATCGGCTTGCCGCGCGCGTCGATCAGCGCGGCGGTGAGCGTCGCGCGATCCGCGCGCTGCGCGACGTCGATCGGGCCGCCGGCAACGCGCTGCGCGAGGGTCAGCCCGTCGAGCCCGACGCCGACCAGGCCGCCGCCGGTCGCGACGAGATCGGTGATCGAGCTGCGCGTGCCCGTGTTCAATGCGGCCCACGTCGCGCCGCCGTCGCGGCTCTCGAACAGGCTGCCGAGCAACCCGCCGACCACGAGCCGGCCGTCGGGCATCGCGACACCCGACCACAACGTGCCCTTGCCGCCGGTCGGCAGATAGGACCAGTTCGCGCCGGCATCGGTCGACTTGAGCACCATCCCCTGCTCCGACACGATGTAGAGCGCATGCGCGGCATCGGCGAACACGTGATACAGGTTGCGGTCGGCCTTGCCGGCGCCGGGCGGCTTCGGCAGCGTCGTGCGCGTCCATGTGCGGCCGCCGTCATGGGTCTGCAGCATCAGCGACCACAGTCCGACGGCAATGCCGTCCCGCGCGCTCGTGAACAGCACGGAGAACAGCGGCTGGTCGACCGACGTATCGAGCCGTTGCGTGACCCACGTGTCGCCGCCGTCGTCGGTCGCGAGAATCGCGCCCCACTGGCCGACGGCCCAGCCGTGCTTCGCATCGGCAAACGACACGGCCGACAGCGTCGCCGACACCGGCACGCGCCGCGCCTGCCGCCACGTGTTGCCGTCGTCGTCGAACAGCAGCACGATGCCGTGTTCGCCGACCGCGACGATCCGCGAACCGGCGCGCGTCGCGTCGGTGAGCATCATGTGCGCCGGTGCGGCCCATGGATGGGCGGGCTTTGCGGCCCAGGCCGCGACCGTGCCGTCCTGAGGTTGCGCGAAGGCCGCCGTGGCGGCACAGAGCGCGGTACAGGCAATGAGCGTCTTGATCATGGTGAGTCTCTGTCGTGGTGTGCGCGGGTGTCAGTGGTTGAACAGATCCGACCAGCCTGCATTCGCTACGCCGAGTGCAACGACGGGTGGCTTGTCGGCACCCTGCGCGGCCGCTGCCTGCAGCCCGGCGTTGCCGTCGTTCGACGACGGAGCGACTCCCGGTTCGGCGGCCGGTCCGGCGACCGCGGCGTGACGCACACCGACGCGTCCGGCATCGGTCGCGAGCGCATGAGCCGGCGCGGGCCGGCCCGCGGCCGATTCATGAAATCGCGGGAAGGCAACCGCCGCGATGCAAAGTGCGGCGCAGGCAGCGAGGGTCTTGAACATGGCTGAATCCCCGTCAGGATGTTCCTGAGCGTCAGTGGCTGAACAGGCCCGGTGCGCGCGCGGGCTTGCGACGCGGGAACCAGCGTTCGAGCAGCGATGCGAGTGCGGGCAACGCGGTCATCGCCATCACGAGGTTCACGACGAACATGAACGCGAGCAGCTTGCCCATGTCGGCCTGGAACTTGAGCGCGGAGAAGCTCCACGTCGCGACGCCGATCGCGAGCGTGATCGCGGTGAAGATCGTCGCGACGCCCACTTCGAGCATCGCGTGCTGCACGGCCTTCACGATGTCCTGTCCGCTCGCGAGATGCACCTGCAGCCGGTTGTAGATGTAGAACGCGTAGTCGACGCCGATCCCGACGGCCAGCACCATGACCGGCAACGTTGCGACGGTCAGCCCGATCTGCAGCTCCTTCATGAACCAGTAGCCGATGAACGTCGCGACCGACAGCGGCACGCAGCACGCGAGCATCGCGCGCCAGTCGCGGTACGCGAGAAACACGAGGATCAGGATCGCCGCGTACACGTAGAGCATCATCGGCAGCTCGCTCTTCGCGACTTCGTCGTTCGTCGCGGCCAGCACGCCCGCGTTGCCGGCCGCGAGCCGGACCGTGATGCCCGGGAATGAATGCGCCGCGCGATACTGCTTCACGTCGTCGAGGATCCGGTTGATCGTGGTCGCCTTGTGGTCGGTCAGGAACAGGTGCACGGCCGTCATCCCGCAATCGCGGCTCATGAAACCCTTCACGCGCGACACGTCGACCGACACCGCGCCGTAGTTCTCCGCATCGATCGGCACGACGTTCATCTTCGGGTAGTCCTCGTTGTAGCCCTGGTTATAGGTGCGCAGCATCGCCGGGTACGACTGCACCGACACGACACCCGGCTCGGTGCGCATCGCGGCCGAGAAGTCGTCCTCGTACAGGCCGACCGCCGGGTTGTCGCACGCCTTGCCGGTCGATTCGATCGCGACCGTCAGCCAGTCGAGGCCCATGTCGTAGTTGCCGGCGATCGACGTTGCGTCGCGGTTGAAGCGTGCATCGGCCCGCAACTCCGGCGCGCCTGGCTGCAGCGTGCCGATCACGCGGTCGCGGCTTTGCCACGCGGCGAGCGCGAAGATCGCCACCGTCAGCGCGACGGCGATGCTCGCGTACTTCGGCTCGGCCACCCTTGCGAGCACGCGCAGCGGCTTCGCACGCTGCTGCGCACGTTTCAGCGAGTTATCCGCGTAGGTTTTCGTGAAGTTGAAGCAGGAAGCCGCCACCGGCAGCAGGATCAGGTTCGTGACGATCTTGTATGCGACACCGAGCGACGCGGTGATCGCGAGCTCGCGCACCATCGGGATCGGGATCAGCAGCAGCGTGATGAACGACACGAACGCGGTGATCAGCGCGAGCACGCCCGGGATCAGCAAGCCGCTGAAGCTGTGGCGCGCCGCATCGAACGAGCTCTGCCCGTGCGCGATCTCCCGGACGATGAAGTTCACTTGCTGCACGCCGTGCGACACGCCGATCGCGAACACGAGGAACGGCACCAGCACCGCAAGCGGATCGAGGCCGAAGCCGAGCAGTTTCAGCGTGCCGAACTGCCACACGAGCGACGTCAGCGAACACGCGATCAGCAGCACCGTGAAGCGCACCGAATGGCAGTACCAGTACACCGCCAGCGCGGTCAGCAGCAGCGCGACCGCGCAGAAACCGAGCACGGCCGTCGCGCCGTCGGCGATATCGCCGATCTGCTTCGCGAAGCCGATGATCTGGATCTCGTAACCGGCATCCTCGAACGGCTTGCGAATCTTTTCTTCGAGAAGGTGATTGAACGCGACGTAGTCGAGCACCTTGCCGGCGCTATCGCGCTCGTTCAGCTCGGCCGTGATCATCGCGCTGTCCTCGCCGTGCGACACGAGCGTGCCGACGTAGCCGCCGAGCGTCGTCGCGCGGCGTACGCGGGCCACGACGTCCGGCGTCAGCTGGTCGGGCGTGATGGTGCCGGGAATGATCGGCTCCGCGCGAAAGCCTTCGTCGGTCACTTCGTTGACGAACGCGTTCGGCGTCCACAGCGAGCGCACGCCGATGCGGTCGACGTTCGGTAGATACGTGACGGCCTGCGTGACGTCGTACAGCCGTGTCAGCCCTTCCTTCGACCAGATCGACCCGTGCTTCGCATGCACGACCACCGTGACCCGGTTCGCGCCGAGCAGGTCGTTCCGATACTGCTGGAACGTGCGGATGTACTCGTGCCCGATCGGCATCTGCTTTTCGAAGCCCGCATCCATGCGCAGCTGCACGGCGAACACGGCCATCACGACGGTAAACAGTGCGATCGTCGCGAGCACGATCGCGCGATGACCGAAGAAGAGCCTTTCGAGGCGTCTGACCAGACGATTGAGCACGACATGACCCCTTCATGATTGGCGGCGGCGCACGGCGCGCGCCGCCCGTAAGCACGTCACCGTCAGAAATTGCGAGTGACGAACAGCCCGACGAAATTGCGGTCTGCGTACGGCTGGCCGACCGTGTTGTGCCCGCCGAAGAACGCGGTGAAATTGATGCCGGCCTGCCAGTTCGGCGGGTTCTGGTTGAACAGCACGTAGACGTTCACCGACTTCGCGCCCTGCATGTAGTTCGCGGTGAAGGTCGGCGTGTAGCCGTAGAGCCCATCCGAGAACGTCACGCCCGGCGTGACCTGCCAGCCCGGGATCAGCGTGCCGTCATAGGTCCAGTTGAAGTCGATCGTCGCGCCGACCGAGCTCGCGGTGCCCTGCCCCATCCCGATCGGGTAGCCGAGCGCCGAGCCGTTGTTCAGCCACGGCAGGTAGCCGGTCTGCGGCGCCTGCGTGACGGTCTGCCCGTTGATCGTGCGCATGACGCCGCTCGGACTCAGCCCCGGGTAGTAGATCCACGTGAGCTCCCACGTGAGCGCGGCCGAATCGGCGCCGAGCCATTTGAGGAACGGATACTCGCTGCGCGTGAGCGCCAGCAGCCCGTTGATGTCGTACTGGAACTTCTTCTTGTCGACCCATTGCGGGCAGTCGATGCCGGCGACGCCGTTCGTGTTCAGGTCGAGCGGGCCGCCCGCGCCATAGCAGGCCGACAGCGCGACCGCATCGCGCGGCCGGTACGAAAGCTCGGTGCCGATCGCCCAGGGCCCGAGCCCGAAGTTCGCGCTGACGCCGAACAACTGGCGGCGGCCGAGATACGACCACTGCTCGGTGCCGTTCGCGAGCGACGCCAGCACCGGCGACTTGTCCGTGTAGTTCAGGTAGTAGAACGCGAAGTTCGCATCGAACGAGCGCGGCGAGTAGTTGAATTTCACGCCGAACTGCGGCCGGTACTTCGCCGGCAGGTTCGTGACGGACGGCAGCCCGATGTCGTTGAACGGCGGCCCCGCATAGTCGCCGTTCACGAGGCCGTTCTTGATCGCGTTCAACGTGCCCTGGTTACCCGCAGCGGCCCCGCCGCCGATCGCATTCGCGATCGAGCCGGCGCTCGGCCCGGTCACGTTCAGGTTGCTCGTGTTGATCGTGAACGGCTCCGCGCCGCGGCCGAAACCATTCGTCACCGACCAGTACGAGCCGACCGGCGGATAACGGTTGCCGTTCCACTGGAACTGATAGTAGGCCTCGGTGCTGAATCCGTGCGACAGGTCTGCAGCAAAGCTCACCATCGGCGCCGGCAGCAGCGCCTGCTTGAGCTGCGAGCCGGGAATCAGCAGCTTCTGCACGTCGATCGAGTTGGTCGCGTTGATGCCGCTCTGCGCGAACATGCTCTCGCCCCAGTTGATCACCTGGTTGCCGAGCCGCACGTGCGCGTTGCGCCCGCCGATCGTGAAATCCTTTTGCGCCCACAGATCGAGCAGTTGTGCGTTGTAGACCACCTGCGCGGAAGCGGTGCTCGACAGCGGCGTTCTCGCCGTATTCCCGGCGAGGAAGTCGTACATGCCGGTGCCGCGCACCATGAACTTCAGCCCCTCGCTCGGCATCTTCAGCAGCAGCTCGCTGGTCGCGCTGATGTAGGTGCTGAACGGCTGACCCTTGCGGTAGTTCAGGTCGCCGTTGTCCGCGAAGCCCCATTGGTTGGTGTTCGCGGCCGCGCCGCAGCCGTATGCGTTCGGATCGCCGGTGAGCGAGCAGCTCGGGTTCTTGGTCCGGATGCCGGCGCCGGCCGTCAGGTTGGTCACCCACGAACCCTGCAGGTCGTTGATGCCCGTCGTGAAGTCGTAAGCGTATGCGTTCGACGCCGCGGCACCCGCGAGCACGACCGATACCGTAGTATTCCTGATCAACCTTGCCGATTCCATGATCCGTCTCCCACCCCTTTGCGATGCCGGCGCACGGTCGTTGCGCGCGCCGGTCCCTTGTGCTTCGGCCGATGACGGTCAGCGTTCGCTGACCGAGCGCAACGATTCCGCCGTGTAGAAATCCTGCTTGAAGCGCGGATCGTCGGCCTGTTCGAGCCAGCGAACGTCCTTGCCCTGCCCCATCGACGTCGCATCGAGCACGTAGCGGCCGTTGTTCATGTCGTACTGCGCGAGCGGTTCGTTGTCGCACGTGCCGCCCAGCTCCCACACCGGGATCGGATAGCTTTCGCGCACCTTCCACAGCTTGCCCTGCGCGTCGTAGTCCTCGCCGACCAGCGCGAGCCAGCTGTCCTCGTCGAGATAGAACACCTTCTTCGATGCGACGTGCCGTGCGCTCGGCTTCAGTGTCGCCTCGACGACCCACATGCGGTGCGTCTCGTAGCGCCGGCTCGCCGCCGCGACACCGTCCGGCGTCGCGACGTCGTGCAGCTTGCTCTTGAACTTGTACATGCCGAACGCGTTGTACGGGACGATCATGTCCTTCTTGCCGATCAGCTTCCAGTTGAAGCGGTCGAGCGAGCCGTTGATCATGTTCCCTTCGTCGATCAGGTACTGGTTCTCGAAGCCGATCAGCGGCGCGTCGTGCGTATAGGCCGGCATGCGCCGCACGCGGCGCTGGCCGGGGAAGTAGTAGTACGTCTCCGACGGCTTGTCGAAGTACTGGCGCTGCACGAACGCCTGGCCGGCCAGCGCGGCCGGCGAGTTCATCTGGAAGTACACGGCCACGTTGAGCTGGTCGACGTCCTGCAGCGAGCGCTTGCCGAGCTTGCCGGACGGGAAGTAGAACGTCTGCGGGCCCACCGCGTCGATCCATTCGCTGCTGCCCGGACGCGGCGATACGGTCGTCGCCATCTGCGCCCAGTCGACGCCTTCGCCGCGATAGCGCATTTCGTAGTTGAGGATCGCCTCGATACCGCTCTTCGGCTGCGGGAACGGCACGCCCGGCAGCACGGCCGACCCGAGCGTGTCACCCGTCGGCCCGAGCTTCGCGGCGGTCAGGTTCGCCTTCGAGTTCTGTTCGACCGCATCCGGCAGCTGGCATTCTCGATGGGACGGATAGACGTCCATCCGATAGCCCTTCTTCTGCTTGATCAGCGCGACCTGTCCGGGCGACAGCTTGTCCGCATACTTGTCGACGTTCGCCGCATCGATCGAGTACAGCGGTTTCTCGTTGCGATGCTTCCAGAAATCGGCGCGCACCTTGCCCCATTCCCAGCCGGCGTCGGGCGACTGCTTGCCGGCATAAGCCGGCACCGAGCCGTCCTTGTTCGCCGACCGATCGGCGCCGGCCGGCGTCAGGTCGTCCGCCGCGACGGCCGTGCCGATCGCGAGACATGCGGCCGCCGCGAGTGCGGACACGGCCCAGAATCTATGCTTGTTCATCATGGTTCTCCTTCCCACTGCGCGTTCGCTCGCCCGTCCCGGGTGCTACGCATTCACTCCGCTCGCGACCGACGACCGACGATCGCATCGCTCCCTGATGGCGGCCGCCCGTAATGACGGCCGTCCGCCCGCCCGTTTCGAATGCCTTTGTCATTCCATCAGGACTGCGATTCATTTCGAATGCGAGCCTGGAGGGAATGACGCACTGCCGCCGGTGTCAGTCCTTGTCCGACCCGGCCACCGCGACCGCACGCACTTCGACGCACAGCCCCGGCAGCGCCAGTTGCGACACGCCGACCGCCGTCCACGACGGGTAGCGGTTCGGGAAATACGTGTCCTTGACCGCCGCGAAATCCTGCGTGTCCTGCTGCAGGTTCGTATGGAAGGTCGTCAGTTCGACGACGTCGGCAAGGCTCGCGCCGGCCGCTTCCAGGATCATCTTCAGGCTCTCGAACGCGATTCGCGCCTGCGCCGCCACGCCGTCGGCCGGCTGCATCTGCGCGTCGAGTCCGACCTGGCCCGACACCCAGATCGTGTCGCCGACGCGCGTGGCCGGCGAGAAGTGGTACGCGTCGTACCAAGGCTGGAACGGCGGCGGAACGATCGATTGCCGCTTCGGGGTAGCTGACATGATTGAAGACTCCTTGCTCAGACGAGTTGACGGAAACACGGTGCACGGAACGGATCGCCGGCCTTCAGCCCGGCGAGCTCGTCGACGAACAGCACGCCGGCCGGCGTGAAGCCCGAACGGCTTTCGTCGGGCAGCGGGCTGAACGTCGCGTCGTCGCCGAAGAAGCGCAGCACGAGCGTGTGGCGGTCGGCGAACGCGGCATCGACCGCGCCGCCGCCGTGCAGCACGCCCGGATGGAGCAGCAGCACGTCGCCCGGCTTCGTTTCCCACGACACGATGTCGTATGCGTCGGGCGCCACGCGACGCTCCGCTTCGATGTTCGGCAGCCGCGGCCACACGTCGCCGCCGTGCAGCGGGTCGGTCGGGTCCTCGGCGTTCTGGAATGTGGTGCCGTCGTGGCGCACGCCGCGATGCGAGCCGCGCACGATCTCCAGCGCGTTGCGCTTCGGCACGTGCTCGAAGCTGATCCACGCATTGCCGAAGTGCATGCCTTCCCACGGCAGGTACGACGTGTCCTGGTGCCACGGCGAGCGCGCACTCTTGCCACCGGCCTTCATGAACAGTTCCTCGGCGAAGTACCACACGTGCTTCGAGCCCCACAGATCGGCGAACAGCTGCCCGAACGGCAGCGTGCCGACGAGTTCGTCCAGCCGTGCCTTCGCGTACGGGTTCGCGTTGTCGTTGTGCGACTTGTACTCGGTGCCGTCGAGCAACGCCGACGCCATCGGGCCCGGGTTCTCCATCCCCCAGTCGAACGCCGCGCGGCATTGCGCCAGCTGTTCGTCGTCGAGAAGCCCTTCGATGAGGACCGCGCCGTCCTCGAAGAATGCCCTGCGCTTCGATTCGTCCATCGTGGATCTCCTGATTCGTCAAACGGCAGCCGGCATGAACGTTCACTGCCGGCCTTTTCAGTAGAACATGATGACAATGTTAGGTCATCATGACAAAAATAAAATAAAGAAACAGACGGGGTATTCCCTGTTTTGTCTGCGGTATCTCACGACCATTGCAGCGGACTTTCGGTCCGCCTGCAAACAGGCGTCGACGCTCCGCCCCGACTTCAACGCCACATCATTCGCGCACGCGATCGAACACCGTGCGCGCCAGGAAGCCGGTCAGGACCGCGTCGGCCAGTCTGTCGGTCGCATCGCAAGGATCGGCCGCACAGCACGACTGCACCCCGTCGCACAGCGCGGTCAGGCCGAGCGCCAGCACGTCCGCCGGCAACGACGGCGACGCCCCCGCGCGCTGCGCGAACGCGTGCAGGCACGCCGCCGCCTGTTCCTGCCGATCGAGCAGGAACGCACCGAACTGCGCGCGGAACCCCGGATCGCGGGCGGCCTGAAGCTGCGCCTCCGCCCACGTCAGACACGAGGCGTGCCGGCTCGCGCGCCGCCGCCAATAGTCGAGCAGCGCCCGCCCCGCGTCTTCGCACGTGCCGTCCGCATCGACGATCCGCCGCAACTCCTCCGCCGCCGCGGCGTGATCGCGCCGCATCAGCTCGAACAGCACGTCGATCTTGCCGCGGAAATTCGAGTAGAACGCACCGCGCGTATGGCCGGCCGCTGCGGCGATGGCCTCGATGCTCGCGGCCGCGTAGCCTTGCTCCGCGAAGATCGTTCGGGCGGCGTCGAGCAGGCGTTCGCGCGTCAGGTCCTGCTTGCGCGCCCGGGTCAGGCGCCTGGTTTCCATCGGCGCGTCCGGCTGGCACCGGCAACACGAATCCGCACGCTTCGGAACCCGCCCATTCGATCAGGATAGCTATTCATTTCGGATACGACAGCACGCCGGTTGCCGACTTGACCGGCCCCCGCGCCCGCTCCAGCGCACAGTACGCGTAATAGATCGCGACCGTGAAGTACGACCAGGAGAGCAACGCGAGCACGTAGAAATTGAACACGACGTTGGTTGCCTCGCCGGGTATCTTGTAGAAATCATAGATGCCTGCGATCGCCAGCGAGCAGACCAGCGCCACGCTCGTCGCCAACGCGTGGAACGCCTGCCCCGCGCGCAGCAGCCGCACCACGAAATACCCCAGATAGATCGCCAGCAACGTCCACATCGCGACGTAGAAGTAAGGCAGCACGCGATCCATCAGGCCGGACATCGACATCACGATCGTGCCGACCACGGCGAGCGCGAACAGCAGCACGTCGTGGCGCACCGACGGCCGGTAGCCGTGCGTGACGACCATCAGGCCCGCGACGGCGACGACCGGCATGCCGAACCCGCGCGAGAACGCATCGAGGAAGTGCGAGATGCCATACGAATATGGCGAGCCTGTCATGAAGAAAATCAGCGCGTTGGTCGCCGAGAAGGTGACGACCCACCACTCGATGCCGAGCAGGTAATTGTGCTTGCGGACGAACTTGAGGCCGTAGATGCCCGTCGTGGTGGCGAGCACCGCACAGGCAAGACAAAGGACTAGGGATCGAGGATCCATGATGTGCGCTCCTGGTGCCGATTGGGTTCGATGATTCAGTGCTTGTCGGGGTCGACGCTCGCGAGATAGGTCGCGATCGCCGCGCGGTCGTCCGCCGTCATCGCCTGCGCAACGCGCTGCATCGTGCCGGTGGCTTCGCTGCGCGCGCCGATCGCGAACGCGTCGAGCTGTGCGAGCAGATAGTCGCGGCCTTGCCCGGCCAGGCGCGGGAATGCACCCTGCCCGCCGAGCCGCGCGCCGTGGCACGCGACGCACGCGCCGCCCGACACGAGTTGCTCGCCTTTCGCGCGCAGGCCCGCATCCGGCTTGAAGTGGCGGTTGCGGAGCGCCGGCTGCTTCGCGTAGTAATCGGCCAGATGCCGGATCTCGGCGTCGCTCATCGTCATCGCGAGCGGGCCCATCGTCGGATTCGCGCGCTGTCCGCTCGCGAACGCGCGGAGTTGCGCGACCACGTACTGCGCCGGCTGCCCGGCAAGGCTCGGGTAGGCCTGATGGAGCGACGAGCCCTTCACGCCGTGACAACCCATGCACGTGTCGGTGACGCGCGGCCACGCGCCGCCGTCGATCCGCTCGGCCTCCGCCGCCGCGTCGATATGGCGCTGCAAGCGGTACAGGCCGAGCAGTTCCGGGCCGTACACGGCGAGCAGCGCGGCGGCGACCACGGCGAGCGCGACTGCGCCGAGCAGCAGTTTGCGTTTTTTCATCCCTGCTCTCCTATGCGCGACGCAGAGCGTTGAGCGCCTGCAGCGCGCCCTGGTGCCCAGACCGGACCGCACCGTCCATGTAGCCGGCCCAGATGTTCGCGGTCTCGGTGCCCGACCAGATCAGGTTCCCGCACGGCGCGCGCAGCGCTTCGCCGTGCGCGCTCCAGAAACCCGGCGGAATCGCGGATACGCACGTGATCGTCCACGGGTCGTCGCGCCCCCAGTCGCGATCGTGGAACGACACCGGCTGCAGCGCGTCGGCACCCCACGCCTGCGCATAGAGCTCGGCGAGCATCTGCTTCGCTGCCTGCGGATCCGACGGCAGCATCGCGTTCTTGACGAACGCGTTGATCACGCCGATCTCGCCGCCGGGCGGCGAATTGTCGTAGGCCCAGAAGATCGGCCCGTCGGTCTGGAAGATATGGCCGTTCAGCCCCTTGTCGCGCCAGAACGGGCGACGATAGACCATCGCCGTCTTGCGCGCCGGCGAATGCGCGGGCCACGCGCGTTGCAGTGCATGGCGCTTGTCAGGCAGCGGCGGATCGAACTGCACCTGGTGGCAAAGCGCCGGATGCAGCGCCATCACGACCTTTCTCGCGCGCACCGTGCCGTGGTCCGTCTGCAGCGTGACGACGTCGCGATCCCAGCCGACGATCCGGCGCACCGGCGACGTGAGCCGCACCTTGTCGCCGAGCTGTTGTGCCATCCGGATGCTGAGAAGCTGCGAACCGCCGACGAAGCGGGTTTCCTGCGCGCTGTGCTTGATCGAGTCGAGCTGCGCGTAGTCGCAATCGGCGGAGTTGATCATCGACAGGAAATGCAGCAGCCCCATCTTCGCCGGCGCGGTGCCGCCCGACAGCGAGATCGATGCATTCCAGCCCATCCGGTCTTCGGGCTTGATGTCCTGCTGCGCGAGCCAGTCGCCGACCGAAAGCCGGTCGAGTTCGGCGACCTTCGGCGATGCCCACGGCGCGCCCGACGACACGTCGCGCGACAGCTTGCTCAGTTTTCCCGCGACCGCCTCGTCGGTGCCAAAGGTGCCCTGCAGGTCGATTTCCACGCGACCGTCGCCACCGAGAATCACCGTCTTGCCGGTGTAGTAGCTCGGGAACGTGCCGACCTCCAGCTCGCGGGCGAGATCGGCGACCGCTGTCTGCCCCGGGCCGATCCACTGGCCGCCGACTTCGGTGACGAAGCCGCTGCCCACGTCGTAGTTGAGCGTGCGGCCGCCGACGCGATCGCGCGCCTCGAGCACCACGAAGGATTCGCAGCCCGCGTAGTGCAGGTCGCGCGCGGCCGTCAGGCCGGCCAGCCCTGCGCCGACGATCGCGACGTCGAGCACGTCGCCCGGTGCGGGCGCCGCATCGGCGCTCGCACGCGACGCGCTCATTGCAAGGCCGCCGATCGCGACGGAGGCGCCCGCGGCCTTGAGCCACTGCCTGCGCGACAGGTCGGCCGCGCCGTTGGGGGATGACTTCGTGGACATGATGTCTTTCCGGGTTACAGCCTGAAATGACGCGGGCGGCGGCCGCCTGGGCGGCACGCGCATATCGCACGCGCGGAATCTGACGACCGAACAACCTCAAGCAACTTCCCCTGCCGCCGGCTCGGGCATCGAGCCCGATGCGCGAGTCGGTTCGCGAACACCCGCGCCCGCATGCGGCCGTGCAATCGGTCGCACGACGCTCGGAGCGTTCGCCATTCGCAGTCCTGCCTGTCTCCGTGCCGATCGTCCTTTTTCTGATAAGGAATCGTCGATCTTTTTAATTAGTACATGTTGCAAAAGTTAGGTCATGATACATAAAACAGAAACAGAAAAAAAAGACAGGGTATTCCCCTGTCCCGATGACAATCGCAAGGCTCCAGAAAGGTTGCTGCACGATATCGCGTTCGTGGCGATCGCGTGACGCGGTCCCGCATGCCGCGCATCGGGCAACGCCGCGCGCCGGCGCCCGCCTCCGTTCGATGATGTTTCCCCTGCGGTAGTATGGCGATTCGATGGATACACCCGATGGATGCACGCGAATGGCCCTGCCCGATCCCTCTTCATCTTCCGGCGCCGGCCAGGGCGCCCAGGCGCTTGTCCTCATCGCCGAGGACGAACCCGAGATCGCCGAGATCCTGATCGCCTATTTCGCGCGCAGCGGCCTGCGCACCGTACACGCCGCCGACGGCCGCCGCGCGCTCGAACTCCACCTGTCGCTCAAGCCCGACCTCGTGCTGCTCGACGTGCAGATGCCGCACGTCGACGGCTGGAAGGTGCTCGCCGAGATCCGCCATCGCGGCGACACGCCCGTCATCATGCTGACCGCACTCGACCAGGACATCGACAAGCTGACCGGCCTGCGCATCGGCGCCGACGACTACGTGGTCAAGCCGTTCAATCCCGCCGAAGTCGTCGCGCGCGCGCAGGCCGTGCTGCGCCGGTCGATGGCCGGCTCGCGCCACGAGGAACAGCGTGTGCTGCGCGCCGCGCCGTTCGAGATCGATCTCGAACACCACGAAGCGACGGTCGAGGTCGGCAGCACACGGCACACGCTCGCGCTGACGCTCACCGAATTCAAGCTGCTCGCGCAGCTCGCGCGCGCGCCGCGCCGCGTGTTCAGCCGCGCCGAGCTGATGGCCACCTGCCTGCCGGAAGGCGATGCGCTGGAGCGCACCGTCGACAGCCACGTCAGCAAGCTGCGCAAGAAGCTCGACGATCTCGGCGTCGCAGGCGTGCCGGTGAGCGTGCGCGGCGTCGGCTACAAGCTGTGGAGCGGCGAATGAAGCTCGGCGGGCTGAGCCGCCAGATCGCGCTGACGATGGGCGCGATGGCGTTTGCCGTGACGCTGCTGATCGTCGTGACCGCCTACACGTTCTACTACCTTGCATTCAAGTATTGGCCAGCGGATTTCAACCAGTCCGATTGGCTGCCGACCGGGCCGGAATGGGTGTGGCTCGTGTCGACCACGCTGGTCGGTCTCGCGCTCGCCGTGCTCATCGCGATCCATCTCGCGCGCCGCATCCTTGTGCCGCTCAACTCGGTAACGGACAGCATCCGCCGCGTCGCGCGTGGCGATCTCGGCGCGCGCGCCATCGCCGGCGACCGCTCGCTGCACGAAGCGGCGTTGCTCGCCGACAATTTCAACGCGCTCGCGAGCGAGCTGCAGCGCATGACCGAAGAGCAGACGTTCTGGAACGCCGCGATCGCGCACGAACTGCGCACGCCCGTTACCGTGCTGCGCGGGCGGCTGCAAGGGCTCGCCGAGGGCGTGTTCACGCCCAGCGAAGCGCTCTATCGCAGCCTGCTTGCGCAGGTCGAAGGGTTGACGCGACTGATCGAGGATCTGCGCGTGGTCAGCCTCGCCGATAGCGGCCACCTGAGCATCGAGATCCGCGACACCGATCTCGCCGCCGACGTGCACGCCGTGGTCGACGTGTTCGCGCACGCGCTGCAGGCCGCCGGCCAGCATCCGGTGCTCGATCTCGACCCGCGGCGCATGTGCTGCGATCCGGTCCGCATCCGCCAGGCGTTGCTGGCACTGCTGGAAAATGCGCGACGCCATGCGGTGCCCGGCGCGATCCGGGTCCAGACGCGCACCGAACACGGGATGTGCCGGCTGCTTGTCGAGGACGACGGCCCCGGCATCCCGGCCGATTTCGCGCCGCACGTGTTCAAGGCATTCAGGCGCGTCGACGATACGCAGCCTGGCGGCAGCGGCCTCGGGCTCGCCGTCGTCGCGGCGATCGCGCATGCACACCACGGCGAGGCTATCTGCGTGCCGACGGGCGCCGGCGGCACGCGGTTCGAGGTGCAGTGGCCCGACAACCTCGTGCCGGTGCCCGAAAGCGAGCGGTTCCCGGCTTAGGGCCTGTTCCGACCAATAACCGGCCTGCGGTGGCACCGCCTTCCCGCCGTCATGCGCGCGGCTCGCACCCGACGTGTTCGAGCGGTGGGCTGAACCCGAGCACCGTGTACTCCGTCACGGACACCATCCCCTTCCCGGCCGCGCCCTGCACGACCACCGCGCGCACGGCGCCGGCCCGGTCGAATTTCAGCTTCGTGCCGACGGTCGCGTTGCGCAGCGCCTCCAGTTCCTCGATCCGCGCGATCGCCAGCTTGCGCACCGCGCCGGACACGTACACCGGCAGGAACACCAGCGCGATAAAGATCGACACCGCGTCCTTCGACACGCTGTCGAGCATCGGCTGGCCCGACATCACGAGCGACAGCGACGTCGCGGCGACGAAGATCGCAAGCACCGTCGCGCCCACGCCGAGCGACGAGAACCGCTCGGCCGCCTTCTTCATGCGCGCCTTCACGAGTGCGCGTGCGGCCGCGGACGTCACGAGCCATTCGCGCTGCGCGCCGTGGAACCCGGCGATGCCGAGGAACAGCGTCGCGACGGCGCTGACGACGATGCCGCTGTACAGCGCATCGAACATCACGCAGACGAGTTCGAGCACGAACACGATGACCAGCGGAACCAGCAGCAGGCGGAACGAATAGCCGTCGCGGCCGTGGCCTTGGATCCACCATTTCACCAGCGGCAACTGCCAGAAGCGGCTGTCCTGGTGGAGCGAAAGTTTTTCGATGTCGTTCACGGTCTCACCTGCCTGTGCGATCCCGCCCCGCCCGGGCATCGCGTTGTCTCGCCCGATCCGGCGCGGGCAGCGGGCCGACAGGCAAACGAATGCGTCAGGTTATCAAATGATCCAGAAGATTCATCAGCCCCCTTCGCCGACGTGCGATGCCGGCCTCGCCTGTCAACGCGGTCAAAGGCGGTCCGCTCCGCTTGCGCTCGCGTTCGCATCCGCCGGAGCGGACCCACCGCGACACGCCGGATGCCCCGGGATTTCGACGACGCGCCCTTGCAGCGGCCGCGGCACGCCCGGGTACACATTGAAGGGTTCGACGGCCTGCCCATCCACCTTCGCGTCCTTCACGGCATAACGCACGGTTCCCGTCGCCGTGAGCCGCGCACCACGCGCATCGCACGCGACGGACAATGCCTCTTTCCGGCTCTCCGGCATCTGCCGGACAAGCGCACTAAATCCCAGATTGACGACGATGCTCCCGGTCGCCTTCTGCTGCCCCTGCGGCATCACCTTGATCTCGGGTTTGACGTCCAGCCGATACACCGTCTCGTCCTGAACCGCCCGCAACGGCTTCAACGCAATGTTCTTGGTCTGCCCGGGCGCGAGCGTCAGCTTGAATGGAAATGCATAGAGCGCCGGCTTCGCCTCGTTGCCGACCGGCTCGAGTTTCTCGTCTTTCAGCGGCACGCCGGGATTGAGCAGGCGCGACAACGAAATGGTCACGTACTCGGGGCGATCGCCGTTGTTGATGATCTGCACGTTTGTCGTGCCCGAATCGATCGAGATTTCCTTTGGAAACACGTCGATCGTCGCGAGGGCGATGCCTGGAATCAGCCCGGCGAGCGTGGCCGCAATCGGAAGAAAGAATGAACGCAATCTCATGTTGGAGTCCAGTTGAGTCGGCACCCCGGGGAAGGCATGCCGGTGCTGCCGTCGTGCACAGTTTGTCATTCGCATGCGCGCACGCAGGCTTTGACGCAGACGACAATCGGAAACGGAAAATCCAAAGCACACCGCCCGCGAGACGGCGGGCGGTGAGGAGCCGGAACGTCTCCGCAACGGGGAGACGACCACCGCTACTGCTGTTTCACCACGATCGGTTCGAACACGAGCGACAGTGTGCCCGTATAGGTGCCGACCGTGCTCCTGAAATCCCCTTCCGGCGGATATGCGGAGACGGCGAGACGGTAATCGCCTTCGGAATCGACATTGGGCGACGGCGGCGCCGGGTTGTCGAACTCGATCGCCTGCCCGACGACGAGCGGCTTCTGGTCGGCGCCTTCGGCGCCGATGCTGACCGCCGGCTTGCGGAACGCAAGCGTCGGCTTTGCCTGATTCCGGATATCCAGCGGCTGATCCATGCGGACCCGGAATTTTCCCGTCGTCGATACCACGCGCAGCCGTGCGTCCACCTCGTACGCAGTCTCCCAGCCGCCGAGCTGCTGCATCGTCAGGCCCTGCCCGAACCAGCCGCCCTTGTCGTCGGTGATGATCAGATTGTTCGGGCGGACGACCTTGGCCGTAATCGCGCTCTGCGTCTTGCCCTTGACCAACAGGGTTTCCGCCGACGCGAACATCGGCAGGAACGCCAGCGCCGCCAGCAAGCCGTTCAGGATGGTTTTGCGCATTTCGCCTCCTATGATTTCGTGACGACCGTGAACGACAGCACATCGTTGTAGTCGCCAGCGTCCACGGTCATGTCCACCGAGGTCCTGAACGTCGGCACAAAGCAGGTACGATAGTTGTTGTTCAACCTCACCGCGCTTGCGCTCGTATTTGGCAACCGGAACGTTGCGCTACCGCTGTCCAGCGTCATGTCATACGGAATCGTCTGGGACGGCTTGCTGGTATTCCTGAGCAGATACCGATTACCCGAAATACCGTTCGTGCTCGTCGCATTGATCACGAAATTGCGATAGCCGTCGAGGCCCGTGTACGTGAAGCAAAGCTGTTGTGCCGCACCGGTGAGCGTCTTTTCGCCATTGCCTCGCGGCAATTCTCCGAGATTCCAGTCGGGTGCCGCCACATCTACCACGAGAGAGGGCGGCGGTTTTGGCGGCGGGACTTCGGGATCGATCACCTGGCATGCGTTGGCAATGCTGGCGTTGGTGACATAAACCCCGCCGGTGATCTCGCCAACGTCGTCGCCGCTCGTATAGTTACCGGCACGAATGGAAATGCCGGGCCAATCCTTGATCGCGGCATTGTCGATCAAGACCTCGACTAGGGCCGTGTACGGCTCCTTGGTACCCCATTCCGGTGGCGGGTTCAGTGACTTGGCATACATCACATAACCGTTGCCCGTATAGGGGTACGCGCTCTGTATGCCATTCATCGTGACATACTTCGCCGCAGCACTGCTTGGCTGCAAATTCCCCTTCGCATCATATGTATAGATCAGGACGCCTCGAGACCGAAAGGGGTAGTTCCCGCTGGCACCCGCTATCGATCGATAATTAAAGACCACCTGGATCGTACTGGTTCCGTCCCCGTTGTTTCTCCACAGGCACCCCCCATAGCTGTCGGTCACATTGGCGTACCGAAGTTCCCAGCCGAACGCAAATGCATTGGACATAAGCACCATCAGACATGCGCCCAATAGGCAACCTCGCCATCGCCGAATAATTCCGAATTCTTTCATCGATCTCTTCATTCCGATTAGGTCAATACGTCAAGCCTGACATCACCGAAAATGGCCTCTGCGGCCTGCGATGCAGGCTTGACGATGCAATGACGCGGCATCGCATGCGCGATTGCATTCAGCCATTAGTCATCTCGATGGCACCGGCGCTCATCGTTTCGACAAGCCCGTATTACTGCGCCAACGCCGCACGTTGGTAGATCACCACGCCATACCCAACCTTGACGAACAGCGGGGCCGGCGCACCTTCGCTCTGTTCGGCATCGACAGCGATCCGCTCGTTCGGCCGGAACGTGACTCGCCATACCTGCGTTTTCGAAGGCACAGCCAGTTGCTTCAGCCCGATTCGATATTTCTGCCCCGGCGCCAGCGTCAGACGCCCGGGCACCACCAGCAACGTGGGCCGCGGCACGTCGGCTACCGGCACCAGGTGCTCGGGGGAATCACCCGGATTGGTCAGCAGGTGCTGCTCGATATCCAGATAAAGCGGCGTATCGCCGACGTTCTCGACATACAGTTCGGCCGCCGGTTTCTCCGGCTCGAGCGTCAGCTCCATGCGCGACAGCTTCAGCACGCCGGCGGCCATGCTGCAGGTGCAGGCCAGCGCGGCCAGCATCCCGATTGCGGAGCGCGCTACGCGTATCATCACGGGCACTCCAGCGTCTGCGGCTTGTCGTCGACACGCAACGTCATCCGCTTCGTCGCGAAGTGCTGAGGCGTGCCCGGAAATACGGCGATCGTTTGCGCGGACGGTGCTCCGTCATACTTCACATCGGTGAAGACCTGACGCACGTTGCCCGTGTTCTCGAGCGTCAGACCGCCGCTCTCGCAACGGTGCGCCCAGCTCACGCGCTGCTTGCCCGGCGGCGGCATGTGCCGCACCAGCACGCCATAACCGACGGATACCGACATCGGCGCGGTGATCTTGTCCTGCGGCGCATCGTCCACCTTCAGCGACCTGACCGGCACGATATACAGCCGGTACAGTTCTTCGTTCTCAGGCTCCGCGAGCGACCTGAGCGTGATCGCGCGCGTCTGGTTCGGGCCGAGCGTCAGCTTGTCCGGGCTGGCAAGCATGCCGGGATGCTGCAGCTCGCCGAGGTTCTGCTTCTCTTCCGGCGTCTTGCCCGGATTCATCACTTTCTGCACCGAGATCGACAGGTAGAGCGGCGCGTCGCCCATGTTCTTCACGGTGACGCCCTGGTCGTGGTTGTTGAATACCTTGGTCGTGGCAGGCATCACCATCAGCTCACCGTCGGCATGCGCCGGTTGAGCGGCGGCAAACATCAGAGCGCACGCTATCGGAAGCGCGGTTCGCAAGTTCAGATTCATGTCGTCAATCCCTGTAAATGGTTGGGTGCGCCATCATTGGCAGCGGAAGTCGTTTCCGCTGGCGTCCTTCAGGCTGCACGTGTAGCGATGCCCGTTCTGATCGAGCGTGATCTGCGACAGCATTGTCTTGCTGACGATCGAGAACAGCCCGTTCGGATGCACCGTGTCGCCGGTTTCGATCACCTTGCCGCTTACCGGCTTGCCGTTCGTATCCTTCAGGAAGCCGCTATACACCATATTGATGTCGACCTTCGCCGATGCCACGTAGACCTGGCCCGGGTGGGCCCGGACGATGTTCGCCGGCACCTCGACGTTCATGTCGAACTGCTCGCTGTTGCTCATCACGCGCGCGAACGGCACGTCGCGATATGCATTGAGCGGCACCGCATACGTGCTGTTGCCGGCGACCGGGCTGCCTTCGACGTTGAACCCGTACTTCATGCCCGGGATATTCGGCGTTTTCAACAGCATCGCGCTGCCGCTCGAGCTGTATCGGCCGAACGCAATGCCGTCCTTGCTGGCCGCGACCATGCCGCGGTAGTTGAAATCCACGTTGCCGCCGCCGGTGCTCTGGCCCAGGTTCAGCGACGCGTCGCCGCGCGTGCCGGAGCGCGTGCCGTAGACGTTCACGCCGTAATTGGTGCCGATCCGGTTCGCCGACAGGCCGACGGATGTCGTGCCGAAGCCGTCCTGGAAATCCTTGCGGACGTCGCCGCTGATCTGCGTCTGGCCGCCGGAATGCGCGGCACTGAAGCTCGCCTGCGCCTTGTCCAGCATCATCGTCATGTTGAAATACACGCCGTAGCCGCCGCTGCCCTGATAGCCGCCCTTCTGCACGCCGAGCGCGAACGTGCCCCACAGACCGTTCGGCCGGTAGTTCCAGCGTGCCTCGGCCTGCTGCGATTCGCTGAACGCCGAGCGCTGGTAGTTGTAGCCGAACGTCACGCCGCGGAACATGCGGCTATAGGACACGGCCGTGCTCGGCTGACCTACGTAGAAGCGCGACACCTCCGTGTTCTGGTAGCGGCTGACCATCAGGCTGCCGAGCGCCTCGCTCGCCATCGACAGGTTGATATAGCCGCCCGTGCTGCGTTCGCCGCTCAACAAGCCCAGCGTGGGCGTGATATCGACGCCGCCCAGTTGCATCGGTCGCGTGATGTTGACTTCAGCCGCCCATTTACCGCCCTTTCCGGCAAGCATCGACCCGTTCAGGTAGAACTGCTTGAAGTTCCGGCTGACCGCGGCCTCGAGCAGATAGCCGCCGTCGCCCATCTCCTTGCCGGCCGTCACATGCCATGCGTTGCCGCTGTTCGCGCCGAAATTGAGGTTGTTGACCTCGCGGGTTTCCCGGTTGACCACATTACCGTTGCGGTCGACGAGGCGGACCTCGACCGAGTAGTAGCCGCCCGGCAGGTCGGCGAAGCTGATCTCGTTGCGGCCGAGCACCGCCGGCCGCTTCAGGATTTGCCGGCCGTTCCGGTAGAACTCGTAGTTGCCTTCGGCAGACGCGTAGAGAACCAGCGAGCCGGCCTTGCTGTCGACCTGCAGGTGGGTCTGGCTGCCGACCGTCACGAACTGGTCGAAGCTCGGCGACAGCAGCGTGTTGACCGTGCCGGCCGCGTAATCGATGTTGTTCTGCTTGCCCGCCCGCACATACGTTCGGGCAAAGTTCTTCTGCAGGTAGTACGACGACAGCCCCTGTTGGCTGCCGCTGAAATTGCGTGTTTCGGTACGGTTCGCGTACCAGCTCATGTAGCCGAAGCTCTGGAACGGAAGCCCGACATACGTGTTGCCGTTCACGTTGACCGCACGGTAACCGTCGGACGCCGCCCGCAAGTCGATTGCCTGGTTGTTGACCAGCCCGAAACCCGTTTCCGGCGCGATGTAGTCTTCGCGCGAATCGCGGATCGAGATCGACCGCTTCAGCTTGTCGACGGTAACGTAGTACCCGGCTATCAAGTCGTCGCAGCCTTTGCTGCAGCGCTTGTAGTCGAGCTGCGAGATCACGCTCCGAATGGTGTCGACATCGTCTGGCGAGATACCGTTTGCTGCATATTTGGCCGCGTCGAATTCAAGCGACGCGACCTTTGACGAATAACTGATGAACCCCGGCAGCGTGCGCCCGTTGAAGGTGGCAACATAGTTCGCACTATCGTCCAGTTCGGCCGCACTGAATCCTTCAGGCACGCCATACGTGACTTTTAGTTCTGCGAATGAGTGCGACGAAACAAAAAGAAATGCACCCAACCACAGCTTGTTGAAACGGAAAGGAGCTTGATAGGCGACCACGCTGATTTCTTCTATGGAGGGGTGGGAGGGGCTGGCATCGGAGTTCTTCGGAAAGAGCCCCGATCGAATCGGGGCTCCATAAGGGACGGTTACGGCGCTGCTGCTGCGACCGGCTCGAACACCATCACGAGATCGCCGCTGTAGCTACCGTTCGTGCTGTTCGTGCCGTTCTGGGTCGGTGCGTCGACGTTGATCTTCAGGTTGTGGATTTCGTCGAAACCGCCGTTGCCGGCCGTCACTTGCGTGATCTTCTGGACCGCGCCGAACTTGACTTCAGCGTCGCCGCTGTTGCCGGACAGCGACACCTTCGCGTTCTTCATTTCATTCCGGCCGCTCGCCATCTTCAGCGGTTGTGCGAGCGACACGTTGAAGTCGGCGTTCTTCGACCAGACGCGGACCGGCAGCGTCTTCTCGAACTTGGCTTGCGTGTAGTCGGTGGCCTGCAGTTCTTCCGTGCCGTACCAGGTCGAGCCGTCCGGCTTCGACACGAAAATGCCGTCGTTGATCTGGGCGGTCAGCGTGATCTTCTTCGACACCGTATCGGCCTGTGCCGTATGCGCCATGCCGAACAGTGCCGTGGTGACGCCCATTGCCAGAACGAGTTTGCTGAGTTTCATCGAATGATCTCTATTAAATAAAAATGAGTTTCGGGAATCGAACCACGACGAGTTATTAATCAATCGAAATTCGATGCGTGGGAGATAAATCCCACTGGCGCTAGTCTATGGACATTGCCGTCGGCGGAATATGGGACGAATTCGGAGTTACGCACCGAAACAGCTAGTACTAGGACTAAAAATAGAAATTCGCCCCCCTTAAATCCCTGATTGTTAAGTCGATTTAAAGAATTGTTCGAAACGAGGTAAGCAAAACGCTTGTCTCGACGGATCGAGCACGCGTGGTTGCCGCGCTCAGGCGTCGAGCGGCACGACGCCGGCCGCGGCAGGAAGCGGCTGTCGCGTGGCGATGCGGCTTGTCGTGCCGGGCGAGCGCGTCCACGCGCATTCACGCATGCAACGTGCGTGGAGCGGGACGTTCGGAATGGCGCGCGTGCCACGCGGCGCATGCGATGCGTCAACGCATCGAGGGGCGAGGGAAAGCACTACTGCGCGAAACCTGCGGTCAACCGCGCCGCCACGGAACACGCCGATGCGCTCGCGCGGAAATGAATGCCTCAGGTTATCAACCGATCCAAAAGATTCATTAGACGGCCCCTCCCCGGCGCGCGATGCTGGCTCCGCCAATCAACGCGGCGTCTGTGCAACGCCGCGCCCGGGCACGGAGCGAGACACATGCCTAACGATCACCGTCAACGGCGCCACACGCTGTGGCTGCTGTGCGCGCTGTCATTCATCCTTTACGTCGACCGCGTGAACCTCGCGACCGCGGCCGGCGCGATCAAGGCTGAACTCGGGTTGTCGAACACCGAACTCGGTATCGCGTTCTCCGCGTTCGCGTATTCGTATGCAATCTGCCAGGTCGGCGGCGGCTGGATCGCCGACCGGTTTGGCGCCCGCATCACGCTGATCGGCTGCGGGCTGATCTGGGTCGTGTCGACCTTCACGACCGGGCTCGTGCACAGTCTCGCGCTGCTGTTCGCCGCGCGCCTGCTGCTCGGCATCGGCGAAGGCGCGACGCTGCCCGCCCAGGCCCGCGCGATCACGCACTGGTTCCCGCGCGAGCGGCGCGGCGTCGTGCAGGGCTTCACGCATTCGTTCTCGCGGCTCGGCAACGCGGTCACGCCGCCGATCGTCGCCGCGCTGATGACGTGGCTGTCGTGGCGCGCCGCGTTCTTCGTGATCGGCGCGGTGACGCTGGCGTGGCTCGCGTGGTGGATCGTCGGCTTCCGCGAGCATCCGCTCGGCGACGACGACGGCCACGCGCGCGGCGCCGCCCGGCCCGCGCCGCCGGCCGGCCCGACGCCGTGGGGGCCGCTGTTCCGCCGGATGGCGCCGACCATCTTCGTCTACTTCTGCTACGGCTGGACCGCGTGGCTGTTCTTCACGTGGCTGCCGACGTTCTTCCTGAACGGCCAGGGCCTGAACCTGAAATCGACCGCGCTGTTCGCGTCCGGCGTGTTCTTCGCGGGCGTCGTCGGCGACACGCTCGGCGGCTGGCTCTGCGACCGGATCTACCGGAAGACCGGCAACCTCGCGCTGTCGCGCCAGAGCGTGATCGTGACGAGCTTCGTCGGCGCGCTCGTCTGCCTGCTGCCGCTCGCGTTCGTGCATTCCACGGCCGGCATTGCGCTGTGCCTGTCGGGGTCGTTCCTGTGCCTCGAACTGACGATCGGGCCGATCTGGGCCGTGCCGAGCGACATCGCGCCGACCCACGCCGGCATCGCGAGCGGGATGATGAATGCCGGTTCCGCGATCTCGGGAATCCTGTCGCCGATCCTGTTCGGTTATCTGGTCGACCGCACGGGCAGCTGGACGGTGCCGTTCATCGGTTCGGTCGCGATGCTGATGATCGGCATCGTCGCCGCGCTGCGGATTCGTCCGGATCGCACGCTGTCGGAATCGATGCCGTCGCTCGCCGATGCGCCTGCCGCGCCGCCGGCACGCTGAAGCGGTTCGCCGCACCTTCGCCTGCGTCACCCGTACAGCCCTCTCGCCCGTATCGCACCGGTCGCCATCACGCATCGCCACGTTCCGCGATGCGTGACCGGCGCGGCCGGCGAACCGCTCCGTCAAGCGCCGTCGTCGTCCTCCGCGCCCTCCCGGTGAAACAGCGCGAGAAACTGCTGCGCGGGAATGCTCAGCGGCCGGTCGCGCCGCACGAGGCTGCCGTACGACGGCAGCTTTTGATCGAGCTCGTAATCGAGGATCGCGACGAGCCCGTGCTCCGCGTTGCGCTGCGCGACGGTCAGCGGAATCACGCCGAGCATCGTCGAACGGTCGACGAGATTCATCGTCGTCAGGATCGAACCCGTTTCGACCAGCCCGCGCGGCATCGGCTGGTGACGCGCGCGAAATTCGCGCTCGACAACCTCGCGCGCCGGGCTGCCGGCCGGCTGCAGGATCCACGTGTAATCGAGCAGCGCGTCGAATTCGACCGGCCCGGCGCCCGCGAGCGGATGGTCGCGGCCCGCGATGATCGCGAGCGCCTCGTCGTCGACCACGCGGAAGTCGCAATCGGTTCCGACGTTGCGCCCGATCACCACTTCGAGCACGCCTTCGCGAAGCTGCGGCATCAGCCGGTCGCTCGTGTCCACCGCGATGTCGATCGCGAGCAGCGGGTAACGCGCCTTCAATTGCACCAGCGCCTCGGTGAGCCGCCCCGGCGACGCCGCCATGATGCTGCCGATCGCCAGCCGCCCCGCGCTGCCGAGCTGCAGCTCGGCGAGCTCGCGGTTCAGCGCCTCCATGCTGCCGCGGATTCCGCGGAAATAGCCGAGCACGCGCGCGCCGGCCGGATTCAGCACCAGCCCGCGCCCGATGCGATCGAACAGCCGCTGGCCGAGCGCGCTCTCGAGTTCGGCCAGCATCTTTGTCGCGGCCGGCTGCGTGAGGCCCATCTGCTCGGCCGCCGCGCGCAGCGTCGAGCATTCGTCCACGGCAAGCAACAGCGCGATCTGCCGCATGCGCAGCCGGTTCAGCAATTGCGGAGTCGAGTCTCGTCGATCGATCGAGCCCATTTCGATTACTCCAGGTTATCGATTCATCAAGAGTTTTCAATTTACCGACTCATTCCGTCTACCTAGCATGAACCCCATACACGAACGGCCACGCGCCGCCACCGGAGACGCAGCATGAACACGAAACCGACCGCCGCCCGACGCGCGGCCCGCCACGGAGACGCCGCATGACGACCGCCGCCCCCCTGCCCGTCGTCGCGCTGACGCTTGGCGACCCCGCCGGCATCGGCGCCGAACTGATCGCAAAACTGCTCGCGCGGCCCGACGCGACGGCGCACGCGAATCTCGTGCTGATCGGCGATCGCTGGCTGTGGGAAGCCGGCCAACGCGTCGCCGGCGTGCAGGTCGACGTCGAACCCGTCGCTTCGCTCGCCGCGGTGCGCGGCCGGCCGTCGACCGCGCGCGCCGCGTTCGTCGAAGTCGATACGGTCGCTCCCGCGCAGGTCACCGTCGGCCAGGCCGGCGCGGCCGGCGGCCATTCGACGCTCGCCGTGCTCGACCGGTGTCTCGACGCCGCGCTCGCCGGCGACATCGACGCGATCTGCTTCGCTCCGCTGAACAAGTACGCGATGAAGCTCGGCGGGCTCCGGCACGACGACGAGTTGCACCACTTCGCCGAAGCGCTCGGCGTGACCGGCTATTTCTGCGAATTCAATACGCTCGGCGAGCTGTGGACCGCGCGCATCTCGTCGCATATCCCGCTGAAGGACGCGGCAGGCTGCCTGAGCATCGAGCGGATCGAACAGGCATCCGAGCTGATCTACCGGTCGCTGCTCGCGAACGGCGTCGCCGCGCCGAAGGTCGCGATCGCCGCGTTCAACCCGCACGGCGGCGACGGCGGCAGCTGCGGCCGCGAGGAAGTCGACATCATCGAGCCCGCGGTGCGCAGGCTGCAGTCGCGCGACTGGCCGACCGGCGCGCCGTTCCACGGCCCGTTCCCCGCCGACACGATCTTCCTGAAGGCGCAGGCCGGCGACTACCAGGCGATCGTCACGATGTACCACGACCAGGGGCAGATCGCGATCAAGTTGCTCGGCTTCTCGCGCGGCGTGACCGTGCAGGGCGGGCTGCCCGTGCCGATCACGACGCCCGCGCACGGCACCGCGTACGACATCGCGGGCCGCGGCACGGCCGACGTCGGCGCGACCTGGCAGGCGCTGCAGATCGCGTGCCGGATGGGCGCCGCGCGCCGCACCCCCGCCGTTTCGGCGTGACCGCCACGCCGGCCGCCCGCCTTTCACACACGACAACATCGATTCTCGGAGACACCATCATGAAGATCCGTTCCGTACGCGCCCGCGTATTCCAGTGGAAAGGCAAGACCGTCCCGCCGCAGGGCAACTTCTGCTCGAACGCGATGGACCTGCTGTACGCGCCGCAGGAAACGATGAGCACGTTCCGCTTCCATGCGTGGACGGTCGTCGAAGTCGAGACCGACGACGGCATCGTCGGCCTCGGCAACGTCGCGCTCGCGCCGCACGTCGCGAAGGTCATCATCGACCAGTACCTCGCGCCGCTCGTGATCGGCCAGGACCCGTGGGACTACGAATACCTGAACCAGCGGATGTACCGCGCGACCCACGCATGGGGCCGCAAGGGCATCGGCATGGCGGCGATCTCGGCGGTCGACATCGCGATCTGGGACATCCTCGGCAAGAGCGTCGGCAAGCCGGTGTTCAAGCTGCTCGGCGGCCGCACCAAGGAAAAGATCCCCTGCTACTACTCGAAGCTCTACCGCACCGACCTGAAGGCGATGCAGGACGAGGCGCAGCGCTATCTGAAGGAAGGCTTCCGCGCGTTCAAGATGCGCTTCGGCTACGGGCCGGCGCACGGGCAGCAGGGGGTGGTCGAGAACCTGAAGTCGGTCGCGGCGATCCGCGAGGTGATCGGCTACGACAACGACCTGATGCTCGAGTGCTACATGGGCTGGAATCTCGAGTATGCGAAGCGCGTCCTGCCGAAGCTCGAGAAATACCAGCCGCGCTGGCTCGAGGAACCGGTGATCGCCGACGACATCGACGGCTACGCGGAGCTGAACCAGTTGACGCGCATTCCGATCTCCGGCGGCGAGCACGAGTTCTCGCTGTACGGCTTCAAGCAGCTGCTCGACCGCAAGGCCGTGTCGGTCGTCCAGTACGACACGAACCGCGTCGGCGGGATCACGATGGCGCACAAGATCAACGCGCTGTGCGAGGCGTACAGCGTGCCGGTGATCCCGCATGCGGGCCAGATGCATAACTATCACCTGACGATGAGCACGCTCGCGTCGCCGATGAGCGAGTACTTCCCGATGTTCGACGTCGAGGTCGGCAACGAGCTGTTCTATTACATCTTCGACGGCGAGCCGGTGGCCGAAAACGGCTTCCTGCAACTGCGCGACGACGCGCCGGGCCTCGGCCTCACGCTGAAGACCGAATTCCTCGACCAGTTCGACATCGTCGAGTGAGGCCGGCCATGAACGCACGCTACCAGGGCGTCTTTCCGGTCGCGCCGACGATCTTCGACGCGCACGGCGCGCTCGATCTCGACGGCCAGCGCCGCTGCATCGACTTCATGATCGATGCCGGTTCGCAGGGCCTCTGCATCCACGCGAACTACTCCGAGCAGTTCGCGCTCGGCGACGACGAACGCGAACTGATCACGCGCACCACGCTCGAGCACGTCGCGGGCCGCGTGCCGGTGATCGTCACGACGTCGCACTTCAGCACGCGGATCTGCGCGGAACGCAACCGGCACGCGCAGGCGCTGGGGGCGGCGATGGTGATGGTGATGCCGCCGTACCACGGCGCGACGTTTCGCGTGCCGGAGGCATCGATCCGCGCGTTCTTCCACGAGGTAAGCGACGGCCTCGACATCCCGCTGATGATCCAGGACGCGCCCGCGAGCGGCGTCGCGCTGTCCGCGTCGTTCCTCGCGACGCTCGCGCGCGAGATCGATGCGGTGTCGTACTTCAAGATCGAGACGGCTGGCGCCGCGTCGAAGCTGCGCGAACTGATCGCGCTCGGCGGCGACGCGATCGAGGGGCCGTGGGACGGCGAGGAAGGCATCACGCTGCTTGCCGATCTCGACGCCGGCGCGACCGGCGCGATGACGGGCGGCGGTTATCCGGACGGGATTCGCCGGATCGCCGACGCCTATTTCGCCGGGCGCCGCGACGAAGCGTGCGAGCAGTACGCGCGCTGGCTGCCGCTGATCAACTACGAGAACCGCCAGTCGGGCTTTCTGACCGCGAAGGCGCTGATGCTGGAAGGCGGCGTGATCGCGTGCGACCGGCCGCGCGCACCGTGGCCGGAATTGCATCCGCAGGTGCGGGCCGGGCTGCTCGACGTCGCGCGGAGACTCGACCCGCTCGTGCTGCGCTGGGGGCATTAGACGTTCGGGCGCATGCGGTGTGCGCTTCACGGCTCCGGCCCGACGCGCACGCCGCGCGGCCGGACAGACGTTCGCGCCGATGGGGAATGCGCGCATGCGTTGCGCATCGGCGGTTAACCCCCGTGCGGATTCGTCACGGCGTGACAGCGGTCCATCAGAAGATCGCTGAAGCAGATCAACAATATTGGAGACATCATGAATTCGTTGACCCCGGCCACCCCGGCATACGAAGCCGGCGAAGCCGTTCCGCGCCGCCGCTGGCTGCGCGTGATTCCGCCGCTGCTGCTCGCCTGCATCATTTCCTACATGGACCGCGTGAACATCGCGTTCGCGATGCCCGGCGGGATGAACGCCGAGCTCGGCATGGACGCGACGATGGCCGGCCTCGCCGGCGGCATCTTCTTCTTCGGCTACCTGTTCCTGCAGATTCCCGGCGGCCGGCGCGCGGCGCTCGGCAGCGGCAAGAAGTTCATCGCGTGGTCGCTCGTGAGCTGGGCCGTGCTGTCGGTGCTGACCGGGCTCGTCACGCATACCTGGCAGCTGCTGGCGCTGCGCTTCCTGCTCGGGGTGGCCGAGGGCGGCATGCTGCCCGTCGTGCTCACGATGGTCAGCCACTGGTTCCCCGACCGCGAACGCGGCCGCGCGAATGCGATGGTCATCATGTTCGTGCCGCTCGCCGGCATGATCACCGCGCCGCTGTCCGGCTTCATCCTCGCCGCGTATGACTGGCGTCACCTGTTCTTCAGCGCGGGCGCGCTGTCGCTGCTGTGCCTGATCGCGTGGATGATGTTCGCCGACGACGGCCCGGAGACCGCGCGCTGGGTGTCGCCGCGCGAGAAGGCGTACATCCTCGACGCGCTGCGCGACGAGCAGGAACGCAAGCGCGCGGCCGGCACGCCGGCCGCCGCATCGTTCGGCGAGATGCTGCGCAACCCGACGATCTGGCTGCTCATCGCGATCAACTTCTGCTATCAGGTCGGCATCTACGGCTATACGATGTGGTTGCCGACGCTGCTGAAAAACCTCACGCACGGCGGGATGGGAAAGGTCGGCCTGCTCGCGATGCTGCCGTATGTCGCGATGGTGATCGGGATGTTCGTCACGTCGTATTTGTCTGACCGAACCGGCAAGCGACGCCTGTTCGTGCTGCTGCCGCTCGTCGGCTTCGCCGCGTGCCTCGCGCTGTCGGTGCTCACGCATGAATCGATGGCCGTGTCGTTCGCGTTCCTGATCGGCTGCGGCTTCTTCCTGCAGGCGGCCGCCGGCGTGTTCTGGGCGATTCCGCCGAAGCTGTGCAGCGTCGAGACGGCCGGCAGCGCACGCGGCCTGATCAATGCGCTCGGCAATCTCGGCGGGTTCTGCGGCCCGTATGCGGTCGGCGTGCTGACCCAGCACGTGAGCGCGGCGGCCGGTGTGTACAGCCTGGCGGTCACGCTCGCGGTGGCCGGCCTGCTCGCGCTGACGCTGCCGAAGCGCTGCGAGGACTGAACGCTGATACCTGATATGCAGGCCCGCGAACGAAATAACGGAGACACGCCATGAACGACATCCTGCTGCTGGTGCAGAAATGCGCCCATACCTTCAGTTTCTACGACCTCGACACGAAAGCCGCGCTCAAGCACATCGTGCTGCCGAACTTCCCGCACGAGTTCACCGTCGACGCGAACGAGCGCTACGCGTACGTCGGCATCTTCGGGATCGAGACCGCATGGTCGCGCGGCCATGAAGGCGACCACCGGATCGCCGAGATCGACCTCGTCGAGCGCACGCACACGCGCATGCTCGACCTGTGGCCGTACTACCGGCCGCACGGCATGGCGAGCGACCGCGACGGCCGGTTGTACGCGATGAGCGAGGCGCACGACATGCTGCTCGTGTTCGACGAGCCGACCCGGCAGCCCGTGCCGAACATGGCCGTGCCGTCCGGCGGCGTGAAGACGCACCTCGTGACGCTCACACGCGACGCGAGCCGCGCGTACGGCGTGCACCTGCTGTCGAACACGGTCACGCAATTCCATCCACGCGACGCGACGGTCGCGCCACGCGCGGTGATGCCCGGCCCGCGCCCCGAAGGCAATGCACTGTCGGCCGACGAGCGCACGCTGTTCGTCGCGAATCGCGGCGACGACACGCTCGTCGAGATCGACACGGAGACGATGACCTGCGGCCGCCGCGTGAAGACGCGCAGCGATCCGAACCGCATCTACCGGACCAGCGCGCCGGACGGCCGCGACCTGCTGCTACTGACCAATTCGGGCGAACGGTCGATCTCCGTGTTCGATGCACGCCAGCTCGAGGAAATCGAACGCATCGCGCTGCCCGCGAACCCGACCGCGCTGTCGTTCCATCCGTCGCGGCGCGTCGCCTACGTGTCGTTCCAGGACGACTACGTGCGCGAACTCGATCTCGATACCTGGCGTTTCGTCGGCGCGCTGGCGACGCTGCGCGAGCCCGACGCATCGTATGTGCTCACGGGAGCACGCTGACATGCGCGACGGAGCGCCGCCCGACGGATCGCCGCCCGACGGCATGCCGGATGCGCTCGTCGATGCGCATCACCACCTGTGGAAGCTCGATGCGGGCGTGCACTATCCGTGGTTACAGACGCAATACGATCCGGCGCGCTTCATGTTCAGCGATTACGCGGCGCTGTGCCGCGATTTCGGCGTGGACGATTTCCGGCACGCGGCGCAACGCGCGCCGATCGTCGCCAGCGTGCACGTCGAGGCCGAACGCGCACGCGACGAAGCACTGGCGGAAACACGCTGGCTGCACGAAGTCGCGGCGGCACACGGGTTGCCTTCGGCAGTCGTCGCGTGGGTCGACCTGCTGGCCGGCAATGCGGACGAACGGCTCGCGGAACAGGCCGCGTGGCCGCGCGTGCGCGGCGTGCGCTTCAAGCCGCGCACCGCGTCGTCGCCGGATGCGCCTGTCGACGGGCCCGGCACGCTGCACGATCCGCGCTGGCCGGCCGCGCTGGAACGCGTCGCCGCGCACGGCCTGTGCTGGGATCTGCGCGTGCCGTTCTGGCATCTCGGCGACGCGGCCGCGCTGCTCGCCGACGCACCCGCTGTCGACGTCGTGCTCGAACATGCCGGGCTGCCGTGGGATCGTTCGGACGCAGGGCTCGCGCGCTGGCGCCGCGGCATGGAAGCGCTTGCGGCATCGCCGCGCGTGGCCGTGAAGATTTCCGAACTCGGCTTGCGCGACGCCGCGTGGAACAACGCGGACAACGCGCGGATCATTCGCGACACGATCGCGATCTTCGGCTGGGAACGCTGCCTGTTCGCCAGCAACTTCCCGGTGGCCGGCCTGCGCGTGTCCTATCCCGCGCTGCTGCGCACGTTCGCCCGCGCGATGGCGAACCTCGACGACGCGGCACGCCGCGCGATCTGGCATGACAACGCGGTGCGCGTTTACCGGATTGCGCTCGATGGGCCATCCCGGCCGGCTCGCGGATAACGCCGCTTTCCGCGCCTTTCCCCATCTCGTCGATCGGGCATCACGCCGAGCCGCTGCCGCCGGCCAGGTGGCAGCGCGGTCGCGTATTCGCCCCTTCGCCCGTAATCGTGCTTGACCCGGCCCTTGGGGTCGCCTTTATGCTGTCCACAACGAATCGACAGCAGAGAGAGGTGACGGATGGGTACGTCCACGCCCCGTTTGAGCGCATCGGCGGCCGCCGCGCAGCTCGGCGTATCGGTCAAGGCGCTGCGGCTGTACGAACAGCACGGCCTCGTGACACCGGAGCGCACACCTTCCGGATACCGTGCCTACGGCCCGGACGACCTCGCACGCGCGGCCGACATCGCGGCGCTGCGAGCGCTCGGCTTCAGTCTGGCACTGGTGGCGAGCGTGCTCGATGGCGATGCACGCAGCCTGGACGACGCGTTGGCCGCTCACGAAGCAGTGCTTGAGCAGGGCATTCAGGATCTCGTGCGCAAGGTCGACAGCGTGCGCGCGATCCGCGCCGGCCTTGCGCGCGGCCGGATGCCGGCCGACGGCGAACTGGCGCGGCTGCTCGACGATACCGGCGCCGGCGTCGCGTTCAGCCTGCCGTGGCCGTGGGGCGGCGAGTGGTTCGAGTGTCGCGATATCCGGCCGTTGAACTACATCATCGGCTCGCTGGGAAGCGGCAAGACGCGGCTGGCGCTTCGGCTGGCCGACGCGCTGCCCGGCGCCGCGTTCGTCGGCCTCGATCGGCTGGAAAACGATGGCGCTGCCGCATGCGATTCGTTGCGCGTCGATCCGGAACTGAAGTCGCGCGTCGACCACGCATCGGCCGCGCTTGCCCGCAACGGCGCGACGCCGTCGGCAGCGTTGACTGCGCTGCTCGTCAGTCTCGAAGCGGATGGCCCGCGCGCGCTGGTCGTCGACATGATCGAACAAGATCTCGACCGGCCCACGCAACAGGCGTTGATCGCCCATCTGCGCGAACGCGCAACCGCCGGCATGCGGCCGCTGTTCCTGCTGACGCGCTCGTCGGCCATCCTCGATCTGTCGGCGGTTGGTCCGAACGAATCCATCATCCTGTGCCCGGCCAATCACAGCCCGCCTTCGCGCGTGGCGCCTTACCCGGGCACCCCCGGCTACGAAGCGGTTGCCACGTGCCTTGCGTCGCCCGAGATCCGCGAGCGGATCGCGCGTCGGCCGGAAGTGGCGTAAGCCGTCATCGGTTCCTGGCGCCGGCGACAGGCCGGCGCATCGACCGTCACGACTCCAGCCGCCCCCTCCTGCGCGCCATCGCCGGACTCACCGCACACCCCGGATCGAACCCGAAGAATTCGAGCACGTGCCGCGCGACGTCGTCGCGATCGTTGTCCGCGCAGATCATGTGATAGCTGTTCTCCAGCACGATCCCGCGCGCATCGGGCATCTTCTCCAGCAGGAAATCGGCCGAGCGCAGGCTCGTCAGCTCGTCCTCGCGCGCATGCAGCACGAGCGTCGGGCATCGCGTATCGGCCGCGGCCTCGAGCGCCCAGTCGCGCATCCGGTCGACCTGCCGCACGCACGCGAGCGGCACCCACGCATAGTGGAAACCGTCCTGCCGCTCGAACTTCTTCTTCACGATCGCGCGGATCGTCGCATTCTTGATGCCGAACGGCTCGCCCTCCTCGACGCGCATCCGCTCGGCCACACCCGGCACGCGATACAGCACATGCCGCAGCGACCGATACCACGGCGTCGACCAGCCGTCGATGAACACCGGCGTGGCCAGCAACGCGAGCCGGCCGCGCGCATGCTGCACGCGTTGGCACAGCAGCAGCGCGACCAGCGCGCCCATGCACATGCCCGCGACATGCAGCGTGTCGTACTCGCGTTCCAGCACGCGATATTGCTCGGTCACCGCGTCGAGCCACGTCTCCGCGCGCACGCCGACGAGATCCTCGGGGCGCGTGCCGTGCCCCGGCAGCGTGATCATGTGCGTGTCGCCGCCCGCGCGCCGCATCGCCTTGTGCAGCGAACCGAGATCGTATTGCGTGCCGCCGAGCCCGTGGATCAGCAGGACGCCCGTGCGACCTGTCATGACGCGTGTCCGCTCATTCGTCCGCCGGCCACACGCGCTCGATCTGCCAGACGCCCGCGACCACCGTCACGTCGACATTCGAATCGAGCAGCGGCGCGCCGTGATCGGTGATCGTCTGCGTACCGCCGTCGCGCTGCACGACGCGCAACGACAGCGACGCGCGATCCTCGCCCGCGATCTCCGCATTCCAGTAGTCGCTCAGCGCAGCGCGGTCGCCCGGCTGCACGCGTTCGAGCACGAGCGGCACGCTCGCGATCTGTGCGTGTTCGACGCCGACGCCGAACACGCGCTCGACGTCGCCGCTCCACTCGATCCGGCCCGACTCCGGATCGAGCACATATGCGATCTGGCCGGCGCTGGCGAGCGCGAGCTCCATGTTGTTCTGCAGCACCGCCGCATGCTCGTGCACCCGTTCGCGCGTCGTCTTCAGCGTGCTCACCGTCAGCACCAGCAGCGACGCGACCGCCAGATAGAGCTGCGCCTCGAGCAGCGAACTGCCGTAGTGCTCGTGGAACGACGCGAACGGGCCGTCGCCCTGCGCGGTCTGCTCGATCACGATCAGCGCAAGTATCAGCACCGACGACGAACCCGCGCGGCCGCCGAGCAGCAGCGTCACCGCGACGGTCAGGAACAGCGGGACATACGTGAACGCGAAGCCGGCGCCCGTACCGAATTTCCGCGACGTGTCGCCGTCGAAGATCACGAGCGCGACGATCGCGAGCAGCACGAACGCGACGACGCCGAGCATCAGGTCGAAGCGCTCGTGATCGCCCGAACGGTGCGCGCGGAAGCGCGACCACGACGCGAGCACCGGCGTGACCAGCAGCACGCCGACGAAATCGGAAGCTGCCCATACGAACCACACGTCGAAGAACGACGCGTCCTTGAGCGTCGCGTACCACGCCGCGCCGCCGATCGCGCCGACGACGCCCGCGATCAGCCCGGCGAGGATCACCGAGCGCAGGAAATACAGCCCTTCGAGCGAGAAGCGCACGCGCTGAACGAGCCACACCGCGAGCGCGGCCGCGCCGACTTCGTCGACCGTGAACAGCACCGCGTTGACCAGGCTGCCGTGTTCGATGCCGGTCAGCGCGAGCTGCGCGACGAGGAACGCGCCGGCCAGCGTCAGCCATTCGCGCAACGGCCGCAGCATGAACGCGCCGACCGTCACGCCGGCCGGCAGCCAGATATAGCCCGTCAGCCGGACGGGGCCGTTGAACTCGTGCGAGATGTAGCCGGTCGCGAGATACAGCACCGCCCAGAGCAGCGCGGCGACGAGCCCCGGGCGGGAACGTTTGGTGTCCATCGAGGATTCCTGTGTGCTGCGCCGTGCGGGCGAGCGCGCCGGCCGCGTTGTCAACGGCAGGCGCGCCGGCCACCGGCGCGTACGCGATGTGCGCATGATATGCGGCGGGAGCGGACGGGGGAATACCGGAGCCGGAAGCGCATCGATCGGCCGGCGGTACCCCCGCAAGTCGGCGCTTGTGACCGGCAAAGTATCGGAAAAGTTCGTCGTTTGCCGGACGCTATCAGGACAGGTCAGCGTGTCGTCCTGGCCGGACGGCCAAAATCGCGCGCAGCCGGTCGATCACGACTGACATGAAAGGCATCCGAAAGCGTTCGTTTCAGGTATCGTCCACGTCTCCAGCCAACATTCCGGATGACCGCACCCAATGGAAACCGTACCGGCACGGCCGATATCGGCCCCTTTGATGCAATGAGCAGATTTCGCGTCACGTACGACGGGCCCGCGCTCGAATCGTCCGAGATGGACGTGCGCGAACTTGCACCCGCATTGTTTGCAATCGGCGATTTGCTCGACGCGTCGACCCGCGCGCTGTGCGGCGATCAGGTTCGGCCGCAGGTAAACGTGCGCGGCAGCTTCAAGACCGGCAGCTTCGGCATCGACTTCACGCTCGCAACATCGCTGCTCGGCCGCATGCGCGACATGCTGAGCGGCAACGAAGGCACGGCGCTCGCCAATGCGGTCACGATCCTGACCGCGCTCGGCGTCGCCGCGCCCCGCGCAAGGAACGGGCTCTTCGCCGTCCTCAAATGGTTGCGCGGGCGCGAGATCCAGCAAGTGCGGATGCAGGACCACACCGCGGTGCTGCACGTCGACGGCGACGAACTCGAGATCGACCTGCCCGTCCTCACCCTGCTGCGCGACGTCCGCGTTCGCAACGCAACCGCACAAGTCCTTGCGCCGCTCGCGCGTGAAGGCATCGTGATTTTCGCGGCCGGCACCGATACGGAAGTCATCGAGACGGTCACCCGCAACGAGATCGCGTGGTTTCTCGCGCCCGAACAAGCCGATGCGCTCCTTCTCGACGAACATCGAAAGATGGCGTTCTCGATCGTGTCGCTCGCGTTCAAGGACGACAACAAGTGGCGACTGTACGACGGCTCATCGACGATTCACGCGGCGATCACGGATACCCGCTTCCTGTCGCGCGTGAACAACAGCCAGATCCGCTTCAGCAAGGGGGACGTGCTCGTCTGCAATGTCCGAATGCAGCAGTGGCAAACCTCGGACGGCGCAAAAACCGAATACGAGGTCACGGATGTCCTCGAACATCGCCCGGCCGGCCGGCAGATTCAGTTGCCCGGCCTTTGATCCGCGTCGAAGATCAAGCTCCCGACACAACCCGTCATCCATCATGAAACCGACGATCGATCTGCGTCCTGCCTCCTTGGAGGACCTCCCGTTCCTGCGGGCCCTCCGCCGGCTCACGATGACCGAGCACCTGCAACGGGTCGGCGCGCCGACCGACGACGAAGCGCACGACCGGCGCATCCGCGCGCACTTCGAAGACGCGATGATCGTCTGCGAAGGCGCCACCGCAATCGGCTTGCTGAAGGTGACGCGCTCCGCCGGCGAATGGCACGTCCATCAGATCCAGATCCTCCCTGCCCGCCAGGGCCGGGGCATCGGCGAAGCCGTGCTGCGCGAACTGCTGACCGATGCGGCACGCGAGAACGTGTGCGTATCGCTCAGCGTGCTGCACGGCAATCCGGCGCGGCGCCTCTACGAACGGCTCGGCTTCCGGCCTGCATCGGAAACGGAAACGAGTGCGAGCCTCGTCTGGCGCGCATGACGCGTCACTATCGACGCCGCGCTATTGCGTGATCTTTGCGTCCTTCAGCAACTTGCCGATCATCTGTGCACTCGCCTTCTCGACCGCAATCGCCTGCAATTGCTGCTGAAGCACCGGCTTCGCAGTCTCGAAGCCCGGCACCTGCGTCGGCCGCTTCGCATCCAGCTTCACGATGGCCCGCACGCCATCGACCGGGATCGAATCCTTCGTCGCTGCGCCGACCGTCAGTTTCTCGAGCGCCTGCGCGATCGGCAGCGGCAATCCGCCCGTCTTGCCTTCCGCCGCCGGCGTATTGAAACTCACCCACGGCAGCTCGCCGCCGGCATCGCGGCTCGGCGCCATGCTGTACTGGCGCGCCAGCCCGTCGAACGACTTGCCCGACTTCAGCTCGCTCAGCACGGTCGCGGCCGTCGCCGGATCCCTGACGACGATCAGCCGCGGCTTGTACTCGTTCTTGCCAAGCGCCGCGACGAGCGCGTCGTAACGCGCCTTGACCTGCTCGTCGGTCACCGGCTCGGGCTTCACGTTGTCGCGCACGTACAGTTGCACCTCGGCATTCGTCTTCGCCTGCTGGATCGCCGCCTTGACCTCGGGCTTGTCCGCGTAGTTCGCTTTCTCCGCGGCCTGCTGAACCAGCACGCGCGTGATCAGTTGTTGCTTGATCGCGTCGCGGATCTGCGGCGAGTCGGGCTGCCCCGACGCGCGCAGCATCGCATCGACGTCCGCCTGCGTGATCGCCGTGCCGTTGACGGTCGCAACGGTTGCCGTCGCGCCGGACGGCTGCGACGCAGCCGCCGTCTGGGCGAGGGCAGGACCGCTCAGCACGCCCGCCAGCGCGGCAATCAGCAACAGGCGGTTCGGTGTCGTTTTCATCTTCATCGTTTGATCGCTTCGTGCTCAAGGAACGCGGCATGGGGCTGCCGCGCAGGTTCGCCGGCGCAGCAACGCATCGGCGCAACCGCTCATTCAGGTTCGACATCACGAGCACAGGCAGCCTCCGCCCGTGCCGCTGTCATTGTGCACGGAACCGCGTTTGCGCGTCGGGAGGTTGGGGACGGCCGCACAAGGCGGCGAAGCGCGCGTTGCGCGCGCCGTTCATCGTAAACGTCGAATACGATCGTTGCTTCGCGGGCCCGGCCGCCAGTCGAAGCGGCGACAGGCACGCTTCACCGGCACCGGCCGCACCGCCGTCAGGGCGTCCATCGATACACGGTGATGCTGTTCCCCTTCACGTTGTTCTTCATCACCACATACTCGCCGTTCGACCGGCGGTACGCGCGAATGCTGTACATCGCGTCGATCGCGCTGCTGGTATCCACGGTCGCGGGGCTCGCGTTGACCAGCGTGGTGTCGAGGTTGCCGGTGGTGAGGTTGAACGCGTCGACATTAGGCCACAGCGGCCCGCTGCTGCTGAACCAGTAACCGACGAACAGATGGTTGCCGGCCGCGTCGATCGATTTCGCGCCGCTGTGCGGCAGCGTGATCACCGGATCCGGCTTCGTCGTGTTGCCCGCGCTCCAGCCGTGATACACCTCGATGCGCGTGCCGATCGACGTCCAGTCGTTGGTCCCGACCGCGCCCTGCGCGAGCACCATCGTGTCGCTGTCCGCGAGGTAGACGATGCGCGTCAGCGGCTGGACGCTGGCGGGAACGCGGATCGCGACGCCCGGCCCCCACGACGGCTTGCCGCTCGCGTCGAAACCGGTCAGCGGGTAGTGATAGATCGCGCCGGTCTTGTCCAGGCCGGCCCACACGCCGCCCTTGCTGTCGAGGCTGAACCCGCTCGTGACGCGCTGCGTCGTGTTGAACGCGGGGCCCGGAATCGATCCATCCGGAATCGCGATATAGCCGTTCGCCGCGTTGAAATGGAAAAAATAGAAGACCGGCGGATTCTGCCCCGCCGCGACGAGGATCCGGTTCGCGCCGACGGACGTGAGCAGCCCGAAATGCTCGTCGCGCTGCGTGTCGCTCATGTTGATGCGCGGATCCGACGGGTACGCGAACGGATCGACGGTGTTCGCGACGAACGTGCCGCCCGCGCTGCCGCTGTATACGTGCGTGCCGCCATAGAACAGCGCGCCGTCCGTGACCGGGTCCGGCGCGGCGATGCCTTCGAAGTTCAGCGACTGCAGCGTCCAGCGCAGGCTGCCGGCGCTGCTGTACGCATGAATGTCGGTGGCGCCGTTGCGGCCGAGATCCCAGCTTCCGCCCCACGGGTTGTTGAGCACATAGAGATTGCCGGCGCTGTCCTTGCCGATTCCGGCGATGCGCGTGAAGCGTTTCGCGCCGACCTGCCCCTTGATGCCCGTCGTCGTGTCGAGATAGCCGCCGCGCACGCCGAACGTGCCGGCCAGCGCGGGCCGGCCCGACACCGTATAGCGCTTGACGTTCATGTCGGGGCCTTCGTCGCCCACCATGAGCTGCCCGGCCGCCGCATCGAAATACAGCGCCGACGGCTTCGACCCGGCCGGCAGCCGGATCGTGTTCAGCAGCGCGCCGGCCGGGCTGAAGCCGACGACCGAACCCGCGCTCTTCTGCGCGACCCACACGTTGCCCGCGCCATCCACCGCGAGCGCGCCCGGCCCCGACACGTTGATGTCCCGCTGCCAGACGCCGTCGGTGGTGAACACGCGCACGCGATTGCCGTAGAAGTCGCTCGCATAGAGCAGCGAGCCGGCCGTCGCGAGCCCGGTGACGACGTCGATGCGCGGCTGGTTGGTCGCCGCGCTGATCTGGATCACGCGGTCGCGATACTTCGTGGCGCGGTTGTACCGCCCGACCGCGCCGCTGCCGTAGGTTTTGCCGGGCTGCAGCGCGACGAACAGCGACGTCGCGTTGCCCGTGATCGCGCTGCCCTGGAATTCCGAATGCGTGCCCATCGAGCCGACGCTCTTGCCGTTCTGGTAGATCGCGACACCGCCTTCGTCTTCGTCCCACATCGACGCCGTGTAGATGACGCCTTCGGGCGCAACCCACATCGAGCGCGCGACGTTGCCGACGTGGGCCGCGAGCGTGCCGTACGTGTTCGCCAGCCAGTCGGTGGTGTTGCCTGCGTGAGCGGCCGGCGCGATCGCGGCGATTGCGGCGATTGCGCCGGCAAGAAGCGCAGCCTGAATACGTTTTCCAGCGACCATGACTGATGCTCTCCTGAATGGGGCAAACATTCACATGAGGGGGCGGCCGGCCGGATGGCTTGAAATGCGCGATGCGTAAATTGTTCCGCTGAATCATCCGGCTCAGTCGGTATTACGTGCGGCATGCGTTCGATAATGAGCAGGGCGAGAATAGCGTTATATAAATCGAAAAAAATTGCGGACCGGCCGTGCCATGGCGCTTTTCGCCGAATCGGCTTCGATCGCATCGCCCGTGGCAACCAGGCACCCCGACAGCGGGCGCGGCGGTGCGACAGTGAATGTTCACTTGCGCGCTCGATCGGGAATGGGGGAAACCGGAGAAATCAGGCCGTTCGCCTGCGAGAATATCGCAGCTGGTTCAACGACGAAAGATTGAAACCGCGAATGCCGTTTACGGCGAATCGGGAAAAAGCTACCGCATGCAATGCGGAATCATTGCCCCAAAAACAAATCGCCGGCCTGAATCTGTTTCGAATCCAGGCCGGCGATTGTCATTTACTGTGGAGCAGGCAATGCGCCGTCGCCGCCGCGTTGCCACACATCATGCCGATGCCGACGTCTCCGGCACCTTCACCTGCATGACGCGCCCTCCGTCTGGATCATCGTCGTCGCGCGGCGCGTCGAGCTGCCCTTCCCACTTCGCGACCACGGCAGCCGCGATCGAGTTGCCGACGGCGTTGGTGGCCGAGCGCCCCATGTCGAGGAACATGTCGACGCCCATGATCAGCAGCAGCCCTGCTTCGGGCATGTTGAACTGGTTGAGCGTCGCCGCGATCACGACCAGCGATGCGCGCGGCACGCCTGCCATCCCCTTCGACGTCACCATCAGCATCAGCAGCATCGTGATCTGCGTGCCCAGCGGCAGATGGATGCCGTACACCTGTGCGATGAACAGCACGGCGAACGTGCAGTACATCATCGAGCCGTCGAGGTTGAACGAGTACCCGATCGGCAGCACGAAGCTCGAGATCCTGCGGTTCACGCCGAAGCGGTCGAGCGCGTCCAGCAGCTTCGGATACGCGGCCTCGGAGCTCGCCGTCGCGAACGACAGCAGGAACGGCTCGCGGATCAGCCGGATCAGCGTGAACGCGCGCTTGCCGAGGAACGTCACGCCGGCAAGCGTCAGCACGCCCCACAGCAGCGCCAGCGCCAGATAGAAGCTCGCCATGAACTTCGCGAACGTGAGCAGGATGCCGAGCCCTTCGGTCGTGATCGTCGACGCCAGCGCCGCGAACACCGCAACCGGCGCGAACCACATCACCGCGCCCGTTACCTTCAGCATCACCTGCGCGAGATCGTCGATCACGCCGGTCAGGCGCTTGCCCGCTTCGCCGAGCGCGGACAGCGCGGTGCCGAAGAAGATCGAGAACACGACGATCTGCAGGATTTCATTGTTCGCCATCGCCTCGGCGATCGACTTCGGCACCAGGTGAACCACGAAATCCTTCAGCGTGAATGCGCCCGTCTTCAGGTTGAGGGCCGCGTCGGACGCCGGCAACGGCAGGCTCAGATGGCTGCCCGGCTGCAGGATCGTCGCGGTCAGCAGGCCGAGCAGCAACGACGTGAACGACGCGATGAAGAACCAGCCGAACGCCTTGACGCCCACGCGGCCGACCGCGCCGCCGTCGCCCATCTGCGCGATGCCGACGGTCAGCGTCGCGAATACCAGCGGCGCGATGATCATCTTGATCAATCGTAGGAACACGTCGGACAGCAACGACACGTAGCCGGCGACTTCCTTGGCCATCTTCGGGTCCGGAAACGCGCTATGGCACGCGTAACCCACTGCGATACCAAGAATCATCGCGACGACGATGTACTTGGTAATGTTGTGCTTCTTCTTCATTAGCAATCCAAATTACAGAGCGTGTGCTTCTAACGGCTGGAAAATTATTCGCGTCCGGCTGCGAATCGGAACTCACGTCGCCATGCGTGCGACAGGCCCGCGTCCGGCGGTCGCCAGGGCGGACAGGGGGGGCATTCTAACGCAAATGGCGCGCCGGCTTTCAAATCTGAAAGAAAAGGCGGTTGATCTGCGTCCATGCGGCCGCCGGAAAGGCGGGCTTTGTCGCGATCCGGCCGAACGGCGCGAGCGGCCATCGAGCGCCGCGACCTCGACGGACAGGCCGCCCGCGTTGACCCGCGACGACACGGAAAGACGATCGCGACACATTCGCACAAAGATGCGCAGACCTCGACACTACCGCGCGTAACCTCTATGTAATATTTCGAAATGATTCGCGTTGCCGTCACGCCCGAGCGGCAATGCGCAATCGCGAGTCGGGAATGCGCAGCCGCGTTCGAGCCATTGTTCCAGACAGGGCAAGTCGTTCGCTTGATAAGCAGTCCTCCCAATGAATGAACGGGAAAAATCGGCATCGTGATGAACATTCTGTACACCAACTTCCACGGCGACTATGGCGGCGGCCAGGATACCTACGTCCGCGATCTCGCCGCCGCGATGAGCCGGCATCACCGCGTGACCGTCGCGTCGCCGGAAGGAAGCCGCCTGTCGCGGCTGTTGAAGGACAGCCCCGACGTGGCCATCTTCGACATGGAATTCAAACCGCGCTGGAACCGGCTGTGCCAGGAGCTTGTCCGGCTGCGCCAGCGGATCGTCGCCGAGCGCTTCGACGTCGTTCACGTCAACGGGTCCGCCGATCACCGGCAGGTGATGCTGGCGCTGCTCGGGTGCCGGCACCGGCCCGCGGTCGTGCTCACCAAGCACAACACGTATCGCGCCGACAGCTTCGGCAACCTGCTGCGTGCACGGCTTGCAACCGACCACACCATCGCGGTCAGCGACTATGTCGCGAGCATGCTCGCGCTCCGGTCGCCGTACGGGAACGTCACGGTCGTCAAGCACGGCGTGCGCAGGCAGGCTGCGGAACGACCGGCGGGCGACGAGATCCGTCGCCGCAAGGTCGCGCTGTTCGGGCCGTCCGGCGCGGACGCGATCGTGCTGGGCAGCAGCGCCGGCACCGCGCCGGAAAAAGGCTGGATGGATCTGATCGCGGCGTTGGGCCGCCTGCCCGAACACGAGCGCGAGCGGTTTCGCGTGCTGCTGGTCGGTGCTGAGCCGTCCTGCGACCAGCGCGAGCAGATCGCGCGGCACGGCATGACGTCGCGCATCGCATTCACCGGACGGCTCGACGACGTATGCGCGCCGTTCTCGATCATCGACGTGTCGTTCGTGCTGTCGTACCACGAGAGCCTGTCGTACGCGTGCCGCGAAGCAATGTCGCTGGGCTGCCCCGCGATCGTGACGCGCGTGGGCGGGCTGCCCGAGAACGTCGAGCCGGGCGTGGACGGATGGGTCGTTCCGCCGCGCGAGCCCGAAGCGATCGGGGAGATCCTGCGCGCGATCGTGCGCGAGCCCGGCTGCGTCCGCGCGATGGGACGCAGCGCGCGGCTGAAAGGCAAGCGCGAGTTCTCGTTCGACACATTCGTCGACGCGACTTTGTCCGTCTATCAGAAATCGATTCGACACAACCCGTATCGCTGGATGGCGTCCCTGAGGTCCATGTGATGGCCATGAATATCTGGAAGAAGTATTGGGGCCTGCGGACGCAGGAGTGCCCGTGCGACGTGCACTTCGTCGAGTGGCTGGAATCCGTTCGCCTCAACGGCATCCGCATCTATCACTTCGGCACCGGCGGCCACCACCATGTCGGCGTGGAATGCGCACGGCCTCACCTGAACAACACGGTCTTCGGCGTGACGGCGTCGCCGAAGGAATACAAGTCGTATGTCGACCTCGTCACGCGGCAACCGGAAGTCAGCAAGACCTACCTCGCGTATTTCGGCGACGTTTATACAAGCAACTCGGACCTGCTGCCGTCGTTCGACGTCGTCACGCTGTTCCACCTGTGCGAATTCCGCGACGAGACGAACAGCCGATATGGAGCGAAGACCGACGCGGAAGTGCTCGACCTGTTCGCCCGCCATACCGCACGCGAAGGTCACCTGCTGTTCTACAAGGGCTCGTCGGCCTATCGGAAGGCCGAACCTGTCATCGAACAATGGGCGGCGAATGCCGATTTCGTCGAGGTCGGCGACTTCAAGACCCTGCGGATTTTCCGCAAGGCCGCGTAACCCTGCGTTGTCACGATCCACCGATGCTTCTGTCCGCCACGCGCTATCCGATCCTGATGTATCACCAGATACGCCCGCTGCCGCCGCCGCCCGACCGGCTGCGCGGCCTGAGCGTTGCGCCCGACGCGTTCCGCCGCCAGATGACGCTGTTCAGGCGGCTCGGCTACCGCGGCCTGAGCGTGCGCGAACTGCAGCCGTATCTGCGCGGCGAGCGCAGCGGAAAGGTCTTCGGCATTTCGTTCGACGACGGCTTTCTCAACGTGCTCACGCATGCGATGCCGGTGCTGGACGAGCTCGGGTTCACCGCGACCTGCTACTTCGTCGCCGGCCGGTTCGGCGGCGAGAACGACTGGGATGCGGGCGCCGATACCGCACGCTCGCCGCTGATGACGTGCAAGGACATGCTCGCGTGGCGCGATCACGGCCACGAAATCGGCTCGCATACGCTCGATCACGTCGCGCTGTCGCACGTGCCGGCGCACGTGTCGGATCTTCAGGTAACCGAGTCGAAGCGGCGGCTCGAAGCGCTGAGCGGCCGGCGCGTCGAATCGTTCTGCTATCCGTACGGCGATCTGGACGCGCGCGTCCGCGACCAGGTCGTCGCCGCCGGGTACGGCAATGCGACGACGACCCGGCGCGGTTGCGCCGATACGTCCGACGATCCGTTTCTGCTGCCGCGAATTCCGGTAGCGGGCGGCGTCGGTGCGCTTCGATTGCTGTTCAAGTGTGCGCGTTGGCGGGTGCGCAAGCGCGGGTAGCGCAGGGAACAGCGCTTGTGACATGGCGAAATGGTAAAGCGTCGGCACCGAATTCGATCCGGCCGATGCCGGCGCACGGATCGATGCCTTTGTCGAATCAAGGTTTTCCGGATCGCGGCCGCCGCCGCGATCGCCGCGCGTGCGCGATCAGTCCGATGTTTCCCGCGCGAGTTTTGCCTGCCGCCGGGCCCGGTCGTTCACGATCTGGTGGCGCCGATGGTCCGTCATCTTCTTCCACGCGCGCGCTTCGTCCCGCGTTCGCAGGCACGCCACGCAGTAGCCCGTTCTGCCGTCGAACGAGCACACGTCGATGCAGGGCGATTTGACCGCCATGCTTATTGCCCCCGCGTCGCCGGCACGACTTCGACGGTGACATGCGACAGATCCTTGAACCGCTGGAGCACGCCGTGATAGAAGCGCGAATCCCGCTTCGGGTCGTCCGTCGCCACCGACACGACCGCACTCATGTGCCCCGGCCCGAGACGCCAGACGTGCAGGTCGTTGATCGTGTCGCCGCCGCCTTCGATTGCGCTGCGCACGTTGTCCGCCAACCGACGGTCCGCACTCATGTCGAGCAGGATGCCGCCGGTGTCGCGCATCAATCCGTATGACCAGTTCGCGATCACGAGCGCACCGATGATGCCGGCCAGCGGATCCATCCAAAGCCAGCCGAACGCGCGCGCGAGCAGCAGCCCGACGATCGTCAGCACGGAGACCGCCGCGTCGGCAATCACGTGGACGTAGGCCGAACGGATGTTGTGATCGCGCGCCGCCGCGGACGCGCCATGGTCGTGCTCCTCGAATGCGAGTTCGTGCTCGCGCCCGTTCAACCGGACAATCGCCCTGAATTCATGCGGCTCGGGAATGTTCTCGACCGACTCCAGGCACGCACCGCGCACGCTCATCGCGAACGCCTGCCGCGTACCGTCCGGACGAATCGTCGTGATCGATGCAGCCGTGACGTCGCCGAGCGTCGTGCCGGAGATCGCCGGTGAGATGCGGAACATCGGCGGCACGCCGTCTTCGAAGATCGACACGAAGAACGCGCCGCTTTGGTCGAAGACCTTGTGCGTCACCTCATCGTGGTCATGGTCGTGATCGTCGTGCCCATGCCCGTGGTGATGCCCATGACCGTGCCCGTGGTGGTCGCCGCTCAGCAGCCAGACGCTCGCGATGTTGACGAGCAGGCCGGCAACCGCGATCGGAATGGCCTCGCCGAAATGGATCGGAACGGGCTCGAGCAAACGCGCGACCGCTTCATAACCGATCAGCAGCGCGATCATCGCGAGCACGATGGCGCTCGTGAAGCCGGCCAGGTCGCCGAGCTTGCCCGTGCCGAACACGAATCGCGGGTCGCTCGCATGCCGGCGCGCGTACATGTACGCGAGCGCGGCGATCAGCATCGCGCCCGCGTGCGTCGACATGTGCAGCCCGTCCGCGATGAGCGCCAGCGAGCCGAAAATCGACCCGCCGACGATCTCGGCCACCATCATTGCCGCGCACAGCGCGATGACCATCCAGGTCCTGCGTTCGTTCTGTTCGTGTGCGGCGCCGAGAAAAATGTGGTCGTGCCCTGCGCCGAAGGCGGCGTTCCTGAAGTCGCTCATCCCTGCCCCGATTATTTGAAGTAGCTGTGAACGACTTCGATCAGCTGTTCGGTCGCGCTGCCCTCGTCCTCGTGCCCCTCGGCATCGACAAGATGGCTGCGGATGTGATCCTCGAGCACGACCGCAAGCAGGCCGTTCATCGCACCGCGGCCGCTCGTGATGAGCTGGAGGATTTCGTTGCAACCGCGCTCTTCCTCCAGCGCGCGTTCGATCGCTTCGACCTGTCCCTTGATCCGGCGGACACGATTCAGCAGCTTCTGCTTTTCCTTGACGGTGTGGCTCATGGCGATCCTTTGATATACCGGGGGGGAGTATATCCGGAAAGGATTTTCCATATAGGGGGTGGGGGTATGTCGGACAAGATAACAACGCTGTCGCTTCGCCTGCACAAGGATTTCGACGTCCTCGGGCGATCGATCATTTCCCGGGCAACGCGGTGATCCAGGCCGAAATCGCGCGGCAGGACTGCAGCGCGCTCGTCGACACCCTGCCGTCGCCGTGCGAGCCACACGCCGAAGATCCGGCTTTGCGTCGGCCGCCTGTGTCCTTGGCCGCTTGCGAAAGTAGAACGAGTGTCTTGTGCACGATCCTGCTGCCGCAAACGGCCTCAACACCGAGCACAAATGCGGGTCATGTCGCTGAAGTTACAGTCGACGCAAACGAGTGCGACGGAGACTCGCTCCAAGCAGCGCGCTCGCTTCAACCAAATTGGGCGGTCAGCCATCCTTCTGCCCATTTTGTCGCGTATGCAACCGCGTCATCGCGCGCATCGAAACCAGCCAGATCGCCGCTGGCGTGTACTTCCCGCTCGCCTCCGTCCAGAAGAACCGTGGTGATCCTCACATGCGCGATGTACTCTCCGTCCGCCCTGCGGGGTGTCGGATCGATTCGGAACCGTGTCGAATTGAAGAGCATGGGCTCCTCCCTGTTGGGTTACCGCGAACCAGGCTGTCGCGGGAGCAGCGCGAGAAAGCGTCGGACTTCAAGAAGTGCCATTGTCCGATCAGCCTCCTGACAGGATTCACGACTCGCCATCCCGCTTTTGCAGTGTGGCGCACGACCCGATACGAACATCAGGAAAGCATCCGCATCGACCTCGCAGCGATGGTCGCGGATAGACCGGCGAGCGAAATGCTGCCCCTGGGTAGGGATTGAAGCCCGTTGCTCCGGAATTCCTTCGGAGCCGCACTCGAGCGGTGGGACAAGAGAGGGGTGTCAAACACTTAGCAAGGGTGCCCAGCTGATCGGTCGCCTTTCACCAGATTCGACGAGAAGCCCGATCGCATTCGTGGGAGCACGCTGAGCAATGCGTTGGAACCGGTCAGGGGTCATCCAACGATTCGATGGTACGCCGTTCCATAAATTTGCATAGCGAAATTCCCTGCGAACGCGTGCCTCCAAGGCGTGTCGTCACACGACAGCACGGCACGAATCACGGCGACAGCGCGTATAGTGGAGCCAGCTTTCCTCGACATTCGCGCGTCTGTTCGAGAATCGGGCACCCGCAAGAGGTTCGAGGTCTGGCCGGTCGTTTTCGTACGTATCCTCGCCGGTTCCGGAAAGCAGTCGCGGCACTTGTGGGGCGACATCATTCATGTGCCGGGCCATGCATGGGGGCCGATTCGCATGGATGCTTCATCAGGCGTCGCGGGCTTCGAGCAGGCAGTGCCGGCCGGAGATATCAACGGGTGCATTCGCGCGATGTCCTGCGAATCGAACAGCGTCGACACGAGTTGGACCGGCTAACGTAAGCCCTCCCTGGAACAAACAGCGCCACCATGAAAATCGACCGCAGTTCCATTCCCCACTACCTCGTCCTACGTGCCGGCTGGCCACCCTACGTGTTGAATGCAGACCGCCTGGTGCTCCGTCGCGAAGCGAGCCCGCTGCTGCGCGCGTTCGCGCGAACGCGCGGAAGGTGCGCACATGTCGATGACGTCGCGTGGAACATCTTCTCCGATGCAGAGGGCCTTTCGATGATCGAGCGTCGGGAAACAGGGTTCTTCACGTTGATCACCGGAACCGAGACCGAGCATCAGTTGCATTTGCTGGCAACCCTCTGACGTTGCAATCGGGACGGCGTACGGCCAGGGCCGACGAAGGGCCGCGCGCGGGGATTTTTCGCGCATTTTTTTTGGAATGCTGATTTTCCCGGGCAGTCGCTTGTTCTGCCCCTCGGCCGAAAGCGCTTGACACCTTCGTTGCCGAGGCGTACTGTCAGCCGCTGAAGTATTCAAGAAGCGCGATTGCTGCCCATCATTAACCGCGGCCTGCGGTATTCGTTGTCCTCTCCCTCCTTGATTATTTTTTCCCGCGTCCATTCAGGGCGCATACGCTCGTCCATTTTCAGGAGATCTAACATGGATACCGGTACCGTCAAGTGGTTCAACGACAGCAAGGGCTTCGGCTTCATCACGCCCGACGCAGGCGGAGACGATCTGTTCGCGCATTTCTCGGAGATTCGCGGCGACGGCTTCAAAACGCTCGCCGAAGGCCAGAAAGTCAGCTACGAAACCAAGAGCGGCCCCAAAGGCCTGCAGGCGTCGAACATTACCGGCCTGTAAGTTCCCACAAGCCGTCAGTCCCGTTCACGGAGCGGCACGTAACTGCCGCTTCCTGCGCATACGCACCTCCATCGCGGGCGCCACGCGTCCCGATGCAAGCTCGACCGGGTCATCCGTTTCGCATTCGGACGTCGAACATGCGCGTATGCAGATGCCCAGCCCCTCGCAGCGCGCGTGTCCAGCCGCGCGTGCGTGATCGGACGAGTCCCGCTCGGCGGATCGCTCAAGCCGCGCAGCAGGAGAACCCGCATGACCAGAAGTCAACCTCGCAGTAATAAGGCGCCTCCGCGTGCCAAGCCTGCCATGACCCTGCCCAAGCTCGGCACGGCATTGAACTGGGTGCCGCCCAAGGCTCCCGCTATCGAGAAATCGCGCCCGAAGAAGCGCCCGCCTGCTCCGTAATAGCGGAACGAGCCAACCGCTGCGCGACGAAGAGGCAAAGAGGCGGCCGCCGCTGCCGTGCAGCGCGATCTCGGCGTGATGGGCCGAAGCGCGTCGACGCGCGCAATCCGGAATAAGTTGAACGCCCAACAAACGAAGCGCGTATGATGGGTTTATTCGGGCGATCACTTGCCGTCTGACTGCTCACCCCTCCATCTACCCTCTTGCTGCATCGCCCCTCCCTCGCGCTGCAACGTTGTCCCTTTCACCCCACCGGCACGCCCTGCAACGGCGATACCGGCCGGATGTGTTCGCCCATGCAATTCGTGGTGGCCGAACGCCAGGAGTTTGCCATGAGCATGCATGTCTACCGTGGATTCGAGATTTATCCACTGATTTACCCCCACGTACCGGCGCCGGATGGCAGTCCGCATAACTACGATGCCGGTTTCGACGCAGCAGTCAAGATTTGCCTTCGCGGCACCCCCGACACGGTGACGCAGAGCCAGACGTTCAGATTGCGCGACAACTCCCCGTTTGACAGCGCCGGTGACGCACGTCGCGCTTCGCTGCGCTACGCCGAGAACATCATCGACGACAATCGCGAGAAACAGGGCTTCTTTTCCAACGGGCTCTGACACGCAGCGGCAACGCAACGCAATCTGTCGGCGATTTGGAGGACAACATGATCATCGACGAACTACTCGGCTTGATCAGGCGGCGTGAGGTCAGCTGGACCGGCACCGTCCTGCCCGCCGGAATCGCCGACTCGGCACGAAGCCATCAGCAAGAACTGCAAATGTTCGTGGCGGTACGCGCGCTATCGATGGGAGCCGGATATTCGGAATTCGAGTCCGACGAGATAGCGAGCGCCGTCATGACACGACTCGGCTAGTTTTCCGTTCAAACGTTCCCAAACAGGATCCACATGACAACAGTCACACTCAAGGTCAACGAACCGATCGACGTCGCGCTGCGGCGATTCCGACGCACCATCGAGAAAACCGGGCTGATTCGCGAGTTGCGCAGTCGCACCAGCTACGAAAAACCCACGACTGAACGCAAGCGGAAAAAGGCCAGCGCCGTTTCCAGGCAGCGCCTGCGCGCGAAGCGCATGTTGCCGCCCCGCAAAATGTACTAGGGAGCACATCGTGTACAAGATGCCGGACGACGAGCCGCCATTTTTCCCGTTGACGAAATGCGAAGTCGATTTCGATCAGCAGAAAGACATGGTGACACTGCTGCCGAGCTTCTATGCGTTCGGATGCGAGTACACCAGCCGCGGTTTTCTGATCGGGCGGGACGATGCGTTCAAACTGATTGCCGCGATCGAGAAGGCGCTCAGCATCCAGGGATGAGCCGACGCCGGCACACTCGCGAGCATCGACAACCAGAAGATGGACTATGCGCGTCCCGACCAAGTACGTTGATCTGCTCTATTTCCTCGTTGTCCTGCAACTCGTCACCCAAAGGCAGTCTCGCGAATGGCTGTCGCCCTTTCAGCTCGTCGAATCGCTGCAAGGCTGGCTGATCGTCCATCGCGCGAAATGCGAGTGGCGCGATCGTGTCTGGATAGGCCATGCGTCGCTCCAGATAGCGAAGTCGGTCCGCCCGGTCGGCAACGCTGCATTTTCGGAACCGCTCGTTGGTGCGGCGAAAGACCCGGCGCCCCCTCCACGAGACGCTCTCGCGGGTCGGGCGAGTCTACGGATGAAATGCATCCGCTACCTCAGGGAGCATGTCTGATCGCGGCAGCACTCGCACGAGCGACAATGCGTCCAATCACGCAGATGGCGCAGACCGCCGTCTGCAACCGCATCACTCGATCGATCGGCAACCGTGCCGCTGGCTGCTGCCCGGCCTCGACCGCCTCCGCGGCCGCGCCGCGCGACACGGCCGTTTTCCACGAAGGCGCGCCGCAAACGGCGGTGTTCGCCGTCGAACTGGCGATGCAATTCGACAGGGACATCGTCGATGGCGAGATCGCTCCAGCAGAGATCCGACCCACCAACCGCGGCGAATTCGCCGCGACTGGCCGACAACCCGCTCACCTCGCTCCGAGGGAACCATGAAATACCAGGAAAGCACGGCAATCGATCGACGCGATCAGGCAACCCGGCAAAAGCTGCGCGACGACCTCGCCCGCGCCGACATCAAACGGGCCGACAAGCGTACGCAAAACGACGCCCGCATCGACTCCAATGCGAGCAAGTGGCGCTATTTCAGTCCCGACCATCGGGTGAAGTAGATGACGCGGCACTGCTCCCGGCGCAGGCGGCGGTTGACGTTCGCGCCTCGCGTCGTCGTGCGCGCATCGCGCAGGCTGCACCGCAGACGTTCCGGCGTCAGATACCCTGGCGCAGGCGGATCGAGAATTCGACGCTGGCCTTGATTCCGCGCTGCTCCGCGCAACGACATCGCGGCATTGCAGGCGCCGTTTGTCGTAACGAGCGACGTGCCAAAGTAAAAAGCCGGCGCTTGGCCGGCTTCGAGTTCCGCCTTGCTGGGGCGGCTCCTCGTTCTGTTTGAGAACGAGGAGTTTTGCTACGCCTGGGTTAATGATTCGACATAAAACCCATGCCCAGACGTTTCCTTGCATCGGAAATGCGTTGCTTGGGTGTGACGGCTTTCCACGAAAAGGTATGGCGTCTTTGCCAGTCCGGATGAACAACGGGCATTCCATCGTCGGTCGCGCGTGCGTCCGCCTGTTCCTGTTGCCCGTCCTGCGGATTCTTTTCTCGTTTCAGATGATCGTTCATCGACAAGCTCCCTCAGGAAACCGCGTTTCGTCATGGATTGGCTTGCGCCGCCCGAGTCGGGATAAAACTGCGCAAGCGATACGGATCGCAACGGCCCGCTTCCGTCACGGCATACGTCTCTCCATGAAGTCTGCGGCCGATCTGCAGTCTGTGCGTCATGTACCACCATGCACCTGCGGGCTTCGGCAGTCGGTACGCTGCCGTACGAACCCGATGGCACGGACAGGCGCGTGGCCTCGGTGCCGGTTCTAAAGGCGCTTCAAATCAGGAAGCAAGCGGTCGAATTCTCTCCTGACCACGCCGTAGCATTCGCACACACGCTTTTCGAGCCCGGATCGATCCAATACTTCGATGTGCCCATAGTTGTACCAGATCAATCCGGCATCCTGAAGTTTCAGCGCAGCTTCCGTCACGCCCGATCGTCGGACACCGAGCATGTTGGCGATCAACTCCTGCGTCATCTTCAGTTCGCTCGACGGCAGCCGGTCGAGACTGAGCAGGAGCCAGCGGCACAGCTGCTGATCGATTGAATGATGTCGATTGCAGACGGCGGTCTGCGCCATCTGGGTGATGAGCGCCTGGGTGTAGCGCAGCAAGAGCCGCTGCATCGACCCGCCTCGACGGAACTCGTCTTTCACGATGCGTGCATCGAGTCGGTAAGCGTGTCCGGCGCTTTGGACGATCGCGCGGCTCGGGGTCGTTTCGCCCCCCATGAACAGCGCGATGCCGATCAGCCCGTCGTTGCCGACGATGGCAATTTCGGCTGACGAACCGTCCTCCATCACGTACAACAGCGAGACGATGGAGGTCGTCGGAAAATAGACATGACTGAGTGCACCACCCGACTCGTACAGCACCTTTCCCAACGGCATGTCGACCAGCACAAGCTGCGGCGAAATATGCGCCAGAGCTTCTGCCGGCAAGGCTGCGAGCAGATGATTTTCAATCGGGGACGGCTGCGCCGACATAGCTCGCTCCTGCAGTGATTGCGGCCTTCCCCCAACGCGACTCGACGCCACGAAGCGTCATCGGCTCAAGACTCGAACTCGCGAAGCAGACGTTGCGCGAGAATCTTGGCGTCTTCGAGCGCGAGATCGTACTGCTCCCGATCGACATCGGTCTGGTATGGGGGATCATCGTTCGGCCCCTCGTCGGTGCGGCGCAAATACACATGACCTCGGTACACACCACGCGCAGATTCCATCACACGAATGCGTGCGAAGTGTGTTTTGGTACTGAATGTGAAATCGTCCATGATGTGATTTTCTGCACATGTTCAATCATCCTAGCACTCCGGGTGAAATCGAACGGAGAGGTCGAATCCGGACAGGATCGACGCGTGGGCTGTCCGTCAAGGCTGTCTCTCGTACGGCGGAAATTCCGACAGACGTGGATCGTCCACCGCGCCACCGACGGTGAAGTGATACAGGGATTGCCAGACATGGTCCTTCGCGCCGAGCAATGCATGCATTTCATCATCGAAAAAGCAGCCGATCCCCGTCGCGCGCACGCCGGCGGCTTCTGCTTCGAGATAGAGCGCCTGGCCAAGCATCCCGCATTCCCAGAACAAATGGCGATAACGCCATGGCTGCTTCAACGCGATTTCGAATCTCGCGATCATCCCGAGCGCAAAGCAGGAATCGGCGGCGATATCCTGGTGGCAGCAGATCAACCTTGCCGCCGCGCGCAAATCGTAAGGCAGTAGAAGATAGAGCGGCAGGTCGTCCGGCCCGGTCTTTTGCCACAGCCATTCCGGACGCAGGGATCGCTTGAGATCCGGCAGTGCGTCAGGGTTTCTTGCGAGCATATAGAGGCCCGGCTCCAGGCCGTCGACGCGATGCACCAACAGCGCCGCCTGCACCGCGGCAGGAGACGTCAGCGCATTCCACGGCGGTGTGCCGGGACGTGCCAGCAGGCATGTCAGCATGCTGAAGAAGGCCGCGTCGCCGATGCGCGTCGTGCCATCGAAATTCACGGCGCTGCGACGCTGCCTGGCGATTCGGGCGAAGCCGAGATCGAGGGCTGGCGTCGACGGCGCCGGGCACGGCTCCGGGTTCGGCGACGGTGGTTCGCGAGTACGGGTCTTGTACGTGGCGCAATGAATCGAATCGATGTCCGGCCAGGCCACATGCCCCGAACTCAGTTGATTGGCGCGCCCGTGCCATTGTGCGCTGCCCAAAGCGAGCCGCATGCTGTCGAGATCGGGTCGCGTCTCGGGGTTGCCGATCCAGAGCAAAAGATCCGGCGCCTCCGCTTCGGCTTCGCTGAAATCTTCGCGGCGGTCCACGCCAAGCAAATCGGCCACTGCATCATCCGCAGCCGCCTCAATCAATCGCGTCTGCCAGCCGAGCGCAGCTGCTGCATAACTCATCGCAGCGACGACATGGCCGCAATCCTGTTGGCAGTAGCGCCAGGCGCGCATGCCATATTTCCACGCTTCGCGCCAATGGATCGAGCTGATGCCGACCAGGATGCCACTTCCCGAAAACGCGTCGGTCCATTGCGGCTTGTCCACCGCGGCACGATGTTCAAACGCATGATCCCGGCTCAGGTAATGGTAGACGCCTGCGGACAAGCCGGGCAGGGCCGGACACAGAAGATAGCCCTCGGTCGGATGCAGATTCCCGCTCGAAGGATTGCAGCGCAGTGCCCACCGCTGGGCGCCATAGGATTTCCACCCCGACAAGCCGAGCGAGAGTTCGAACAGGATTGCCAGACTGGACAGATCGAATTCGTGCGCGGTCGGCAGGTTGCCGCAACGCAACGCGTTGTAGCGCGTGGCCAGCGTGTCCGCGGCTAATGGCAGAGCAACGCGCGGTGCGCCGCGAAACACCCGGAACGGGTCCGGCTGGGTTGCCCAGTCGAGCCTCCCGGGGCCGGGAGCGTAGAAGTCGAGACGGTGCTTGCTGCGTTCGTGATAATCAAGCAGCGCATGCCTTAACCGATCCATGTCCACCTCAGACCCGGAATACCGCATACGCACTGTACAAAACCGGATGGCTCGACGCTGAAGCGCGGCCGTCATCACGTCAGGGAATCCGGCGCGCGCCTTCCTTCAACGTCGAATTCGCCGAGGTGCGAGTGCTTGTTTTCCCCGAGCTCTTCAGCATGCGATCGACAGGAAATAGTCGCGGGCCCGCCGGACCGAGCCGTCCGTGCTCTCCGCCCGAACGATCGGCAGTCCCGACGCCCGCAGACGACTACTCACGGCCAGTGCAGGTCAGAAGGAAGGCACACGTCGGGTCGGGTGCATGCGCAAACCGGCCCCGCCTCACGAGATCATGTACCTGTTCTGGGGGCCGCCCTTGTAAAGATCTCTGGCGAGCCCCAGAATCCGGTCGCGGTTGCGGTCGAAGGCCGCCAGCAACGCGGGCTCGCTCGAATCCATGTCGGAGTTCAGTTTCGCCAGCATCGCATCGTCGACCAGAAAGGTAATCTCGCGAGCATTGTCGTAGCCCCAGAAGCACACGCAGTGTCTGGACATGTCGTAGGTGCGACTGGGATTAGGGAAGTTGAGTGCCGCGTCGATTTTTCCCATCTAACCCTCCTGGCAGATATAACGCCACTTGCTCGCGTTGACATCGAGGCGGGCATCGTTTTCGCGTCGCTTCTCGGCGCGCTCGATGTCCGCGCGCTTCAGTGCCTGGGCGCGGGACTTTTGCGCGTCGACGTAATCGTTTTGCCTGACGGACGTGGCTGACTTTACTTCGGTTTGCTTGGGCATGCCGGTTCCCGAAAAATGAATTTCAAATGTCAGGACCGTCGCGGTGACCGAATTTCGTCGTCGTCCGGCCCACAGGAGGCACGAACGGACTACCCGCGGGCTTGCCGCCGACGGCCTCTGTTGCGCACTGAACTGCCGGATCGAGCCTCGCGGGGAGGCCGGGTTGACGCACGACGTTCGCAGCTTCGACGTTCGCGCGCGGGGTCATTGTGGTGAGCGTTCTGCGGAACCCGTGCGGACAGGGGGAAGCGTAAGGAGTCGAAACAAAATCACCGGTCGCGCACATCGAACCTCATGAGAATGCGCCCTATATCATGGCCATGCAAGCGCTATCTCGCGTCAAGGGCCATCAACGGCACGATTCCCTCCAGGCCACACTACTGTCATCAACCGGACTGGGCGGCCGCCGGCCAGCATTTTCCCGGCCCCACGACCCAAACGATGCGCAGCGTGCGCGGCGGCTTGTTCAGCGTCGCGCCCAACTGTCGTCGCTGCTTCGTGGAGCGGGATCGGAATCGCATCATCGACCACGCCGTCAGTGCTTGTGGTGCAACCAGCCCATGTGATGTGCGTCAAGCCACTGAACCATCCCTTCGCCCTTGTGGTCGCGCAGGTAACGCAGCGCCAGCATGACCGCGATGGCGAGTACGACCGCCAGGCCAACTACAAAGCTAATCATTGACTGAGTCATGGCAGCCTCCTTGACAGGTCGCGACCATCTTTACATTGTAGGTGATGCACTCGCGGAAACCAGCGTCCGGCACGGCTTCTGTCCCTCAGGAAAACGAATCAGCGTTTCCCTGGCCCGGCGGTCGATGGAGGCCGGCAGCTTCGCTCCGGTTCCGGCCGATTTTCTGGTCCGCCGGACAAAAAGGGGCCGGCGTTTGGCTGGCTTCTGCCGTACGCGAAAACGAAATACCGCCGGCAAGCCGGCGGCAAAAGATGCGTCCACGGATGACGTGGCGCACCTGAGGCACTCGATCCAGCGGGCGCGGGTCATTCAGCAGCGAATGACCTGCGCAATGCTGCTGCGCCAGAGGCACCCGCTCAGTTCTGCGTGAGCGGATTCAGCGTCGTGCACAGGAAGCCCGTGCAATTCGCCGGCTTGAAATAGAACGACGCCATCACCGGGGTCGTCGTGCCGAGCGCGAGATCGCCCAGATACGCGGAGCCCTGCGCACCGAAATCGTTCGACTGCTGGACGAAGCCGGCGCCGGTCGCCTGGATCGCGGCCGACTGGTACGTGAAGGTCGGCGACTGCGTCTGGTCCTTCACGTAGACCCACGAAATCGTGCTGCCGAACAGCATCCCGCCTTTCGCGCGATAACCCTTCGCGCCTTCGCTGTTGGCCTGCGCGATGAAGTCGCTGACGTTCGACGTCGGCACCAGTGCATCGTACGTATAAGTCGAATTCGACGCGTTGTTCTTCATGTACACGTTCGCCTGCACCGATCCGACCATCATCGGGCCCACGAACCAGTAGCCCGACTGGCCCTGGCCGTTCGCCTGCGCGAGGAACGCGTTCGTGTCGGCCGGCAGGCCCGTTGTCGCATACGTATAGGTAGCCGACGAGCCGCCGTCCTTGCGATAGAGATAGCCGTATGTGAGCGGCCCTTCGAAGCGGTAACCGCTCGCGCCTTGCGCGTTGGCCTGGCCGACGAAGCCCGTCATGTCGGCGGGCGTCGACTGCAGCTGGTACGTGTAGGTCTGTGCGGTGCCGTCGCTCACGAAGATCGAGCGCGAACCGCCGTTGGACGCGTTGTAGAAGTAGTCGCCCAGATAACGATAGCCCTTCGCGCCTTCACTGTTGAGCAGCGTCAGGAAGCTCGCTTGATCCGCAGCGGTCGGCTGGGCGTCGTAGCGCAGCGTCAGCGTGCTGCCGCCCGAGCCACTCGAACCGCCGCTGCCACCGCTTCCCGTACCGCCGGAACCCGTGCCGCCAGTGCCGCCGCTTCCGCCGTTATTGCTCGTGCCCGATCCGCTGCCGGACGATGCGGGCGAGGAATTGTCGTCGCCGCCGCAAGCGGTCAGCGCCAGACAGGTCAATGCGATCAATGCAAAGGCTTTCATCTGAGTCACCTCGGAACGAAAAGGACGAACGAAGCCGATACGCGCAGATCACGCCGCACGCACGGACATTCACGTATCGGAAATCGACCGGCGGCGCACCCCCGGTCAGGGGACGTCAGTTGACCTGGAGCTGGCCGCCGCGGCCGAGGCCGCCCTTGACGTCCTGCGCCTTGTAGCTGCGCAGTGCGACGACCATCTTGTTGTACGCGTCGATGAACGCGACGACCGTCGCCTTGCCCTCCGGCGTCGACGAGAAACCGGCGAGCGCACCGCCCACGCCGCCGCCGAAACCGCCCAGCGCCGCGCCGTAGTTGGTCGCCGTCGAGCTGCCTTCCGACGCCGCGATCTGCACGGCCGAGCGCACGTCGAACAGCGTCAGCGTCACGACCGATGCCTTCGCCTGCAGGTGGCCCGCCACCGCCGCCACCGCGCCGTTGCCGATCAGCCCGCCGATCATGCTGCCGATGCCGCCGATCGGCGAATCGTTGATGACGATCTGCGGTTCCATGTAGTAGTCGGCCGCGACGCGCTGGCCCTTCTGCTGCTTCGAGCCCGCGCGGTATTCGCCCGAGCTGCGCTGCAGCTGCGTGATGCGCGACAGGCGCGCGTCGCTCTTCTGGTTGCCGATCGACGTGATCACGAAACAGTTCGACTGCTGCACCGCCAGGCGCAGCAGCGGGTCGATCGTCGTCATCTTGGTCGCGCTGCCGAACGGGCCCCACCAGTCGGCGTTGCGGCCGTCGTCGACCGCGATCGTGCCGAGCGGCGACGCGCAGCGCTGCAGCCCCGAATCGGCGCCGGCGCTCGTGCCGCCTGCCGCGGCGCCCGTCACGCCGGCGTTCTGGCCGCCGGGCGTCACCACGCCGCCGCAGCCCGCGACGGACGCGCAAAGCGCTGCAACCAGCGCACCTTGGGTGAGACGATGGGAAAGGATGGTCTTCATGTCGTTATCGTTCGATAGAGTCGTTGTTCGGCTTACGTGTCCGTACGAACGTCGATAAGCCCCCCGGCGTGGCGCGCGATGGTGGTCTCCCCGCTGCCGCCCCCGTTGCTTCCGGCCCGGTCAGTAGTACCAGTACGTCTGATTCCAGACGCCGTAGTACGGATAGCCCGAGTTCCAGTAGCCGTAATAGACGTCACGCCATTGCGTGCGCCATTTCCAGTCTTCTTCGTCTTCCTTCTTCGCCTTGCGCGCGAGCTCGAGCAGCTTCTTCGATTCCTTGTCGCCGCGGCCGGCCGCGATCGACAGCCACTTGTCCGCTTCGCGCGGATCCGAGCCCATTTCCTCGAGGCCGAACAGGTAGAAACTGCCGAGCGCCTTCTGCGCACGCAGGTCGCCGCGCTCGGCGGCGTCGCGCATCCACTTGAGTGCCTGGTAGCTGTCCTGGCGCACGCCGTCGCCGCGGAAATAACGCAGGCCGAGATCGTAGGCCGCCTTCGGCTGGGCCTTCGCGGCCTGCTTCAGCGCGACGATGCGAGGGTCTTCGCGATCTTCCGCATCGTCCTTCTTTTGGTAGGAGACCTGATCTTTAGGACGATCGGAACAGCCGGTGTCGTCGCAGATCCGCACCGTGTTGCTGGTCACGGACGGATCCTGCGCGCATGCGGCCAGCAGCAACAGCAGCCCCGGTGCGAGTAAACGGCGGTACATGGGTCTTTCCTCGAGTTTTATTTGCGCCGACTGCTGCGCGCGATCCCGCCCCGCGAGCGCGCACCGGTTTGCGCGCGGCGCGGCGAATACCATCCGCCAGCACCGACACGTAGCCCAAGGCTCTCTCAGGTTCTCTTTTCGTCTTGCATTACCACTGCACCGTCAGAAGCCGGCGAGGCGCACAGGGCGCCGCTCCGGCATTCCTTCAATTCCGCCACGGTGCCCGCTGCGGCACCGTCGAGCGGTAAATCGACGGCTGGCGTTCCTGTTTTTTCAAAGCACGCATCATCGACCGTCATTTTCCAGTTTCAAATGATACATATCGGTCTATATCATAGTCAAGACAACTTGCGAACGCATATCAAGGCCAGGCCCGCCAAGTCAGGGAGGTCGGTGGCCAGACCGGATGTGACCGAGCGGTACGATGCTAGAATGTTCAATCTACGCAGTCGGAAGGATCAAGGAGGGAACCGTTCGTGCGAGCCAGCAAACGCCAGTTGGTGGTAGATAAAGCTACCGAACTGTTCTCGAAGCACGGTTTTCACCCGGTCGGCGTCGACTGGATCATCGACGATTCTCGCGTCGCCCGCATGACGCTATATCGGCATTTTCCGAGCAAGGACGAACTGATCCGGGAAGTGCTGGTCCAGCGTTACGACCTGATCGTAGGCAGTATCGACGCGCAGTTGCAGCACGTCGCCGATCCGGTCGAGCGGGTCAAGACGATCTTCGACTGGTACGAAGCGTGGTTCAATACGCCGGCATTCGCCGGTTGCCTGTTCGAGCGCGCGTTGGCCGAATTCGGAACGGCGTATGCGCCCATCTCGGATGTCGCGATCCGCTATCGCCGCAAGATGGTCGAATGGATCGCCGAACTGCTCGCGGATCTCGTTTCGCCCGAAACCGCACAACGGCTGGCGGCCGTTTATATGATGCTGCTGGACGGTGCGACAGTCGAAGCGAGAGCGTTCAACGATTCGGCGTCTGCGGGGCGAGCGTGGCAAGCTGCGAAAGCGCTTCTGGAACAGGAAATACGTGGCGGCACCGGGCACGCGAAACATGCGGACGCCGATACGCAACGCGCGTGACGGGTTGTCCTGATAGGTAGATAACTTGCTTCGCTATGTTGTTCGCTCGAAGCAGCGGCGACCGGGTAACGCGGCAAACACGCTTTGCGGGTCTACAAAAAGACCACCTGTGGGCTCTCAGAAAAGGTGTCTTTGGCACCCTATTGAAATCAATAACTCGGACATCTTTTCCGAGATGACTCGATATCGCCCGTCTCAGAAATGACGTCCTTGGGTGCGGGAATTCCCAGAAAAGTTGTCTTTGGAAAAATCTCCCGCATAGTCACGCCGCCTCGCAGCTGATGACTGTCGTCGGCCGTCAAAAGACGTCCACACCGTGAGATCTAATGACCGAAGCTCGGCGTAGGTGGTCCTGCAGTCGCGCGCGGTCCTCCCGCCTGATCTGCCACGGCCTCAGAATTCCGCTCACGCCCTTGTCGATCGTTTCCCGGAATCTGACTATCAGTTCTTCACCCGCTAACTGCATGTCCATGGTTTCCCCCGCCAACGGAAGACGCTCAGGAAATGCGATTGTCGCCTAGGTCGTCGCGGCGAATTGCGGCACGTCAGATCCGGCCACGCCATTCGATGCCAATCACTGGAGGAACTCCGAGTTGGCCTCGGCCGGCCGTGCCCACACGAGAACGTCTTGGTACGCACCGGAAATCGCTCTGCTTGTTCGCTACGTCGCGATCGCAAGGCAGTGTCGCTGCCAGGGAACACCGCCACGGATTATGTCGGCAAGCCAGGCAACCCACAAAAAATGTAGATAAACTACATTGCTCCTGCCCAGCCTCACCCCAAACACCTCCAAGGCAGATTTACATAATCACCGGAAATTCCCCCATATCCCGCTCTTGACCAGCCACGCCATCAGCGGTTAATGTTGAAAAACTACATGATTTAGCCGGCCATTCTGTTACGGGCACTGGCTTGCTTTTTCGTGGCTTCGCTTCCGCTGAGAGCAGGACAATAATTTCTTACACAAAAGAAAGGAGTGCGAATATGTTCGTCAGGAACCTGAGAGACGTCGAAAAGGATGGGCTGCTTGTCGAATGGGGCTCCGGCACAAGCCATCGCTTGTTGACGGAAAAGGACGGCATGGGCTACGGCGTGTGCCATACGGTGGTGCGTGCGGGTACAGAATCGCTCCTGCAATACCGCAACCATCTCGAAGCCTGCTATTGCATTGCAGGCGAAGGCGAGGTCGAGGACATGAACGGTAACGTCTTTCCGATCCGCCCGGGCACCATCTACGTGCTCGATCGACACGACCAGCATTACCTGCGCGGCGGCAAAGACGGGGATCTGGTGCTTGTCAGCGTCTTCAATCCCCCACTCAAGGGACACGAACGGCATAACCTGGGGTCTGCAGAAGCGTCCGCTTACTGAGGCTCGATACGCTCATTCCGGGAGGCCCCGGGGTACCAGACCTCCCGGCAACGTCCGTAGGAGCGCGCATGCATCGCGTGCTCCGCGCAAAAGAAAGGTGATTGTTCGTGCGCGCCCAGCATCAAGCCTTTTTCCATTCGCTTTTCCTTGCCCGCCTCGCCGACCAGATTCTGTTGTTTCTCGTGCCGCTGGTCATCTTTCAGATGACAGGACGCGTGTCCTGGTCGGGCATCGCGTTTTCGCTCGAAACACTGCCGAGATACCTGTGCTTCCCGTTTCTAGGCGCGCTTTGCGACCGGTATTCGCCCACGAAACTGATGCGAGTCAGTCAGGTTCTCCGCGCGGCAGTATGCGTCGCGGGCGTCGTCGCCTACGACCTCGTCGGCGGCATCGGATGGCTGATCGCGCTGTCCGCGTTGTGCGGCATGCTGACGAGTCAGGGCATCGTTGCGCGCGAGGTGATGCTGCCGCAGATATTCAGCAACCATCGCTTCGAAAAAGTGTTGTCGTATTCGCAATTGGCCGACCAGCTTGGTCTGGTGCTCGGCCCCATGCTCGCGGCGATCCTGCTGTCGTGGTGGCGCTGGGAATTCGTCGTGGTGGCCGCGGCCGTGCTGTTTGTCACAGCCGACGTCGCGCTCGCCTATTGGCAAAAGGCCAGCGCGTTCGAATTCGTGATGCCGGAAGGGACGCACGGCACCTGGTTCACGCCGATCAAGACGGCCTTGTCTCACGTCATCCGTCTCCCTGGCCTCAAGTCCGTCATCATGTTGGCTGCCGCGGAGAACCTCGTGATCGGCGTCACGCTCGCGACATCCGCCGCGATGGTCACCGGCTTTCATCACGAAAGCGGACGCTATTACGCAGGACTGCAAACGGCAGGCGCGTGCGTGACGATCGCGATTCTGCTGATGACGGCGAGGTTGCATGTCCCGAGGCGCGTCCTCGGCCTCGTCGGCTTCGGTTCGATCTGTATCGGCGGCGTTATCGCGGCAGCCAGCCCGGGAATTGCAGGGTACGTTTTCGGCTTCCTCCTGATCGTCGGATTCGACAAGATGTTCAACGTGTACATCCGGAGCACGCGGCAGAAGATCATCCCCGCGCGCGACTACGGCAAGACGACGGGAGTCGTCATCCTCCTCAACAACATGACACAGCCGCTCGCGGGCGTCGCGGTAGGCGCGTTCTCGACGCGTTTCGGACCAGACACGGTAATCATGGTGCTATCCGTGTGCATGGGTTGCCTCGGGTTGCTGGTCTCGCTCGCGCCCCGCATTCGAAAAGGCCACAGCCCCTCGCCGGCCTCGGTGTCCTCACATGAAGGCTGATGCCATGATTGAACGATTCCCGCAATACTTCGAGCGCAGCGCGAGCAGCCGGCGAGACAAAGTCGCGCTGGTGGTCGACGGACGTTCGGCAACCTACGGCGAATTGCTGGACGTGATGTTGACGATAGCCGATACGCTTCACCGTCTCGGCATTCCCGCCGGCGCGCGCGTCGCGATCTATTCGGAGATGTCCGTGCATGCGGTGGCGGCTGCATTCGGCATCCTGAAGGCCGGATGCGTACTGGCATGCATCAGGCACACGATCGACACCGCCGAACTGGAGCAGCAGATCGCGGATTGCGGCGCCAGCGCGCTCGTGGCATCGCGATCGACCTCGCCCCGCATCGCGTCCCGTCATCGCGCGGTCACGATCGACGCGACCCGCGGCGACCTGTCGGAATATGTCGTCTGCTTCGCGGCCGACGGCGCATCCGAAGCTGGCAATCCCTCCATGGATGACGCAGCAACGATCTTCTACACATCCGGCTCGACCGGCGATTCGAAGGGCGTGCTCGTCACGCACCGGAACATGATTGCCGCGTTCCGCTCGGTCTCCGGCTATCTCGCCAATAGCGAACGCGACATCGTGCTCAGTTTCTCCCCGGGCTTGAGCTCGGACTACGGCTTTTACAACACGGTCATGCCGCTGCTGTTCGGGGGCCGTGCCGTGGTCGAGACGGCGTTGCCAGCTTCAGCCGCCGCCATCGTCGACATCATCGAGCGACACGGCGTAACCGGCCTGCATGTCTTTCCGCCGGCGCTTTTCCGTCTGTGCGAATCGGGCGACCTGCCTGCCTCGAGACTGCAATCGCTGCGGTATGTCTCGACCAGCGGACAGGCGTTGCCCGGCAAGTACATTCGCCTGCTCAGGCGTGCGCTGCCGGCTGTCCTGATCTACTGCAACTACGGTTCGACCGAGTGCAAACGCATCGCCTACCTGCCGCCCGCCGAACTCGATCGACGTATCGGCTCGGTCGGCAAAGCCATTCCGGGCATCAGAACCTACCTCGTCGGCAACGACAATGCGCTCGTGGTCCAGCCCTGGCAGGTCGGTGAACTGGCGGTAGCCGGCGATCTGCTGATGGAGAAATACTGGGGGCGCGAAAGCGATACCGCCCGCGTCATTCGCAAAGGATGTTTCGGTGAATCGCGCGTGTTCATGACCGGTGATCTGTTCGCGATGGACGAGGACGGATTCCTGTTCTTTCAGTGCAGGAAGGGCGACCTGTTCACTCGAGACGGCGTGCCGGTGAATCCGCGCGCCGTCGAGCGGGTATTGCTCGACCACGAATCCGTTGCGGAAGCGCTCGTCGTACCGGTTTCTCGGTCAGACGGCGCACGCGTCCCCAAAGCCTATGTCGTTCCGGCTGCGATATCTGCGGCCAACGCAATCGAGCTGCTCGATCATTGTCGCCGCCATCTGGATTCCGCCGCGGTTCCGGCAAGCATCGACTTCCTGCGAGCGCTGCCAAGAACGTTCGGCGGCAAGGTGTCCGCCCAGGGTTTGAACTGATACCACATGCGAAGAGGCCAACCATGACGTCAAGCGGAATCGAGGACGGCGCGGAGCAATACCTGGAAAGCGCGCCGATGATCCGGATGGCAAGTTATTTTCACAGCCTTGCGACGGGCGCGACGCAGGTGCCGAAGCAATCGGTCGCGAGCCGCATCCGCCATTTGCTGCGCGATCCGGACGTGCTTGCGTATCACGACCTGATGGTCGCCGAAGCCGGGCCGCTGTTCACGCATTTTCTTGCCAGCGTGCCAGCCATACTGGAGGAAATGTCGCGCGTCGGCGTCGCGCTCACGCGGTATTCCGAACGTCGCAGGCAGCACGCGGATCAGCACTTCGAGTTTTACGAAGTCGATGCCTTCGACGGCACCAACGGCAGAACGCTGGCAAAACGATCGAACGGCCTGATCCGCACTTTCACGAACTCGCCCAATCCGGCCAACGAAACGGCGTTCAACCAGTTCGCCAATCACGACTTCTCGACGTTCCACCCGCAGGCATTCGCCCACGTCACCCCTCGGCTGTTCCGGGAGCATGCGCGCCTCGACCGCTTCTCCGGCACGTTCGACTACATCTACGAGACTGCCGCATTTCAGTTCTATGGCGTGGATCGCGCGGACCAGATTCGTCATGTCGCGCGTCTGCTCAAGCCGAACGGATTGATCTTCTTCCTCGAGAAGCTCAACTGCGATTCGCTCGACGAGTACGACAAGCGCGAGAGCGTCAAGGACGAACTGCACAAGAGTCGTTACTTCAGCCGCGAGGAAATCGACTGGAAGCGCAACCAGATGCTTTCGCAGATGCAAAACGGACAGGTGACGTTCGATACGCTCGTCGCGTCGATCCACGAGCAGTTCGAACATGTCTATCTGCTCTGGAACGGGACGAATTTTCACGAGTTCGTCGCCTCCAACGACGCACGATCGATCGAGGAATTCGTCTCGCTGCTCGGCGAACCCTGCATCGAGCCCGTGTTCTGCTTCGATCACCCCGTACCGCGCAGAGTGGCCGGGCCGCGAGGAGACGCGACGTGATGCAGCTGCATGATGACCTCCTGTCAATGGATACGATCCGGTCATGCGTGGACGGGCTCGAACTCGAGCGCACGCAGATCGGCCGACGCATCGAACAACTGCTCCCGCGCTGGCAGGCTCGCGCACAGGCGGCCGATCAGTTCGCGCGCCTGTCGCCCGAGACAATGGCCGAACTGCACGACGCCGGGCTCCTCCACCTGCTGACACCGCGCCGCTACGGCGGATTGCAACAGGACTTCCCGACACTTGTCGAAGCTGCGCGGCTCGCAGCCACCGCGTGCGCGTCCACGGCCTGGATGTTAAGTGTCGTCGGCGGACATGTGACGACTGCGGCGCGCCTGCCCGCCGCCTGTCAGGACATCATCTTCGCGAACGGGCCGCGACAGCTGTTCGCGACGGCCACGGTTCAGAACGGCACGTTCGTCAGGGACGGCAGCGGATTCCGGTTGAACGGCATCTGGCGCTACAGCTCGGGCATCGATCACGCAACCTGGGTGATCGTCTCGGCACGACTCAGCGGGACGGACGCACCGGAGGCCCAGGAGATCTTCAAGGTCGTGGTTCGACGCGAAGACGTCCGTGCGCTCGACACGTGGCACGTGTCCGGCATGCGCGCGACAGGTTCCAGGGATATTGCATTCGACAATCTGTACGTATCGGACGAGTGGATCTTCGCTCGTTCGAACTATTTTGGCCCGCATCCCGCCGGCGCCGACCTGCATCCCGACGCGTATCTGTACGACGTGCCGCTCATCCCGTACAGCACGACGTGGATCATCGGACCGATTCTAGGCTGCGCACAGGGCGCGTACCGGCACTGCATCAATACGCTCCGCAGCCGCGGTAGAAGCTGCGACGCGATGCTTTGCGGGCACATCGCGAAAAGCGACGCGGAGCTCACCTGCGCGGGTCGTCTCTACGACGCGCTGGTCCGCACCTTGCACACGGCCGGCACCGCGCGGCGCGCGGTGTCGCCTGCCGAGACGGTCCGCATCAGGCGTGATCGCGCATTCATCGCGCAGCTTTGCGTCGACGCGATCCGACGACTGATCGGCAGCATGGGCACCGCCGCGGCATTCGACGCCCATCCTGCACAACGTCACTGGCGCGACCTGCAGGTCATGGCATCGCACATCGACGTCGGCTGGGACGCGGCGGCTGTTGCGTATGGCGGCCACGCGATCGCGCATTCGACGGGCACCTCCCGCGATTCCCCGCCGGTGTATCAATGAATACCACAGCGCCGGACGACGAAACGGAGATGATCGACATGAACCGGGACGCGATATTCCGCGGAATTGCCGATGCGCTGGGACTCGCCGTAGACGACGACTTTGGTGCGGCCGGGCGGTACGCTCCGCTCATGCGCTGTGACAACCAGATCTTCGTCAGTGGACAAATTCCGAAGCTTAACGGCGAAATCGCCATTCGCGGTTTGATCGGATCGGAAGTGTCGGTGGACAATGGTCGGCGCGGCGCGATGATCTGTGCCGCACGCTGCATCGCGCTATTACAACGGTCACTCGGCACCCTCGATCGGGTCCGGGCAGTTCCGCGCATCGGCGTCTACATGCAAAGCGACCCTGCATTCGAAGAACACAGTGCCGTCGCCGATGGCGCATCGGAGGTGGTGTATTCCGTGTTCGGCGAAGCGGGCGTACACGCCAGAACGTCACTCAGCGCATTCCGGCTGCCTCGATACGCTGCGGTCGAAGTGGATCTGGTTGCATTCGTCTGGCAGGATTCCGCTGAAGGCGGCCTCACGGCGAGGGGTAAGGCGCAGACGTAAAATTCCAAAAATTGCGCGGGTTAAAGCGGATTATTCCAAGGCGTTTTCATCATCAATTCAAAGACAACTTATTGAGACTGCGGACATCTTTTCTGAGAGACAACAACAACTGTGGGCTCTCAAAAAAGGTGTCTTTGGCACCCCAGACAGATCAAAGACTTGGACATCTTTTTTGAGAAATCTACATGCCTCTCGTCTCAGAAAAGATGTCCGTAGCCCTGGGAATTCTCAGAAAAGTCGTCCTTGGAAATATCGCGGCCCGGCCTAGGTGTCTCGACGGTACTTGGCGACCAGCGGCGTCATGGATGAGCGTTTCAGTGGCTATAAATGTGCAAATAGCGTGCGTCGAGTAATCTGCCATGAACCATGATCTGATCCCAAATTCAGCGCCGCCCCTCAGTTTCGATCAGTTCATGACGTCTTTGAGAGACTCAGAGAGTGCCGCGCCGATCGTCTCGGCGCGACGCTTCGTGACTGCTCTGCATATCGATATGCAAACACTCGCACGTCTGGTCCATGTACACCGCAATACGGTGAGCCGCTTGGCTGGTTCCGAAAGCGCGCAAAGTACCTTCGAGACGCCCTCCGGGTCATCCGAGCTGCAAACCGATATCTCCGGAGACGTACGAAGCACGCTGTTTTGGTATCGCAATGAACCGCTGCCAACCTTTGATTACAAGACTGCTGAACAGCTCGTTTCCAAAGGGCGCACTGAAGACATGCTGCTATACGTCACATCGCTCGGGGCTGGCGCGGCTGGATAGGTCAGGTGCACACGTTGCGGATCTGCAAATTCACGGCTACTCTCATGTTGTAGCCGACGGATGCGCGGCCCTAGAAAATAGGGAGCGGGATTTACCGGATTGGGCGTGATCCTGCGGTATGTTCCTGTCCCATCTCCTCAAATTCCTGCCTGATGAGCCGGCATTTTCTTTTTCGCGCTCATTTAACCGTAGGTCTACCCGGAAATTGCGTATCTCGGAGCCGATAGTGTCGGCAGGCCATAACCACGATCGGCCAATGTCCCAGCCAAACAGCTGATAGCCCTCCAGCGATACCCCGATTGCGGCCCCTACTCGGGCGGCCCCCAAATTGAAGATGAATTTCCCATAGCGGTCGATATAGCTTGAAGGGTTTCCGCCCACGTAGGCATACAGATTAGCCCCACCCGCCAACCCGATCAGATCCTCGGCCACAAACCGACTGAAGGCAGGGCGATAATAGCGCGCCCGGTAGTAGTACAACGCAGTGCAGTCGCCTTCCTGCCCCGTGTACTATACCGCATTGATATTCACCTCGCCGCTCGCCGTCGTGTTGCCGTAAAGCTCATACGAGCGGCTTATTTATTGGGGCGCCGCTCACTCATTAACTCCACGGGACCACAACACGAGGAGTTTTGTAAAATAATTATATTTCACAATTTATCCACAACTGTTACTTTTCCAAGCGGAGCCTCCCTAACCTCAACCCTGATGTTGTATTGACGCACATATTGGTTAATTATTTTAATTAGCTCATCGAAATTCACAAACCGCTCCGAGAAAAATATCTTTCCGGACGGCGTCAATCTGAACGCAGGTTTTTTTAACGGAAAAATATTGAGTGCGCGAACGGACTCCCCGGCGCGCCCAGAGACGGGAAATGAGGTTATTTTACTTATATTATCCCATGACAAACTTTGATATTCTACACCAAATAACACTCTATGTATTCCATCATCGCCCACCTCGACATTCGCTATAATATTTACAATAATAATTACTGAGAAAATTATTAATATCGGAAAAAGGATTGCAAAGGGAACTGAAATTTTTTTATTTGAAAACGCGAGCACTCCGATAGTTGCCGTGATGATGATCATTGCCAGTAGCAGCACAACGAAAACGGCATTCCGGCATTTTAATTTAAACACGAATCTTTTTTTTAAAGATTTATCTTCGGCGTGTTCCATAATTTACCTCGACCTAAACCCATGCGCTGCGCCGGGATCCGTTGCCGCGCCAACAACTCCAAATGCTCCGGTAAGGGCTGTGAACGCGTTTGAAATTGCAGTTCCGAACGCTGCCTCCCCTCCTGCGCCTACGAGAAAGGCCTCTGCGCTCATCATAGGGGCAAGCCCTCCAATCGCCGCTCCCCAACCGACTCCGTCACCTATGCATTTGTGCGCCAATGCGTTGCCTAGCATGGTCGATGCCGCGCCGGCGATAGCGCCCATTGCTCCATTTGTTGCTGTTACTGTAAGCATGCCAGCCACCCCAGAACCAACAGCTGCTCCGGCGGCCTCAGACGCATACGGTGCGGCTACTCCGACCACTCCGCCGACGACTGCTCCAGCGACCAAACCCCATCCACCTCCGGAGACGTACCCAGCTGTGCCTCCAGATACAACCCCAATCGCTGCTCCGGCAATCCCGAATAGTCCGCTCGGATCGACGTTGCTTATAGGATTGCCCTTTACATAGGCATATAAGTTCGCGCCTCCATTCAAACCGATCGGGTCTTCGCTCAAGAAGCGTCCGAGAACGGGTTGATAATATCTCGCTCGGTAGTAGAAAAGGCCCGTGCCGTCGTTCTCGCGTCCGGCGTATTGAGCGCTATTACTGCTGGTTTCGCCCGTTGCGGACGACTTTCCGTACGGTTCGTAAGCATAGGATGTCTTGAGCACACCGCTCGTATCCGTGAGCGCGACCGTGCTGCCCAACGCATCGGTGATGAAGCTCCGAGCGCCAAGGCCATCGATTCGGCTATAGATTTCGTCTATGCGGAGGCCGCTGAGCAAGTTCGCAGTGGGCGTAGCCCCTGCCAATTCCTGCACCGCGTTCGGTCCATCATAAAGGAAATTCGTTGCAGTCCCATTGACCGTCTTCACAGTTCGCCGTCCGATCGCGTCGTAGACAAAGCTCGCAGTCGCCGTCCCAGACAGGGAGGCTACCTCAGTAGTCAGTGCCCCGCTCATCCGGGTCGAAAGAACCAATCCGTCCTAGATGGGTTGGTTTTTTCTTTTCTGTCGAATAGGCAGTTCTCCTAAATCAATAGGTTGATGGGGAAATGTATTTTTCGCGTGGCGCTACCGATCGAGCCTCGCAACCAATTGGTCCAGCAGCGTGACCTCGTCACTGTTCAGGCGCGTCGATGGCCAATATGTGGCTCATGTCATCGCAGGCATGCCACTTAAGACGAACGCAGTTGGAGGAGACCTGGCCGAGTTACGTCCTGCGTAGCTTAGCGTTAGCCGTTCGCGCTCCCCGCTCCTGCCTCTACCGATAAACGTTCGAAGTGAAGTGGCGGTTGAGTGCCCGCAGTGCGACAACAACGACACGATGATGCCGATCTAACATTGCGTCAAAACCCCACACTGCCAAATATTAACCTGCAGATTCTCGCAGAGCGAGTCAGATCTCATCCCCAACGCTTGGGACGCCGTCTTTTATTCAAAGACAACTTATTGAGACTGCGGACATCTTTTTTGAGAGACAACAACACCCACCTCCCGAAAACCACCCCCGCCCCTCCCCCGTACCGGCAATCGCCAACCTAACTGTACCGGTACTGTACTGCAAACCGTCGCTAAACTGACCTCCATCCCAGTCCAGAACCGAATGGAGAATCCGCGATGGAATTCCTCACCCTGAGCGCGCTGCCTGCCGGCATGCTGTTCGCGCTCGTCACGTCGATCACGCCCGGCCCGAACAACACGATGCTGCTCGCATCCGGCGTGAATTTCGGTTTCCGCCGCACGATGCCGCACCTGTTCGGCATCAGCATCGGCGTCGCGATCCTGATGCTTTGCGTCGGCTTCGGCCTCGGCGAAGCGTTCAAGCGCATGCCGCTGCTGTACACGATCCTCGAAGCCGCGAGCGTCGCGTACCTGCTCTATCTCGCCTGGCGCATCGGCACGTCGGGCGAAGTGAAAGCGCACGGCGCCAAGCCGCGGCCGATGACGTTCATCGAAGCCGCCGCGTTCCAGTGGGTCAACCCGAAAGCCTGGATGATGGTGCTGACCGCCGCGACGACGATCCGCCTGTCCGCCGACTACGGCATGAACGCCGCATGGATGGCCGTCGTGTTCATCCTGATCGGCTTTCCGTGCATCAGCCTGTGGGCCGCGTTCGGCCTCGGCCTGCGCCGCTTCCTGTCGAACCGCCGCGCGTTGCGCATCTTCAACGTGACGATGGCCGTGCTGCTGATCCTGTCGCTGTATCCGCTCATCGCGCACCTGCTGCCGCAGTGAGCGCTCACAGCGCGCCCGTTGAGATTCATGTGATGCAGGCGTACCCTTTCGGTACGGGCGCGCGCAGCCGCTTCGCGGTCGCGCCGCTGCTGCCGGGAGAAAGCCGATGAAACCCATGCTGAGGACGGGCGAGCATATCGAGGGGATGCACTGGATCGCCGAGTATCGCCCGCTCACGCACGACATCCGCGTGCTGCGCGAGAACATCGAAGTCGGCACTTACTGCGCGCCGCCCACGCTGTTCGGCGACGAGGAAGAGATGGGCGCCGCGAACCTCGCCGATCATCGCGGCCGGGAGGCCGCGCTGCGCGCGTATCTGCGCAACTTCGTCAAGGAACACGACGCGGAGGAATAGCGGCGCGAATGGCGCCGTTCGCAAAGGGCCGGAGCATCGCACCGGCCCGCGCTGCGCTCAATGCCCGAGCGATTCGATCTTGCCTGCCGGCTGCGCGACGCCATGCGGCCGCGCCATCTGCTTGATCAGCAGCGCGACACACGCGAGCACGCCCGCGACGGCGATCGTCGCGAACACGCCCGCGAACGTGAAGTGCCGGCGCGTCAGTTCGGCGACGAGGAACGACCCCGCGATCCCGCCGAAGCGGCCGACGCCGAGCATCCACGCGACGCCGGTGCCACGTCCCTCGGTCGGATAGAACGCGGCGGCAAGCGCCGGCATCGACGATTGCGCGGTGTTCATCAGCACGCCGGCCACGAACACGACCAGCACGAGCAGCTCGACGTTGCCGGCCGCCTGCCCGATCGCATACACGCTCACCGCCGTCAGTGCATAGCACACGGCGATCACGCGGTTCGCGTTGAAGCGGTCCATCAGCACGCCGCACAGCACGGCGCCCACGCCGCCGAGCGGGAACAGCGCCGAGATCAGCGTCGCGCTCTTCGGCGTCAGGCCGGCATCCTTCAGCAGGATCGGCATCCAGTTGATCGACGCGTAGAAGATCACGAGGCCCATGAAGTACGCGATCCACAGCATCGCGGAGCCGACGATGTACGAGCGCGACAGCACGACGCCGAGCCCCTTGCCGCCCGTCTGCGGCGCGGCTTCGGTCATCGCGAACGAGCCGGCATTCAGCGCGTCGCGCGAGATGCGCGCGAGCGTTGCGCGGATCTTGTCGACGGCCTGGCCGCTCGCGACCATGAAACGCACCGATTCAGGCATCTTCAGCAGCAACAGCACGCCGAGCAGCAGCGGCGTCACGCCGCCGAGCATCAGCACGCTGCGCCAGCCGAAATGCGGAATCATCCACGCAGCCAGGAAACCGCCGAACGCGGCACCGAGCGGGAAGCCGCAGAACATCAGGTTGATCACGGTCGCGCGGCGCTTGTCCGGGCAGAATTCGCCCATCATCGTGACCGCGTTCGGCATCGCCGCGCCGAGCCCGACGCCGGTGACGAAGCGCAGGATCGTCAGGTGTCCGATGGTCGTCGAGAACGCGGACACGAAACACGCGACGCCGAACAGGAATACCGAGCCGAGCAGCAGCGAGCGGCGCCCGAGCCGGTCGGACAGCGGGCCCGACACGAGCGCACCGCACGCGAGGCCGAACAGCGCGGCGCTCAGCACGGGCGCGAGATCGGGCTTGGTCAGGTTCCATTCGCCGAGCAGCGACGGCGCGATGAAGCCGATCGCGGCCGTATCGAAGCCGTCGAGCAGCACGATCACGAAACACATGAGGAACACGAGCCACTGAAAGCCGCCGAACGGCTGCTCGTTGATGAAGGTCTGGACATCGACCGTGGTTGCGCGATTCATCGCGAGTCTCCTGTGTCGACCGGAGTTGGCGCTTCAGCGTTTACTCCGGTCCCATATATGTATGAGCAATACGGCATGGCAGCCGCGCCCTTCCTTTGTTCGCCCACCGGCCATCCGGTGCGCCGCGCGCCGATGCTCTGCCGGCGCGTTCATCGATCCCGTCGTCGACGGCACGCTTGCGACAGCGGGCCACACGATCGGTTGCGGTCGCCCTCAGCCGGCCGCTCCTGACCGGCCGTCTTACGCGGCCTCGTCCTGCTCCTTGAAGATCTTGTCCGCGAGATGGAACGCGGAATTCGCAGCCGGCACGCCGCAATAGATCGCGGTCTGCAGCAGCACTTCCTTGATCTCGTCGCGCGTCACGCCGTTGTTGCGCGCGGCGCGCAGATGCAGCGCCAGTTCCTCGCCGCGGTTCAGCGCCACCATCATCGCGATGGTCAGCAGGCTGCGCGTATGGCGCGGCAGGCCGTCGCGCGTCCAGATCTCGCCCCATGCATAGCGCGTGATCAGGTTCTGGAATTCGTCGGTCACCTCGGTGCGGTTCTCGAGCGAACGGTCGACGTGCGCATCGCCGAGCACCGCGCGGCGCACCTTCATCCCTGCTTCGTAACGTTCCTGGTCGTCCATCGCCGGTGCCTCACGCAGTCAGGAAATCGAGCAGCGCGCGGTTGAAGCCGCCGGTGCACTCGATGTTCGAAATGTGCGCGGCGTCGAATTCGACGTGAAGCGCACCGGGAATCGCGGCAGCCAGCGCACGGCCCTGGTCGGGCGGCGTCGACATGTCCTTCGCGCCGGTCACGACGAGCACCGGCAGCGTGATGCCTTTCACCTCTTCGCGCAGGTCGGCCGCGTTCAGCGCGTCGCAGTTCGCCGCGTAGCCGTCCTTGTCGGTATGCACGAAGGTGTCGCGGATCGCGTCGAACAGGCGCGGCTCGCGTTCGACGAACGCATCGGTGAACCAGCGCGGTAGCACGGCGTCGGCGAGCGCGGCCATGCCTTCGGCGCGCGCCTTCTGCGCACGCGGCGCCCACACTTCCGGCGAGCCGATCTTCGCGGCGGTATTCGACAGCACCGCGCGAACGATGCGCGACGGGTAGCGCGCGGCCAGCGCGGCGCCCGTCAGCCCGCCCATCGAGATCCCGCAGAAATGCGCGCGCGCGATGCCGACGTGGTCGAGCAGGCCGATCACGTCGCCCGCGAGCTGGTCGATCGTGTACGAACCGGCCGGCGCGTCGGAATGGCCGTGGCCGCGCGTGTCGTAGCGCAGGATGTTGAAGTGCTGCGTGAGCGGACGGATCTGCGGCGCCCACATCTGCAGGTCGGCGCCGAGCGAGTTCGAGAAGACGAGCCACGGCGCGTCGTCGCGCGCGGCACGGTCGATCCGGTAATGCAGTTTCACGCCGTTGACAGTGGCGAAAGGCATCAATGTTCTCCTGGTTGGGTCGTGCCCGCATGCAGCGCGAGCACGGCGTCGACATAGGCCTGCGCCTCGCCGACGTAATGTGCGGGATCGAGCAGCCGCGCGAGCGCGTCGCGCGACAGGTGGGCGGACACGGCTGCATCGGCGGCGAGCACGTCGAACAGCGTCGCGCCGGTGCGCACGGCTTCCTTCGACGCATGCTCGACGACATGATGCGCATCGAGCCGGCCGATCCGGTCGCCGAGCGCGAGCATCACGGCTTCGCCGAGGATCAGCCCGTGCGTCAGGTCGAGGTTCGCGGCAAGGCGTTCGGTATTGACGTCGAGGCCCGCGACGATCTGCGCGATCTGCGCGAGCGCGCCGCCCGTCAGCCGCGCGAGGTCGGGCAGCGCATCCCATTCGGCCTGCCAGCCGCCGAGCGCGCGCTCGTGCTCCTGGACCATCCCCGCGAACACCGTCGCGACGAGGTTCGGCGCGCGTACGGCGGCGGTCAGCACGGCCGCGCAGCCGACCGGGTTGCGCTTGTGCGGCATCGTCGACGAGCCGCCCTTGCCGGCGGCTACCGGCTCGCCGAGTTCGCCGACTTCGGTCTGCATCTGCAGCGACACGTCGCGCGCGATCTTGCCGAGCGTACCCGTCAGCATCCCGAAGCATGATGCGGCTTCCGCGATGCGGTCGCGCTGCGTATGCCACGGCACGGCCGGCACGGCGAGCTTCAGGTCGGCCGCGAGTGCGGCCGTGACGCCACGCGCGTGCTCGCGCAGGCTCGCGAGCGTACCGGCCGCGCCGCCGAATTGCAGCACCAGCATGCGCTCGCGCAATTCGGCGAAGCGCGCGCGATGGCGCAGCAGCGCATCGAGCCATTGGGCGAATTTCAGGCCGAGCGTGATCGGCAGCGCCTGCTGCAGCCAGGTGCGGCCGATCATCGGCGTCGCGCGATGCGTGCGCGCGAGCGCCGCGAGCGATGCGCACGCCTGGTCGAGCATCGGCTCGAGCACGTCGAGCGTGTCGCGCAGCTGCAGCACGGTGGCGGTATCGATGATGTCCTGGCTCGTCGCGCCCCAGTGCACGAATTTCGCGGCCTCGGGGTCGTCGGCCTTCACTTGCGCGGTGAGCTGCTTGACGAGCGGAATCGCGAGATTGCCGCCAAGCGCCGCGCCGTGCGCGAGCGCGTCGGCGTCGAGCCGGCTTGCGTCGCACGCCCGTTCGATCGGCGCGACCGCGGCGGCGGGAATCACCTGCTGCGCGGCGAGCGCGCGCGCGAGCGCGGCCTCGACGTCGAGCATCCGCTGGATCGTCGCGCGCGGCGACCAGATTCGGTTGAGCGGCTCGGTGCCGCAGATGAGGGAGGTCAGGCGGGCGCTGTCTTCGAGCATGGCATCAGATTGGGGAAACGGCGTGCGCCTATTGTCCACCCAAGCGCGCCGGCGTGCGCTCGATCGCGCGCGCCGGCACGCCTGCGGTTCAGGCAGCGGCCTTTTGCGTCGCGTCGATCAGCGGCACGCCGGTCAGCTTCTGCAGTTCGTCGAACGACAGGTCGGTGAAGATCTCGCTCACCGCGAGGCCGTCGGCCGTCACGTCGAGCACGGCGAGATCCGTATAGATACGGCTCACGCATTGCACGCCGGTGACCGGATACGAGCACTGCGCGACGATCTTGCTTTCGCCCTGCTTCGTCAGGTGCTCCATCATCACGAACACCTGCTTCGCGCCGATCGCGAGGTCCATCGCGCCGCCGACGGCAGGAATCGCATCGGGTGCGCCCGTATGCCAGTTCGCGAGATCGCCGTTCGCGGACACCTGGAACGCGCCGAGCACGCAATAGTCGAGGTGGCCGCCGCGCATCATCGCGAACGAATCGGCGTGGTGAAAATACGCGCCGCCGGTGAGCAGCGTCACGTGCTGCTTGCCGGCGTTGATCAGTTCATCGTCTTCTGCGCCCGGCGCGGGCGCGGGGCCCATGCCGAGCAGGCCGTTCTCGCTGTGCAGGAAGATTTCCTTGCTCGGGTCGAGGTGGTTCGCCACCAGCGTCGGCACGCCGATGCCGAGGTTCACGTACGCGCCTTCGGGGATGTCCTGCGCGACGCGCTTGGCCATTTCATCGCGGGTCAGTCGTTTCATCTGGATATCTCCCTCAAGCGGCTTGCGATGCAGCGTGTTCGGCGGCCAGCTCGGCCGCATGGGCGGCCTGCGGCACCTCGACGATGCGCTGTACGAAAATGCCCGGCGTCACGATGTGTTCCGGGTTCAGCGCGCCGAGCGGCACGACTTCCGACACCTGCACGATCGCGACCTTCGCGGCGCTGGCCATGATCGGCCCGAAGTTGCGCGCGGTCTTGCGATACACGAGATTGCCCCAGCGATCGCCCTTGTACGCCTTCACGAGCGCGAAATCGGCGTGGATCGGCGTCTCGAACACATACGGCTTGCCGTCGATCACGCGCGTTTCCTTGCCTTCCGCGAGCTTGGTGCCATAACCCGTCGGCGTGAAGAAGCCGCCGATGCCGGCGCCCGCCGCGCGGATGCGCTCCGCGAGATTGCCCTGCGGCACGAGCTCCAGCTCGATCTCGCCCGCGCGGTACAGCGCGTCGAACACCTGCGAGTCGCTCTGGCGCGGGAACGAGCAGATGATCTTGCGCACCTGTTTCGCCTTGAGCAGCGCCGCCAGGCCCGTCTCACCGTTGCCCGCGTTGTTGTTGACGATCGTCAGGTCGCGCGCGCCCTGTTCGATCAGCGCGTCGATCAGCTCGGACGGCATGCCGGCCGTGCCGAAGCCGCCGATCATGATTGTCGCGCCATCGTGGACGTCGGCAACCGCCGACTGAAGCGATTCGAAAATCTTGTTGACCATGTCTCTTCCTGATACGAACCCGCGGCACGATGCGCGGCCTGTCGAGGGGACACGCGCGTGCCGCGTGCCGCGCCGGGCCGATTTCGACCCCGGCATTTGTTCGCTATTCGAACCTAGATTCGATTAGCGAACGATGGGCCGATCATAGAGTCGCGCACAGCGCGTTGTCAAGGCGGGTTGCCTCGGGGGTCACTGCATCGTCGAACGGCAGCCCGACGTAGTTTTCGGCGAGCGACTGCGCGGCGGCCCGCGAGCGCGTCACGTATTTCAGTTCGGCAAACTTCAGGCGATTGACGAACGGCGAATCCTCCGGCGACGAATGCAGCATGTTCGTCATGAAGTACGAGAAGTGCTCGGCGCGCCATACGCGCTCGAGGCAGGTCGCCGTATACGTGTCGAGCGGCGTCGCATCGCCCGTCCGGTAGCGCGCGCCGAGCGCGCGGGACAGCGCGCGGACGTCGGCGACCGCAAGGTTCATCCCCTTCGCGCCGGTCGGCGGCACGATGTGCGCGGCGTCGCCGGCGAGGAACAGCCGGCCGTGCTGCATCGTCTCCGACACGAAGCTGCGCATCGGCGTCACGCTTTTCTGCGTGATCCGGCCCTCGGTCGGCGTCCAGCCCGTGTCGTTCGAGAAGCGCGTGTGCAGTTCGTCCCAGATCCGCGCGTCGGACCATTCGGCGAGGTTTTCGTCGGGCTTGCATTGCAGGTACAGGCGCGTGACGGTCGGCGAGCGCATCGAGAACAGCGCGAAGCCGTTGTCGTGATGCGCGTACACCAGTTCGTCGAGCGACGGCGCCGCGTCGGCGAGGACGCCGAGCCACGCGAACGGGTAGACGCGCTCGAACGTGTTCAGCCGCTCGGCCGGGATCGTCTGGCGCGCGATGCCGTGGAAGCCGTCGCAGCCGGCGATGTAGTCGCAGTCGATGCGGTCCGCGCGGCCGTCCGCGTGCTTGAACGTGACGAACGGGTGTTCGCCTTCGACGTCGTGCAGCGCGACGTCGCTGACTTCGAAGTGCATCGGGTGGCCGTGCTCGACGCCGGCCGCGATCAGGTCGCGCACGACTTCATGCTGGCTGTAGACGGTGATCGCGCGCCCGCCGGTCAGCTCGGACAGATCGATGCGGTGGCGCTGCCCGGAGAACAGCAGCTCGATGCCGTGATGCTCGAGCCCTTCGCGGCGCATCCGGTCGCCGAGGCCGGCTTCGTTCAGCGTATCGACCGTGCCCTGCTCCAGCACGCCGGCACGGATGCGGTTCTCGCAGTATTCGCGCGAACGCGCTTCGACGAGGATGGAATCGACGCCTTGCAGGCGCAGCAGATGGGAAAGCAGAAGGCCGGCCGGACCGGCGCCGATGATCGCGACTTGGGTGCGCATTGTTCGTCTCCAGAACATTAATTCGAATCGTGGAACACATTTGAGCGCTTTCCCGACTATGCGGCAACGCGATTCAGGAGATATGTTGTATACGTTTTGAAGATATTGGCCCGATGATGGATTCGCTCGATCTGAACCTCATTCCCTACCTCGTCGCGCTCGACGACACGCGCAACGTGAGCCGCGCCGGCGACCTGCTCGGCGTGAGCCAGCCGCGCGTGAGCACGGCGCTCGGCCGGCTGCGCGAGTATTTCGGCGATCCGCTGTTCGTGCGCACGTCGCGCGGGATGGAGCCGACGCCGCGCGCGCTCGCGCTGCTGCCGGCCGCACGCGACGCGCTCGCGCAGATCGAGCGCGGCCTCGTCGCGCCGCACGACTTCGATCCGGCCGCGAGCACCCATACGTTCTCGATCGCGCTGTCGGACGTCGGCGAGATCGTGTTCCTGCCAAAGCTGCTGCAGTCATTCGCGACGCGCGCGCCGCACGCAAACCTGCGTTCGGTCTCGCTCGCGCACGACGAAGTCGGACGCGGCCTCGAAGCCGGGTCGATCGATCTCGCGGTCGGCTACTTCCCCGATCTGGACGGCAACAACTTCTTCCAGCAACGGTTGTTCACGCACCGGTTCGTGTGCCTGATGCGCCGCGGCCATCCGCTCGAACAGACGCCGCCGTTCACGGTCGAGCAGTTTCTCGCGTGCGGGCACGCGGTGGTGCGCGCCGAAGGGCGCAGCCAGGAAGTGCTCGAGAAATACCTGGCGAAGCAGCGCATGCAGCGCCGCGCGGTGCTCGAGACGCCGCACTTCATGAGCCTGCCGTTCATCCTGAGCCGCACCGACCTGATCGCGACGGTGCCGCATGCGATCGGCTATGCGTATGCAGCCGAGCATGCGTTCATCGTGCCCGTCGAGCCGCCGCTCGCGCTGCCGCGCTTCGACCTGAAGCAGCACTGGCATCGCAAGTACCACAACGATCCGCGCACCGCGTGGCTGCGCGGCGTCGTCGCGTCGCTGTTCAACGACGAGCAGGACGAATGGCCGAAGTGAGCGCCAGGGCCTGTTCGCGCTAGCACGCACGACCCGCGAAAGCATGAAACAATTGCCGGATATCGGCCGCCGCAGGCGGCCTTCGATGGAGCCACTACATGGGTAAAAAATCCGCACGGCCCGAGCAGGCCGCATCCCGGCCGAGCCGCGAAGAAGCAGAGGCCGCCGTTCGCGTGCTGTTGCGCTGGGCCGGCGACGATCCCGCACGCGAAGGCCTGGTCGACACGCCCGCGCGCGTCGTGCGCGCGTACGAGCAGTTCTTCGCCGGCTATGCGGTGGAGCCGCGCGACATCCTCGCGCGCACGTTCAGCGAAGTCGACGGCTACGACGAGATGATCGTGCTGAAGGACATCCGCTTCGAGAGCTACTGCGAGCACCACATGGTGCCGATCATCGGCCGCGCGCACGTCGCGTATCTGCCTAACCATCGCGTGGTCGGCATCTCGAAGCTCGCGCGCCTCGTCGACGCGTTCGCGAAGCGCCTGCAGATCCAGGAAAAGATGACCGTGCAGATCGCCGATACGCTGTTCGACGTGCTGCAGCCGAAGGGCGTCGGCGTGATCCTCGAAGCCGCGCACCAGTGCATCTCGACGCGCGGCGTGCACAAGCCGGGCGTCGAGATGGTCACGTCGCGCATGCTCGGTTCGTTCCGCACCGATCCGTCGACGCGGCGCGAATTCCTGTCGATCGTCGCCAATCCTTCTTCAGTCAACCTGACGAATACGTAATGGAGTCGACGAAGCAAACGGCGCATGCGCCCGTCGTGCTCGTGACCGGCGCCGCGCGCCGGGCCGGGCGCGCGTTCGCCGAGTATTTCGCCGCACACGGCTATCGCACCGCGGTGCACTACGATCGTTCGGCCGATGCCGCAAACGCGGCGGCCCGCGCGATCGCCGAGCGCGGGCACGATTCGGTCGCGCTGCAGGCCGACCTGTCTGATGCCGCGCAGATCACCGCGCTGATCGACCAGGTGTATGCGCGCTTCGGGCGCCTCGACGTGCTCGTCAACAACGCGTCGGTGTTCTGGCAGGACCATTTCCCGAGCTTCGATCTCGCGGCATTCGACCAGGCATGGGCCGTCAACTGCCGCGCGCCGATCCTGCTCACGCGCGCATTCTACGAACGGGCGCGCGCCGCCGGCACGCAGGGTGTCGTCGTGAATGTGGTCGACCAGAAGATCAAGGAAAACTTTCACCGCGACCATTTCAGCTACACGGTCGCAAAGGCCGCGCTCGGCAACCTCACGCAGATGCTCGCGCTGTCATGCGCACCCGTGCTGCGCGTGAACGCGGTATTCCCGGGGCTGATGCTGCCGAGCGACGACCAGACGCAGGCCGACTTCGAACACGCGAGCCGCGCATCGACGCCGCTCGCGCGCATCGCAGGCCCCGACGACGTCGCGAGCGCGATCCTGCTGCTGACGGGCAACGCCTACAACGGCGTGGATTTCGTGGTGGATGCGGGGCAGAACCTGATCCGCGTCGACCAGGACGTGCTGTACAAGCACCGCTCGCCCGCCGGCAAGCACTGATGCACGCGCAGCGGCGGCCGGCGGCCGCGCGCCGCGTTACGGCTTGTCGGCGCTGCCGCCTTCGCGGGCCCTGGTCTGCGCGACGCTCGTGCCGGGCGGCACGCTGTGCGTAAGCCACACGTTGCCGCCGATCACCGAGCCGCGCCCGATCGTCACACGGCCGAGAATCGTCGCACCCGCATAGATCACCACGTCGTCCTCGACGATCGGGTGCCGTGCGTTGCCCTTGACCAGCGCACCTTCGCCATCGGCAGGGAAGCTCTTCGCGCCGAGCGTGACGGCCTGGTACAAGCGCACGCGCTCGCCGATGATCGCCGTCTCGCCGATCACGACACCGGTGCCATGATCGATGAAGAAGCTCGGGCCGATCTGCGCGCCGGGGTGGATGTCGATGCCGGTGGCCGAGTGGGCGATTTCATTGATGAAGCGCGCGAGCAGCGGCACGCCGAGCTGGTGCAGCGCGTGCGCGAGCCGGTGGTGCATCATCGCCAGCACGCCCGGATAGCACAGCAGGATCTCGGTGATGTGCTGCGCGGCCGGATCGCCTGCGTACGCGGCCTGGATGTCGCTGACGAGCAGCGCGCGGACCGCCGGCAACTGCCGGCCGAACTCGCGCGCGATCTCGAACGCGCGCTCGTCGAGTTCCGCGAACGGCGTGTCCGCATGCTCGGGCAGGAACGGCAGCGCGCGGCGAATCTGCTCGCACAGCACGCGCAGCGTGCTTTCGAGCGTGTGGCCGACGTAGTAGTCGACGCTTTCGTCGGTGAGATCCGGCGCGCCGTAATGCGTCGGAAACATCGACGCGCGCAGGCCGGTCACAATCTTGCAGATCGCATCGCGGGACGGCAGTTCGCGGATGCCGCGCGGATGGCGCGTGCGATGGAGTTCCTCGCGCGACTCGCGCAAGCCGGCTACGATTTCTTCGAGGCCCCACTGACGGACGGGTGATGTCGACATATGCAAATGCAGGCGGCCGCGCTCGGTCGCACGGCCGCTAATAAAGTGACGGGTTCCGCAAGATTACCGCGTTTTTTGTCCGGGAGCGGCACACCGGGGGATCGGCCGGACGGCCGACGATGCAGGAAACGCGATGGCGTCAGATCACGATGCTGCTCGCGTCGATCCAGCGCACGGCCCAGTCGCGCGCGTGCGCGATCGCGGCGCCTTCGTCGTTGAACTGGAGCTCGGTCGGGAAAAAACGGTTCGCAACCAACTCCCCGTCGCTCGATCGGGAGATCACGACGTAGGGCTTGAACGAACCGTCACTGGCGCGCGCGGGCGCGCAATTCAACAGATAACCGCGGTGCGTGAAGGCAGTAGTCGCTTGCATGAATCCGCCACCTCTAGTCCCTTGCTTTGTTGTTCACTACCCGTCTTTAAGGGTGCTGCGGCGCCCCGGCGCGGGCAGAGGCGGCGAGATCGAATCCCCTGTCGCCGCTTCGCAGGAAAAGAATCATACTCTGTAGAAAACGCGTCTTCTAGCTGAAATAAATCATGACAAATCAGTGCGCGTCGCGCGACCGCGGCGGTCGCCCGCGCGCCTTTTCCCGTCGAACCCGGAACGGGATTTGCTTCGATCCGAAGCGCTTCGCCGCCAGGAGAGCCGTGATGGAATCATCCGGTCAAACAGGTCGTTTGCATCCGCACAGCGTCGAGCTCGACAACGACAACACCCACGACAGCACGGTCGACACCGACGGCAAGAACCGCGAGGCGTGGCTTCTCGCCGGCGGCGGGCCGATCTCGCCCGACCAGATCACGGGCAGCAACGCGTCGCTCGTCGATTCGATGCCCGAAGCCGGCGACGGCCTCGCCGGTTTCGACAGCCGCGCCGGCGGCAACCATCCGGCGTTCGCGCTGCGCGCGGGCTACGTGATGATCGAGAAAGGCTTCGCCGCGCCGTCGCCCGCGGACGATGCGCAGTTCGGCCCCGTCCACCGGATGTACGGCAGCGCGTACTGGCCCGGCCACGGACGGCGGCCGGAACGCGTGATCGAGTTGACGGCCGTACCGAGGTAGCCGGCGCGGCGTTTGAATCGATCGTTCGTTTGCGGATCGGCATCGGTCGACGATCGATGCCGGCGGATTGGCGCGCGCGACGAGTGCGCAAGCGAACGATTCCGCGCGCCGGCATCGGCGGTTTTATGCATGCCGCGAATCGCGCCGACGCACATGCGTTGATCGAAGTCATGTCGAAACGGCGCGGTTGCGATTGAATGACGATGCGCGCGGTTCATCGGCGCGGCTGTTGCACCGTGTCGGTGCGGCATGCACGCGCCGCGATGCGTGCACCTGTGCAACGCGCGATTCCGATACCCGCGCATCCGTTCCCGGCGACGATGCGGTCTTCATCCACCATCGCTCGGAACCGGCTGTCGCGAGCCGCGCGGCGGCCACGCGAACGACGGATGCGACGCAGCCATGCGATACGCGCCGCGCAGTGCGGCATGCATCGCGTGCATGGCCGTGCGCCGCGGCGCCGGAGGCGCTGCTGTAGCGCGGCAGGACAGGCACCACACTGCGAAGTCCCCGCCATTGGTTTACCCTGCCTCGCAGCATTGTTCAGACTGATCGGCCATCCGGCCGACTTCGTTTCAACCCGCCACTCGGAGACACTATGTACAAGCGTATTCTGGTTGCCGTCGACGGCAGCAACACGTCCCGCCATGCGTTCGATGCCGCGCTGGCGCTCGCGAAAGCACACGGCGCCGAGCTGCAACCGTTCTACGTCGTCGAGAACGCCGAGATCTACTACAACGTGCCGGGCTACGATCCGTCCGTGCTGCGCGATCAGCTCGTCGCGCAAGGCAACGAGCTCGCAAAGGATTTCACGAAGCTGATGCAGGCAGCGGGCGTGAAAGGCGATACGAAGCTGGCCGAAGCGACGTCGCTCAACGATGTGTCGCAGTTGATCCTCGAGGGCGCGAAGGCGTTCGGCGCCGATCTGCTCGTGCTCGGCACGCACGGCCGCCGCGGGTTCCGCCGTCTCGTGCTCGGCAGCATCGCCGAACAATGCGTGCGGCACGCGACGCTGCCCGTGCTGCTGATTCCGGCCGCCGCCAACACGGACGAGCAAGCCGCATGAACGGCGTTCGGCATCCGCGGCCGGTCGCGACGTTTTGTCACCCGACAGCGACAACTTGCGGTGGGACAATGATTCAGTCGATTCAATGCCGGAGTAAACGATCATGCTGACGCCCGTCGCCACACGTCCCGCCGCCACGCCTCATGCCGGCAGCTGGGCTCCTCGCCAGGCCGCGCACTGCTCGTCGTGCGCAATGCGGCACCTGTGCATGCCGCAGGGCCTGGCGCCCGAAGCGCTCAGCCGCCTCGAATCGGTCATCTGCGCGGCGCGCCCCGTCAAGCGCGGCGAAGCGCTGTTCCGCGAAGGCGACGCATTCGACAACCTGTACGCGGTGCGCTCGGGTTCGCTGAAAACCGTCGCCACGCGCCACGACGGCCGCGAACAGGTCACGGGCCTGCATCTCGCGGGCGAAGCGCTCGGCCTCGACGGCATCTGCGACGACACGCATCCGCGCACCGCGGTCGCGCTCGAAGACAGCTCCGTCTGCGTGATTCCGTACAGCGCGCTGAAGGCGCTGTGCTCGGAAGCCGGCTCGATGCAGTTGCGCATGCACAAGCTGATGAGCGAACAGATCGTGCGCGAAACGTCGCAGACGATGCTGCTCGGTTCGCTGAATGCCGAAGAACGTGTCGCCGCGTTCCTGCTCGACGTATCGTCGCGCTACCTGAAGCGCGGTTACTCGCCGTCGGAATTCAACCTGCGGATGACACGCGAAGACATCGGCAGCTACCTCGGCATGACGCTCGAAACGGTCAGCCGCACGTTGTCCAAGTTCCAGAAGCGCGGCCTGATCGAAATGCAGGGCCGTCATGTGCAGATCATCGACTTCGACGGCCTGCATCACGTCTGATCCCGCACGGCGCGCGCATCTCGCGCGCCGCCCGCGTGACGTTACCGATCAGTCGAGAAACAGCGCGGCGCGCGCCTTCAGCGCCGCGCTGAAATCGTCGAGCCAGCCGATCGACAGACGCCAGCTCTGCCAGTAAAGATCGATGTCGACAGTGCGCCCGCGCGACATGTCGACCAGTTCGCCCGCCGCCAGTTGCCGGTCGACCATCCGGTCCGGGCACATCCCCCACCCCAATCCCGTTTCGCATGCGCGCAGATAGCCCGCGACGTGCGGTATCCAGTGCTGCGGCGGATCGAGATCCGCGCGCGTCACGCGCCGGATGAAACGCGCCTGCAGCCCGTCCTTCGGATTGAACATCACGCACGGCGCACGGCGCAGCGCATCGCGCGTGATGCCCGCACTGAAATAGCGTTCGTAAAACGCCGGCGAGCACACCGCGCGATAGCGGATACGCCCGAGCCGCTCCGACCGGCATCCCTGGATCGGCTCGGCCTGCGCGGTCACGGCGCCCTGCACGCTGCCGTCGCGGATGCGCGCCGCCGTGTAGTCCTGGTCGTCGATCACGAGGTCGAGCAACGTTTCGCGCTCCGTGCAGAACGGCCCGACCGCGTCGATGAACCACGTCGCGACGCTGTCGTCGTTGACGGCCACGCGCAACATCGGCCATGCGCTCGCAATCTGGCCCGGCAGCGCCGGCATCCGGCCGCCAAGCTCGGCCTCGAGCAGTTGCACGCGCTCGGTATGCCGGCACAGCAGTGCGCCCGACGTCGTCGCGACGCACGGCTGCCCGCGCTTGACCAGCACGCTGCCGACGCGCTCCTCCAGCAGCTTCACGCGCTGCGACACCGCCGACGGCGTGACGTTCAGCTCCTTGGCCGCACGCTCGAACGAGCCGTACCGGATCACGGCTGCGAGGGCATCGAGCAGGGCGTAGTCGAGCATTAGATTTCCTTAATCTGCATTAGGTGAATTAGCTTCTCTTATTCTCATGCTGACCGCAGACTAGCGCTACACGATTCATCCGTCTACTGCTTCTACTGCTGTCACCACCATGAACTGGCTCGCTTTTTCCCACGGCGCCGCACTGTGCGCGTCGCTCATCGTCACCATCGGCGCGCAGAACGCGTTCGCGCTCCGCCAAGGCATCATGCGCTCGCATGTCGGCAAGATCGTGCTGCTGTGCGCGCTGTCCGACATGATCCTGATCGGCGCCGGCGTCGGCGGCGCATCGGTGCTCGTCGAGCGTTATCCGACGTTCGTCCACGCGGTGCTGTATGTCGGCCTCGCGTATCTCGCGTGGTTCGGCATCAACGCGCTGCGCCGCGCGTTCAAGCCGGGCCACGCAACGCTCGACGTGCGCGGCGACGCGGTCGCGCCGCCGCCGCAGAGCGGGCTCGCGATCGTGCTGATGACGCTCGCGTTCACGTGGCTCAACCCGCACGTATATCTCGACACGTTCCTGCTGATCGGCACGGCCGGCGCGCGCGAGCCGGAAGGCGCGCGGCTCGCGTTCGCGATCGGCGCGATGGCGGTCAGCGTCGTGTGGTTTCTCGGGCTTGGTTACGGTGCGCGATTGCTGGCGCCATGGTTCCGCAAGGCCGTTGCGTGGCGCGTGCTGGATGGCGCGATCGGCAGCATGGTGCTGTTTCTCGCGGCCGTGCAGTTGCGCTGAGATTGGGAGCGTCGCGGCAGATCCGGTCTGCCGCGACGTCAGGTCGTCCGCTCGCGGTTGCGAACGGTGTCGCGTGCGGCGTCAGGCCGTCGACGTCGCATCGGGCAGCGCATCGCCGCCGACCGCCGCGGGTTGGTTGCTGGCGAGCTGCGGCTCGCCGACCGCCGTCGGGTCCGCCTGCTTGGCCGGATCGGCCTTGGCCACTTGCGTGGCGGCCTGCTCGGCCTTGTCGCCTTCGTAACGCCAGTATAGGAACTTCTTGCCGCGCTTTCCCATGAAGTACTGGCGGTTGACCGTCCAGCGGCTCGACTCGGCAAAGCCGACGTGACCGTCTTCCATCTGCTTCTTGAAACCGGCAATCGAATCGTGCACATAACGATCGAAGAACAGGTCGAACGTCGCACGCGCTGCCTGGTCGATGCCGCCCAGCCAGTTTCCCGTGACCCTGACGGCCGCGTCAATGGCTTTCTCCTGATCCGAAACAGATACAGTCAGATATCCGCCATTGGCATGACGGAGGCGATCCGTATCTTCATTCCACTCGCTATCGGTAATGGCCATGTAGGAATTCACGCCGCCCGGCGGCTTCAGCCGGCCATCGTGCAGGCGTCGGCTGCGGCTGGCGCGCCACTGGTAGTAGCGGTTCATGTGCCAGATGACCTGCGGTTCGAGCCGGCCGCTGTTCGGCGCCACGCCCGCGCGCTTTTCGTTGCCCTGGCCCATGTACACGTTCCAGGCTGCCTCCAGATCCTTGGAAATCTCGAACAGTTGTCCCGCGTTCGCCATCACCTCTTGCGGCGAACGGAACGGTACGCCGGCCTTCCATGCCTCGATATAGAGGTTGTTCAACGCGACGTTGGCCAACTCGTTGGTGCGCCCTTCCTGGTAGTTGCGCTCGTAACCGCCGCCCACATCCGAGTGCATGCCGGGGTAGTACACCTCGCGGCAGTTCCCCGGAACCATCTGGTCCTCCCGCACCGAGTCGCCGGGGAATTTCTCCCGGACTTCCTGCGAAGCCACATAGTGAACGCACTGCCGCACATAGCCCGGAATGCGGATATCGTTCGCCCACTCCGCGTGACCACCTTTGTCGATATAGCGCAATACGCCACCGGCAATCGTCCCCAGAACCGGCCCGAGGACAGGCTGAACGAGGACAGGTGCATTCTTCTCAAGGCGGCTGCCACCGAAGCCCGTCGACGACACCGTATCCAGAATTCCCAGGAAATAGACAACCACTTCGGGGCGGTGCCCCTTCATGTTCTTCTTGTTCCACCAGATCCGCCCACCGATATTCTCGGTGAGCTGCTCGGTCAGCATGCGGACGAAAGCGCGCGCTTCGGTCGCGCCGCGCGAGAAGCCGAATACGGCCACGTTGATCTGGCTTACGGCCGGCATGTATCTGGTCACGTGCCGGTCGAGTTCGTTGAGCATCCAGCGGATGCGCAACTCGCCTTTGCTCGCAGCAGCCATACCGAGCGCGTTGTCGAGACCTTTACCCGTATCTCCCACCTTGCTGCACGGTGTGCCAACGCCCTCTACATAGTTGCGGACAGTACGAGGGAACACGTCGTCTTCCGCATGCGCAAACTGCCAGAGCTTGGCGATGTTGCTGTACTTGGTCCGGTTGACGTCCGTCGAACCTCCGCCATCGACGCCATAGTTGTTACCCGTTCCATCGAAAAACGCCGTAAACCAGACCGGTTTCGGACACTCCTTGCACTGCTCGATCAGCATCGGATCGAGCGCCTCCCGGTTGGCGCTTCGAATGGCGTCCTCGACAGGTGTGATATCGGTGATACGTCGGATGATGGGGGGATTGCTCATGGCAGTTATGCTCCTGTTCCGGCAATGCGCCCGGCGTCAATTCCACTGCGCGGGTTTCTTGCGTCCGTAGAACGGATTGGGAATTTCCTTCAGGCACGCGCGCCCCGTCAGCTTCGACTGCTCGTCGCGCCGGGAAAGCTCGACCTTGGTCGGCGCACGACCCAAGCTGAAATCCATGTCCCCATCGACACGTCCGTCCGGAAAGAAATGCAGCAGCACGTTGCCATCCTTGTCCTTGATCGGCGGACGCGTGATCGTGATTTCGCCCTCGCACCACGCCATCCCCGGCTGGGTTTCGCGATGCGTGTATTCGTCGTAATTCGGGGATGACACTTCCATCGCGCGCTTGTCGACCACGCGCTCCCACCACACCTTGAACCTCTTCGGTGTTTTCCAGCGGAAATCCCATGCGAGACTGGGCCGCGACCCCTTGCCTCCGCTCCAGTAGTTCTGCGTGCGCGGCGTCGCCCGCGCGCCGTCGACACTCGCGGCATCGTCCAGGTTGCTCTGGTCCAACGGCAGCAGATAGACCCGGTAAATGTCATAGTCTGAATAGTTGTACGAGCCCGCCTTGATGATCTCGTAGTTCGGATCATTCCATTTTGCGGTCTCGCCGGTTCCGAGACTTTCCGAGCCGCTCTCGGCCTTGCTGCATCCGGCTGTGAAGAAAGCCAGGACCGACAGCAGCGTGATCCAACGGTGTTTCGTTCTCGACATCATTTTTCTCTCATGACATTCATTTGGTTGCGCATAACGCCCGCAGGACAAACCTGAATCGATCGATTGCATCCGCTGCGCGCGCCCGTCACCCCGCCGCTTCCTGTATCCACTGCCAGCCTTCCGCCGGCACAAGCGCCAGCGCCTGCGGAAAGTCCTGCCCTTGCGCCACCGCGTCGAACACGGCGGCCATCGCCGGATGCTCGTCGAAGCGCGGGCCGTACCGCAGCGCCAGTTCGCAATAGATCAGTAGCGACGCCGCGCTTTCAGCGCCATGTGCCTGGCATCGCGCGAGTTGATCGCGCACGAAACCGTAGTGCTGCGCGGCCGGCAACGACGCCAGCAGCGCGGGCTTCTCGGCGCGCAGCCGCTCGAGCATCGTGTACGGATAGCAGGCGGCCAACAGGCCGTCCTCCTGAGCCTGGGACAACTGAAGCGGAAACTCAGCGGCGTCCTTGACGTTGGCAGGCGCAGCGATTTCCGCCGTCCGGATCTGCAGTTCGGTATCCAGATGAATCCAGTGCCGCACGCTCTGCGCCAGATACGCGCGATGCGCCGCGGGCAGCATGTCGAGCCAGAACGGCAGCACGCGCGGATCGAAAAAGCGCATCAGCATCGCGCTCTCCATCTGCTCGAGCTGAACATCCACCATCGGCGCGAGACGCACGGCCAGTTGCGTGAGCGTCAGCGGCGAAACGATCACGCTCGCTGCCGACCATGGGATGCTGCGCGGATCGGTCGCGTCCGCCGCGCCGGCACCGTCGGCACTATTAGCGGCAGGCTGCCATTCGAACAGCAGTGGCCCGACGACCCGCGCATCGTCGTCAGCGTTGTCGAGCAGCGATGCCGCGACAAACGCCGGCCACGGCGCTTTTTCGTCATCCGGCAAGGTATCCAGCAACGCGCCGTCGATCAGTACATAAGCACGCAGCCCATCCTGCGACGACAGCGCGGCCCGCAGCGCATCGGCCGCCTGCGCGGCCATCGGGTCATTCGTCATTCGGCGCCCTGTCTCAAGCCTTGGCCGCGAACGGCGACGCCATCGACGCCGCATTGACCATGCACGGCGCGCACGCCGTGCCCGGGAACGCCCGCGCGGGCACCGGCAGGCTGTCCGGCCCGATGAACGTATGCGACGCGGCATGTGCGGTCCATTCGCCCTTGGTCCCATGGACGATGCCGCTGCCGCTCCAGCGCGTATAGCTGGTGCCGCCATTGATCAGGACTTCTTCCTTTGCGGTGATGGTGATGCGGTTCGCGTCGACCTTCACGTCCAGCTTGGCCAGCACGTTGATGCTGTCCTTCAGCGCCTGGATGTCGATGTCGGCAGCAGCGGCAACGAGCCGGATGCCCTTCTCGAATGCGGCGACGCGCACCGCCTCCTTCGCGCTGACCAGCATGCTCTTTCCCGCGCCGATGCTCGTGTGGGCACCGCTCGTCAGCGCGACGTGCTGATCGCTCGCGACGTGGGTCGACCCTGCCGTCGTGGCCAGGATGCCCGCCGGGCTGGCGAGCGCCAGGAACGGCTGCGAGAACTCCGGAAACTCTCCCTGCTGCGGATTGCCGCCGCTGCCCTTGAGGCCGTCATTCTGCGTCCTGAGCGCCTGATGAACGGCATCCTGGTCGCCGGATTCCTGCGCCTTCACGTCATGCGCGGAACTCGACAGCGATTCGTGCAGGTCATGCGCCGCCTCGAGGCGAGCAACGGTCTCGCCGATGTCCGTCGCATGGGCACGCGCATCGTAGCGCGCTTCGCTGGTCACCAGCAGGCCCTTGGCTGCCCGTACGGCACCATGCGCGTCGGTCCGCAACTCGAAACCGCGCGCGCGCTGATCGGTGCGCCCCTGCGTATTGTCGATGCGGACGTTATGTCCCAGTGTCAGTTCGCTGGCGTCGATATCGCTGCGCAGCTTCAGCTGGAGCTGTTGCGGTGTGTCATCGAGCAGCACGTGATTCGAACGACCGCCCGCCGCATTGCCGCCGTCTCCCGACAGCTCGCGGCTGCGCAGCCCCGTCAGCACCTGCTGGTCCGGAAGCACCCACGGCGGCATCCGTTCCGCGTTGTACGTGGTGCCCGACACGACGGGCCGGTCGGGATTGCCGTCGAGGCACATCACGAGCACCTCGCTACCCACGCGGGGATGCGCGATCATGCCCTTCTCGCCGCCCGCCCAGCCGGCGGCCACGCGAATCCGCGCGCTGGTCTGCGCCGCGCGATCCCAGTGGTACACGACGCAGACCCGGCCGTATTCGTCGACGTCGACGCTGCCGGCGCCCTTCGCGCCCGCGACTGTCGCGGTTTGCGGCGCAAGCACCCGCACGGGTTCGCTGTTGAACCCGCGGCCCGGACGCCATGGCGTATGCCGATGGCCCGCGACGAAGCGGTTGCGATATTCGGGCTTGCCGTCGGCCTGCAGATAATTGTTCGCCGCCTCGTGACGGGCCTCGAGAATCAGGTACCGGTGGTCCTCCGGGCTGCCCGACGACGTGCTGAAGTGGTCAGACAACTGGAACCAGCGTCCGGGCAGGATGCCGTGATGGTTGCCGGCCGCGTCGAAGCGCGACGCCGCAGCCTCGATCTCTTCCATCCGCACGCGTGCCAGCGCATCGCCGGAACGCGTTTCCTTCACGAAACCGTAGTGCCCCACGTATTCGTGGTGCTCGACCTGCGGCGCGACACCCGGCGGATGAAGCGTCGGTATCTGCGCATTGGCGGCACGCGGCGCCTTGAAGTCGAACGCCGTCGCGCTGTAACTGCCCGCGGCCAGCGACCGCACCGCGGACCATTGCGAAATGGCATCCGCGGCCATCGGGCCGTCGTGCGTCTGGAAACGGATCTCCTGCGAGCGACCGTCGACCGCCGGGCACTGTACCGTGCTGTCGTCGCCGACGATCAGCTTCACCCCCGTCTCGTCGTGCTCCCACCAGTACAGGAACCCGACGGCTTCCAGATGGCGGACGATGTAGTTCCAGTCGCTTTCGCCGAGCCCCCCGCCCTGAACGTTCATGGTGCGCGCAGGATCGTCGCCGCGCACGCGCCACTCCCAGGACGGCGCGAGCCCCTGGTAATCGGCGAGCAGCGTGCCGATCTGCTGCTGAAGCGATTGTCCGAGGAACAGGCGGTTGTTCACGCGTGTCCGCAGGAAGTGGCTCCACGGGCGCAGCACCGCGCGATATTCCGCGATCGAATCGTCGTTGCGGACGAGCGAAAACTCCGTGCAATAACCCGTGAAATGGCGAAGGCTGCCGTCCGGGCGCACCATCGACACCGCGAGTAGCTTGCCCAGCATGTCGGCCAGCGTGACGCCCGCCTCGCCGGACAGCAGCGTCAGTTCGAACGTGAAGTCGATCCCGAGCCCCTCGTGCGCGACGAGACGCTCGGCGACCAGCCGCGCCGGACGATGCCGGCCATACGAGTCGGTGACGGAAGGTGCGTCGTCGTAAGGAAAAGACAGCGCAAGCAAGCGCTTGTCTTGCAGGAAAAACGGGGCTCGAATGAATGCCGCTAGGTCAGCCATGACCGCCTCAGAATGATTTTTTTCGTTCGTATGGCAGCGGCCCGCTGCCTCCCTTAATTTTGGGATGAAAGGATATCGTAGACGACGGCTCACGACAACGCTGACGCGCTACGTCAATTCCCGAGTCCGGCGCGGCAGATCGGTAATAAATACGGAATCCCGATGCATGCCGAGCGGCGTTCGAACGGACAACGTCTCCATGACGACATCGCCTTGTGCGACATCCCGGCGCGCGGCCGTGAAACACACCGGTTTGCGCGCTGACGGCGGAACCTCGTGATGCGCTTCGCCGTCTCAACGCGACCGGCTTCATCTCGCGCAATTCAATCCCATCACCTCTCAGTACTCGGGGAGAAACATGGCACTACGCACTCTCGGCACGTCGAACATCCAGGTTTCGCCGCTCGCGTTCGGCGGCAACGTCTTCGGCTGGACCGTCGACGAAAACGCATCGTTTTCGCTGCTCGACGCGCTCGCCGACACCGGCATCAACTTCATCGACACGGCCGACGTCTATTCGGCCTGGGCGCCCGGCAACAGCGGCGGCGAATCGGAAACGATCATCGGCAAGTGGCTCAAGCGTTCCGGCAAGCGCGAGCAGGTCGTGATCGCGACCAAGGTCGGCCTGCTTTCGACACGCGCGGGCCTGACGAAAGACAACATCCTGCAAGCCGCCGACGATTCGCTGCGCCGCCTGCAGACCGACTACATCGACCTGTATTTCTCGCACCGCGACCTCGCCGATACGGCCCCGCTCGAGGAAACGCTCGGCGCGTACCAGACGCTGATCGACTCGGGCAAGGTGCGCATCATCGGTGCATCGAACTACAGCGGCGCGCGCCTGCGCGAAGCCGCCGACATCAGCAAGCGCGACGGCCTGCCCGCGTACCAGGTCATCCAGCCCGAGTACAACCTGATCGACCGCGCCGACTACGAACGCGATCTCGAGCCGGTCGTGCGCGACCTGAAGCTTGGCGTCGTCAACTACTACGCGCTCGCGAGCGGTTTCCTGTCGGGCAAGTACCGCAGCGAGGCCGATCTGAAGAAGAGCGTGCGCGGCGATCGCGTCGCCGGCTATCTCGACGAACGCGGCCTGCGCATTCTCGCGGCACTCGATGCCGTGTCGGCGAAGCACGGCACGCAGCCGGCCGCGATCACGCTCGCGTGGCAGATCGCGCGGCCGACGATCACCGCGCCGATCGCGAGCGCGACGTCGCTCGCGCAGCTCGAATTGCTCGGCGAAGCGATCCGCATCCGGCTCGATCAGGACGACATCCGCCAGATCGACGAGGCCAGCGCAACCTGAAGTCGGGGGCCGCAGGCCGGCGGTACCTGTCGGCAGCGCGTGGCGATACGCGCGCTACGTAGCCGAAAATCGCACTCGCGTTTTGACTCGCACGGCCGCTTCCGTTGACCCAGCCGGACATCGATCGCACGTCCGGCCGCAACGCCCCGCTGCAAGCGCGTCGCACACCGGCCCCGGTCTTTCACGGATTGACCGCGACATTCGACGTGCCCGAGACTGCGCCGCTCGGGCGGTCATTGGGAGAACGTCATGCCGGATACCAGCACGGGGATCGTCACGATCTCGACGCGCGCCGTACGCGGCGCCGAGCGCGTCGACTTCTGGGTCGACCACGTCGCCCGCACGCTCGTGCGGATCGAATGCAGTGGAAAATCGTCCGAAGGCATCGACGCGATGCTGCGCAAGCGCGATCTCGGGCTGTTCAGCGCATGCGACATCGTCGCGAACCGGCACGCGGTCGTGCGTACGCCGCACAACATCCATGCCGACCAGCGCGACGCCGTGTTCATCTGCCTGATGCACGAAGGGCAAGGCTATACGTTCCAGGACGTCGACTGCATGCAGCACGCGTCGGGCGATATCGTCCTCTACGACACGTCGGTGCCGTACGGGCACGGCTTTCCCGCCGACATGGCGATGACCGTGCTCGACGTGCCGCGCGACGTGTTCGAAGCACGTGTCGGGCCGTGGCGCTACCGCAGCCTCGTCAAGATCGATCGCGACGACGGCGTGACATCGTGGGCCGTGCGGCAGCTGTACGCGCTGCTCGCCGCGCCGCAGGAGCCGGCGCCCGGCGCCCGCGAGCCGCGCGCCGTTGCGATACTCGAGCTCGTGCAGTCGATGCTGCGGCTGCGCGACGGCGATGCGTCGCCGACGAAGTCGACCGTCCACACGTTGTCGCGCGCGAAGGCGTTCATCGACAGCCATCTCGCCGACGACGATCTCGACAGTCAGTCGGTGAGCCGCGCGATCAACCTGTCGCCGCGCCAGCTCGCACGCGTGTTCGAGATCGAAGGGATGCCGCTCACGCGCTACATCCTCGCGCGGCGGCTCGAACGTTGCCGCGCCGACCTGCGCGACCGGTCGCTGAAGCACCTGACGGTCAGCGAAATCGCGTTCCGCTGGGGCTTCAACAACAGCGCACACTTCAGTCGCAGCTATCGCGCACGCTTCGGCGAGACACCAAGCGACACGCGCGCGCCGGCCGACGCGCGGTAACCGGACGCCGCAAAACCCGCCACCCGCCGCCGTGTCCGTGCGAGGCAAGCACGGCGTCCGTCCCGGTCAAATGGGCCGCATATCGCTCGCTAAGCTGGCTTCCTGCGCGGCGGCACTCGTTCCGCCGCCCGACAGCAAGGAGAAGAAGCGGGATGGAGACATACGACCATATCGTCGTCGGCGGCGGTTCGGCCGGCTGTACGGTCGCGCATCGGCTGGTGAAGGCCGGCAGGCGCGTGCTGCTGCTCGAGGACGGCCCGAAGGACGACAGCCTGTTCATCCGGATTCCGGCGACGTTCATCCGCGTGCTCGGCACGCGGCGCACGGTCACGTTCGAAAGCGAGCCGCAGCCCGGCGCTGCGGGACGCAAGACCTACGTGCCGCAGGGCCGCACGCTCGGCGGCGGCAGTTCGGTCAACGCGATGCTGTACGTGCGCGGCACGCGCGACGACTACGACGACTGGGCCGCGCTCGGCTGCACGGGCTGGGGCTGGGACGACGTGCTCCCCGTGTTCAAGCGCGCCGAATCGCACCTGCGGCTCTCCGAGCCGTTCCACGGCACCGACGGGCCATTGAAGGTCAGCGACACGCGCTACCGGCATCCGCTGAGCCTCGCGTTCGTGAAGGCCGCGCAGGAAACGGGCCTCGCATACAACGACGACTTCAACGGCGCCGCGCAGCACGGCGTCGGCTTCTATCACACGACGATCTTCGACGGGCAGCGCGGCAGCACCGCGGCCACCTATCTCGCCGACGCGATCGGCCATCCGAACCTGCGCGTGCTGACCGGCTGCCGCGTGACGCGCATCCGGTTCGACGGCCGGCGCGCGACCGGCGTCGAATGGCGAACCGAAAGCGGCGCGACGGGTTCGGCGGCCGCGCGTGCCGACGTCGTGCTCGCGGCCGGCGCGCTGAGCACGCCGAAGCTGCTGATGCTGTCGGGCATCGGGCCCGGCGCGCACCTGCACGCGCACGGCATCGACGTGCTGCATGACAGCCCCGACGTCGGCGCGCACTACCAGGACCACCTCGAAGTATCGATCTACGGCTATAGCCATGCGCCGGTCAGCCTGTTGGGCGAGGATCGCGGGCTGAAGGCGTTGCGGCACGGGCTGCAGTGGATGCTGTGCCGCACGGGCCTGCTGACGTCGAACGTCGTCGAATCCGGCGCGTTCGTCGACACGACGGGCAGCGGCCGGCCGGACATCCAGTTCCACGTGCTGCCGACGCTCGTCGGCGACGTCGGCCGCGAGCCGCTTCCCGGCCACGGCCTGTCGATCAACCCGTGCCTGCTCAGGCCGCGCTCGCGCGGCTCCGTGCAACTGCGCGGCAACGATCCGGCCGCACCGATCCGGTTCGACAGCGGCGCGCTGTCCGACCCGGCCGACGTCGACGGCCTCGTGCGCGGCGTCGCGCTCGCCCGGCAGATCATCCGCGCGCCGTCGCTCGCGCGCATCGTTCGCGAAGCCGAGCCGCTGACCGATGCCGCACTTGCCGACTACGTGCGGCGCCGCGCGAAAACCGTCTATCACCCGGCCGGCACCTGCCGCATGGGCAACGACGAGAACGCGGTCGTCACGCCGCGCCTCGCGGTGCAAGGCATCGACGGATTGCGGATCTGCGACGCGTCGGTGATGCCGCGCATCGTGTCCGGCAACACGAACGCGCCGACGATCATGATCGCGGAGCGTTGCGCGGAGTTCATGCTGGCGGAGTGACGCGGCGCGCGGGCGCCGCACTGCACTGCACTGAAAACAAAAACGGCGCGTGACACACGCGCCGCCGCTACCTCCACTGCCCGGATCAGCACTCCGCCGCGCGCGCCGCATCGCGCAGCGCCATCGGCGACGCGCCGTAGCGCTCGCGAATCGCGCGGCTGAAATGCGCCTGGCTCGAGAACCCCCAGCGGAACGCGATCTCGCCGACGCTCGTCTTGCGCAGCCGCGCATCCGTCAGCTCGCGATACGCGTGCGACAACCGTTCCGACCAGATGTGCTGCGTGATCGACTCGCCTTCGGCCGCAAAGAGCCGGCCGAGATGGCGCAGCGACAGCCCGACCGCATCGGCAACCGCCTGCGGCCCGAGCTCCGGCTCGCCAAGATGCGTCGCGATGTACTGCTTCGCGGTCAGCAGGTACGACAGCGACGCGCGCGATGCGCCTGCGCCGTTCACTTCCGCACCGATGAGTTCCGCGATCAGCGTGCGCGTGTGCTCGGCGAACGCCGCGGCATCGCGCTCGACCGGATCCTTCATGAAGCGCTCGACATTCGCCCTCAGCGTCGCGCCGAGCATCGCGCCCGCGCCCGGCTTCGGCGCGATCCGCAGCGGCAGCGCCGCCAGTTCCGCATCGAGCCGGTCGTCGAACGTCGCGATCGGGATATCGATCAGCAACTGCCGCATCGGCGTCAGGAATCCGAACAGATAAGGCACGCGCGTGTCGTAGACGACGACATCGCCGGCTTCCGCGAGCAGGCACCGGTCGCGCTGGATGAAGTACGCGCGCCCGCTCAGGATCTGGCATGCGAACAGCGATTCCTTCGGCAACTGGCGCACCAAAGCGGGGCTGCGCTCGATCACGTGATCCTGGCCGCTGATGTCGGCGATGCCGAGGCCCGGCAACGCGATGTCGGCCTTCTCGACTTCGAGCCCGGCCGGCGACAGCGACGAGCAGCGCAGGCCGACCAGCGTCGCCGCGTTGAACGCATCCCAGTACGCCATCCGGTCGCGCGCCGGCACGTCGGCCGTCGAGCCTCGCGTGCGTGAAAAAACGGTCGAATTCGTCACGTCGCCTCCTGCTGGCGCCCGTCGTACGGAGCGGCATGCATTGCGGAATTGGGGGATGGATCGTTTAAACGTCGTGCAGTGCGATGTCCGGCGCGGTCAAGCAATTCGTCCAGCCCAGTCAAGAGCGGCGCGCACCGGCTGGCTAAAGTCGAACCCACGACACCCATACACAAGGAGACAAGCCGTGGTCGACAAAGCCGTAGCCGAATTCTGGCAAAACATCCCGCCGATTGCCAATCCGTTCAAGCCCGATGCGCTGCCCGAGGCCTACATCGCGAACGCGGCCACCGACGACGAGCGCTATTACGTTCCGTTCACCGAAACGGTTTCGTCGCGGCCGCTGTGGATCTCGCCGTCGCAGAACAAATGGTGCGACATCCTGATGGCGAAGGAAGCAGGGCTCGTGAACCGGCACTATCACCCGCACGAGGTATTCGCATACACGCTGTCCGGCAAATGGGGCTACCTGGAACACGAATGGACCGCGACGAAGGGCGATTTCGTGTACGAGACGCCGGGCGAAGGCCACACGCTCGTCGCGTTCGACCATCCCGAGCCGATGCGCGCGTTCTTCATCGTCAAGGGGCCGCTGATCTGGCTCGACGATGAAGGCAACCCCGACGGCTATTTCGACGTGCATTCGTACATCGCGATGTGCAAGGCCCACTACGAGAAGGTCGGCCTCGGCGCGCAGGCGATCGAGAAGCTGTTCCGCTGACGCGCGACGAGGCCCGCCATGACATCCCGCCCTTCCCCCAAACTCGCATGGACGTACGAGAACAGGCTGCTGCTGATTCTGTTCATGACGTTCGGCTTCGTGTTCTTCGACCGCCTCGCGCTGTCGTTCCTGTTCCCGTTCATGTCGGCCGAACTGCACCTGACGAATGCGCAGCTCGGCATGGTGTCGTCCGCGCTCGCGCTCACGTGGGCGCTGTCCGGCGCCGCGACCGGTGCGTGGTCCGACGCGCGCGGCACGCGCAAGCCGCTGCTGATCGCGGCCGTGCTCGGCTTTTCCGTGTGCTCGGCGCTGTCGGGGTTCGTCGGCGGCTTCGCGAGCCTGATCGCATTCCGTGCGCTGATGGGCATCGCCGAAGGCCCCGTGCTGCCGCTGTCGCAGTCGCTGATGGTGGAGAGTTCGACGCCGAGCCGCCGCGGGCTGAACATGGGCCTGCTGCAAGGCTCGGCCGCCGGCCTGCTCGGCGCGATGATCGGCCCGCCGGTCGTGATCGGCATCGCGACCGCATACGGCTGGCGCGAGGCGTTCTACGCATCGTGCATTCCGGGCTTCCTGATCGCTTTCTGCATCTGGCGCTGGGTTCGCGAAGTGCCGCCCGGCGGCGCACGGCATGCGCAGGCCGACACCGTCGGCGCGGCAGCGGCGGGCGGCGCCGCGATCAACCGCTGGGCGCTGCTGAAGGAACGCAACATCCTGCTCTGCGTGTTGATCAGTTGCTTCTTCCTCACGTGGTTCGTCGTGGTCATCTCGTTCGCGCCGGTCTTCCTCGTCGACAGCCGCCATCTTTCGCCGTCCGACATGGGCGTCGTGATGACCTGCCTCGGCGCCGCATGGGTGTTCTGGGGCTTCGCGGTGCCGGCGATCTCCGACCGGATCGGCCGCAAGCCGACGATGATCGTGTTCGCGCTGGTCGCCGCCGCGTGCCCCGTCGCGATGATTCACGCGAATTCGCTGTGGGCGCTCTGCGCGCTCGTGCTCGCGACCTACACGGGCCTTGGCTGCTTCACGCTGTTCATGGCGACGATCCCGGCCGAAACGGTGCCGCCGCGCGCGATCGCCAGCGCGCTCGGGCTGATCATGGGCGCCGGCGAGCTGATCGGCGGCTTCGTCGCGCCGACCGTCGCCGGCTTCGCGGCCGACCGCTACGGCCTGCAGTTCGCGATGTGGACGTCGGCAACCGGCGCGATCCTCGCGGGCGTGCTGTCGTTCGGCCTCGTCGAAACCGCGCCTGCCGTGCTGCGCAAGCGCGCGCTCGCCGGCGCCGCCGCGAACCGTCTCGATGCGCAAAACCTCGGAGGACGCTGACATGCGCGCACTTCAATGGCATGGCCCGCGCGACGTCCGTCTCGTGGAAATCGACACGCCGCGCGCGGGGCCGGGCGAGGTGCGCATCGCGGTCGCCTATTGCGGCATCTGCGGCAGCGACCTGCACGAATATGCGGACGGCCCGCACGCGATTCCGGTCGACGCGCCGCATCCGCTATCGCGGCGCACCGCGCCGCTGACGCTCGGCCACGAGTTCTGCGGCACCGTCGTCGAAGTCGGCGCGGGCGTGACGACGCTGAACCCGGGCGACTGCGTCGCCGTCGAGCCCGAGTATCGCTGCCACCAATGCGCATACTGCCGCTCGGGGTCGTACAACCTGTGCGTGTCGATGGGCTTCGCCGGGCTGATGGGCGACGGCGGGATGGCCGACTTCGCGGTCGTGCCGGCCTACATGCTGCATCGGCTGCCCGACGGCGTCAGTCTCGAACAGGCCGCCGTGATGGAACCCGCCGCCGTCGCACTGCATGCGTTGCGCCGCGCCGAACTCCGGCTCGGCGATACCTGCGCGGTATTCGGGCTCGGGCCGATCGGCCTGCTGCTGATCCAGCTCGCGAAGCTGCAGGGCGCGACGACCATCGTCGCGGTCGATGTGTCGCCCGAGCGCCTCGCGGCCGCCGCGCGTCTCGGCGCGACGCACTCGTTCAACGCGCGCTCGCTCGACGCGGCCGTGCTGCGCGATGCGATCCGCGAGGCGTCGGGCGGGCTCGGCGTCGATGCGAGCTTCGAGGCGGCCGGTTTGCCGGCCACGTTCGAAGCGGCGATGCACGCGCTGCGCAAGGGCGGCCGCGTCGTGATGGTCGGCCTGATGCCGCGTGCGGGCTTCGATGCGTTCCGCGCGGTCAACGACGAGCTGACCTTCACGGCAAGCGTCGGCTATCGGCATGCATACGAAGACCTGCTGCGCATCGTCGCGTCGGGCGCGCTCGACCTCACGTCGATCGTTACGCGCACCGTATCGCTCGAAGATGCCGTCGCCGACGGCTTCGACGCACTGCTCGCCGATCGCACACAGATCAAGATTCTGGTTTCCCCCGCGCAGCGGTACGCCCGCCGCGCACACACTGTCGGGAGCATCGAGCATGAGTCGTCCGTTGGCGTTTGAAGGCAAGACTGTCGTCGTGACGGGCGGCACATCGGGCATCGGCGCGCGCACCGCATGGCGGTTCGCGCAAGCCGGCGCATCGGTCGTCGCGCTCGGGCTCGACGCCGCCGGCCCGCATGCGCCCGTGCACGAGCGCATCCGATGCGTCGAACTGAACGTGATCGACAGCGATGCGCTGACAGGCACGATCGCCGCGCTGCCGCGGCTCGACGTGCTCGTCAACGGCGTCGGCATCAGCCGGCACGCGGACGAATACCGGATGGACCAGTTCGAGCTCGTGCTGAACGTAAACCTGACGTCGGTGATGCGCGCATCCGACGCCGCGTTGCCGGCGTTGTCCGCGCACGGCGGCAGTATCGTCAACGTCGCGTCGATGTACACGTACTTCGGTAGCAAGGACCGGCCCGCGTACAGCGCGAGCAAGGGCGGCATCGCGCAGCTCACGCGTTCGCTCGCGCAGGCGTGGGCCGAGCGCGGCATTCGCGTGAACGCGGTCGCGCCCGGCTGGATCGACACGCCGCTCAGCAGCGGGCTGATGGCCGACGGGCACGCGTCGCGGCAGATCCTCGAGCGCACGCCGCTCGGGCGCTGGGGCACCGCCGACGAGGTCGCGAACGTGATCCTGTTCCTGTGCTCGCCCGGCGCGTCGTTCGTCAACGGCGTGGTCGTGCCGGTGGACGGCGGGTATTCGACGGTATAGCGCTCAGCGCGCGGCGTGTCGGCGGGCAGGCAGCCGCTCCCGATGCGCCGTGCGCGACCCGGTCCCTTTCGGTTGCACCTGAATCCGGATCATTCAGGTTCGGGTTTTTCATATCAATCAGTAGTCCAATCAAAAAATATCCGACCCGATCGGAAACATGTGAGGAGCATTTGGAGATGACGAAAAAGACCCTTCTGGCACTCGCGGCCTGCGCGATTCCGGCGGCGGCGTTCGCGCAGAGCAGCGTGACGATGTTCGGATTGATGGACGCCGGCCTCAGTTTCGTCAGCAACGAAGGCGGTCGCGGAAACGCGAAATTCGACGACAACATCTTCTTTCCGAACCTGCTCGGTTTCGAAGGCAAGGAGGATCTCGGCGCAGGCACGCGTGCGATCTTCCGGCTCGTGAACCAGTATTCGCTCGGCAACGGCTCGATCATCGGCGGCGGGTTATTCGCGCGGCAGGCCTACGTCGGGCTGGAAAACGACCGCTACGGCAAGCTCACGCTCGGCAACCAGTACGAGTTCATGGTCGATGCGCTCGCCGCGAGCGGCAACGAGATCGCGCAGGATCTCGTCGGCCTGTACGGCTTCCGCAACGGGCCGTTCGACAAGCTCGCGCTGCCGAACAACCCGACCGGTGCGTTCGACTGGGATCGCGTTGCAGGCAGCAATCGCGTCGCGAACGCCGTCAAGTACACGAGCCCGTCGCTGTCGGGCCTGACCTTCGGCGCACTGTACGGTTTCGGCAACGTTGCGGGGTCGGTCGGCGCGAACAACACGGTCAGCGTCGGCGCGAGCTACGACAACGGCCCGTTCGGCGCGGGCGCGGCCTATACGAATCAGAAATACGGCGCGGCGGCGGGGCTGCCGCCGACCAGCGTACGCAACTGGGGGGCGGGCGTGCACTACACGCTCGGCACGGTCACGGGGAAGGCACTCTTCACGACCGTGCGCAACGCGCAGAACGGCGCGGGCGCGTGGTCGGCGGAGGCCGGTGCGGCGTGGCATCCGTCGCCTGCGTGGGTGGTCGGCACGAGCTACACGTACATGAAAGGCAACGACACGCTCGACAACGCGCATGCGCATCAGATCCTGGCGGCCGTCCAGTACTGGCTGTCGAAGCGCACGATGGTGTACGTGGCAGGCGTTCACCAGCGCGCGAGCCACGGCAGCAACGCGCAGATCAACGGCGTGATGGATGCGAACGGCGCGTCGAGCGGCGCGCTGCAGTCGATCGCTCGGGTCGGGTTCAGTACGCGGTTCTAGGTTCCAGCCTGTCGGCAAATCCTGCCGGCGATCCGCGGCCGGCCTGTCCGGCCAACTGCAGGACGCAGGTTCCGGCGACGCTGGTATATCCGTGTACCGGATGCGGGATTCACATGCACGCGCCGCACATCTCGTCACGCGTGCACTGTAACCACGTGTAATCGATTCGCGGATCAATTCCTCGTACGCTGTCGGTACTCTTCCACGCGCCCGATTTCTCCGCAGGCGCTGCTTCGCAGGATGGGGAGAGATGCCGGCGCCGCGGGCGTCGTCGCTCAACAGAGTGTTCTTCAACGATAAAACGTGAAAGGAACTGCCATGTCTCATACCTTGGATAGCTTCAAATTCATTGACGTCCTGATTGCGTTCGATGTCCAGGAGATTCTGAAACAGAACAACAATACGCTCGGCACGACGCCGGATAAGGCGACCCCGCTCGGGAACAACCCCGATACCGTCTACATGATCACCCCGCTGGCGGATGCGGCGTCTGGCTTTGGCCAAGGCTCGGTGCAAGGTATGTACCAGGGCGAGGGCGGCAGCAACTTGATGCTCAAGGCCAACGTCAACGACATGATTTACTGGCGCACCGTGTCGCTGACGGACACGGAAAACTACAAGTGCTTCCTGTACAGCATCCAAGCGATCAGCGGCAACCTTCTGGGCTATGTTTCGCACATGACCGAGAACACCACCGAGCCTTACCCGGCACAGGGCTGGCCCGACAACAACAGTGTGAAAACAGAGCTGCGCGCGGACTACTGGGCGCAAGCCACCGTGCTCAGTCCCGGCCAAGAGACCTATGCGTTTGTTGCTGCCGTTTACGACCGGCACGCGCACCTGAAGGGCTACGTCACCTGGAAGGCTTACCTCGCCATCAGCCACGGGTGATCTCGAACCGGCGCCTCGACAAGACCGCGGCGTGATCGGCGCGAGGCGCCCGGCAGCACCGGGCGGGAGCAATCGGCCCGCCCGCCGCTTTCCGCTGGCGAAGCCATCCCGCCGCGATGAAACGACAACCGGTTACGTCACAGAAACAGCAGCGCCGGATTCAGTTCCTGTTCGCCGCACGGCTGCGCGCGCCATCCCAGTGCCACCGGAACCGAGTAAAGCCGTCGCGCGCCGAAACGCGGCCAGAAATGGCACAGCCCCGGCGCGATGACCTGCACCACGGATAAGCCGATGTCGGGCCGCGTCTTGTCGACGACGAGCACGTCCATGCCGGCCGCCGCGATGCGCCCGACGCAATGCGCGAGCGCCGCCGGCAACGACTCAGCGTCGCTCGGCCGCCACGTCGAGCGCGTCGTGCAGCGCACGCCGTTCGCCGGATACAGAAATCCGGTTGCCGACAGTTTGTCGCGATCCCACGGGTGCGGCGCCTCCGCTGCGACGTCGAGCAACTGGTTGACTTCGGTCAGCGCGCGCTGCACCGCGATTCGGCCGTCCGGATGGCAGCCGAAGCCGATCGAGAAACGCCCGTCCTGCGGATTTTCCGCCAGAGCGGCCACGGTCGGCACCCCGAGATCGGTAGTGATGTCGAGCGCCCACAAACGCCACCCGAACGTCGCGTATTCGCGCACGAGCGCATCGAAATACGGATCGTCGAAACTCGCGAGATCGATGCCGGGGCGCGGGATCCGGTTGTACCACCAGATCGCGACCGCATCGCGCTCGATCAATTCGAGCATGCCCTGCAAAATCGCCTCGTCGACGTTCGATCCCGCCGCGCAGCCGTTGGGATTGTGCACGCATGCGGCATGCACCCGCGCACTGTCGGGCGTTTCCGCATAGCAGTAGCTCAGCGGCACGAGATGGCGCCTGCCGGTCACGAGCGACCAGGCCGGCGTCCAGTCGATGACGTCGCGCGCGGTGAAACGCGGCGGTACCTGCTTTCGAACATCGCGGGTCAATGCGTTGATCGCGTCGCGCGCGTCGAATTGCCGTTCGCTGAACTGCTGAAGATCGTTCACGTGAATCGGTAGGGCATCGCATGCCGGATCGGCGAGCAGGCTTTCCATGCTTCCCGTCAACGTCGCCTCGTCGCCTTGATACACGCTGCTGAATCGTTCGAGCGCCTCGCATAGCGCGCTCACGCGGGCCTGATCGTCGGTGCGGCCTTTGCCCGAGCAGATCCTGTCGAACCGGTTGCTGCCCGGTACGGCGGCCGGGCACACGAGAAAACCCGACGCATAGACCTTGCGCAGGCCCGCGTGCCGCTTCGGCATCGGGTGCAGATACGCGATCGCGCCGCTGACCGGCGATATCAGATGGGCATAACGCTCGAACACCTGTTGCGGATCGGCGGTACGGTAGCCGCCGTCGGCGCGCGCCAGCGGCGCATGATCGGCGAGTTGCGGCGCCCGCGCCGCCTGCTCGCGCATCCATGCGGAATTGCCGCAGCACGGGCATTGCGGACGCTTCAGCACGCGGTGCCGCTCGGCGGCCAACGTGTCGATGCGCTGCGCCACGATATGCGTTTCCAGCCGTTCCGATGCCGTGCGGCTGACCGCGATCTGCTCGACCGTCGCCGCCACGAGCGCCGCCGCTGCTGCTGCCCCGGCACGCGAGGCGGCCGGCGGCAGACGCGTCGCGTCGCTGCCGTGATGGCGCGCAAGCAGCGCCTCGACAGGCCGGTTGATGCGAATCCAGTAGCGCACGCATTCGATGCACGGCGCGTCGGCCAGCGCACCGCGGCCGGCCAGCAACGGCCCGATCAGCGTCTGCACGCCACCGGCCGCCACGACGAGCAATGCGCCGCCGCGCGCCGCTGCGCGGGCGGCGCACGCGGCGAGATCGTCGCGGTCGTGCGTATCGGTGATCGCGACGGTCAATTCGGCGTCCGGCACGACATCGATGCCGGCCGTGTCGAGCGCGCGCCTGAGCGCCGCATCGTCGGCGCCGAACGCCTCGACCGCGACGCGCAGTTGAGCGACGCGCGCGCAGGCCGCGTCGCCGTCGAGTCCGGCGCGCTCGAAGAAGCCGCGCGCCGCATCGTCGTCGTGCGGCGCGTCGGCGCGTACGTACCCGCGGCGCACCAGATGATCGAGCCGCGCGAGCACGTCCCATTCTCCGAACGTGCCGCCAAGCGATGTCACGATCTCGGCGATCGACATCCGCGCCCGCAAACAGGCGGCGATCTGAACGAAGATCGCACCGGACAGCATCGCGCGTTTGAATTCGTCGACGACGAACAGCGTCTCGGGGCCCGCATCGAGCACGAGCAAATGCGGTTTGAAGCGCAACACGCGCGAAAGGTCATCAAGCATAGTCGGGTTCCGTGCGGCGGGTAAAAAAACATCGCGTGCCCCGGACAGCCGGCCCGGGGCACGCGACGGTGCGCGGCTCGGCCGCGGCAGGTCAGCAGCAGGTGAACAGGTAGCTCGGCCCGGCGTCGCAGTAGGCCGCGAGCGCGACGGCCTCTTCGTCCAGGTTCGTCGGTTGCTCCGGTATGCCGACCGTCATCACGTTGCGCGGCAGGTTCCAGCTACCGCTGCCGTTTCCGTGGCTCGTCCAGCCATGATCGCCGCCCGTTTTGACGACCTCGATGTCGATGATCCACGGGCACTGGTAACCGAAGTATTTCGCGAGTGTCTCCAGCGGCTTCTCCAGCAGCTCGCCCTTGAACTCCGGGTTCCGCCACGAAAGCGCGATCGCACGCAGATAGACCTTCTGAAACTCCAGCATCGATTCGAGCGTCGGATTAGCGTTGTCCTTTGCCATGTCGGTTTCCCCGAGGTCATTCCATGATGGTGATGTGGTTCGCGTTGTACGCGGCCAGCGCCTGCGCGAATTGCGCCTCGTCCGCCGGTGCGGGCGGCAGAAACAGGGTGAGCTTGTTTTTCCGGCCGCCCGTCCAGTCGCCGTTGACGCCCGGTGTCCAGGCCGACGATTTGGTCTGCACCTTCAGGTCGAGGCTGAACGGAAAGTGATAGTCGAAATGCTCGCGCAACGCGTGGACCGGATCGGCCTCGAGTTCGTCGAGAAACGCCGGGGAATGCCACGCGAGGGCGATCGCCCGGATGACGGTTGCCCGGTATTCGAGAAACTGTTCGTACGTCGGTAATCGAAGATCCTTGCTCATCGGTATGTTCTCCTGATTGACGAATGGAACCACTTACGGCAACGACTGCAACATCGCTTCGGCGAGCCTGGCAATGCGGCCCATGCCCGCCGTTGCTGCGACTTCGCATGCACGCCGGCACGCGGCCAGCGCGGCCACGCCGCCGCATCGCGGATCGGCCTGGCGCAAGTACTCGGACTTCTTCAGCAGCAGCTGTGCTTCGTAATACCGTTCTCCGGTCGACTCGCACCATGCGAGACACTGCTCGATCTGCGCGAGCGCGGCGTGGTAATCGCCTCGCCCGGCGTCCAGCTCGGCAAGCAGCGACGCATAGTAGGTCAGGCCGAGCAGGCCGCCCGACCGCCGCTGCGCATCGAGATGCGCGATGATGCCCGCACGACTCCCTTGCGCCCACGCATGAATGATCGCGGCGTAGTGCTCGACCGCGCGCAGCCGATGCACGTCCGACAGACGGAGAATCGCTTCCGACAGCGTGCGGGCCGCGTCTCGATCGCCCGCCAGCTGGTGCGTGCGCGCGAGGTACATCATCGTGACGCCGAGCGTCGGCAGATGATCGAGGCAGGTCGCGCAATACACCGCGTCGCGCGCCATCGCGAGCGCGGCTTGCGGATCGTCGTCCATGCACCAGCGCACGCTCGCGAGCGACGCCATCGTCCACGCGCGCGTATCGAGCCCCAGGATGCGCCGATGATCCGCGTCGCGCCGCACGTCGTAGCCGGCCAGCACCGCGTCGAACGCGGCGCGGGCGCGCGCATAGTCGCCGTCGACCCACAGGCTCATGCCGCGCATCGCGTCCGCCGCGACCTGGACGCCGGCATCGCCGCGCTCGGTCGCGAGCGCGTCGAGCCGCATGCCGATCCCGCGCACGGTGGGACGATCGCCGGCGACGTGGTAGTAGGTCGACAGCGTCCATAGCGCGCTGATCTCGAGCTCCGGGTCGTCGAGCGTCTGCATCTGCCGCAACAGTTGCTCCGCATGCTCGCGCACCTGCGGATCCGCCCAGCCGAACCGCGCCATCATCGCGTGCGTCAACGTGGCGCGGATGCGCGCGCTGTCGTGCTCGCGGTGCGCGTAGTCGGCGTTGCCGAGCCAGTCGAACACGGCCTGCCCGTAGCGGATCGCGTCGTCGTACCGGGAACGTTCGAGTGCGCGGCGCGCCGCGTCGATGCCGTGGGCGATCGCGTCGGCGAAGGCACCCGCGCGCGCGAAGTGCCCGGCGACGCCGAACGCATGCGCACCGGCGCCGCGGTCGGCTTGCGCGACCAGCGCGCGGCCGACGCGGGCGTGGTTGCCGCGCCGCACGGCGGGCGGCATCGATTCATAGGCCGCATCGCGAATCAACGCGTGGCGGAACGAATAGAACACGCGATCGCGCCGATGTTGCGCGTACACGATCCGCTCTTCGAGCAGCAGCCGCAGATGCGCGTCGAGCGTGACGCGATCATGCGGCGATGCGTCGGCGAGCAATTGCGCATCCACCTCGAGCCCGATGGTCGCGGCGAGCTGCGCGGTGTCGCGCGCGTCGTCGATCCGGTCGAACACAAGACCGAGCATGCCGCCCAGGCTGAGCGGAAGCGGATAAGGATCCGTTGCCCGCAGCCCCGCGAGCGCGCCGTCCGCGCCGTTCATCATCAACTCGCGCGCGACGGCCTCGATGAACAGCGGGATGCCCGCCGTGCGCTGGGCGAGCTGATCGAGCCAGGCTGGATCGAGCACGCCCCGGCCCAGACACGCCGACATCAGGCGCTGCGCGTCGTCGCGCGGAAGGCGGCGCAGCACCACGCGTTCGGTCGCGCCGCGCCAGCGCCCGAGCTTGTCGGGGCGCGACGTAAACACGATGCCGAGCGCCGCCGCGTGCGGCGAGCGCTGCAGGTACGCAAGAAAGTCCTCGGTCGAGCGATCGATCCACTGGACGTCCTCGACAACGAGCAGTACCGGCGCGCCGTTGCCGAGCGACACGATCAGTTGCCCGAGGACGTCGAACAGCGCGTGCTGTTCGCGCGCACTCGACCACAGGAACCCCTTCGCATCGCAGGGCAGCCCCAGCCAGGTCGCGAGCGCGACACGGGCCGCCGCGTGATCGCATTCGAGCGGCGCGATCATGGCGTCGATCGCCGCGAGCGCCGGACCGGCCGGGCTGTCGGCGTCGATATGCCAATGCGCACCGATGAATCGCAGGATCGGAAACAGCGCATGATTCTCCCGCTCGGGCAGGCACCCGCAATGCGCGAAGGCGTGGCCCTGAATCCGGACAGCCTCGCACAACTCGTGCACGAGGCGCGACTTGCCGATTCCCGCGTCGCCGACGACGAGCCGCGGCACACCGTGCGGCGCAGGCTCGCCGCGCATCACGCGACGATGCCGCGCGAGCGTCTCCCGCCACGCGCGCAACAGCGCGTCGAGTTCGCGCGTGCGGCCGACCATCGGCGCCCGCATGCCGGCGTCGAGCGAATCGAACGGCGTATCGGCGCGACGCTCGCCGAGCAATTCATGAACCGGCTGCGGCACGAGGCCCGCCCGCGCCAGCCGCAACGAGGTCGGCCGACAGTCGGCATGCCGTTCGAGCGCAAGCCGCGCATCGTCGCTGATCAGGATCTGCCCGGGCCCGGCAAGCCGCAGCAGCCGCGCCGCCGCGGCGGGCGTCGAGATGCCCGACATGCGCGACGCATGAGCGAGAACCTGCCCGACGTGAATCGCGGCGGCCACTTCGACGCGCCAGCCTTCGCCGCCGGCCGCTACCGACGCCGGCAGCCGTGCGCGCTCGGCCACCCGCACCATGTCGAGCGCCGCGCGCGCCGCACGGCGCGCCGGCCGGTCGATGTCGCCGTGCAGGCCGAAATGGAACAGCAGCGTGTCGCCGAGCCGTCCGTCGACCTGCGCGCCATAACCGACGGCGATGTCGGCGCACTTCGTCAGCCATTGCTCCTCGTAGCCGTCGAGCAAGTCGCCGTGATCGGTTCCGGCATGGCGCCGCCGCCCCTCTCCGGAGATCGTCACGCAACAGCACAGCGTGGTGATCTGACGGTACTCGCCCACCGTTGCGATCGTCTCGCTGCGCGGCGCGAACGGGCGCGGACGCGTCTGCCCGCTTGCGCGGCCGGCATCGAACTGGCCGACGAGCGCGGCGAAGTTGAGCGCGCGAAACGGCTCCGCGAGTTCGTCGGCCGACGCGGCGCGCTGTTCCGGATTCTTGCTCAGCGCACGCCGCAATACCGAGCCGAGCGGATGCGACGCGATCGACCGAGGGAGCGCGACATCCACCGGGCTGAGCTGCTGATAGAGAATGTCGGCCACGCTCGCGCCGTGCATGACGACATCGCCCGTCAGGCATTCGATCACGATCAGGCCCCACGCATACAAATCGCTCCTGGGCGTCGGCGGCTCGTTGCGCAATTGCTCGGGCGCGCAGTAGGGCGGCGAGCCGAGCACCTCGGTCGCCAGCGTCGAAGTCTGACGCGCGATGTCTTCCGTGCCGGGCAGCAACGCGCCGATGCCGAAATCGAGAAGCTTCGCGTGCGGCCCGTCGTCGGCCATCGTGATCGCGATGTTCTGCGGCTTCAGGTCCCGATGCACGATGCCCCGCCGATGCGCGGCCGCGAGCGCGTCGAGCACCTCCGTCATCAGCCGGCCCGTGTCGACGGCCGACAGCGGCCCCTGAGCCGCGAGCCGATCGCGCAAGGTCCGGCCCTGTACCAGCTCGAATACGGCGAACAGCCGGCCGTCGGGCGCTACCCCCTTGTCCAGCAACGCCACGATGTTCGGGTGCCGCAGCGCTTCGCACAGGCTCGTCTCGCGCTGAAAGCGCACACGCTGGCGCGCGCGCTCCGTCGCGGTACGCGCGGCGTCGTCCCGCATCAGCTTGATCGCGACGTCCTGCCCCGTCTCGCCGCAGGTCGCGCGAAACACCACGCCATTGCCGCCTTCGCCGAGCAGTGAGCCGAGCCGGTAATGCCACTTGCCGGCAAGTTCCGCGAAAGGCGCGGCGCTCTGGCGGGGTTGCCGGGGTTCAAGTGCTTCCGGCACGACGGGCGCGCGGGACACGGTCGGCAACACGGCCGGTTCTCCCGTGCTCACGAGTAATGGGCGACCGGGTCGGGCGCCGGACGATGCACGCCGATACGCGGCAGGGCGGCCGGCACCGACTGGCATTCGAGATGCTCGCCGCGCATGACGCGGAACGGAAACTCGCCGAACCGGACGCTGCCGCGCCGGCGCTCGACGAGCTGGCTCGCGTCCAGCCCCGGCAGGGCCGCAAACTGGCTCCGGGCGCGGTGAATCTGCACGTTGACATGGGACGTGTCGATGCCGAGCATGCGCGCCAGCCGGTCGAGTTCGATCCAGCCTTGCGTGGCGGCGTCGTAGCCGGCCTGCATGTCGGCCGCGCGCGCCCGGGCGAGCGTGACGAGACTGTAGTGATGGGCGCGCTCGCCGAGGTCGACCACGCCGCCGCGGACATGCAACAGCATGCGCACGTGCTCTTCGTCGCGGCTGACGAAGAATTCGAGCAATTGCGCCGGCGCGGCCGGATCCGCGGGCGCGGCGAGCATCATTGTCGAGCCGTTGCGCACGACCGCCAGGCGCCACGTGACGTCGCCGGTCGATACTTCATCGCCGTCATGAAGCGCGCGCGGCGGCAACGTGTCGTCGCACAGCCATTCGCCGGCCGGCGACCGGACAATCGTGACCGGCTGCGCGGCGCGTGTGGCCAGGATCTGGCGCGGCGCGAGCACGATCGGATGCGCGGCGCCTCGTATCGGCCACAGCGTATCGGCCGGATCGTCGAGCGCATCGACGCGCCATGGCGCGATACCCGCCCTGCCGAACCGGATTACGTCGCCTGGCTGAAGCACCACGTGCTCGCCGTGGCGCAACGGCACGCCCGAAACCGACGTGCCGTTGCTGCTGTGATCGTGAAGCTCCCACCGCCCGCCGATCCAGCGGACATGGGCATGGACTCGGGACACCGACGCGTCCCGGATGACCGTGTCGCAGCGCGCGGCATCGCGGCCGAACACGTGATAGGCGCGGAGCAGGCACGCTTCTCCGGATGAATCGTTCTTGAGTATCGCCATGGTCGCCCCGCGTCGGATTCGCCCGGATCGCTCGAGTGACGCATCGGCGCTGCCGGGCGAGCGATTGATTCAATGATCGCGAACAATATCGACTGTTCGCCGCCTCGTTACCAAATTTCTCGTCAGCTTCCTTTCGAATCGTTGCTCATCCGGCACCTGTTATTTCGGTAAATTGAATGGTCGACTGTTTTGTTGTTTTAATATCGAGCAACTTGTTGAAAATCCTGCCAAATAAAATCACGCGCCGCAACCGGAATACTCAATCACGGGTTTTATATTGCAATGCTTTACAATTTTCGATGAATTTTCGGGTTGCAAATAAAGGGTCGAAAATCTTCATCGACGTGCAAGCCATGGCCGACGTGCGTCGCATGGATGAGATCACATTGAATGACGGGGCGGATTTAAACACCTTTGCCGCCGCGGAAATTTTGTTTGATGAACCGAAAATAAATTAAATCATTTCAGTTATTTAAATAATAACCTTTGGCGTTTTGGTAATCGGCATTACTTCATTTATTGCGACATGCCGATGTATCAACGGCGAAAGTCTTGCGGTGTCATCGACAGGCAAATGAGGGTCGGCACGGCTGTGTCTCATGATCGATTGCGTCAACGACTGGGAAAGCGCACATGGCGCCCCCGGTCCGATCGTCAGGATCGACTCGCCAAAGAGATTGAGAGAACGCATCGACGGGAATTCTCATCGCAAGCAGACGGACGCGGACGCCCTCCATCCAACCCCAATAAATCCCTCTTGACGCCCTATCTTTCGATATATATCTTTAGATATGTTTTACGACATACAGGACACGATCATGCGACACCCCCCCTCCCGCGGCCATGCCCGATGCGACGGTCATGGTGCGCATGCCCGCCCTGACTGGTTCGCCGGTCTCTGGTACGCGATCGGCCGCCACCGTCGCGGCCACGATCCGTTCGGCGGCGGCCCGTTCGGCGGCCGTGGCGGGCGCGGCGGCTTTGGCGGTTTCGGCGACGACGGCATGCCGCGCGGCCGCCAGTTCACGTCCGACGATCTCCAGCTGCTGCTGCTCGCGCTGGTCGCCGAGCAACCGAGCCACGGCTACGAGCTGATCAAGGCGCTCGACACGCGTTCGAACGGTTTCTACAGCCCGAGCCCCGGCATGGTGTATCCGGCGCTCACCTATCTCGAGGAAGTCGGCTTCGTCGCATCGCAGGCGGAAGGCAATCGCAAGCGCTATGCGCTGACCGACGCCGGCCGCGCGCATCTCGACGCACAGCGCGAACGCGTCGACACGCTGTTCGCGCGCCTCACGCACCTCGCACGCAAGATGGAATTCATGCGCCGCGCGTTCGCCGGGGAATCGGCGGGCAACGAAGCTCAGGACGAATCGCAGGCCGGCTGGCTGCCGGAGTTCGTCGAGGCGCGCGTCGCGCTCAAGCGGGCGCTGCTGCACAAGAGCGCCGCCGGCCCCGACGAACAGCGCCGCATCGCGGCAATCATGCGCCGCGCAACAGCCGAAATCGAAGGCGGCACCGGCGCGTAATCCGCGCCGCCCCGTCAAACATCAGGAGAACGGATTGATGCAGAACACATCCGAGCGCACCGTGACCCGCGTGCGCCATACCCTCAAGTTCCGCCTGCTGCAGGTCCTGCGCGTGCATGCCGTGACGCCGCATCTGCTGCGCGTCACGCTCGGCGGCCCCGATCTCGCGGATTTCGAATCCGCATCGTTCGACGATCACGTGAAGGTATTTTTCCCGCCGCCCGGCGCCGAACGGCCCGCGATGCCGACGCTCGGCGCGAACGGCCCCGAGTTTCCCGAAGGCGAACCGAAGCCGGTCGCGCGCGACTTCACGCCGCGCCGCTTCGACCATGCCGCGTGCGAACTGGATCTGGAATTCGTGCTGAACCATCCTGGCCCCGCGTCGCAGTGGGCAGCGCAGGCGCGCGTCGGCCAATGGCTGGGTATCGGCGGCCCGCGCGGTTCGTTCGTCGTCCCGACCGGTTTCGACTGGCACCTGCTGATCGGCGACGATACGGCGCTGCCGGCTGTCGCACGGCGTCTCGAGGAACTGCCGGCCGGCGCGCGCGCGGTGGCCGTGCTGGAAGTCGCGGACCGCACCGCGCAGATTTCGTTCGATACGCGCGCCGACGTGCATGAAATCTGGCGCTTCCGCGCGGAAGCCGACGCGGCGGACGGCGACGTGCTGCTGAATGCGGTTCGCGACCTGCCGCTGCCGCCGTCCGGCGACGGCTACGTGTGGGCGGCCGGCGAAGCGCTGTCGATGCGCGCGGTGCGCCAGCACCTGACCGGCGAGCGCGGCGTCGACAAGTCGCGCATCCGCGCGGCGGCCTACTGGAAGCGCGGCGCGGCGGCCGTGCACGAAACGCTGGAAGATTGACGCGACGGGCATCCGGGCATACGGGCATCCGGCGTACGCGCACCCGGCCGGCGAACGGGTGATGCGACCGTGGCGCCGGCGCACCAACGGGCTTGGCATCGGCATCGCGGCTGGTATATATGTACGTCTGCGTCGCCGCTGTCACGCGACAGCCGCCGCAGCCCGTCCAGGAGCGCCCGGTCATGACAAAAGAAAGCCACGCTTCGCCGTTCCTTCGCAACCTGAAGATCGCCGGCTATTGCGGCCTCGCCGCGGTCGTACTCGCGCTGTTCGTCGCGATGTGCGCAATCCTGAAGGAAAGCGCCCTTGAACGCGACGCCGCGCAGCATCCGGCCGATACGCCCGAACTGCACGATGCGGGCGGCGGCCCGTCCGCATCGGCCGAATCGGCCCACACGCCGGGCTCGCCCGGCTGACGGCCTCCTGCCCGACGTCCTTCCGCTTACGGCGCGTGCCGGCGCCCCATCACGGCCGCGTGCACCGAATCGCCGAACCGTTCGAGCAGCGCAGTCACACGTTGCCCGTAGAGGTGCGCAGCCAGCGCGCCGGCCGTGCCGACCAGCACGCCGCCCGCCATGTCGAACGGCCAGTGCACGCCCGCATAGATACGCCCCCACGCAATCGCCGCGGCCATCGCGGCCATCACGAACCCGGTGAGCCGGGTCGTGCCGCCGAGCATCAGGCCAAGCGCCATGCTCCATGCGAACGTCATGTGATCGCTCGGAAACGAGCTGTCCGGCGCGTGCGGAATCAGCTGCGCGCCGACGCCGGCCATGAACGGCCGCGGCGAGAACCAGAAATGTCCGAGCAGCTGCGCGAGCGCGAGCGCCGCGCATACGCCGACGCCGGCTTCGATCGCCTGGCGCCGCGTCGGGCGCGTGCCGAAGATCCAGGTCAGCAGCAGCATCGCGGGCAGCGCATAGACAAGCCAGTCGGCGGCGAAGATCGCAACGCGAGCCATACCCGGCTGCGGCGCATGCCCGGCGTTGATGGCGGAAAAGAGGGCGAGATTGAGGTTCTGCATGAATCCGGTTGCGTGGGGCATAAAGATTCGACCGGTTGCCCGATCGGACACGAACGATGCTAGGGCGCGCCCGCTTAAGCGATGCTTAATGCGGCAGGCCTGCGGGACAGGGCGCGACCGCTGCGGCGAACGCACTTAGAGCCTGCAGCTCAATACAAGTTCACGAAATTGTCATATTCCCGCGCGACCGTCTCCCGGAAAGGCTCACCTGACATCCCGTAAAGACTCACCTTTTTCACATCGTGGCGTCATCGACGCGTGCGAGCATCGGGGCGCCGGGCGCCATTCAGGCCGTTTGCGTCGTTCGTCTCAATATTTGCGCGGTAAATCCGTCGAAATCGGCAACAATTAATTCCAAATGCGGCATCGCACAACGGCAACGCACAGGCATACGATTACGAGCACTCATCCACGAAGCGATCAACAACAAGGAGTCCGCATGAAACCCAGCGATGTCCGATCGAAAGCGTTTGCGATGCCGTTGACCAGCCCTGCCTTCCCGATGGGCCCGTACCGTTTCGTCGACCGTGAGTTTCTGATCATCACGTATCGCACCGATCCAGACCGTCTCCGCGAAATTGTCCCCGAGCCGCTGCAGGTCACCGAGCCGCTCGTGCATTACGAATTCATCCGCATGGCCGATTCGACCGGTTTCGGCGACTACACCGAAAGCGGCCAGGTGATTCCCGTCGAATACGACGGCCAGCCGGGCGGCTACACGCTCGCGATGTATCTCGACGATCACCCGCCGATCGCCGGCGGCCGCGAGCTGTGGGGCTTCCCGAAGAAGCTCGCGTCGCCCACCCTGCACGTGAACACCGATCACCTCCTCGGCACGCTCGACTACGGCAAGGTGCGCGTCGCGACCGGCACGATGGGCTACAAGCACAAGGAACTCGACATCGACGAGCAGACGAAGCGTCTCGCCGGCCCCAATTTCCTGCTGAAGATCATTCCGCACGTCGACGGCACCGCGCGCGTGTGCGAACTGGTGCGCTACTACATGCAGGACATCAAGATGAAGGGCGCGTGGACGGGCCCCGCATCGCTCGAGCTGGCGCCGCACGCGCTCGCGCCGGTGGCCGACCTGCCCGTGCTCGAGATCGTCGAAGCCCGGCATCTCGTCGCAGATTTGACACTCGGTCTCGGCGAAGTCGTCTACGATTACCTGGCTCAGTAACACGTCCGCAGTCCTTCTCCCTGTCAATCCTTTCACCACGGGAATTCGAAATGAGCAACCTGAATGGCAAGACCGCAGTCGTCACGGGCGCCGCAAGCGGCATCGGCAAGGAAATTGCGCTGGAACTCGCGAAAGCGGGCGCGGCTGTCGCGATCGCCGACCTGAACCAGGACGGCGCCAATGCGGTCGCCGACGAGATCAACAAGGCAGGCGGCAAGGCGATCGGCGTTGCGATGGACGTGACGAACGAGGAAGCCGTGAACAGCGGCATCGACAAGGTCGCCGAAACGTTCGGCTCGGTCGACATCCTCGTGTCGAACGCGGGCATCCAGATCGTCAACCCGATCGAGAACTACGCGTTCTCCGACTGGAAGAAGATGCAGGCGATCCACGTCGACGGCGCATTCCTCACGACGAAGGCCGCGCTCAAGCACATGTACAAGGACGATCGCGGCGGCGTCGTGATCTACATGGGTTCGGTGCACTCGCACGAAGCGTCGCCGCTGAAGTCGGCATACGTGACGGCCAAGCACGGCCTGCTCGGCCTCGCACGCGTGCTCGCGAAGGAAGGCGCGAAGCACAACGTGCGCTCGCACGTCGTGTGCCCAGGCTTCGTGCGCACGCCGCTGGTCGACAAGCAGATTCCGGAGCAGGCGAAGGAGCTCGGGATCAGCGAAGAGGAAGTGGTGAAGAAGGTGATGCTCGGCAACACGGTCGACGGCGTGTTCACGACGGTGCAGGACGTCGCGCAGACGGTGCTGTTCCTGTCGGCGTTCCCGAGCGCCGCGCTCACCGGCCAGTCGTTCATCGTCAGCCACGGCTGGTTCATGCAGTAACGTCCTCGCCTCCCTAAAGGGAGGCGATTCCCACACCTGGCGATGCACGTCCGCATCGGGACTTCCTGTTCCGCTTGAGCGTGTGCCTCCATGTGTCGTTGCAGAAGTTCCAGACGTAGTTCACCGCACGGCTCTGCTTGTTCAGGAGTCCGTTGAGCGACTTCACGCGATAGCGGTAGACAAGGATCATGCTGGTCATTCTAACGATGGAATGCCGTCTGTCGACGTCACTCCTTTCCTCTCCGCCATCGATGGCGGGATTTCTCGGAGCAACTGATGAAACCGCATGCCCGTACAGAAAAGCAGGCCGTCGATGAGACGGATCTGCACGAAGCCGGCGCGCCGACCGCTGCGCGGTCATTGCCGTACGAAACGATCGCGCTCGTCCTGCAGGGCGGCGGCGCGCTCGGCGCGTATCAGGCCGGCGTGTTCGAAGGGCTGCACGAGGCGGGCATTCCGCTCGACTGGATCGCGGGCATCTCGATCGGCGCGCTCAACACCGCGCTGATCGCCGGCAATGCGCCCGAGCATCGCGTCGAGCGGCTGCGCGAGTTCTGGGAAACGATCTGCCAGCCGGCGTTCTTTCCGGCGATTCCGGCCGCGTTCGAATTCGCGCTGTTCAACAGCATCGACCAGATCCGCACGTTCTTCACCGCGTCGCAGGCTGCAAGCGCGATGATGCAGGGCCAGCAGGGCTTCTTCTCGCCGCGCTTCCCGCCGCCGCTGCCGGGCGTATCCGACCATCCGGAAAAGATCAGCTGGTACGACACGTCGGCGCTGCGCACGACGCTGCTGAAGCTATGCGACTTCGACCGGATCAATTCGGGCGAGACGCGCATATCGGTTGGCGCGGTCAATGTCGGCACCGGCAACTTCGTGTACTTCGACAACTCGCGCATCCGTCTCGCGCCCGAGCATTTCATGGCGTCCGGCGCGCTGCCGCCCGCGTTCCCGCCGGTCGAGATCGACGGCGAGTATTACTGGGACGGCGGTGTCGTGTCGAACACGCCGCTGATGGAAGTGCTCCGCGCACGGCCGCGCCGCGACACGCTCGCGTTCCAGGTCGATCTGTGGAGCGCGCGCGGGCCGCTGCCGCGCACGATGGCCGACGTCGCCGAACGCACGAAGGACGTGCAGTATTCGAGCCGCACGCGTTTCGTCACCGATACGCTGCAGCGCGAACAGCGCTACCGCAACGTGCTGCGCCACGTACTCGAGCAGGTGCCGGAAGAGCAGCGCAAGAGCGACCCATGGTGCGTCGAAGCCGACGCGATGTCGAGCGGGAAGAAGTACAACATCCAGCACCTGATCTATCAGCAGAAGGCGTACGAGCATCACTACAAGGACTATCAGTTCGGTCTGTCGACGATGCGCGACCACTGGTCCGCGGGCCTCGACGACATCCGCAAGACGCTCGCGGTGAAGGACGGCCTCGCGCTGCCCAACAACGACGCGGGCTTCGTGACGCACGACATTCACCGTCGCCGGTGACGCCGTGTGCGACGGATCGGTGCGATGCATGCGCCGGTCCGTCCTCTTCTCCGATCTCCGATTCGACATGCCGATTTTTATCGCACTGTTCGCGCTCATCGCTATTGGATGGGGCGCGGTTCGCCTGTTTCACGTCATCGCCGCGCAGTTCGGCCAGCCGGTCGCGATCGCGGCCGCCGTGCTCGCCGCCGCGGTCCTGATCGCGCTGGCCGCGTGGTGGCTCAAGCGCCGCCGCGACATCGCTCCGAACACCAGGGAAGAAGGCTGGACGCATATCGTGCATCGCGCGTGGGGCGAGTTGCGCCTGTCCGCGACGCAAGGGCTGCTGTGGCTGTCGCACGACGGTGCGGACGGTCGTTATACGCTGTCGCAGCTCGAAGTCTGCCAGGTCGCGCCGATCGGCGGCCGCTGGCATCTCGTCGTGCGCGTGCGCGACGCGGTGCGCAGCGAATGGAAGCTGCCGATGACGGACAAGCGCGATGCCCAGCGCTGGGCGCGTGTGCTGACGCTGGCGAAGGACAACCGGCTCTGAACGCGCGGGCCGCCCGCACGGGCAGCCGTGCCACGATCCGCTATCGCGCGCCGAGCGCCCACAGCGCATCGAGCACGTGCTGCGTCGCCCGCTCGACCGGTCCCGCCCGATGGGCGATCCCCAGTTCCCGCCACAACGCCGGTCGCAGCGCGCGCATGACGATGCGCGCATCCGGCAGCGGCGCTCCGGCCTCGTGCGGGAGTAGCGTCGCGCCATAACCTGCGGCGACCAGGCTCTTGATCGCATCGTTGTAGTTGAGTTCGATCCGCGGCTCGGGCCGATGGCCGCCGAGCGCAAACCATTCCGTCGTGAGTCGCGACAGGCGTGTGGTCGCATCGTTGAGAATCAGCGGACGCGCGGCCAGATAGGCCGGTGTCACGCGAGCCGGAAGCCGCCAGTCCGCGGGCAGGAAGGCCATCACCGGATCGCGCCGCCATGCGCGGATCGACAGCCCCGCGACCGGCGCCTGCGGCAACGCGACCAGCCCGACGTCGAGCGTGCCCTGCGCAACGCGTGCCAGCGTGTCGTGCGACGTGAGCACCGCGATCTGGACGTCGATGTCCGGATGCTGTTCGCGCAGCCGCGCCACTGCCTGCGGCAACAGGTGCGCGATCGCCCCGGTCGATGCGCCGAGGCGCACCCGTCCGGTCAACCCCTGCACCTGTCGCTGCACGTCGTCCAGCGTGGATTCGACCTCGGCCAGCAGACTGCGCGCCCGCTCCACCAGCACTTCGCCGATAGCCGACGGCCGCACGTTTCCGCGCGTGCGGGACAGCAGCGGCGCGCCGACGCGACTTTCCAGCTCGGCGACATGAAGACTGACGGTCGGCGGAGCGAGATGAAGCAATTGCGCCGCCGCCACAAAGGATCCCTGGTCCGCGATCGCGACCAGCGTGCGCAGGCGATCCAGACTGATCTCGCGCATCACACACCTCTCGTTCAGAAATGCTGAATCAGATGGTCAGTAAATTCAACTTTTCCTATTCTAGGCGTTCGATGGACGATACGGTTTTCCTGACGACCGAGCGCAAGGAACGCGACCATCATGGGCTTCCCCATTGTCTATATCGACGGCGATCAAGGCACGACCGGATTGCAGATTCACGAGCGGCTGCGCGAGCGCACCGACTTGCGGCTCGTCACGCTGCCGGATGCCGAGCGCAAGGATCCCGTGCGGCGCGCTGAAGCGATCAACGCAGCCGACATCGCGATTCTGTGCCTGCCCGACGCGGCCGCGCGCGAAGCGGTCGGCTTCATCCGGAATCCCGAGGTACGCGTGATCGATGCGAGTTCGGCCCATCGCACGCAGCCGGAATGGGTCTACGGCTTTCCCGAGATGGCCGACGGACATGCGCGGAAGATTGCGCATGCGCGGCGCGTCACCAATCCGGGCTGCTACCCGACGGGCGCGATCGGCCTGCTGCGGCCGCTGCAACAGGCCGGCCTGCTGCCGCGCGACTACCCGGTGAGCATCCATGCCGTCTCCGGTTACTCGGGCGGCGGGCGAACCGCCATCGACGCATTCGAATCGGACGGCGCCGCGCACACGAAGCCGCTGCAGGTCTATGGCCTCGCACTCGCGCACAAGCACGTGCCCGAAATCCAGCAGCATGCCGGTCTCGCGCACCGGCCGCTGTTCGTGCCGGCTTACGGCGCCTATCGGCAAGGCATCGTGCTGACCGTGCCGATCGAGCTGCGCCTGCTCCCGGCCGGCGTGACCGGTGAGCAGCTGCATGCGTGTCTCGCTCACCACTACGCCAGCGCGCGTCACGTCGACGTCACGCCGCTCGCGGACGCGCGCGCGATCACGCATCTCGATCCGCAAGCGCTGAACGGCACCAATGACCTGCGGCTCGGCGTGTTCGTCAATGCCGATCACGGTCAGGTGCTCCTGTCCGCCGTGTTCGACAATCTCGGCAAAGGGGCATCCGGCGCAGCCGTGCAGAATCTCGACCTGATGCTCGGTGCGTCGAGCGCGGCGTGAGTCTCCCGCGGGCACCGTCGAAGGCCTGCGCGGCAGGCCGATCAGCGTCGCGTGCGGCGATGCGTCGGCGCCTGCGCACGCCCCCCCGTAAAAGCTCACCTTTAGCCGAATTCAGGCCGCATCGTCACCCGCTGCGGCATTCAGGCCGGCCAGCGTCTCCACCAGAAAATCCACGCACACGCGCACTTTCGCCGATGCCGCGACGCGTTCCGGATAAACGGCCCAGATGTTCGCGGGCTGGATCGCGTCCGGCAGCACGCGGCACAACGCGCCGCGTTCGATCAGCGGCCCGGCTTCCCAGATCGAGCGCAACACGATCCCGCGCCCGGCCAGCGCCCATTGCACGGCCACCTCGCCGTGGTTCGTCGACAGTGCGCCGCCGACCTTCACCGTGGCCGTTTCACCGCGCACGTTCAGCCGCCACACCCCGAACGGGTGATCGCGCTCCTTGATCGCGAGACAGTCGTGCGACGTGAGATCCGCGAGCGAACGCGGCGTGCCGCGTCGTGCGAGATAGTCGGGCGACGCGCACAGCACGCGGTAGTTCGCGGCGAGGCGGCGCGCGATCAGGTGATCGGAGATCTCGTCGCCGATACGCACGTCGAGGTCGTAGCCTTCGCCCGCGACGTCGACGAGCCGGTCGAACAGATCGAGCCGCACGTTCAGTTGCGGATAGCGTGCCGAGAAGTCGAGCAGCGCCGGCGCGACGACGTGCCGGCCGAAGCCGAAGCTGCTCGAAATGCGCAGCGTGCCGCGCGGCACCGTGCGCGTCGTCGACACGTCCTCGACGAGATGATCGACGTCGTCGAGAATCTTCTCGGCGCGCGCGAACACGCGTTCGCCGGCCTCCGTGACCGTCACGCGGCGCGTCGACCGATGCAGCAGGCGCGTGCCGAGCTGCGCCTCGAGCAGCGCGATGCGCTTGCTGACATAGGCGGGCGACACCGCGAGCTGCTCGGCGGCCGCGCTGAAGCTCGTCAGACGGACGACCAGGCTGAACACGCGCAGATCGTCGAGGTTCGGTGATTTATTCACGATTCGTGGAAAGTCGATTAACCTTTCGTGCGATTTTAATCCGAATGGAAATAAATAAAATGGCGTGACGTGCCACTGCATCCCCGGCAGCAGGCCGACCAGCCAAGGAGCTTTGCATGACCGACAGGACTTACAGAATTGCCGTGATCCCCGGCGACGGCATCGGCCGTGAAGTGATGCCCGAGGGCCTGCGCGCGCTCGACGCCGTGACTGCGCGCTTCGGCATCCGCTTCGATTTCGTGCAGATCGACTGGGCGAGCTGCGACTACTATGCGCAGCACGGCCAGATGATGCCGGACGACTGGAAGGCGCAACTGTCGGGCATGGACGCGATCCTGTTCGGCGCGGTCGGCTGGCCCGCAACGGTGCCCGATCACATTTCGCTGTGGGGCTCGCTGCTGAAATTCCGCCGCGAGTTCGACCAGTACATCAACCTGCGGCCCGCGCGCCTGTTCGACGGCGTACCGTCGCCGCTCGCCGGCCGCCGCCCGGGCGACATCGATTTCATGATCGTGCGCGAGAACACCGAGGGCGAATATTCGTCGGTCGGCGGCACGATGTTCGAAGGCACCGACCGCGAAGTCGTGATGCAGCAGTCGATCTTCACGCGTCACGGCACCGAGCGCGTGCTGAAATTCGCGTTCGAGCTCGCGCAGCGGCGCGCGAAGCGTCTCACCGTCGCGACGAAGAGCAACGGCATCGCGATCAGCATGCCGTGGTGGGACGCGCGCGCGGCCGAGATGGCCGAACGCTATCCCGAAATCGCCGTCGACAAGCAGCACATCGACATCCTGTGCGCGCGCTTCGTGCTGCAGCCGGACCGCTTCGACGTCGTCGTCGCATCGAACCTGTTCGGCGACATCCTGTCGGATCTCGGGCCGGCCTGTACGGGCACGATCGGCATCGCGCCGTCGGCGAACCTCAACCCCGACCGCACGTTTCCGTCGCTGTTCGAACCCGTGCACGGTTCCGCGCCCGACATCGCGGGGCAGTACATCGCAAATCCGGTCGCGATGATCTGGTCCGCGGCGATGATGCTCGACTTCCTCGGCAACGGCGCCGGCCGCGAACGCGAAGCGCACGATGCGATCCTCGCCGCGATCGAGGACGTACTGCGCGCCGGGCCGCATACGCGCGATCTCGGCGGCAGCGCGGGGACGCAGGAAGTGGGCGAGGCGATCGCCGCACGGATCGCAGGCTGACGGTCAGGCCCGGCGCGAGCGATCGCGCCTGGAAACGACTGCATGAATCAACTTGCGGTGAGCAACATACGATGCCGCTGCGCACCCGTGCAGGTTCCGATGCGTGCGCGGTGAATTCGAGCGGTGAGCAACGACACACCGCAGCGCGCACTGCTTGCATTGACTGTCGTCGAAATCGGTTCGATCGGTGAGTGGCACATCATGTTCACGCACACCGATCGCCAACCACCGTCGAAACAGTTCGATCGGTGAGATGCATCCCGTCGTGATGCACACCGTTGCGCGTCGATACGCGCATCAGGCGACATCGCCGTGAGCGACATGTCCGTTTTGCGCGGGGGTGATGCCGCATCGTTCCGCGCGAAGCACACAGTTCGACGCGACATGTCACGTGGTCCCGAAAAATCTCACCTTCAGCGCATCGGCTCCCGAATTTCCTCACCATCGGACTCAGATGATGCGTTCGCCGATCCGCTGAACAGGCGCGTCGAGAACTTCACAGCCCGAGATCGGACAACCCCGGATGATCGTCCGGACGGCGGCCGAGCGGCCAGTGATAGAGACGGTCCGCCTCGCGAATCGGCAGGTCGTTGATGCTCGCGTGACGATGCGCCATCAAGCCGTTTTCGTCGAACTCCCAGTTTTCGTTGCCGTACGAGCGGAACCAGTTGCCAGCGTCGTCATGCCATTCGTACGCAAAGCGCACCGCGATGCGATTGCCGCCGAACGCCCACAGCTCCTTGATCAACCGGTAGTCGAGCTCGCGCGTCCATTTCCGCTGCAGCAGCCCGACGATCTCGTCGCGGCCGGTCACGAATTCCGCGCGATTGCGCCATCGGCTTTGCGGCGTGTAGGCGAGCGACACGCGCTGCGGATCGCGCGTGTTCCACGCATCCTCGGCGGCACGCACCTTCTGGCGTGCCGATTCGAGCGTAAAGGGCGGAACGGGCGGACGGACTTCGGGAGAAGCGGACATGGATTTGCTCCTGTTCAGGGTTCTGGCCGCGGACACCCGCGGCCGGTTCGGATTCGCTGCATCGACTACCGCGAAACGGTGTCGAGCAGCAGTTCGGCCGTCGCGCGCGCATCGCGCGCGGCGTTGGCATCGCCGCTGACGAGCGCCACGCCGATCGCGCCGTCGATCAGCACGAGCCACTGACGCGCAAGGCGCGCGAGCCCGCGGCGCTCGATTCCCGTTGCGTCGGCATACGCGTCGAACCGCTCGCGCACGAATGCCAGCAGGCGCGCCTTGTGCATACGCGCGACGACGCGCACGGGATCGTCGGCATCGGGAATCTCGCCCGACGCGTTCAGGAAAGCGCAGCCATGAAAGTCGGGCTGCCCGAACCAGTCGCGCAGCACGTCGAACATGCCGAGCAACTGCGCGCGCGGCGCGTTGCCGCGCGCATGGGTTGCATCGACGAACCAGCGCATCCAGCGCTCGTCGCGGCGTTCGAGCGCGGCGACCACCAGCGCCTCTTTCGATTCGAACTGCGAATAAAAGCTCTTTCGTGCCGCGCCGGACCGCTTCACGATCGCGTCGACACCCGTTGCGTGGATGCCGCCCGAATAGATCAGCGCTTCGGCCGCATCGAGCAGCCGGTCGCGAACGCCCGGTTCGCCGGAAGTGTCGTGTCGTGTGTTCATGCGTTTACGGTAGAACGATCGTTCTCCGTCGTCAACTCCTGTGTGAAATAGCCATATCGGCGAAAGGGCTGAATCGCGGCCTGGCCGCGCGGCCGCCGTGCGACGCGGCCCGCCGCGTTTACGACATTTTTTCTTGAAGCGGATGCGTGACGCTCACTACACTTCGGTCACCCTGTCTGGGCGAAAGGACATCATGCAGCGACCGGAATCCGCGCGCCCCGCGCGCGCTTATGCGGCTTATGCCAAGCGGCTCGACGGCCGCGTCGTCGTGCGGCGCTTCGATCCGCGCAGCGATTCGTACGACGCGCTGACCGCGCTGCTGCATCGCGCGTTCGCGCCGCTCGGCGCGCTGGGCTTCAACTGCCCGTGCGTCGATCAGCCGGCATCGGCGACACGCGAACGCGTGCTCACCGGCGAGTGTTTCGTCGCGCTCGGCAACGCGCATCTGGTCGCGACGATGACGATGCATTCGCACGATCCCGATTCGCGCTGCGATCCGTATCGCAGCCGGCACGTCGCAACGCTCGGCCAGCTGGCCGTCGATCCCGTCTGGCAGCAACGCGGCATCGGCCGCTCGCTGCTCGCGTTCGCGCAACGGCGGGCGGCCGCGCGCGGCGCGACGCACCTCGCGCTCGACGCGCCGTACGCAGCGGTCCGGCTCATCGATTTCTATCGTCGCGAAGGATTTCAACCGGTCGACGTGATGCGTTTTCCGGGACACAACTACGACAGCGCGATCCTGTGCAAATCCGTCGGCGTCGCGGACGACCGCATGCGTGCCTGCGACATAGCGCAGATCGACGTTGCGCGGCAAGCCGGTGCGGCGTCATGAAACACGAAGTGCAGAAGCATGATGGCGATGGCGATCGTGCACAGCTCGCTGTCCGGCAGGCACGCGTGCGTGCGGCGCTGCGACTGCGCGGCGTGATGAAGCTGACGATCGTCACGATCGCGGCCGCGCATGCGCTGACGTTCGCGTTCGAAGGCCTACTCGTCGCGGCCGGTTTCGCGCCCGAAATCGCGACGTTGCTGCTGTTCCGCTTCGTGACCTGTGCGCTCGTCAGCTTCTGGCTGCAAGCCGATGCGTCGCGCGCCTGTCGGTATGCAGCGCAGCACGGGTTCGTCACGGTTTCCGGCACGCACGGCGATCTGATCGACGTTGCGCAGCAGTGCCCGAAGCGCTGGCTCGTCGTGTTGAATCTCCAGCTCGAACCGCGATGGTTGACGGGTGAACAGCGCAAGTAGCGGTCCGCGCACCGCTCGATGCAGATTGCGTTGCGTATGAGTGAGTCGTAACGAGGTTCACCGACTCACGGTTGACGTCCCGGTTCGGCACGGCATTGCATGCGGTGCGTAGGGAACAATCGCTCAACAAGCGAAGCAGGGAGGCGTGCGGAAGAAGAACAGGCACCGAATGGCGTGATGGGGTGAAGCGAGGCGGGGGGCTGACAGGTGAAGCGAACGCGCGATTGCGATTCACCGATGTGCGATCGCGTCGGGATTCGACGCGCAAACACAGCTCCCGAATAACCTCACCTCAAGCCCGGATTCGCGCGTTCCGATCTCGACGACACACGTGCAAACGAAAGCGGGGCAGGCGGCGAACGAGCCGCGCTGCCCCTTCGGCACTCAGGCCGTCCAGTCGAGAATCACCTTGCCGCTTTCGCCGGACAGCATCGCGGCGAAGCCTTTCTCGTAATCGTCGGCCGCAAAGCGATGCGTGATGATCGGCGACAGGTCGAGGCCGCTCTGCAGCATCGCGACCATCTTGTACCAGGTCTCGAACATCTCGCGGCCATAGATGCCCTTGATCTCGAGCCCCTTGAAGATCACCTGGTTCCAGTCGATCGCCGTCTGCGCGGGCGGGATGCCGAGCAGCGCAACCTTGCCGCCGTGGTTCATCGCCTCGAGCATGCTCGTGAACGCGCTCGGCACGCCCGACATCTCGAGGCCGACGTCGAAGCCTTCGGTCATGTGCAGGTCGGCCATCACGTCGCGCAGCGACTCGCGTGCGACGTTGACCGCGCGCGTCGCGCCCATCTTGCGCGCGAGTTCCAGCCGGTAGTCGTTGATGTCGGTGATGACGACGTTGCGCGCGCCGACGTGCTTCGCGATCGCGACGGCCATGATGCCGATCGGGCCCGCGCCGGTGATCAGTACATCCTCGCCGACGAGGTTGAACGACAGCGCCGTGTGCGTCGCGTTGCCGAACGGATCGAAGATCGACGCGAGATCGTCGGAGATCTCGGGCGGAATCTTGAACGCGTTGAACGCCGGAATCGCCAGATACTCGGCGAACGCGCCTTCGCGGTTCACGCCGACGCCGACCGTGTTGCGGCACAGATGCCGGCGCCCCGCGCGACAGTTGCGGCAGAAGCCGCACGTGATGTGGCCTTCGCCGGACACGCGATCGCCGATCGCGAAGCCGCGCACTTCCTGCCCCATCTCGACGATCTCGCCGACATATTCGTGACCGACGTGCATCGGCACGGGAATCGTCTTCTGCGCCCAGTCGTCCCACTTCCAGATATGGATGTCGGTGCCGCAGATCGCCGTACGGCGGATCTTGATCAGCACGTCGTTGTGGCCGACTTCGGGACGCTTCACGCGCGTGAGCGTGAGGCCGGGGCCGCGTTCGAGCTTTGCCAGTGCTTTCATGGTGGCGCCTCCGTCAAACGATGCCGAGCGACTTGCCGACGCGCACGAACGCGGCGACCGCCTGGTCGATCTGCTCGGGCGTATGCGCGGCGCTCATCTGCGTGCGGATGCGCGCGCGGCCGCGCGGCACGACGGGAAACGAGAAGCCGATCACGTAGACGCCTTCGCCGAGCAGCTGGTCGGCCATGTTCGTCGCGAGCTGTGCGTCGCCAAGCATCACCGGGATGATCGGATGCGCGCCGGGCACGAGCGTGAAGCCCGCTTCGGTCATCTGCTCGCGGAACCGCACGCCGTTCTCGCGCACGCGCTCGCGCAGCTTCGCGCCTTCGTCGCTGCCGAGCAGCTCCAGCACCTTCAGCGATGCCGCGGCAATGCTCGGCGTGAGCGTGTTCGAGAACAGGTACGGACGCGAGCGCTGGCGCAGCAGTTCGACGACCTCGCGGCGCGCGGCGACGTAGCCGCCCGATGCGCCGCCGAGCGCCTTGCCGAGCGTGCCCGTGATGATGTCGACGCGGCCTTCGACGCCGCAGTGCTCGGGCGTGCCGCGGCCGTGCGCGCCGATGAAGCCGACCGCGTGGGAATCGTCGACCATCACGAGCGCGCCGTAACGATCGGCGAGATCGCAGATGCCTTTCAGGTCGGCGATGATGCCGTCCATCGAGAACACGCCGTCGGTCGCGATCAGCTTGTGGCGCGCGCCCGCCGCATCGGCTTCCTTGAGCTTCGCCTCGAGATCGGACAGGTCGTTGTTCCGGTAGCGGAAGCGCTTCGCCTTGCACAGGCGGATGCCGTCGATGATGCTCGCGTGGTTCAGCTCGTCGCTGATCACCGCGTCGTTCTCGTCGAGCAGCGTCTCGAACAGCCCGCCGTTCGCATCGAAACAGCTCGAATAGAGGATGCTGTCCTCGGTGCCGAGAAACGCGGCCAGCGCGCTTTCCAGTTGCTTGTGCACGGTTTGCGTGCCGCAGATGAAGCGCACCGATGCCATGCCGAAGCCGTCCTGGTCGAGGCCGGCTTTCGCCGCGTCGATCAGGCGCGGATCGTTCGCCAGACCCAGATAGTTGTTCGCGCAGAAATTGAGCACGCCGGCACCGCCGGCAAGCCGCACGGCCGCCGCCTGGGGACTCGCGATCTCGCGCTCGGTCTTGTAAAAACCGTCCGCGCGGATCTGGTCGAGCGTCCCGCGCACCTGGGCGAGAAAGGCATCACGCATCGCAAAGCTCCTGACAGGGATTCGCATTCCGCGGCGCGCCGCTCGTGGCGGCGGCGCAACGGCCTGCTACTGTTATAGTCGGTCGTTCGGTTGACCGCATTTATCCGATATTCCGAACTAGAATTCGAAATACCGAACAACTCTAAGCGAACGGAATCCAAATGGCAAGTTCCTCCGGATCGCGGCGCCCGCCTGCCGGCGCCGCATCGCAGCCGCCGGCCGCCACGCCGCCGCGTGTCGGCGAGCAGATCCAGCGATTGCGCAACGAGCGCAAGCTGACGCTCGACGACCTGTCGCGCGCGGCCGGCGTATCGAAATCGATGCTCTCCGAGATCGAGCGCGACAAGGCCAACCCGACGATCGCCGTCGCCTGGCGGCTGACCAACGCGCTCGGCATCACGCTCGACGAGCTGTTCTCGCAGCCGAAGGCGCCGGAGACGATCCGTGTAGACGGCCCGCACGACATTCCGACGCTCGCCGGGCACGACGGCCGGTACCAGTTGCGTGTGTGGGGCCCGATCGATCTCGCCGGCAAGTTCGAGTGGTACGAGCTGACGCTGCCGGGCGGCGGCGCACTCGTATCGAACGCGCACGAACCCGGCACGCGCGAGCACCTCACCGTGCTGCAGGGCGCGATGGAAATCGAGGCCGCATCGGCCAGCCGACGCCTGAAGGCCGGCGACACCGCGCGCTACCCGGCCGACGAGCCGCACGCGATCCGCAATCCGGGCAAGGCCGACGCGCGGGCACTGCTAATCGTGATCCATCGCTGACGGCGCGTATAGCTGGCCAAAGAGCCAGTTGCGGAAAGTACTGTATGTTTGTACAGTATACGGACATTCCGCCATGCATGGGCCGGAGCCGGCGCACCGAGGCGCCCGCCCCGGTCGACAGGAGCCTGCGATGACAGAAGAACAAGATTTGGCCGCGCTCAGCTTCAAGGCTGCCGCACACGACCTCGAGCTGATCGTTCGCCATATTGCCGGGCGCTATATCCGTCAGCGCGTCCCGCTGACGTGGCGCCTGCTGCACGCGATCGAAGCCGAGGCACTCGCCGATCTCGGCTTTGCCAGCCGGCACGAGGCCGGTATGCGCCAATTGTTCGAACGACCGTCGGACATGGCGTTTCCCGAAACGGACGATCCGATCGACTTCGGGCGCTCGAATGCGCTGCCCGCCGTCTTTTCGTTCGCGGTTCTCGCATACGAAGCGGCGGCAACGTCGCATGACACGGCGCCCCGCGAGCGTGCTCACCGTCCGTCCAAGGCGTGGGGCGACTGACTGCCAACCCGGGCCGCCGCGCATGGCGGCCTGTCGAGCCTCTTGCTGCCCGAGACGTTGCGAAAAGGGCTACCATATACGCAACTAACGGAATAAATGACATGTCCCTTCCCGCCTCTCCCGACACTCCGGCACGCCCGGAAGAAAAGGATCTGTTCGACCGCGGCGCATCCGACTGGATCGTGTCGCCCGAAGCCGCATTCGATGCGTGGCTGGCCATGCAGGACTATCGCCGCTCATCGGCCGATGTCTATCGCACGCAATGGGGCGCGTTTCTCACGTGGATGCGCGCGCATCAGAAGAATCTGGCGACGGTCGATACGGCAACGATCGCGAATTTCGTCGGCGAATTGCCGATCCGGAAAACCCAGCGATTGCGCTATCTGCGGCTGATCGAGCGTGTACTCGACCACATCCGGCGCACAGAGTATGCGTCGACCAACCCGGCCCGTTTCATTGCTCAGGATGGCGAAGCGAACTGGCGCAAGGCGCGCGACAATGAGCCGACCGGTTTCCTGACGCCGGCCGAACGCGCGACGTTGCTCGCGTATCTGTTTTCGCCGATCGGCGTATCCGGTTCCGCGTACTGGAAAGAGCGGCGCGACCGCGCGCTCGTGGCCGCGTTTCTCGGTGCCGGCATTAAAACCGGCGAAGCGCGTGTGCTTACGATTAGTTGCGTCAATACGAGCGGAACATCGCTGCAGATCCAGTCGGCGCACCCGGCTTACGCACGCGAAACCCATCTGGCGTCATTCGCGATCGCGCTGCTCGAAGCGTGGCTCATGGAGCGCAAGCGCCAGGAAATTCCGGGCGAGCTCGTGTTCCCTGCGTCGCATGCCGGGCGGCCGATGCACAAGGCGACGATGCTGCGCGCCATCGATGCGATCGTCGAATCGGCCGGGCTCACGTCGTCGCGCACCGCGCGCGCGAGCCCGCAGACGCTGCGCAATACCTACGCGGCCGAACTGTTCGAAAACGACGTGCCGCCTGAACGGGTCGGCAAATGGCTGGGCTTCATGCGGCCGATCTCGTCGAACCGCCTGCATCGCGCATGGAAAAACTGGCGCGATGGCCTGACCGACAGCAACGGTGACGCATCCGACAGCGACGAAACTCACTGATCCGGAAACGGCTGCTCCCGCGACACGATCCGTGAGCAGCCTTGCACGGCGCAGCCTCACCGTTTCACAGCTCCCGAAAAACCTCACCTCAAGCGCCCCGGATCGTCTCACCTGTGCTGGTGCCGCCGATCTTCTGGTCAGGTGTGCGCAAAACGCGCGATAGCTTCGAATCGCGACGGCCATGCGCCCGAAGCGTGCTCGCATTCCGGGCACGCCACTTCAAAACCCTCGTCGCTCTGCGACAGCTCCGGTTCGCCGTCGCAACGCGGGCACTGGGCCGGCACCGGAATCTCTTGATCCAGCGACGTACCGATCGCGGCAAACGCTTCCGCATCCAGTTGCCCCGCATCGGCCAGGCGCCGGATCAGCGCGGCAATTTCCGGATTCATCCCGCGGCTCGCGCGCAACGAATTCGCGTCGCGCGTCGCACGTTCCAGTTCGTCGCTCTGGCTGCGCAACTGTTCTTCGAGCCGGTCGGCGCGTGCCTTGGCCGAGCTCAGTTGCTGAAGGAAATCGAATTCCTTGCGCTGGACGTCGCGCAAACCGCTCTGGTAGGTCGACGCCATGCTGCGCAGCGAGTCCAGCTCGACCAGCATCGGCTTGACGCGGCGTTCTGCTTCGGCCACCGCGTCCTTGATTTGCTGGGCGTAGTGCTCGGTGCGCTGCTGCAATTCGGCTTGCAGCGTATCGATGCGGTCGCGCAGCACGGCGTTTTGCGCCTGTTCGGCGTCGACGCGGCCTGCGGCGGCGGCCAATTCCTTCTCCAGTCGGGCGACTGTGGTGAGCAACGTCGCTTCGCTTGCCGAACCGTGCGTCGTCTGTGATGCGAGCTGAACCTCGAGTTCGGTCACGCGCGCCTGCAATTGCTCGTTCCGGGCTTCGCCGCGCGCGAGCGCGCTTTCGAGCGTCTCATGGCGGACGGTTGCATCGCGCAACCGCTGTTCGGCGTCGGCAATGCCGGCGCGAACCTGTTCGCGGTCGCCATCGAGACTGTCGCGTGCCGCTTTCAACGCTTCTTCATAGAGTGCACCGAGCAGTGCACCGGCCTTTTCCTCGACGGCCTTCGGAATTGCCGCACCGTCGAGCCGGATCTTCGACGCAGAACGGATGCGCTCCCAGAAATGATCGATGTCTTTCGGGATGTCGCTGGCGCTGCCGGTTTGGGTGAGATCGCGGACGTTGGCGGCCGACGGCCGGATACCGAGATCGAAGAACAGGCGCTTGCACGCGTGCAATGACAATTCCTGGCGCCGCGCACCGCTTGCACGCAGAGTTTCCAGTTCGTCCCGAATGACTTGGCGCATTTCGTCCAGGGTCATGGCAGAGCTCGTAGACATTGAGATGTGGTAATCATAACGAAATACGTATCTATTGATACCTGTTTCAGGTCGACGTTGCGAATTTACGTCGCTTCGCACAGAAATCGGGTCTGTGAGCTTATCTGGACGAACGTGGTCCAGAATTCCGTGAAACAAAGCGAAGAAAGTCAGCCAAGTCTTTGTAATGCAAGCGTTTTCCAGCAGATCCCGAAAATCGGCATTTGTTTCACATGACGGCGGATCCGATTCCCTGTGGGTGTTCAGGGTTTGGGGTCTCTGTGGAAAACTCGTCAGCCGATGTCTTGAGAGTATTAGAAGTAAACACCCTTGAACCCTTAGTTAAAAACGTTAACGCCATGGCGCAGCCTTATGTAGCAAGGCTTTCCGGCCGACAAGGTGAAGTTTTACGGGAGCCAAGGTGATCTTCTGCGGGAGCTGACGTGATGGGGTTCAGGGAGCTGCGTGAGCCGTTGCAGGAAGGGTCGTGAGCGGATTCGGGATCACAGTGAAACACGAGCTTTCCCAAAGGTGAGGGTTTTCGGGGCCTCACAGCCACAGAACCCGCGCTGTGCCTGACTGCACAGTTTTCTGCCTGTGCAGACATAGGTGAGAATTTGCGGGACCCTCTTCGCGCCCCGATTCTGCCCATCTTTTAGGCAATTTTGGCAAAAGGTGAGGTTTCACGGGACTCCACGGGAATTTGGTGTGAGGATTTCCGGGAAACGAATGCCATTTTGCACAGCAAAAGTGCTCTCCGGGGCCTGTGATGCACTAAAGGTGAGGCTTTTCGGGAGGGAAATCCGGGTTTTCCTGCCCCGATCACACTAAGGTGAGCTTTTTCGGGGCATGGATCACAGGCTGTGGTCGTGGTCACAGGTGAGCATTTTCGGGAACGGCATTTGCTCGAAAAATGGTCAAAGGTGAGGCTTTTCGGGACCAGTGAGTGGTCGGATTCGCGGAAAAGCCCGCCAGGACTGGAAGAAATCTCGTTTTTGCTGTGCCCCTTTTTGGCACAGGTGAGAATTTTCGGGGGCTGACATACGGTTGTCGTATGAAGGACTCCCGTCGAAAGGTGAGGCTTTTCGGGGGATGTCTGCCGGGCACAGCCAAATGCCTTCTGTGCATAAGTATCGGAAGGCATTGGAGTTTTTGATACCGCGACAGTTACGGTGAGGTTTTTCGGGAGCCGTTCCCGTGCCCGTTGCTGTGCCGCATTTTTTCAATGAGGTGAGCGTTTTCAGGAGGCTCCGGTAGCCAATCCCGCGTGTGCCGGACATTCGGCGGCATCGAGACGAAAGGACAAGCTGTGCTCAAGGTGAGTATTTTCGGGACCTGACTCGATTTGGGCGCTGTACAATGCGCGCCCGAGCCGGCAAAGCAGGCCCGATCGGGTGGCGCGGGCCGGTTTCGACGGCGCGTTTCCGGGTGCCGGATGCGATCACGATTTCCTGGGGAGCCGTGCCTGTACATGCATACAGCCCGAGGCGGCGCGATCCGGGACGTTCCGTGAGGTGCGATCGCGACCCTGTGGCGAACTCACGGACGTGCAGTCGCAAAATTGCGACAAATCGAAAGGTGAGCCGATACGGGAGCGAGTTTCGCACGTGTCATGCACAGGGGAAATTCTGTGAATCGGCGCATCCCGCGGCACGTCTGGACGAGTCTGGAGCGCCGCAATTCCGGACCGGTGAGCGTTTTCGGGAGCGGTTGGGGTGAGTGCCATTTAGCACGCGCGCTTCACCGGCTATGGTGAGCATGTCGTTCTGGACGCACATCACCGCAGGCGCTATCCTTCCGGAAAACTTCTCCTCCGACCCGACGTATGGCCACGACGAAGCGCGCCAAGAAAACCGATGTGGATGTGGTGAGTGCCAGTTCAGCCGAGTTGCGCAAGGCCGTCGAGGCGATCGCAATTCAGCCGAAGAGCGGCAAGATCACACTCCTGACCCGCAAGCTGTTCAACGTCCTGCTGGCCGTCGCGCAGCAGGCCGACGACTCGGGCGATACGTATCGCGCGCTGCTGTCGGATATCGTCGCAAACTCCGCCTTCGATTCGAACGACACCGCACTGGTGAAGGAACACCTGCGCCGCATGGTGTCGGTGCAGGTCGAATGGAGTACGGGGACGTCGAGCCAGAAGCCGGGCCGCAAGTGGGGGATCTCGACGCTGATCGCCGACGCGGAAATTCTCGAGGATCCGGCGACCCGCCGCGTGTGGGTCGAATTCTCGTTCGCGCCGAAGATCAAGAAAAAGCTGCTCGATCCGGTCCAGTATGCGCGCCTGAGCCTGCAGTTCCAGAGCCAGCTGCGCAGCAGCGCCGGCCTCGCGCTGTACGAGATCTGCGTGCGCTATCTGACGAATCCGAGCCACCTGACGATGCGCGAGCCGTGGGAATGGTGGCGGCCGATCCTGTCGGGCACGCCCGACACCGAAGCCGGCGACGAGGCGAAGCGCGAGTACAAGTACTTCAAGCGCGACTATCTGCGTCCGGCGATCGCGGAAGTCAACGCGGTCACCAACATCTTCGTCGAGCTGATCGAGCACCGCGAAGGGCGCCGGGTCGCGGAGATCCAGTTCCGCGTGACCGAGCGCAAGCAGCCGATGCTCGCGCTCGACGAACACCCGAACGTCTTCGACAGCACGCTGGTCGACCGGATGGTGAAACTCGGGATCCCGCTGAAGGAAGCGCAGACGCTCTACGCGGACAGCGAAGAGAACCGGATTCGCGCCGCACTGCAGATGACCGAGCAGCGGATGCGCAGCACGACGCTGCCGCCGGTGCGCAGCGCGCCGGCGCTGTTCAAGGACGCGCTGAAGAAGGGTTATGCGCCGCCGGTCGAGTCGGTCGACGCGCTGCCTGCCGGCACGCCGTCCGCGAAGGTTGCAGCGGCGCAGCCGGACGATCTGAAGGCGCGCCTGCTGAGCGAATTCTCGGCGTTCCGTCGCAAGGAAGCGAAGGTGCTGTACGAGGAGCAGGGAGACGCCGAACGCGAAGTGGCCCGCGAGTCGTTCGAGTCGGAGGCGCTGCCGACGATGGGCACGCATCTGCGCGACGACTGGCGCAAGCGCGGCCTCGATTCCAAGCTGGCCGAGACGGCCTTTTTCGACTGGCTGGCCCAGAAGACCTGGGGCGAGCCGACGGACGGCGACCTGCTGTCGTTCACGCTGAACCAGTCGCGGGCCGCCTGAGGCCCGCTCAGGCCCGCTGACGGGCCTGCCGCCGGCCGCCTGCCCGGCCGGGCGGGCCCGGCGTCTTCACCAGGCCTTGCCGGCCGCTTCCATCACTCCGACAACAGCATCCGCTCGAGCTGCTCGAGGATCGCGTCGCGCTTGTCCTTCGGGAGGCCGCGCAGGCGCAATTCGATGCGGTCTTCGCCATACGACTTCAGGTCGCCGACCGACTTGCCGCCGAGCTTGATCTCGAGACGCTGCGCGTAGCGCTGACGGCCCGCGGCCTTCGGCGTCTCCTGCGCGGCGACGCGGCCCTTGACGATGTCCGACACCTGGCGCGTGCTGAGATCGTCCGACACGATCTTGTTGATCAGCCGCAGCGTTGCCTCGGTGCCGCGCGCATTGTGATAGCGGCCGACCTGATACGCCATGTTCGAACCGAAGCGATCGGGACGCGCGACCATTTCCTGCATGATGGCTTCCGGCAACTTGCCGATCGACAGCGCGACGGCCACCGTCGACTCGTCGAGGCCGAGATGCTCGGAGAGTTCCTTCTGGCTCTGGAAATGCTTGTCGTCGAGGAAGCGGCGCCACACGACGGCATTGTCGAACACCGTCTGCGAATCGCGCTGGACGTTCAGATCGTAGCCGAGCTTGTAGCTCTGGATACCGATCGGCACGTCGATCACGATCGCCTTCACCGATTCCTTGTTTGCTTCCTTCAGCGCCCGCACGCGACGGCCACCGTCGCTGACGAAATACGTGCCCGGATTGTCGTAATCCGGAATCACGTGGATCGCCTGCTGCTGCCCCTGCTTCGCGAGGTTGACCGCGAGTTCGGCAATCGACGACTTCAGATAGAAGTGCCGCGGATTGAACGGGCTATGCTTGATCGCCTTCAGCGACAGCTCGATCACCTGCCCCGGGGCATAGCGGTTCTCGAGGCGCCATGCGCGATATTGCTGCGATTCGTCGATCGACGAATCGAGCGTGAGTTCGGAAGCGGGCGGCAGCGCGATGTCTTTCTTCGCGGATTTGGTCGGTGCCGCGGCGGGCGTCTCGGACTTGACGATGCCATCAATCGCATTGAGCCGATCGAGCGCCGTGCGTTTCTCGCTCGTCGTGATATCCGGGCGCGCTTGGAATCCTTTTGCAAATTGGGAAGGTTTCATGTGACTCCTTTGTGCGCATAAAGTCAGGGCAGCATGGCGACGATTTCGTCGGCACATGCGCGAATTTCGGCGGCGGCGAGCTTGCCGCCGCGATCGTTCATCTGCAGCACGGTCTGACCGAGCGCCATCGCCTGCTTGTACGCTTCCCGCGTCGGGATCTGCGTCTTCAGCAACGGGAAGCCGAGCTCTTCGAGCGCGCGCTTGAGCTCGCGGGTCAGCATGCGCTTCTCTTCGGTCTTGTTCAGCAGGAATACCGCGCGGAGGTCTTCGTTCATGACCTGCGCCTGCTGGATCAGCTTGACCAGCCCGACGCTCGACCAGTAATCGGCCGGCGACGACGAAGTCGGGATCACCGCAATCGATGCGGCCAGCAGGACTACGCCGGATACCTTCTCGGTGATCGACGGCGGACAGTCGACGACGATGATGTCGTAGTCGTTGATGAACTTCTTGATTTCGCGATGGATCTGGCCGTCGGCTTCGGCAAGGTTGACGACCGGAAACGGAATGCCGGTGTCGCTGTCGCCGGAGGCACTCGACCAGTGAACCAGGGTGTTTTGACGGTCTGCGTCGATGACGAGGATGCGCTTCCCTTTTTCATGGAACGCGGCGCCGAGGTGCATGGCAATCGTGCTTTTGCCTACGCCACCTTTTTGTTGAGTGACTGCAATGATTTCCGCGGCCAATTTTCACTCCTATTTTGGTCGTTGGAATTCTACAGGACGATATTTATATTTCAATGAAATTGTCGTTCGACAACTACACGTTAGCCATTCGGGCTATCGGTTTATGCGCATAAACGAACCGGCGATGATCGGTGGCGTGATCGGATGGCGTGGCTGATGTCCGCGGACGTCGATGAACCGCGCGATGGTTGCGTCGTCACGAAGTGCGTCGTCGGGACACGCAGCGGGTTGCCGGCGATATCGAAGTGGGCTGCCCTTTCAGGTGACGGTGGTGGATGGTCGCCTGCGGCCGGGCGAGTTTGTGCGCATAAACTCTGTCGCGACCGGGGAGGCCAACCATGCGGTAGGACGGTCGCTCATTGCCGAGCGCGGGCGTGATCCTATTCACCCAGGCCAGATATGCAGCGCGGTAGGCGCGCCATTGAGCCTATGGGCATCGACATCACGCCATACCGAGCCGCAACGTTTATGCGCATAAACCGCGGTCGATGGATGGCAAATGACGAACGACCATGTGCCGAGCCTGCATGAATTCGGCAAACGGCGATGCCCCGACACGGCAGAACATCGATGCGACGATCGCTTCGGTGCCGCGACTGTCGACGTTCGTCGGCGCGATGAAATCGCCCGGTATCCTGTCGAGCGATCGCAAGCTTTATGCGCATAAACCAATCGGCGTACCACGCTAGCGCCTGCGCTTTTCGCCACCCGAGACACGCGTCACGATGCGCAGGCTCAAGAATCCTTATCTTGCCGCACGACTTTATGCGCATAAACACATCAGTCCTTTGAAGCGTATCCCCTATAGATCGCCTCTCCCGTGACCCGTGACCCGTGACCCGTGACCCGTGACCCGTGACCCGTGACCCGTGTCGCTGGCGGCGTCTTCCCGTCAACCGGCCTCCCCAAAACACCGAATCCGCGCACGGCTACCCCATCGCCGCCCCCACCGAAACACCCGATCCAGACTGGCTACAATACAGCCCTCTCCCATCCAGGCCTGAATGATGATCACGATCTACCACAACCCCCGATGCTCGAAATCGCGCGAGACGCTTGCGTTGGTCGAGACGCTGAACACGACCGGCACGCCGGTGAACGTCGTCGAATACCTGAAGACGCCGCCGACGGTCGAGGAGCTGGAAGCGCTGCATCGGCAGCTCGGCCGCCCGGTTCGCGACATGCTGCGCGACGGCGAGGAGCCGTACAAGACACTGGATCTGGCACGCGCGGATTTGACCGATGCGCAAGCCTACGAGGCGATTGCCGCTCATCCGATTTTGCTGCAGCGTCCTATCGTCGTTTATCGCGGGAAGGCAGCCATCGGCCGGCCGCCCGAATCGGTGCAAGCGCTGTTCGAATAATTCTTGTCCGGCGTATTTTTCTTATTGCATCATCCCGGCGCGCACGCCAGCAATCGAAGCCGGCGCGATCGCCGGGCAGCGCACACCCACAGCCCGGACGATAGCGGCAACGCGGGCCGGGTCTAGCCCGCCCCGGGCGACGTGTCGTCATCGCCCGGTTCCCGCCCCGCCGCCGCTTTCGCGGCCGTCCGCAGCAGCGCAATCTGCCCGCGATAGGCTCTGCAGCCACTGCAGGTCGGCAGGTGCACGCGCACCTGCAGGCGCTCATGCAGGGTCAGATGCCGGTCCAGCGCATCCGACAGCAGTCGCGTCACGTCAGTACATTTCCCCGGCAGCATCTTCGGTCGTCAGTCCTTTTTCGCTCAGGCAGGTTCGCAGGCGCGTGCGCGCCCGATACAGCAGCACGCTGCAATGATTCGTCGTCAGCGTCAATTCGCTGCAGATGTCCGTCATCTCGACGTCGAGGAATTCGCGCATCATGAACACGCGCCCGATCTGCTCCGGAAGATGGTCGAGGCAGACCTGGAACAGCGTCCAGAACTGCTGCTGCTGCAACAGCGTTTCGGGGCGCGGCCACGGCCGCGGCTTCGCATGCGCGGCCCAGTGCCCGTTTTCCTTGAACAGCTCGCGATCGAGCACGGATTCGCCGTCGAGCTCGGCGTCGAGCGCGGACAGGCTCACCGTCCGCTGCCGCGCACGCAGCACGTCGATCAGCTTGTTGCGCAGGATGCCGAACACCCAGGTCTTGTGGGCCGACAGCCCCGCGAAATCGCCCGCGTGCGACCACGCGGCGGTCAGCGCTTCCTGCACGGCGTCTTCGGCCGCGTCGGCATCGCGGAGCTGGAGTCGCGCGAAGCGCAGCAGGTCGCGCCGCAGTTGCGCGAGATAAACGGGGTCGTCGTACGCGGACGGCATGTCAGGGTGGCAATGTCTCGAGGTGATCGCGCTTGCGTCACAGGGCGGGCGCATCGCGGTGCGAGCAGCTTACTGGGCGCGCTGCCGGCCTGCAACGTATGTTCCGTCACGAATTCACGAAACCGGCCGGCGCGCTGCGCTATGCTTGCCGAAACCCGTATCGCGCGCCGAAGGCGCCGCGCGGCGGGCAGTTTGTAACGTCAGAACATAACGGTCGAGTTATCCACAATTTCTGTGGAAAACCTTGTGGAAAGTCGGCCGGACGGCCCCGTCGGGCGGTTCGCGGGCTGGCTTGCCTATAAACAGACCTTTGTCACCTGTTCGGAAGCAATCGATCCGATTCCTCACTCACCGGAAGGAGAACGTCATGTCCTATCGTATTGCGGTCGTCGTCGGCAGCCTGCGCCGCGCTTCGTCAAACCGCGCACTCGCGCACGCGTTGATCTCGCTCGCCCCCGCCGATTTTTCGTTCGAGTTCGTCGAGATCGGCGAACTGCCGCTGTACAGCCAGGACTACGACGCGGATTTCCCGGAAGTCGCGAAGCGCTTCAAGCAGTCGATCGAAGCCGCCGATGCGCTGCTGTTCGTCACGCCCGAGTACAACCGGTCGATTCCGGGCGTGCTGAAGAATGCGCTCGACTGGGGCTCGCGCCCGTGGGGTTCCAACTCGTGGTCGGGCAAGCCGGGCGCGGTGCTCGGCACGTCGCCGGGCGCGACGGGCACGGCGCTCGCGCAGCAGCACCTGCGCAACGTGCTCGCGTACCTCGACGTGAAGACGCTCGGGCAGCCCGAGATGTTCATCAAGCACGACCCGGCGCGCATCGACGAGCAGGGCCAGATCGTCAGCGAGGACACCCGCAAGTTCCTGCAAGGCTTCGTCGATCGCTACGCGGGCTGGGTGCGCCTGCTGAAGGCGGCCTGACGACTTCGGCCTGATCGCGCCGGCCCGCACGCAGCGGGTTACGTGCCGGTGTGCCGCGCGTCGCGCGCTTCGCGGATGCCCAGCAGGATCTCGTCGAGCAGCGCGATGTCGAACGGCTTCGACAGCACGCGGACGTTGACGGTGCGCGTGCGGTCGAGCTCCTCCGCATAACCCGTGACGAGAATCACGGGCAGCTTCCCCGGCCGCTTCTCGACCGCTTCGGCGAGGTCGATGCCGTTCAGGTGGCCCGGCATGTGGATATCCGAAATCACGAGGTCGAACGCGTCGTTCGCGGCCGCGCCTTCGATCAGACGCAACGCGTCGTCGGCGGTGGGTGCATAGGTCACGCGGTGCCCGAGCAGCGAAAGCAGCGCTTCGGTGCCGGCCGCGACTTCGCTGTTGTCCTCGACGAGCAGCACGTGCAGCCCGGCGAGCGCGCTTGCGTCTTGCACGACGGCCTGCGGCCGCACGACGACGTCCTCGGCACGCGCGCGCGGCAGGTAGAGGCGCACCGACGTGCCGGCGCCGACCGCGCTGTCGATCGTCGCGAGGCCGCCCGAGCGTTCGCAGAACGCGAACACCTGCGGCAGCCCGAGCCCCGTCCCCATCCCCTGCGCCTTCGTCGTGAACAGCGGTTCGAACGCGCGCGCAAGCACGTCGGGCGCCATGCCCGAACCCGTATCGTCGAGCGAGATCTGCACGAAATCGCCGGTCAGCGGAAAGCCGTCCTCGCGGCGCAGCGTCACGTTGCGCGCGCCGACCGTGAAGCGGCCGCCGGTTGCCATCGCGTCGCGCGCATTGACCGCGAGGTTGATCACCGCGAGCTCGAGTTCCGCAACGTCGACGCGAATCGGCCAGACGCCGGGCTCGATCGCGACGACCAGCGACGATTTCGAACCGAGCGACGTCTTCAGCAGTTCGCGGCACGTGCCGACCCATTGCCCGATGTCGATCGTCTCGTTGTGCAGCGGCTGCTTGCGCGCGACGCCGAGGAGCTGGCGCGTGAGCGACTGCCCGTTCTTCAGCGCGCGTTCGATCGCGCCGAGTTCCTTGTCGAGATGCTGGACGCCGCGCCGCCGCGCGATCTGCACGTTGCTCGAGATGATCATCAGCAGGTTGTTGAAGTCGTGCGCGACGCTGCCGACGAGGTTGCCGAGCGCCTGCATCTTGCGCGACTGCCGGTACGCCGATTCGATCGAGCGCCGCATCGACGCCTCCGCCTGCCAGCGGTCCCACGCCTCCTCTTCCGCCTTCAGCCGCTTGAGCGACAGCCAGATCACGGACCACAGCGCGATCGACGGCGCGAACATCGAGATGAACAGCACGCTCAGGTGTTCGTACCATTCATGCCAGATCGCCGACGTGCGGTACGCGCACGACACATAGACGGGATAGCTGCCGACCTGGCGGTACGCGACGATCTCGCTGCTTGCGCCGTCGTGGCGCACGCGCACGACGCCCGCGCGCGGATCGTTGCGCGCGTCGCCGAACGTGGCCGTGCGATCGGTATGCGCGAGCGACGGCGGCGGCGGATACGATGCGATCACCGCGCCGTCCGAGCGCGCGAGCGCCATCGTCATCGGCGTGCTCGCGCCGCCGAGCAGGTCGCGGTAGAACGCGTTGAAATACGACGATTTCAGCGCGATCGACACCATCCCGGCGAACGAGCCGTCGCTATGGCGCCGCGCGACGCCCGTGTTGAATACGGGAATGTTCTCGAGCTTGAGCGGCCCCATCATCAGCCGCGAGATGTGTTCGATGACCTTGCCGTCGCGGATGCCGGCGAAGTCGTCGCGGTTCGCGATCGACGCATAGGGCGCCGGATAGTAGAGGCTGTTGGCGAGCAGCATCCCGCTCGCGCCGAAGATCGACACGGCGGCCACCTGCGGGTAGCCGCCGCCGATCGTGTTCAGCGCTTCGTGGATGTCGGATTCCCTGTTGCGTACGGTCGCGTCGTCCATGTCCTGCACGAGATCGACGATGCGCGCATCGAGGGTTTCGCTCAGGTCGAACACCTTGAGCGCGTGCTCTTCGGCGACGCGTACGGTGCGCATCGTCACGTCGCTCGCGGCGGCCTCGCGCGCCTTCAGGTCGTTGTACGCCATCACCACCACGTAGATGCACGGCAGCACGATCGCCGCGACGAGCAGCACGATCAGCGTCACGCGGCGGACCGCGAAATCGTGCTCGGGCGCACCGGACGCATAGGTGCCGTCGTCCTGCCAGTCGTCGGCGGGAGCGGAGGCGGGGGCGTGGGAGTCGGCAGGCCGGTCGGACGTCATTAAAGCAGCGGGCGAGGCAGAGGTGCCTGCCATCATAAACGAGTTGCGACGGCCCGCCGCACCGCGCCGTACGAGCACGATCCCGTCGATTTCGACAGGGGGAAATTGTCGAATTGAAAACGCGACGAATCCGGCAGCGCAAACGTACACAAGGAAAAATTTTGCGTACTTATCTCGAAAATAGTCGCGGCTGTTTTCGGAATGACGCGCGATCGGATCGATTTTGTTCGAAATGGTGAAAATGGCGAGTTGCACCGACTTCGGTTTACTCCGAGAATCGCGCCTTGCTTTCCCTATGACAGATCTATGCGCCCGCCGGCGTTCGCCGCGCGGTGCGTCGCGCGCACCTGCGTCGCGGCGCCCGCGCACGGCCGCCAGGCGGTTGCCTGCGCCCGAACGCATGGCGCCTCAAGAAGTGCGCCGCGCGGCCGTTAACGCGAGAGAGACCACTCCGTATACCGCATCGCCCCATGCCTTTGCCGATTGTAATTGCCGACGATTCGCTGCTCGCTCGCAAACTTCTGACAAAGGCGTTGCCGGGAGACTGGGACGTTGACGTCGCGTATGCAGCGAATGGTCGCGAGGCCGTGGCGCTCTATCGTGACGGCAAAGCTTCCGTGATGTTTCTGGACCTGACGATGCCCGACATGAGCGGATATCAGGTTCTGGAAACACTGCGCCACGAAGATCTGAACACGTTCGTGATCGTGGTATCCGCCGATATCCAGCCGCAGGCGCAAGCACGCGTGCGCGAATTGGGCGCGATCGCATTCGTTGCCAAGCCCGTGACGTCGGACGCATTGCTGCCCATTCTCAAGGAGTATGGGTTGTATGCCTGAATCGGTGTTCACGGCGGAGCAACGCGACGCGTTGCAGGAGATCGCCAACCTTGCAATGGGCCGCGCCGCCGCGCGGCTTGCGTTGCTGCTCGGGCGCTTCATCGAGCTGTCGGTGCCGCGCGTGCGCGTCGTGAAAGCGGCCGACGCGGGCGACGCGCTGCGCGAGATGACGGGCATTCACGACAACGTGACCGCGGTGCGCCAGGGCTTCCGTTCCGACATCAAGGGCGAGGCGATCGTGCTGTGCCGCAGCGCGGGCGTCGCGCGGCTCATGACGATCGTCGACCGCACGTTCGGCGACGGCGTGTACGGCGGGATGGCGACGCCGGACGAGCTCATGTTCGACGTCGCGAACGTGCTGATGGGCGCATGCGTCGCGTCGATCCTCGACGAGCTCGGCCGCAAGCCCGTGTTCTTTCCGCCGGGGCTGCTCGGTTCGAACGTGTCGTTCGACGACGTATTCCAGCCGCCCGAGCTCGCGTGGAGCGTCGCGCTGCTGCTCGAGGTGAACTTCGGACTCGAGGATCATGCGTTCCGTGCCCACTTCGTGATGTTGATGGCCGAGGATTCGATCCGGCTGATGGGCGACGCGCTCGACGCGTTGCTGTCCGCGCTATGACGGCCGCCGCGCCGTCGCTGAGCGACCTCGTGATCGAGCGGGTGGGCTTCGGCCTGTTCGTGCTCGACCGTTCGATGAGCGTGCTGATGTGGAATCGCTTCATGCAGGACCACAGCGGCATCCCGGCCGCCGACGTGATCGGCCGCAACCTGTTCGACTGCTTTCCGGACCTGCCGCGCGCATGGCTGTCGCGCAAGCTCGAGAGCGTGTTCCAGCTCGGCAGCTTCGCGTTCAGCTCGTGGGAGCAGCGGCCCTACCTGTTCCGCTTCGAGCACGACCGGCCGATCACCGGCGGCGTCGACTACATGCAGCAGGACTGCACGTTCATGCCGCTCACGCGCGGCCGCGAGGTCGAGGCCGTGTGCGTGACGATCTCCGACGTCACGCATGTGAGCGTGATGCAGCGCGAGCGCGAGGAAGCGGTCGCGAAGCTGCGCGAACACGCGAATCGCGACGGTCTGACCGGCATCGCGAACCGGCGCTTCTTCGAGGCGCGGCTCGGCGACGAATTCGCGCGCTGGCAGCGCTACGGCGGCGACATGTCGGTGCTGCTGTTCGACCTCGACCACTTCAAGACGATCAACGACCGCTTCGGGCATGCGGCCGGCGACGCCGTGCTGCGCGAGACGGCGCGCCGCGTCGCGTCGATCGTGCGCGCGCAGGATACGTTCGGCCGTTTCGGCGGCGAGGAATTCGCGCTGCTGCTGCCGTGCACGAATCTCGACGAGGCGATGCTGGTGGCCGACAAGGTGCGCGACGCGATCGGCAGCTCGCCGGTCGATGCCGAGGGCGTCAGCGTGCCGGTGACGGCGAGCGTCGGCGGCGCGTGCGCGAAAACGGGCGCGCCGACCTGCGACGTGCTCGTCAGCGAGGCCGACGCCGCGCTCTATCGCGCGAAGCGGCTCGGGCGCGATCGTTCGGTCGCCTACGCGTAGGCGCGCCCGCCCCGCATCGCGCGAAGCGGCTTCGCCCCGCGCGTGCCGCGCTCAGCTTTTCGCGATGTCGGCCAGCACGCCAGCCAGCACGGCCGGCTCCGACACGAACGGCGAATGGCTGCTGTCGAGCTGGTGCACGTGGGTCGGGTTGCCGGGCGCGAACGTGTCGGCTTCATCGATGAAGCGCTGCTGCAGCGCGGGCAGGATCACGCGATCCTGCAGGCACTTGATGTAGTGACGGTCGATCGCGCCCCAGCGCGCGGCGGTCGTCGGGATCGCGGTCGCGAACGGCGCGGCCGGCACGTCGCAGGTCATCAGGTTCGCGACGGCCTCGAAGTCGGCCTGCGGTGCGTCGTCGTACAGCGCGCGCTTCATCGTGTCGCGATACGCGGCGTCGCCGCTGCGCGGATCGATGCGCAGCGCACCGGCGACGCGCGGGCTCGCGAGCATCAGCGCGCCGAGCATCTCGCCCTTGTTCTCGGGCGCGCGCACGTAGTCGAGGCCCGGCACGCCCGAGGCCGGCATGAACGCCGCGAGATAGACGATCTTCGCGATCTTTTCCGGCGCGCGTTCGGCGGCCGCCGTGATCGCGAGGCCGCCCATGCTGTGCCCGACCAGCACGACCTTGCCGCGGCCGAGCGCATACGCGTCGTCGACGGCCTGCATCACCTGCGTCGCGTAATCGTCGAGCGTCGTGTTCGCGACCGGCGACGGCTCGGCGCCGAACGCGTCCTTGTCGAGCGGCCGTGCGAGGTAAGACGCGGGAAAGCGGGCGTTGATGCCGTGCGCAGGCAGGTCGCGCGCGATCGACAGGTAGCCGCGCGCGGCCAGCGCGGCAGCGACGTGCGCGTAGCACCACGCGCCGTGCCAGGCGCCATGCACGAGCACGAACACGGGATGGTCGGCCTGCTGGGGGGCGGTTATGTTCGTCTCCATGGTGTTCGTGTTTTTTCGGGAAAGCTGTCATCTTAGACGAACCCGTGCGTATCCAAGCGCGAACGCATGGCACGATTGCGCGGTGACCGGTGATCCGTCCCTCTTGTCTCGTGCAGGCCACATTTCGTCCGGATCCGATATGAATTTGAGCCGAAGCGCGCTAATTTGTTGCTTTGCCCGCGATTGCGCCCCATGAACGTCGACTATCTCTTCTACCGGAAGCCGGACAAACCCGGCCCCTATTCGCTCGACGACCTGGGCGACATCGCGCCGCCGATCGGCCAGGGCGACCTGGTGCGCGCGGGGATCGCGCGCGTGTTCGAGCAGATCGACTGGCAGGAGTCGCCCGACGTGCCGGGCGCGTGGTTCGGGACGGGCGGCGCGGTATTCCAGTTCACCGCGGAGCCCGACGGCCGCGTGACGAGCTTCATGGGCTCGCGCCTCGAACGCCGCTCGATGCTGCAGCTCACCCGCGAAATGGGGCTCATTGCGCTCGACCTGCAGCGCGATATCGTTTACGGCTGACGGGCCGCCGGCGCCCGCTGGTGCCTGCTGGTGCCATATGTGGCGCCCGTTCCCGCCGAGGCCGGCCGCGCCGGCCTGCCAACGGCTCCCGGCGTCCCGCCGGGCATGGCGCGTGTCCGCCATCGAACTTCAAAGATTGCTATACTTTCGCCCAATTCCGGCTTCCGGCCGGTAATTTGTGCCTGTCTGCGTCGATCGTTCGCATATCTCGCACGCATTGACACCCTGACCATCCCAGCCGGGCATGGCTTCTTCAATCGCCCCGCGTGGGTGTCTCCGTGGAGCTTGTCTTGGCCGTTTCCAATTCCGTCGTGGACGAACAAGAAACCGACGCCGCTGCCGTCACATCGGGCAGTTCTTTCTATCTTGCGATGCGCATCCTGCCGGCCGTGCAGCGCGATGCGATGTTCCAGGTCTACGCGTTCTGCCGCGCGGTCGACGACATCGCCGACAGCGACCTGCCGCGCGCCGAGCGTACCGCGGGCCTCGATCGCTGGCGTGCGGACATCGACGCGTGCTTCGCGGGCCGCCCGCCGCGCCATCTGGCCGCGCTTGACCGCGAGATCCGCGCATTCAACCTGCAGCGCGACGACTTCCACGCGATGATCGACGGAATGGCGATGGACGCGGTAGAAGACATCTGCGCGCCCGACGAGCCGACGCTCGACCTCTTTTGCGATCGCGTGGCGAGCGCGGCCGGCCGGCTGTCGGTGAGGATTTTCGGGATGCCGGAAGCCGAAGGGATCGAGCTGTCGCACCACCTCGGCCGCGCGCTGCAACTGACGAACATCCTGCGCGACATCGACGACGACGCGGCGATCAACCGCTGCTACCTGCCGCGCGAGCTGCTTGCGCGCGAAGGCATCGCGATCGCCGATCCGGCGACGATCGTGCGCGATCCGGCGCTGCCGCGCGTGTGCGCGACGCTCGTCGAGCGCGCGCTCGAGCACTTCCGCCAGGCCGACGCGGTGATGGATACCTGCCCGCGTGCGCAGGTGAAGGCGCCGCGCATCATGTCGGGCGCGTATCGCTGCATTCTCGAAGCCGCGATCGCACGCGGCTTTGCCGCCCCGCGCGCCCCGCTGCGCAAGCCGAAAGCGCGCATGCTGATGATCGCCGCGCGCTACGCGCTGTTCTGAGTCGACCGAGTCGATGCCCAGAACCGTCCACGTGATCGGTGCCGGACTCGCGGGCCTGTCGGCCGCGGTCGAGCTGCAACGCCGCGGGCGGCACATCGTGCTGCACGATGCGCACGCGCACGCGGGCGGCCGCTGCCGATCGTGGTTCGACGGCACGCTGAACACGACGCTCGACAGCGGGCTGCACGTGGTATTCGCGGGGCAGGCGGCAACGCAGCGCTACCTGCGCGCGATCGGCGCGGCCGATCAGCTGGTCGGGCCCGCGCTGCCTGAATTCCCGGTCGTCGACGTCGCGTCGCAGCAGCGCTGGACGCTGCGCTTCGGCAACGGGCGCTGGCCGTCGTGGCTGTTCGACGCCGCGTCGCGCGCGCCGGGCACGACGCCGCTCGACTACCTCGCGCTCGCCCCGCTCGCGTTCGCGCGCACGGGCCGCTCGCTCGCACAGACGATGCGATGCGACGGCGTGCTGTGGGATCGTTGGCTGCGGCCGTATTGGCTCGGGGTACTGAACGTCGAGCCGCGCCACGCGAGTGCCGAGCTCGCGCGCGCGGTGCTGTGCAGCACGTTTGCCGCGGGCGGCCCCGGCTGCCGTCCGCTCGTCGCGCGCCACGGGCTCGGCAGCGCATTCGTCGAACCGGCGCTGCGGATGCTGCAGCACGGCGGCGCGCAGATCCGGCTGAACTCGCGGCTCGACGCATTCGAGTTCGGCGCGCACGGCAATGCGATCGATGCGGTCGCGATCGGCGGCGAGCGCGTCGATCTCGCGCCGGGCGACGCGGTCGTGCTGGCCGTGCCGCCCGAGGTCGCGTTGCCGCTCGTACCCGAACTCACCGCGCCGGATACATTCAGCGCGGTCGTGACCGCGTATTTCGCGATCGAGCCGCCGGCCGGCAGCCCGCTGCAGACGACCGTCGTCAACGGCGTCGTCGATGCGGTGCGCGCCGGCGGCGGCCAGCTCGCGGCGACGATCCGCGATGCGGGCCGCTGGCTCGACATGCCCCACGACACGCTCGCGCGGCGGATCTGGGAAGACGTCGCGCGCGTGACCGGCGCGAAGCCGGAAACCATCCCCGCGTGGCAGCTCGTCGTCGAGCCGCGCGCGGGCTTTGCGGCGGTGCCGTCGCAGGAAATGAAACGTCCGGCCGTGCGTACGCGCTGGACCAATCTTGTGCTGGCGGGCGACTGGATTGCCACCGGCTTGCCCGCCACGATCGAGGGCGCGATCCGTTCCGGCCAATTGGCCGCGGACGTGCTCCAGACACAATAAGAGAGGGACCGATGAACGATCTCACCGAAATGGCTACCCTGTCCGCCGGCATCGCGCCGGCCGGCGTCGACGCGGCCGTCGCGCGTGCGACCGACGCGCTGCTGGCCGCGCAGAACGCGGACGGACACTGGGTCTACGAACTCGAAGCCGATTCGACGATTCCCGCCGAATACGTGCTGCTCGTCCACTATCTCGGCGAGACGCCGAACCTCGAGCTCGAACAGAAGATCGGCCGGTATCTGCGCCGCATTCAGCAGGCGGACGGCGGCTGGCCGCTGTTCACCGACGGCGCGCCGAACATCAGCGCGAGCGTGAAGGCGTATTTCGCGCTGAAGGTGATCGGCGACGACGAGAACGCCGAGCACATGCAGCGCGCGCGCAAGGCGATCCACGCGATGGGCGGCGCCGAGATGTCGAACGTGTTCACGCGCATCCAGCTCGCGCTGTACGGCGCGATTCCGTGGCGCGCGGTGCCGATGATGCCGGTCGAGATCATGCTGCTGCCGCAATGGTTCCCGTTCCACCTGTCGAAGGTATCGTACTGGGCGCGTACCGTGATCGTGCCGCTGCTCGTGCTGAACGCGAAGCGCCCGCTCGCGAAGAACCCGCGCGGCGTGCGCATCGACGAGCTGTTCGTCGATCCGCCCGTCAACGCCGGGCTGCTGCCGCGCCAGGGTCACCAGAGCGCCGGCTGGTTCGCGTTCTTCCGTGTGGTCGACCATGCGCTGCGCGCGGTCGACGGCCTGTTCCCGAGCTATACGCGCGAACGCGCGATCCGTCAGGCCGTGTCGTTCGTCGACGAGCGCCTGAACGGCGAGGACGGCCTCGGCGCGATCTATCCGGCGATGGCCAACGCGGTGATGATGTACGACGTGCTCGGCTACGCGGAGGATCATCCGAACCGCGCGATCGCGCGCAAGGCGCTCGACAAGCTGCTCGTCGTGCAGGAGGACGAAGCGTATTGCCAGCCGTGCCTGTCGCCGGTGTGGGACACGTCGCTTGCGGCGCACGCGCTGCTCGAAACCGGCGATGCGCGCGCCGAGGAAGCCGTGCTGCGCGGCCTCGACTGGCTGCGTCCGCTGCAGATCCTCGACGTGCGCGGCGACTGGATCTCGCGCCGCCCGAACGTGCGGCCCGGCGGCTGGGCGTTCCAGTACGCGAACGCGCACTACCCGGACGTCGACGATACGGCCGTGGTCGTGATGGCGATGGACCGCGCGCAGAAGCTCAGGCAATCGGATGCGTACCGCGAATCGATGGCGCGCGCACGCGAATGGGTCGTCGGCATGCAGAGCAGCGACGGCGGTTGGGGCGCGTTCGAGCCGGAAAACACGCAGTACTACCTGAACAACATCCCGTTCTCCGATCACGGCGCGCTGCTCGATCCGCCGACCTCCGACGTGTCGGGCCGCTGCCTGTCGATGCTGTCGCAGCTCGGCGAGACGGCCGCGAACAGCGAGCCGGCCCGCCGCGCGCTCGACTACATGCTGAAGGAGCAGGAACCGGACGGCAGCTGGTACGGCCGCTGGGGGATGAACTACGTGTACGGCACGTGGACCGCGCTGTGCTCGCTGAACGCGGCCGGCCTCGGGCCTGAAGACCCGCGCATGAAGCGCGGCGCGCAGTGGCTGCTGTCGATCCAGAACAAGGACGGCGGCTGGGGCGAGGACGGCGACAGCTACAAGCTGAACTACCGCGGTTTCGAGCAGGCGCCGAGCACGGCGTCGCAGACGGCCTGGGCGCTGCTTGGCCTGATGGCGGCCGGCGAGGTGAACAACCCGGCCGTTGCGCGCGGCGTCGATTACCTGATCGCCGAGCAGAACGAAGAGGGTCTGTGGGACGAGACGCGCTTCACGGCGACGGGCTTCCCGCGCGTGTTCTACCTGCGCTACCACGGCTATCGCAAGTTCTTCCCGCTGTGGGCGCTCGCGCGCTACCGCAACCTGAAGCGCGACAACGCGACGCGCGTCACGGTCGGGATGTAACGCGTGGGCGCATCACGGCACAACGGCGCATTGCCCGTCATCGCGGTGACGGGGATGGCGTTCGAGGCACGCATCGCGCGCGGCGACGGCGTCGAGGCCGTGTTCGCCGCGCGGGCCGACCGGCTCGAGCGCGCGCTGGCCGACGCGACCGCGCACGGTTGTGCGGGCATCGTGAGCTTCGGCACGGCGGGCGGGCTTGCGCCCGACCTGGAACCCGGCGCGCTCGTGATCGCGAACGCGATCGACGGGCCGTTCGGCCGCGTCGAGACCGATACGGGCTGGAGCGCGCGGCTCGTCGCCGCGCTGCACGACACGCCGGTATGGGCGCGGGTCACGCGCGGCACGATTGCGGCCGTCGGCGCGCCGGTCGTCAGCGAACAGGAAAAGGCGTCGCTGCACCACGCGAAGGGCGCGCTCGCCGTCGACATGGAGTCGCACATCGCGGCGGCCTTCGCGGCCGCGCGCGGCGTGCCGTTCGCGGTGTGCCGCGCGATCGTCGATCCGGCGTGGCGCACGCTGCCGCGCGCGGCGACAGCCGGTTTGCGCGACGACGGCAGTACGGCGATCCTGCCGATCCTGCGCGAGCTGCTGAAGCAGCCGTCGCAGCTCGGCCCGCTGCTGCAGGTGGCAAGCGACGCGCGCGCGGCGCGCACGACGCTGATCCAGGCGCGGCACGCGTTCGAGCGTGCGGGTGCGATGCGGATCGTCTGAGCGGCACGCGCCGCTGCGCATTCCCCTCCTCCGCCCTCTTCTTCGCACTCGCAAGAAAACCGCTGCATGACGCGGCACTCTTGACCGTTTCCGGCCATTGCAATCGGCACAACGGTATGGAGAACGAGACTTGCGAGGTTTCATGAGCAACGAGCGTCAGCGCAGAATTGCAGCGGTGGATCACGTTAAAAATAGTCAGGATGCCGGCTCATATCTCAAAATTAGGCTCTCAGCTCCAGTATCAAAGCCTGACCTCTCAATTCTGTCAGGTATTTATCGAGATGGTTTTTGAGGCTAGCATCCAACGCATTGCTGACAGCGATGCTGTCGAATTCTCTGTGTGGAATCCGAATTTGCGCTTGCCATGAACCCTCATCTCCTTGATGCCTACAATCGGGAATTGCTCTATTTCAACGAGTTGATGGAAGAGTTCGCTCAGGCGCATCCAAAAATTGCGCGTCGGCTGGGCATGCATGCCGGTGAGATTGCCGACTCCTTTGTGGAGCGTCTGGTGCAGGCGGCGAGTTTTACAACCGCTCGGCTGCAATTGAAACTGGATGCCGAATTCCCGCTGCTGACCAGTCGGCTCCTGGAAACTGTCTATCCGAATTACGTCGCCCCGACGCCCTCGATTGCGGTAGCTCGCCTCTATCCTGATGAGCAGGAAGGCAATTTGCTCGAGGGGTTTTGCGTACCGCGTGGCACGGAGTTCACGAGCCGCGTGCCGGATGGCGAACGCACGTCCTGCACGTTTCGTAGCGGTCTGGATGTGATGTTGTATCCGTTGGAGATTGTTTCGGCGAGGCTGACAGGGGTTCCACCGGACATCCCGTCGATAGAGCGTTATAGCGCTGCAGATAAGCCAGTTCGCGGTGCGCTGCGCCTCAGGCTCCGTACCACGGGCGAAGCGCTATTCGATGAGTTGCGCGGCCTGGATCAGTTGCCCGTGTATCTGGCAGGTGACGAGCGCGTCGCGTCGCGGCTGTTCGAACTGATCCACGCTGGCGCCGTGGTATCCGTGACTGGGGTGCCGAACCGCTTCGCTGACCCGAATCAATCGCTCGGAATTGTTTCCGATCAGGCGATCGAACACGCGGGTCTGGCTACCGACGAGAGTTTGCTGCCGCTGGCCCGATCGAAGTTTCACGGCCATAACCTGCTGCACGAATATGCGGCGTGTCCCGCGCGCTTCTGGTTTTTCACGCTGGCCGGCCTGAGTGCGGGATTGCGACACGTGACCGGTCGTGAAGCCGAAATCGTCATACTGCTGGATCGCTTCGACAGTGCATTGGTCGAGCACGTCGACGCATCCCGCTTTGTACTCTTCTGTACACCGGTCATCAACCTGTTTCGTCGTAAGACCGATCCCGCCGAGATCCCGCACATGGGTGCTGAAATTCCGCTGAGACCCGACAGGCAGAACGGCTCGGACTACGAGGTATTCGCGGTAGAAGCATTGCATGGTTTTGTGAGCAAAGGCGTGGCGTCGCTCGAGTTTCGGCCGCTGTACCAGGCGCTGCTGAACGATGAAGCCAATCACGGACGCTACTTCACGACGCGCCGCGAGCATGGAGTGGCGAAGACGTCATATCGTCGCTATGGTGCGCGTGCCACGTACGCAGGTATGGATGTTTTCGCTTCGTTGGTCGATCAAAATGAGCAGTCCTATCCACATCCCATGAAATATCTGTCGGTGGACGCCTGGTTGACGAACTGCGATCTGCCGAGCTTGTTGGAACCCGATGGCATGACGGATCTGACTGTCGGGATCAGTGCGCCGGTAAGGAGCGCGGGACTCATTCGTGCGCCGAGCCCTGCACGTGCGCCGTTTGCCCAACGGGACGCTGCCTGGCGGTTGATCGGCCAGCTGAATCTCGGATACAGCACCTTGGAGGCTCAGGACGGGAGCGGGCTACGCGACATTCTGGCTTTGTTCGCTGCTGCCGATGATGTGCGCTTCCAACGACAGGTCGACAGTCTGCTCCATGTTGATGCGCGCCCCGTGACGAAGAAACTGCCCGGCCAGAGCCAGTTGCGATTCGGTCGAGGTATCGAATGCGTGCTGACCGTGGATGAAACCGGATTTGATGGAATGAGCCCTTATCTCTTTGGGGTGATCCTCGAGCATTACGTGGCACGTCACGTTTCGACACATTCTTTTACTCAGTCTGTGTTGCGCTCGCCGCAGCGCGGCGAGTTGATGCGCTGGCCGGTTCGAACGGGGACGCGCAGCGCACTCTGACTCACGGAGGAAAGCGGTTCATGCAGTCGGTGACACAGAACAACAATCGAGCGCACGAGGGCCAGCACGCATGTTGAGTTTCAAGACGAACCGAACGTTTTCGGTCAGCGGCCCGGCGCTGCCGGAGCTGGAAGGCATCGCGTCGGTGCTGCACCTGAGCGCGATCCGGGGCACCGAGCAGCTCTCCACGCTGTATGCATACGAACTGTGGCTGACGACGCCCGCCGATCCGCTGCTGCCGGTCGACCTGCTGGCCAACCTCGATCTCAGGGCGATGCTCGGCAAGGAGCTGACCGTCACGATCCAGCTGGACGGGATGGGAAGCTTTGTCGCGGGGATGGCTGGGCGAGCGGGCGCAGCCAATCTGGGGGCCGGCACGCGAGAAATCAGCGGCGTCGTGACGGCGGCCAGCTACGTGGACCAACTGAATCGGCAGTCGCGTTACCGGGTCGTGCTGGAACCGTGGTTTGCACTGGCGCGGGAGCGCACCGACTACCGCATCTTCCAGCGCAAGAGCGTGCTGGACATTCTGCGCGAGGTGTTCGGTCCGTACCTGTACTCGTTCGAAATGCGGGTCGGCCGGACCTACAAGCATTTGCGCTATCAAGTCCAGTACGGCGAGTCGGATTTCGCGTTTGCCCAGCGGTTGATGGAAGAACACGGCATCACGTGGTTCTTCGAGCATTCGCAAGGTGTGCATCGCTTGGTGCTGGTCGACGGTCCTGGCGCTCACCGGATGGTGGAAAGCGTCGCGTACCAAACGCTCGCGTACTACCCACCGGGCCAGAAGATCGACCGGGAACACGTCGACCGCTTCGAAGCAACGGAGTGTCTGCAGTCGGGCGTCTGGACCACCGACGATTTCGACTTCGAGAAACCGGGCGCGATGCTGACCGCGCAGAACAGCCAGCCGCGCGACACGGCGCACAACCAGCTCGAACGTTACGAGTGGCCTGGCGACTATACCGAAACGGATGACGGTCACGCATTCGCACGCGTGCGAATGGAAGAGATTCACGCACAGGGCGAGCGGGCGAAAGGCGAAGGCAACTTGCGCAACGTGGTGTGCGGCACCACGTTTGCGCTGGCAGGCCATCCGATGGCGAGCGCCAATCGCGAATATCTGGTGATCGCGTCGGAACTCGATGTGAAGGAAACCGGGGAAACGACCGGGTTCTCGGCCTACGCGATTCGCAGCAAGTTTATTGTCCAGCCCTCGACCACGGTATTCCGCCCGCCGCGTACGATCACGAAACCCCGCACGCGCGGCCCGCAGACGGCGATCGTGACCGGTCCGGCAGGCGCGGAGATCTGGACCAACAAGAACGGCGAGGTGACGCTCAAGTTCCACTGGGACCGCTCCGACGTGAAGGACCAGAACTCGTCCTGCTGGGTGCGGGTGTCGTATCCGTGGGCTGGCAGCAACGTCGGTGGCATCCATATTCCGCGGGTGGGCACCGAGGTCATCGTCGATTTCGAGAACGGGGATCCGGATCGACCAATCGTGACGGGGCGCGTCTATAACGCGATGACGATGCCACCGTGGACGCTGCCGGCCCACGCGACGCAAAGCGGGATCCTGACGCGCTCGACCAAAGGCGGCGGATATGGCAACGCCAATGCGATCCGCTTCGAGGACAAGAAAGGCGCGGAGCAGGTCTGGATCCAGGCCGAGCGCAATCTGGATGCGGTGATCGAAGCCGATGAAACCCTCGCGGTGGGACATGACCGGACGAAGCAGATCGGCCACGATGAAACCGACCAGATCGGACGTCACTGGACACTGTCGACCGGCGGCTACAAGTTCGAGACGGTGACGCTCGCGTCGGTGAAGAGCGTGGGCATGGGGGCGATGCTCAACGTCGGGATGGCCTACAACGTGAACGTCGGCGGGCTGTACCTGCGCAACGTCGGACTGCACATGGCCAGTACGGTCGGCCAGAGCCGGACCGACCGCGTCGTGCAGGACTGGACGACGGATGTCGGGCACACCTACACGGTGACCGTGCGCGGCAAGGCGGTGGGCGATGCGGTGAGCGCGGATCAGGCGAACCCGATCGAACTGTCGCCCGACTTCGCGCCGCAACTGCCCGCGCCGGTATCGAGTTCGAACGCCAACCAGTTGCGCATCGCGGATACGGGTGAAAGCAGTCTGTCAGGTGCGAAGCAGGCGCAACTGACGGGCCCGGGCGGGACGGTAACGATCGACGAGTCCGGCATTCACCTGAAAGGCACGGCCATTTACCTGCAGGCGCCGACGATCAGCATGACGCAAGGCGATGCAGGTGGCCTTGCACCGGTAACCGAAGCCGATTGTGCGGAATGCGCGAAGAAGACCGTCAGCGCGAATCCGGTCGATCTGGCGACGGGGCAGAAAGTGCTGTCGCACACGGACTTTACGTTGCCGGGCCGGGTATCGATTCACTGGAGCCGGAGCTACCGCAGCGCGGACCAGCGTCAAGGCAGTTTGGGTGTCGCATGGAAGCTGCCGTATGCGACCGAAGTGCGTATGAGTTCGGCTGGACTGATCTACTTTGATGCGGACGGGCGGCAGTTGCAGTTTCCGGCGCTGAACCCCGGTGACGAGCACTTCCATCCGATTGAGAAGTTCACGCTGGCGCGTAGTGACGACAACGCTTCGGGCGCGACCTACGTGCTGCGCTTCGGCAACGGTGTCGAAGAACACTATGGTCGTCATCCCGTCGACGAGATCCGGTGGCAGTTGCAGTGCGTCACGACACGCGATGAGCAGAGTCTGACGCTCGGCTATACGGCACAGGGTTGGCTGGAAACGGTTCGCAACAATCGGCATACCGTGCGCTGTGAACTGGACGAGACTGGCCGGATCACGAGCGTATTGCTCGACCAGGGTTTCGGGAATTCGCCGCTGCACCTGACAAGCTATGTCTACGACGAATACGGCGACCTGATCGAAGCCACCGACCGCGAGAACCTGACGTGGCGCTACGGCTACGACCACCATCTGCTGACAACGTACCGCACGCCGGCGGGCGCAACGCACGTCTCGGAGTGGAGCGACGACACGCCGAACGCGTACTGCCTGCGGACCTACGCGTATACCGAAACCGCTGATGGGCAGCGCGCCATCACGCGCGAGACACGCTTCGATTACCTGCCGTCACTGCGTGTGACACGGGTGACGGATGGATTAGGACATACGACCGAATACCACTACAACGGCTTGTGGGCGGTCGAGAAGATCGTGCATCCGGACGGCAGCGTCGAGCAGACGCATTTCGACGAAACAGGGAGCGTGGCGGGCTACACGGATGGCTTGGGCCGCACGACGCGGATGGTGAACGACGCGCGCGGCAACCCGACGTCGATCATCGACCCGGCCGGTCAGATCACGCGCATCGGCTACACCGACCAGAACCTACCGGAACAGATCACCGACCCGGTCGGGCAGGTCTGGCAGCGCGGCTACGATGTGCAAGGCCACCTGACGAGCGAAACCGATCCACTCGGGAATGTGACGGGTTATGCCTACGAGAACGGCTTGCCGGTTGCCCGCACCGATGCGCTGGGCAATGTAACGAAGATGCGATGGGACGACGCGGGGCAACTCGTGGAGCGCACCGATTGCTCCGGGCACACGACGACCTATCAATACGATCAGTTCGGCCAGTTGACCGAGACCACGGACGCGCTGGGCCAGGTCAGCCGCCACAGCGGCAGCCTGTCGGCTCGTATGACGGCGGTGCAGCCGGCCGGCATGGGCTGGTGGAAGGTCGACTACGACGACGCAGGCAGGGCGATCGCGCATACGGATCCGCTCAAGCGCGTGACGCGGGTGGACTGGGACGGATACGGGCAGCGAACGCAAATCGTCGACCCAGCGGAGGGCACGCAGCAGTTCCGCTATGACGCCATTGGCCGCCTGACGAAGCTGACCAATGCGAACCGGGAGGCGACGACGTTCCGCTACGACAGCCGAAACCGGTTGATCGAACAGACCGGCTTCGATGGCCGTCGGCAAAGCTACCGATACAACCCAGTGGGGGAACTGGTCGAGCGCATCGATCACGGCCAGGATGGGCAGATCACTACGCACGTGACGTACGACGTGCTCGGCCGACCGGTGGAGCGACGATCGAGCGACGGCAGTCAAGCCAGCTATCGTTATGACGCGCGCGGGCTGCTCACGCAGGCACAGGCGGTCTCGCCGGGGCGAGCCCCGGTGCAGGTGACTTACGAATACGACGCGGCTGGGCGCCGCACGGCAGAGGTGCAGGCGCATCACGGACGCGTCTGGCGGCTGACGCATGGGGTGGATGCGATCGGGAATCGCGACTGGACGAACGTACCGGACGTCGGTTCGCTGGTGTGGCAGCGCTACGGCTCGGGACATGTGCATGGTGTCCTGCTGGATGAGCATCCACTGGCGAGCTTCGAGCGGGATGGACTGCATCGCGAGATCAAGCGCACGCAAGGCCCTGCATCACATCACTTCGGGTATGGCGCGAACGGCTTACTGGCGGCGCATCGCTGGCAGAACCTCGATGAACAGGGGCGGTCGCTGGAGAGGCCACGGCCGTGGCGGGCGTGGGCGTACGACGCGGCAGGCCAGCTGACGACACTGGACGACGCGTGGCGGGACAAGAAGACCTATCGCTATGACGCACTATCCCGGTTGACGCACGTCACGGCGGCAAGCGGCGCGGAAGCATTCCATTACGACCCAGCGGGGAACCTGCTGGGTGCTGCGCCAAGCCTGGACGGCATACAAGCGTGGAAGGCGAGCGGGGATCGCTTGCTGCGGTTTGCGTCGCAGGCGAGGCCGGATCGTCCGGTGGATTTTACGTACGACGGACACGGCAACCGGATCGCGCGGACGGTGCCGCTGCCGCCGAAGCCGGAACTGACGGCGGCGGAGCAGCGTAGCCAGCGCGGGACGGACAACCTGCTGCGCGTGATGGAGGTGCTGACGGGGACGCCGAAGTACGAGGAGCCGACAGAAGAGCCGGAGGTGACGCGGTATCGATACGACGGCAGCCATCAACTCGTGGCAATCGATCACGCGGACGGAGGGAGAAACGAGTACGAATACGACGCGCTCGGTCGGCGGGTAGCAAAGCATCACACGCAGGCAAGCGGCGCGCGGCAGACGACGCTGTTTATGTGGGACGGCGACTGGATGATGCAGGAGGTGCGGACGGGGCGGACGTCACATGAGGACAACGCCGTGACGTACGTGCCGCATCCGGATCACGCAGGGCCGCTGACGCGGCTGGCGGATGGGCAGGCGTGGCATTACGTGACGGATCACCTGGGAACGCCACAGGAACTGTATGACGAACAGCGCGAGGTGGTGTGGGCAGCGGATTTGAGTGCGTATGGGCGGACTGCCCGGAGGCTGGCACATGCCGTTGACAATCCGATACGGTTTCCGGGGCAGTACTACGATCAGGAGTCGGGGCTGCACTACAACCGATTTCGGTACTACGATCCTCAGGTGGGGAGGTACATCAATCAGGATCCGATTGGACTCGCGGGCGGTTCCAATAACTACATCTACTCGGACAATCGGACGCCGTATTCGATGGATCCGTTCGGGCTCGAAGCGATCACGATGGGTGCAATGGGTGGCGGGGCAGTAGCCGGACCGCCGGGTGCGCTTGTTGGGGCTGCACTGGGTGGTTTGGTGTTGTTGACGGTCGGTGTGGTTGCTTGGATGTTGTCGTCGACAACTACCGACAAGGCGGGGAATAAGGTGAGTCCGATCGCAGATACGATGCAACCCCCAGGCACTTGCTCACCGGGCGAACACCGAAGGCTTCAAGACGAGGTTGATCGGGCTTGTAAAGGGGAAAAGAGATCTTGTAGAGCCAATATGGATAACGCAACTATTCTGATGATGAGGCAGCGTAATGTGCGGTGCGCTATAGCTAGAGATTTAATGAATGGTAAATGTTTTGCTGGTGGCGATGCGATTCATCGAAATGAAGCAATAAAGGCTTGGGAGAGTGTGGCTAAATGTGACGGGTTATTGAAATGAAGATTGATTTTTCGGTATTTGATAATGTTATTTTTCCTATTGATGAGCCAATTGGTTATGGGGGCGGAATTGAGGCGCAGGACGTCGAGACCTTCTTTAGGGGTCGGCGAAGATTTGATGTGAGTCTTCGTGATTTGGATAATGTTTACGAGCACGATCCATCTGCCTGTTTGGGATTTATGTTGCCGAAAGCATTTGCGTTTTTTTTGCCGATTTTCATGAAAATATCGATCGTCGATTATGATGATGCTGATGTAATTCCTGATACGGTTGTCTATAGAATGTGTGATATGGCAGAAGGGCGCGCGGATGATAATTTGTCAGCTATTTTGTCAAGTTACACGCGTGAACAGTTAGGTCTGGTTCTGGATTTTTTGGGGGAAATGAGTCGAATCGAATGGAGGCATCACAATCTCGATTTGGCTTCCGAAGCCGCGAGGTTGCTTCGGGAGAAGTTTTGATATGCAAACTCCAATTACCTCCTTGGGGGCACCTGTCACCCGTGCTGGCGAAGTTCCGTCGCCCCTCATTCCATGAATTTGCTGGGTGCTGCGTCGAGCCTGAACGATGTGCAGGCGTGGAAGGCGAGCGGCGATTGCTGCGGTTTGCGTCGCAGGCGAGGCCGGATCGTCCGGTGGATTTTACGTACGACGGACACGGCAACCGGATCGCGCGGACGGTGCCGCTGCCGCCGAAGCCGGAACTGACGGCGGCGGAGCAGCGTAGCCAGCGCGGGACGGACAACCTGCTGCGCGTGATGGAGGTGCTGACGGGGACGCCGAAGTACGAGGAGCCGACAGAAGAGCCGGAGGTGACGCGGTATCGATACGACGGCAGCCATCAACTCGTGGCAATCGATCACGCGGACGGAGGGAGAAGCGAGTACGAATACGACGCGCTCGGTCGGCGGGTAGCGAAGCACCACACACCGGCAGGCGGCCCGGGACAGACGACGCTGTTCATGTGGGACGGTGACTGGATGATGCAGGAGGTGCGGACGGGGCGAACGTCACATGAGGACAACGCCGTGACATACGTGCCGCATCCGGATCATGAAGGCCCGTTGACGCGGCTGGCGGAGGGGCAGGCGTGGCATTACGTGACGGATCACCTGGGGACGCCGCAGGAACTGTACGACGAACAGCGCGAAGTGGTGTGGGCAGCGGATCTGAGCGCGTATGGACGGACGGCCCGGAGGCTGGCGCATGTCGTTGACAATCCGATACGGTTTCCGGGGCAGTACTACGATAAGGAATCAGGGCTGCACTACAACCGGTTCCGGTACTACGATCCTCTGGTGGGGCGGTATATCAATCAGGATCTGATTGGGTTTGATGGTGGGATCAATTTTTACAGTTATGCATACAACGCACCTAACATTGCTTACGACCCAAAAGGCCTATTTGTTCCCTTGATTGCTGCTGCGGCATTTTTGGGAAGAGGCGTGCTGGGTGGGGTTGTGGAAATTAGCATGCAGGGGGCGAAACAAATATTTTGGCAAATGAAAGGCAATTGGGTTGATGGGCGTCTATTGACCGATATTGACTGGGATTGCGTAAAGATTGATTGGTCTGGTGTAGGTGTTTCGGCTGCGGTCGGGACAGTGGCGCTTGGTTTAGGCGCAACCAGAAAGAGTGTGACTGGATCCGTAAAGGCTATCAAAAATCTATCGGGTCAGGCGGCTAATACAGCAAATCGTGCTGCAAAATTGAAATCTCGAATAGATATAAAAAAGGCGTCAATCAAGCGAGAATTGATTGTGCAGAGGGCGTGGCAGGGAGTGAAGCAAGGTGGGAAGTGTGTTTTTGGTGAGGAGAAAAAGTGCGAAGAGTAGATAGGACTTGGCTTTACATTTTATTCTTTATTCCGCTTGCGTTATTTTATGAGCCATTGAAGAAATATCTGGGCGGAGGCGTGTTATTTTTTGTGTGCTCCGTGATTTATCTGTGTGTCTGTTCTGCTTTGGCTATTTTTTTTGGAAAACCCCGAGGGGGCAAATAGTGTCATGCTTTTCAAGATGTGAAATTGGAAAACTATTTTTGAGGTGTCCCTGAATGCCAGCTTCCGTCGCAACTCTCGGAACATTGACCACCCATGGCGGCGTAGTCACGTCAGCCAGCGCGGGCGTCGCGATCAACGGACGTCCCGCAGCATGCGTAGGCGATTCCGTGTCGTGTCCATTGCATGGCCCGGGTGTCATTACCAAAGGCGGTTTCGGCACGATCAACGGCCGTCAAATTGCTCATCATGGCAGTGACACGAGTTGCGGTGGAACGCTGATCGTGTCCGATGGTGGTCCTACGGTTTGACCTTATTTATGTTGAGCGTGATGAGTCGAATTTTGAATTCACCCGAGCATGACCCAGTCCAGTAGCCCGCCCAAGACCGTATCGGCTCGACGCGTGCCCACACCACCGCGACGACCGAACAGCACCTTTCTCTCTGGCAAGAACACGAGGCAGCTATCCAACTCGCGCCACAGTCGTCCATTGGGATCGATTTCGCCGCCTGAAGACGAGCAGACGAGACTGGCTGCGGTACGTGGTCACCGCAATGCCTTGCTGGAGGCGAGCAGAGTGCTGCTTCGAGCGTTTGTGGATATGCCCGCGTTAATCGGCCTCGGCCATGACGAACGCTTGCGCGACCTGCTGATGGACGAAGTTCGCGTATTCGAGCGCCTGTGTGTGCGGGCCAATATCCGCGACGAACATGTGATCGGTGCACGATATTGCCTATGTACCGCGCTGGACGAAGTTGCAATGCGCGAACTTGTCGCGCGAGGCGACACGTCCGGGAGTGTCGCATGGGCTTCCGGTGCGTTAACCCAACGCATTGGGGAGGACAACCAGGGCGGCTCGAAGATCTACGCGTTGTCGCTGCGCTTGTTGAAAGACGAAGCTGACCACTGGCCGTTGCTCGAAGTGATCTACCGGATTTTCAGCTTGGGGTTTGAAGGTCGGTATCCGCATGGCAAGACGTTCGGCGTGCACGACCGGGTACGAGAGCGGATTTGCAACGCGATTGCCGTGCACCTCCCACCTATTCCTGATGCCCTTTCGCCCCACGCGCAATCTACCGCAACGGCTCGCCGGACATTCCATTTCGAAATCCCGGTCTGGATGTCGGTGGCCTTGCTGTCAGTGGCGCTCTGCGCGCTGTATGCCTTTTGCCGCGCCGAGTTGGACGCGCAAGCGGACGATGTGCATCGACAGCTCTCCAACATTGCGCGTGTAGCTTCAGGCAGTGCGATCGACCCGGCCGTGGTCAGCCCGGCACGGTAGTGCCAGTGGGACGCCATTCCCCGTACACATGAAGAAGATTCTCTCGTTTCTGCGTTCGCGCCATCTGTGGGCCATTGTGACGGTGATTGCCGCTATGGCCGTGATCTGGTTTGCCGGCCCGCTGGTGAGTTTCGGTGGGCTGCACCCACTCGCGTCGGTCGGCATTCGGCTGCCCTTGATCGCGTTGGTCCTGTCCGCATGGATCTTGTGGCTGATCGATTGGTCGACGAGCATCGTAATCGTCGCGCTGCTCTGTCTCGCGATCTGGCATACCTTCCCGCTTCTGACGTTGGCCGGCAAACCGCTGTTTGCGTCGGTGATGGTCCGCGTTCTGGCAATGGCCGGCGTTGTGCTCGTATATGCCGTGTCGATGTCGCTCAGATGGTGGGGGCGCATGCGCCGGCATCCGAGCGAACTCAGACGTTTGCTTCGACTCGGCAAGCGCGGCGCTCGGCCGTTGGCCGCATCGCGCCTGACGACGATCGAAGACATGGCCCGTGCAGCGATCACGCAGTTGAAAGCCCGGCGCGGTGGTACCCATGGTTTGGCGCGGCTGTTTCAATGGCCTGTGTATCTCTACGATGTGCCGTGGTATGTCGTGCTGGGTTCGAAGGGCTCAGGCAAGACCACGGCGCTGCTTAATGCGGGTCTGGTATTCCCGCTCGATGCGCAACTTCAGCATTCGCTTGCGCCCGATGACGCCCGGGCTTTGCCGGGTTGGCGGTTGACCAATGAGGCGGTGCTGATCGATACAGCGGGCCATTACGTACAGCACGGCACGTCGCGCTACTCGCTAACAGCGGAGCCGCCAGAAGCATCGAATGACGGGCAACCGGAAAAGCGGCCGACCGACAGCGGCGGGCTTCGCAGAGACTCCGACGCTGCAGAGTGGAAGGGATTTCTCCGGCTACTTCGCCGTATCCGCCCTCGCCTGCCGCTGAATGGCGTGCTGTTGACGATCGATGTCGCCGCGTTGACGCACACGGACCTCGACGTGCGTACGGCAGAGAGCCGTGCATTGCGGGCACGTCTCGAAGAGATGGAAACGGAGTTCGGGATCGGATTCCCCGTCTGGCTCATTGTCACGAAAATGGACCGGCTTCCGGGCTTCACCGGCTATTTCGCTTCGCTTGGCGAGCGGCAGCGTGCGCAGATATGGGGCGTGACATTGCAGTTCGACCCGGAGGCGCGGACGGACGATGTGACCAGGACTGAATTGAACCTGCTGGCAACGCGTCTTGCTGATGGTGTGAGTGGTCTGCTTCGCAACGAAACCGACCTGGCTCGTCGTCGCCAGTTGGCGATGCTGCCAGAGGCATTCACGGCACTGACGGAGCCGCTGGCCGATCTGATCGGGCAAGTGTTTGCCGCAGCCGACGACGGTGCGCAAACAGTACCGCATGCGCTGTTCCGAGGTGTTTACCTGACGAGCGCGGGCCAGACCGGCCAGCCGGTCGCTGCGGAGCATCAAACGCTGTTGCAACGCATGACGGGCGCATCCGGCTCGCAATGGCCCCGCCCGCGAGGAGAGCGTAGTGAAACCAGCTATTTCCTGCGCGATTTGTTGCCCGGGATCGTATTTCGAGAGGGGCATCTCGCCCGCCCGAATCGGAACCGGGAGCATCGTGTGCGCTTACAGCGGTGGCTGGGGCATTCCCTCGTGTGGGTGATCGCCGCAGGGTTGTGCACGAGTCTTTGGAACAGCTTTGTTGCGGAACGTGCGTCCCTGGGCACACTAGCGCACAAGACACGTACGCTGGCAGCCTTGCTGGCACGAAGTGACCTTTCCGCCAATCCTGAGCGTGTGCCGATGATGCTGGACAGTGCAAACGCACTGTTGCGCGACACAACGCATCTTGCCAACGATTCCGAGGTCGCGTTTCGCCTCGGAACGGACCGCCTCAATATGATCGAGTCCGACAGCCGCCATGTGTACGAGGCGCTGTCGGAGCAGGTTGTGTTGCCGCAAATCGTTCGCCGGATGGAGGAGATGATCAAAAGTGCCGCGGCGAGCGGTGATGCCAAGGCCGCTTACGACGCATTGCGCGTGTACTTGATGCTACACGACCGGGCAAGATTCAACGCGAACGACGTCAGGATGTGGGTGCTGGATGATTGGGCGCGGCACGACAGTGCAGCGATGTTCGGTGGGCGCGCGACAATGATCGGCCACGTACAGCGACTGTTTTCCGAAGAACATGTCGTGCAGTCGCCACTGTCCCGCAACGAAGGAATGATCCAGCGGGCGCGCGCATTTCTCGACGGCAGCAATCCGACCGATCGTCTTTATCAGCGCGCCATGGCGTCGATGTCGAAAGACGCACCCCGCGAATTTTCGCTGCTGCATGTCGTCGGGCCACAAGCAGGTGCGGTATTTACGCGCGCCAGTGGAGCGCCGTTATCCAGCGGTGTGCCGGGAATCTATACGCTGGAGGGGTATCGGGCGGTATTCAGCAAACGCCTGCCAGAATTCCTTCAGGTGGCAAGCGAAGACGATGCCTGGGTAATGGGGCGCCGGACGCTCGATGATTTCGCAAAAAATCCAGTTGGCGCGTCAAACGTATCGAACCGGAATGGCGACGCGCTGTTGACCGTGATCACGCGTCAATACCTGAGCGAATACGCTCAACAATGGGACGCGTTTCTTGACGACATTCGCGTCGTGAGCGGAACGAGTCTTGCCTTCAACTTGACGGTACTGCGAGCCCTCGCTGCGCCCGATTCGCCGCTGACTCGTCTAGCGCGGGCGGCGGCAAACGAAACGACGCTGACGCGTCCGATGGCGAAACCGGACGGCTCCTTTCTGGAAAAAGCGACCGAGGCTGTCAACCAACAGGCCGAGAGGATACTGGGGCCGCGTGCATCGGAGCAGGTTGAGCGCGAGTTGGTAGATAACCGCTTCGCGGCATTGCGTGAAGTGGTGACGGGCCATGCCGATGCGCGATCGGAGACGCAGTTGGCCGGGGCGTCGGTGAGCAAAACGGGCCTGGACGGCGTTACCGGTCTGTTGAACGACTACTACAACACGCTCACGATTTCCGACAATGCGCTGTTGAACAACAGCATGCCTCCGGTGAGTGAGAACGCTGCGAAGCTCAAGATGACGGCTGACACGATGCCTGCGCCGGTTCGAGCAGTCTTGCATCAACTTGCTGTCGATGGCTCGCGTGGGGTGAACCAGGGTATCGGCCAACTACTGTCGCGCCAGATGCAGGCAGCCGTTGCAGACACCTGTCGCATGACGATCGAAGGCAATTATCCGTTTGCGCCTGATAGCACGCGTGACGTCGGTATCGACGATTTCACGCGCATGTTCGCGCAGGGCGGCGTGATCGATGACTTTTTCATGAAGACGCTCGCACCGTTCGTCGACACTGCTGCGAAGCCGTGGCGCTACCGGACGCTGCCGGGCGCGACCGAACCCGTTCAGGGCCCGGACCTCGAGCCATTTGAGCATGCGAAGGCGATCCGCGACATTTTCTTCTCCGATCCTGATCGTAAGAATCCGAGTTGGAAGGCTGATATCCGATTCCCTGAGCTCGACCCAACGATCATGAGCCTGTCGCTCGACATCGACGGACAGGTGACGCTCTATCGACATGGTCCGGTCACGCCATTCACGGTTACATGGCCGGGACCGCGTGGCGGCTTCCGTGCTCAGATCTCGGCGAGTCTGCGCATCCGGCCGGACACTTCCACGATCGCGGCGGACGGGCCGTGGGCGCTGATGCGGTTGCTCCGGAAAGGTCATGTGGTCGAGGCTGCCACACCGGGCCGCACGCGAGTTGCGTTCAGTTTTGATGGTCGTCAGGCAGTACTCGACATTGCGAGCGCGGGAACTGTTGCGAACCCGCTGACAAGCGATGTGCTGACGACGTTCCGGTGTCCTGGGACGATGGCGGTGTTCAACCTGCCAGATAGCGGCCCGCCGCCGGGATTGCCCCGGGGCGGGCTACCGGTAGCAAACAAGGGCGGGCTTTGAGCGAACGATGAGCAGCCTGAAACCGATTCGCCGACGTTGTTCCGGTTGAAGTCGTCGGCCCGATCCTGGACGGCTGGCGTGTTGCCCCTCGGATCAGAGGCTGCCGCCGTTACTGCGCGGCCGGACTGCTCGCCGGCACGGTCGGTATCGCCGGGGCGATCGGCGCACCGTTGGCGGCCGGCGCCGTCGTGGCGCCTGCCGATGCTGCCGCCGGCGCACTCGCCGGCATCGCATTGTCCGCACCCGGATCGTCGTACTGCGGCAGCCCCGGCGCGGCCGGCGCGTTGTTCGGCGCGGCGCCCGATGCGCCATCCGATGCGCCCGGATCCTCGTAGTTCGGCAGCCCCGGCACGGCCGGCGTCGCGGCCGGCACGGCGCCCGATTCGCCCGGCTCGCTGTAGTTCGGCAGCGTGGCCGACGACGACTGGCTGCGATACGTCAGCGACTTGCGCTGCTGCAGGTACGCGTCGCGCACGAACGAATACGGATCGAGCGCGGCCTGCTTGAGCAGGTCGGTCGCGCCGAGCAGGTCCGAACGTGCGCTGATGAACTGCGCGATGTACATCGGGTTGCGCGCGGCCGGCTCGATGTAGTTGAGCAGGTTGAAGCGCACGTCCACCGCACGGCCGACGCCGTCGCGGATCGTGCTCGGCCCGAACACGGGCAGCACGAGATACGGGCCGGACGGCACGCCCCAGCGCGCGAGCGTCAGGCCGAAATCCTGGTGATGCTTCGGCAGCCCGGCCGGCGTCGCGATGTCGATCAGGCCGGCGACGCCGAACAGCGAGTTCATCGCCACGCGCATCAGATCCTGCGTCGCATCGGTGATGCGCAACTGCAGCAGGTTGTTCGCCATGTTGCCGAGATCGCCGAGGTTCGAGAAGAAGTTGCTGATCGCGGTGCGCACGGGCGTCGGTGTGATCTTCTGGTAACCCTTCGCGATCGGCACGGCGATGTTCGAATCGACGGCGTCGTTGATCTTGTACATCGTCCGATTCATCGGCTCGAGCGGGTCGTTGGGATTGCGGTTCGGTCCCGTCGCGCAGCCGGTCAGCATCGCGCTGGCGGCGACGGTCGCCGCGATGATTCGCACCTTATTCATTGATTCCTTGCAATTGGTTCTTGGCGCGTTTGACGCGCGGTTTGCCCATCAGGACGGGCTGGAACACCACGGCGCCGATCAGCGTGCAGGTCAGTGCCAGCGCGAGCAGCTTGCCCATGCTCGACGTGCCCGGGTGGTGCGACAGCCACAGGCTGCCGAATGCGGTCGCCGTCGTCGCGGCGCTGAACAGCACCGCGTGCGTGAGGCTCGAATGCAGCAACCCCGTCTGCCCCGCGCGCCACGCCATCACGAAATACACCTTGAATGCGACGCCGACGCCGAGCATCAGCGGCAGCGCGATGATGTTCGCGAAGTTGAGCGGCATGCCGAGCACGACGCACATCTCGAGCGTCACGACACCCGACACGAGCAGCGGCACCAGCGTGCGCAGCACGTCGCCGAAGCGGCGCAGCGTGACCCACAGCAGGATTGTGATCGAAATGATCGACCACAGCCCCGCATGCAGGAACGCGTTGATGATCGTGTCGGCCGAATGCAGGATCGAGATCGGGCCGCCGGTCGCGCCCGGTTCCGCGGCCTTCACGGTCTGCGCGAAACGGCGCAGCATCGTGTCGTCGTTCGGGTCGACGCCCTTCGGCACCTTCGGCGAGATCTGCACGAGCGCGTGGCCGTCCGGCGCGACCCAGTCGCGCACGAGCGGCGGCGGCAGCGATGCGCGCGTGATGTCCTGCGGCTGCAGCAGCGCGGTGAGCTGGTTCAGCGCGATGCGCAGCGTATCGGAGAACGCGCGCTCGGCGCGGTCGCGCGTCGCGCTGTCGGCGGCGGCAAGCTTCGCGAGCGACGCGGACAGGTGTTGCGCGGCGGCCGCGCCCGGGCCCGGGTGATCTTCCGCCGCGTAGCCGAGCAGATCCGACACGCGCTTGAGTGCGGCGACGCGCTGCGCGTCGGTCGCGGGCGGCGCGGCCGGCTGCGTCAGCGCGGGCAGCAGGTCGCTCGCGGCCGCGGCGATCGCCGCGCGCTTGGCCGGCTGGTCGGCGGGGATGAAGGTCGACAGGGTGGTCGTGCGGCCGACTTCGGGCAGCGCGTCGAGACGCTTCGCGGCCGCATCGGCTTCGGCGAGCGACGGCGCGAGCAGCGTGACGTCGTTGACGGCCGCTTCGGGCGAATCCTTCAGCGCGAGCAGCGTCGCCATCGATTCGCTGTTCGGATCCTTCAGGTGCAGCGGGTTGAAGTCGAAGCGCAGGAACGCGAGCAGCGGCAGCGCGCCGATCACGACCGCGAGCGTGCCGATCAGGATCGGCTTGCGATGGCGATCGAGGAAATCGTCGACCGGCGCGAGCCACGGGAAGCCCGGCGTCTTCGATTCGCCCGGCGGCGCGAACAGGCGCAGCAGCGCGGGCAGCAGCGTGAGCGTGGTCAGCAGTGCGACGAACATCCCGACGCCCGCGATCAGGCCGAGTTCGGACACGCCGCGATAGGCGGTGGGGATGAACGAGAAGAAGCTCGCCGCGACGGCCGCCGTGGCCAGCGCGAGCGGCATGCCCATCGAGTGCGCGGCGCCGATCAGCGCGTGATCGATGCGCTGGTCGCGAAAGCGTTCCTCGCGATACTTCACGCCGTACTGGATCGAGAAATCGACGCCGAGGCCGACGAACAGCACCATGAACGCGACCGAGATCATGTTCAGCGAGCCGACCATCGCGAGGCCGAGCGCGGCGGTCACGACGAGGCCGACGAACAGCGTGACGAGCACCGAGCCGATCATCCGCTTCGAGCGCAGCGCAAGCCACAGGATGACGAGCACGGCGAGCAGCGTGAGCGCGCCGTTGAGCGCCGCGCCGTCCTCGACCGATGCGAATTCGTCGTCGGCGAGCGGCTGTTCGCCGGTCAGGCGCACGGCCGCGCCGTAGCGCTTTTCGAGGTCGAGCGAACGGGCAGCGTCGCGGATCACCTGGCTGGTTTCCGCGCCGGCCTTCAGCGCGCCGTAGTTGACCACGGGCTGCACGGTGACGAATGCGCGCGCGGGCTGCCGCGTGGCATCGCTGTCGACCAGCGCGCGCCACGAGAACGCGGCCGGCTTGCCGGCCAGCACGTCGTCGACCGTCGCGGCGCTGCGCGCGAGCAGCTTCGCCATCGCGGGCAGTTTCACCTGGCCGGTCAGGAGCGGCTGGCCGAGCGTGGTGGCCAGCGTCGTCGCGAGCCCGGTCAGGCTCGGGTTCTTCGCGAGTTCGTTGACGAGCGGGCGCGCGCTCGCGAGCTGCGACGTCGTATCGGAGACTTCCTGCGGCGACAGGAACAGCAGCCCGTTGTGCTCGAAGAACGGCCCGCCGCCGGGCTCGGCGACCTGGCCGATGCGACCGGCTTCGGCCTGCTTCTGCAGCGCTTCGGTCAGCGCATGCGCGGCGGCATTCGCGAATTCGGGCGCGGGCGCCTCGACGACCGCGAGGATCGTGCCGTTGCGTTGCGGGAACGCTTTATCGACGGCCTGGCCGAGCGCAGCCCATTGCGGTTCCGCATCGACGAGCTTGCTGATGTCGGTATTGATCTTGAAATGCTGCGCGACGTAGACACCGCTGAGGGCAGCGATGACGAGCGACAGGACGACGACCCAGACGGGACGGCGCACCGACCACGCAACGAGTCGGACGATGAGAGATGTCACCATGTGGCGGTGGGGAGCGGCTGGCAAGGGCAAAGTAGCCAAGTATACCGGCGCGGCGTGGCGACTGACGTGACGTTGCGGGTTTCGGGGCGGGAAGGAGATTTGTTCGCGGCGGCGGAATCGGTACTGGTGGCCGGCTGTTTTGTAAGGGGATATTTACATAATCGGCGCCGTGGCGTCTCGCCGTGCCGTCGCCCGCGCCTGTGACAAATGCAGCTGAAAGGTAACAGTCGGTCACGGCGCGGCAGCCGGGCGTCAGGCCCGGTATACTTTGCTGCACCGGCCGCTGCAAGGAGCCGGTCGTTTTTTCCCATCGAGTGCGAATAATCGTATGAAACGTCATCTGTTTGCTTTCGTCGCGGCTGCCGCCGTGTCGGTTTCCGCTTTCGCGCAGAGCGCGCCGGTCGATATCGTCCGCAATGCGGTCGAGGGCACCGTCACCGCGATGAAGGCCGATCCGGCCGCACGCGGCGGCGACATGGCGAAGGTCACGCAGGTCGTCGAGCAGCGCTTCCTGCCCGCGACCAACTTCGAGCGCACGACCCGCATCGCCGTCGGCGACGCGTGGAAACAGGCGACGCCGGAACAGCAGCAGGAGCTGTACAAGCAGTTCAGGCTGCTGATGACGCGCACCTACGCCGCGTCGCTCGCGCAGCTCGGCGGCCAGGACGCGAAGTTCTCGTTCAAGGCCGGCGGTGCGTCGGGCGCCGACGCGCTCGTGCAGTCGACGGTGACGACGCCGGGCGACAGCCAGTCGGTCGGCTATCGTCTCGGCAAGGTCGGCAACGACTGGAAGATCTACGACATCGACATGTCGGGCGCGTGGCTGATCCAGGTCTACCAGGGCCAGTTCAAGAGCCAGCTCGCGTCGGGCGGGATCGCCGGGCTGATCGCGTATCTGCAGAAGCACAATTCGCGGACGAACTGACGGCCGCGGCGCGGCTCGCAGTCCGGATGCATGAAGGGCGCCACGGGCGCCCTTTTTCGTTGCGGATCGCGGTGTCGCGCTACCCTACCGCCGCCGATGCTCGACCGCGAACTTGATCAGCTCGGCCTGCCCTTCGATCTCGAGCTTGCGCTTCAGATTGAGCCGGTGCGTTTCGACCGTGCGCACCGACAGCCCCGTCTGCTGCGCGATCTGCTTGCTCGACAACCCCTCGGCCAGCGCATCGAGAATGTCGCGTTCGCGCGGCGTCAGGCGATCGAGCGGCGACGCGGTCGCGCTCGCGTGGATCATTCGCGCGGCGAGCCCTTCGCTGAAGAACGTCTGCCCGGCCAGCACCGCGCCGATCGCGCGGACGATCTCGCTCGCGGGCGAATCTTTCAGCAGGTAGCCGCTCGCGCCGGCACGCACGGCCTGCGTCACGTATTCGAGGTTGTCGTGCATCGACAGCATCAGCACGCGGATGCCGGGGAAACGCTCGTGGAACACGCCCGCGAGCGTGATGCCGTTCATCCCGTTCATGCCGACGTCCATCAGCGCGAGATCGGGTTCGAGCGACGCGGCGAGCGCGAGCGCCTCGTCGGCGTTGCCGGCCTCGCCGACCACGGACAGGTCGGCCGCTTCGAGCCGCATCCGCAAGCCGTCGCGCACGAGCGGGTGATCGTCGACGAGCAGCAGTCGGGCGGCGGGCCGGGCGGTGTCGGGGGCGCTCATGCGTCAAAGGTCTCCTGTTATGGGGCGTGTCTTCACGCGGCGCTGCGCAGCGGCACGCGCGCGGCGACGATCGTGTGGCCGACCTGCGACGTGATCGTCAGCATGCCGCCGAGCGCGTCGAGGCGTTCGCGCATGTTGCGCAGGCCGATGCCGCGGCGCGCGTCGGCCTGCGAGCGTTCGGCGTCGAAGCCGCAGCCGTTGTCGGCGATGGTCAGCGTGACGGATTGGGCGCCGATGTCGAGCGTGACGGCCGCGCGCGACGCCTGCGCATGATGCACGATGTTGCTGAGCGCTTCCTGCGCGATCCGGAACAGCGCGGTGTTGACGGCCTCGGGCAGCGGCCGCATGCCGCTGTGCGCGACCTGCGTATAGCCGATGTCGATGCCGCTTTCGGCGCCGAGTTCGCGGACCAGCTGCTCGAGCGCGGCCGCGAGGCCGAGATCGTCGAGCATCGATGGACGCAGCGCATGCGAGATGCGCCGTACTTCGCGCAGCGTATCGCCGAGCCGCCCGACGCCCGATACGAGCGCCTGCTCGGCCTCGGGCACGCGCGACGTGCCGCGTTCGAAGCGCGCGAGCGCGGATTCGAGCATCAGCTTCGCGGACACCATCATCTGGCTGATCCCGTCGTGCAGTTCGCGCGACAGCCGCGCGCGTTCCTGCTCCTGCGATTCGACGACGCGCTGCGCGAGCAGCTTGAGCTTCGCGTCGGCGCTGCGCGACTCGCTGACGTTCAGCACCAGCGCGCACACGGCGATCGCCGCCGCGCCGGTGAGCGCGATCGCGGTGAGCCAGCTCATCGTGCGCTCGATGTTCGCGGACGCGCGCGCGTCGATGCGCTGCAGCGCGGTGTCGACGTCGTCGAGATAGATGCCCGTGCCGACCATCCAGCCCCAGCGTTCGAGCGCGACGACGTAGCCGAGCTTCGGCGCGACGCGGCCCGTCGACGGCCGCTGCCATGCGTAGCGCACGTAGCCGCCGCCGTGCGACGCCGCGCCGATCAGCTCCTGGATCGTCAGCGCGCCCTGCGGGTCGCGCATCGACCAGAAGTTGTGACCGACGCGCTCGGGCTCGCGCGGATGCATCAGCGAATTGCCGTGCAGGTCGTACACGAAGAAATAGCCGTCGGGCCCGAAATCCATCTTCTGCAGCATCGCGAGCGCTTGCGTGCGCAGCAGCGCGTCGTCGCGCGCATTGCGGCCGCTCGCGTCGTAGAGCGGCATGATCGCGCTCGTCGCGAGCTCGACGTAGTGCTTCAGCTCGACTTCCTTGCTCGACAGGTACGCGGCCTGGATCGTCGCGTGCTGCGTGCGCGCGAGCGACGTCGCCTGCTGGCGCACGCCGAAGCCGATGCCGGCGATCGCGAGCAGGAACGGCACGATGGCCAGAAGGAAGATCTTTGCCTTGAGTCTCATGGTGGTGCGAAGCGGCCGTGAACCGGTGCGGCCGGCTAGGTGCGGCCGGCCAGCCGTGGGCCGGCCGGGCGCGTCAGCCGCGCGGCGGCGTATCGAGCCGACATTGTCGGCGATTTTGCACGTGGGCGGCTGCGACCAGGCGGCTGCCCCGCCGCGGCTCGGGTGCCCGGGCGCTCAGGCCCGCCGCGACTCGAGATTGTCGGGAGATGCGGCCGTCAGTACGACGATGCGGTTGCGCCCGCCTTCCTTCGCGCGATACAGCGCATCGTCGGCGAGCTTCAGCGCGGCCTGCATGTCGTCGTCGAGTTCGGGATAGCTCGTCGTCACGCCGATGCTGACCGTCAGGCGGCCGGCCGTGCCGGCGTCGTGCCGGATGCCGAGATCGAGGATGCCCGTGCGGATCGTCTCGGCGATCGTCACCGCGCCGTCGGTGTCGACGTCGGGCAGCACCACGACGAACTCCTCGCCGCCGTAGCGCGCCGCATAGTCGGCCGGGCGGCGCAGGCAGCCGCCGATGCAATGGCCGACCGCGGCGAGCGCGTCGTCGCCGGCCTGGTGGCCCTGCGTGTCGTTGTAGCGCTTGAAGTAATCGACGTCGATGAACAGCAGCGACAGCGCATGCTGCGAGCGCGCGGCGCGGCGCCATTCGCGCGCGAGCGTGACGTCGAGCATCCGGCGGTTGTCGAGGCCGGTGAGGCCATCGGTGCGCGCGAGCGCCTGCAGCTCGGTTTCCGCGCGATGGCGCTTGCGCAGCTGCACGTCGAGCAGCAGCGACAGGCCGACGAAGCCGATCGCGAGCGCGACCATCGCGGAGCCGATCGGAATCGCACGGTCGTACCACGCGGCGTAGGTGTCCGCTTCCGAGCGCGCGACCATGACGATGAGCGGCAGGTGATCGAGGTGCCGGAACACGTACAGGCGCCGCACGCCGTCGATCGTCGCGGTGTCGGCGAAGCTGCCTTCGCTGGCGGTCATGAAATGCCGGAACGTGCTGGCGCGGCTGATGTCGCGGCCGACGATCTTCGGGTCGTACGGTTCGCGCGCGAGCATCAGGCCGCGCGTGTTGATCAGCGCGACCGAGCCGCGGTCGCCGAGCGACAGGCGCGAGAACAGGTTCTGGAAATATTCGAGCCGGATCGACATCACCGCGACGCCGCCGAACGACCCGTCGGGCTTCGTGATCCGCCGGCTGAGCGCGATGCTCGGCGAGCCGTCGCGCAGCCGCGAATGGTACGGGGGGCTGACGTACAGGCCGACGTCGGGCCGGTCGCGATGCACGGTGAAGTACGGCTCGTTGCCGAAGTTGGCCTTGCGCGGCACGTCGCCCTTGCCGTCGACCGCGATGTCGCCCTTTGCGTCGAGCACGTAGATGCCGCCGAGGTACTTGGCCGTCGTCGCGCGGTCGAACAGCACCTGGCGGCGCAGCGGCATCGGCAGCGCGATGACCGCGGGGTCGTTCGCGCCTTCGACGACGGCCTGCAGCGACAGCGAATAGATCTCGATGTTGCGCTCGATGTCCCACGACGCCATCAGCGCGAGGTTCTGCTGCATCGTGCGCGAGCGGTCGCGCGCGTCGATGCGGCCTTCGTACAGCACGATTCCGCACAGGAACAGAAGGAGCAGCGCGATCAGCAGCCCCGTATAGAAGATCAGGTGCGGCAGCAGGAACCGGCGCAGATGAGCGGCGACACGGCTTGTCCGGCCGGATTCGCTGGGCATTGCGTAGTCGGTTTCTGCCATGGTCCGTGGATCGATGGGCATCGTCGCCAGGCGGCGGGCCGATGCGATTGTTCGTATGACGTGTCGGCAGCGATCCGGTGCGCGGCCCTCTTCCGGCGCCTTCTTCCCGCCCGGTGGAGAAAATGGACACCGATTATCGGTAATCGCGACCAGATATACCGGTAAATCACGCATTCATCGGCGGCATCTGCCGCGATTCGACGATCCGACGAATCGGGCGGCGCGGATTCAACGGAGTATAACGCGCGCATTCGCGTGCGCGGAAAATGTTGCGACCCGTTGATCGGGGTCAAATTACCGTGCAATCCCGGGCTTGCAAATATCGGGCAGAGCGTTACTGCGCAAGGTTTTGCCGCGTGGCGGGCGCAGTGTGCCGCGTACGGCCGCCGATTCAGACGGATTAACGGCCGGCGCACGCGAAACTTGAAAGCGCGCGATATGTTCCGATTATCGGTTTCAACATACGGTTTCAACGGCCGCGCGAACGTAAAAATGAAAACGGGCGGCGATGAGGGCCGCCCGTTTCGCGGAGCCGGCATGCGGGGCGGGCCCGCATGCGCATGCTCAGGCGCCGTGCTGTTGCGCCTTGAACGCGAGCCGGAACCGGTGCAGCAGCGGCTCGGTATAGCCGCTAGGCTGCGACGTGCCCTGCAGCGCGAGCGCGCACGCGGCCTTGAACGCGGTCGACTGGTCGTAGCCGGGCGCCATCGGGCGATAGTTCGGGTCGCCGGCGTTCTGCTGGTCGACGACGCGCGCCATCCGCTTGAACACGTCGAGCAAGAAGGCCTCGGTGATCACGCCGTGGCGCAGCCAGTTCGCGATGTGCTGGCTCGAAATGCGCAGCGTCGCGCGGTCTTCCATCAGGCCGACGTTGTGGATGTCGGGCACCTTCGAGCAGCCGACGCCCTGTTCGACCCAGCGCACGACGTAGCCGAGGATGCCCTGCGCATTGTTCTCGACCTCGCTCAGGATCTCGTCTTCGCTCCATTCGGCGCGCTCGACGACCGGCACGGTCAGCAGGCCTTCGAGCAGCGCGTCGCGCTCGCTCGCGTACGGCGTCTTTTCGAGCTCCTGCTGGACGGCCTGCACGTCGACGAGGTGGTAGTGCAGCGCGTGCAGCGTCGCGGCGGTCGGCGACGGCACCCACGCAGTGTTCGCACCCGCGCGCGGATGCGCGATCTTCTGCTCGAGCATCGCGTGCATCAGATCCGGCATCGCCCACATGCCCTTGCCGATCTGCGCGCGGCCGCGCAGGCCGGCCGACAGGCCCGCGAGCACGTTGTTGCGCTCGTACGACGTGATCCAGGCCGACGACTTCATGTCGCCCTTGCGGATCATCGGGCCTGCTTCCATCGCGGTGTGCATCTCGTCGCCGGTGCGGTCGAGGAAGCCGGTGTTGATGAACGCGACCCGCGCGGCGGCGGCCGCGATGCACGCGGCGAGGTTCACGCTGGTGCGGCGCTCCTCGTCCATGATGCCCATCTTCAGCGTGTTGCGCGGCAGGCCGTACAGATCCTCGATGCGCGCGAACAGCGTATCGGCGAACGCGACTTCGACCGGGCCGTGCATCTTCGGCTTCACGATGTAGATCGAGCCCGTGCGCGAGTTGCGCTTCGCCTTCAGGTCGTGCAGCGCGCACAGCGTCGTGACGACGCCGTCGAGGATTCCTTCCGGAATCTCGTTGCCGTCGCGGTCGAGCACCGCGCCGTTGGTCATCAGGTGGCCGACGTTGCGCACGAACAGCAGCGAGCGGCCGTGCAGCGACAGCGTGCCGCCGTCGGGCGTCGTGTAGTCGCGGTCGGCGTTCAGGCGGCGCGTGAAGCTTTTGCCGCCCTTCGCGACTTCCTCGACCAGCGTGCCCTGCATCAGGCCGAGCCAGTTGCGGTAGAGCTGGACCTTGTCGTCGGCGTCGACCGCCGCGACCGAATCCTCGCAGTCGATGATCGTGCTGACCGCCGCTTCGAGCACGACGTCCTTCACGTTCGCGAGATCGGCGCGGCCGATCGGCGTCGACGCATCGATCTGGATCTCGATGTGCAGGCCGTTGTGCTTCAGCAGGATCGCGGACGGCGCGTCGGCCGTGCCCTGATAGCCGGCGAACAGCGCCGGCTGCGCGAGATGCACGACACCCTTCGCGGTTTCGACGGCGAGCTGGCCGTCCTGCACGCGGTAGCGCAGCGCCTCGCGGTGCGAGCCGCTCGCGAGCGGCGCCGCGTTGTCGAGCACGTTGCGCGCGTAGTCGATCACGCGCTGGCCGCGCGTCGGGTTGTAGGTCGCGGTGCGTTCGGCGCCGCCGTCCTCGGGCAGCGCGTCGGTGCCGTACAGCGCGTCGTACAGGCTGCCCCAGCGGGCGTTCGCGGCGTTCAGCGCATAACGCGCGTTCGACAGCGGCACGACGAGTTGCGGGCCGGCCTGCGTGGCGATCTCGCTGTCGACGTTCGCGGTGGCTGCCGCGACGTTCGACGGGACCGGTACGAGGTAGCCGATTTTTTCGAGGAACGCGCGATAAGCGGCGTGGTCGCGCACGGGGCCGGGGTGCGCGCGGTGCCAGGTGTCGAGTTCCTGCTGCAGACGGTCGCGTTCCGCGAGCAGTTCGCGGTTGCGCGGCGCCAGATCGTGCACCAGGGCCGAGAAACCGCTCCAGAATGCGGCCTTGTCGATGCCGGTGCCCGGCAGCGCTTCGTTTTCAATGAACTGGCTCAGCGCTGGCGCGACTTGCAGTCCTGCTTGGTCGATCATCGTTATCCTCCCGGGGAAAAATGCGCGCGCGCGGCTAGAGGGCCTGTTCACGCTAATAACGGGCTTGCGAACGAGCCTTGCCGGCCGCAGTGCAAGGAGCAAGGAGCGCCGTTTGGCCGAGCCAAACAAGCGACGCGCGACGCCGCAATGCGGCCGGCAAGGCTCGTTCCCCTGATCGGAAAAAATCATTTGTGGGGCTGGCCACCAGAAGGGCCGATCGCTGCGTCGTGCTCCTTGCGAATACGTCGAGTATTCGCTTCGTCGCAATCCTTGCGCTCGGCCCTTCTGGTGGCCAGCGCAAGCCCGTTATTAGCGTGAACAGGCCCTCCTATGTCGCGACGCTTTGTGTGCCGGCGCGGGCGATCTGCGCGTCCTGCTCGGACTTTACGCCAGACACGCCGATCGCGCCCGCAATCCGGCCGCCGACCGTGACCGGCACGCCGCCTTCGAGCAACCCCGTCAGCGGGGCGCTGAGAAACGCGGTGCGGCCACCGTTGATCATATCCTCATAAGCCTTCGTCTCGCGACGGCCGAGCGCCGCCGCGCGCGCCTTGTCCTGCGCGATGGTCGAGCTGGCCGGCGATGCGCCGTTCAGCCGCGCGAACGCGAGCAGGTGGCCGCCGTCGTCGACGACGGCGATCGACACCGCCCAGCCGTGGCGCTCCGCTTCCGCGCGCGCGGCGGCGAGCATGCGGTCGGCATCGGCGAGTTCGAGTTCGGGTTTCGTCTGCATGGATGTCCTCCGGAACCAGGTCAGTTGATCAGTCGGTTGTCGACGAGCTCGATCCAGTGACGCACGGGGGTGCGGCCCGCGCCGTTCAGGTGAGTCTGGCAGCCGACGTTGGCCGTGACAATCAGGTCCGGCCGCACGGCTTCCAGCGCGTCGAGCTTGTTGTCGCGCAGTTGCGTCGCGAGTGCGGGCTGCGTCAGCGAATACGTGCCGGCCGAGCCGCAGCACAGGTGGCCGTCGGCGACATTCGTCAGATCGAAGCCGAGCCGCGTCAGGATGCTTTCGACCGCGCCGCCGAGGCACTGCGCGTGCTGCAGCGTGCACGGGCAGTGGATCGCGACGCGGCGTGGCGTCGCATCGGCCAGCGCGTCGAGCGGCTCGGCCGCGATCACCTCGGCGAGATCGCGCGCGAGCGCGCTGACGCGGCGCGCCTTCTCTGCATAGACGGGGTCGGAGCGCAGCAGGTCGCCGTATTCCTTGACGAACGCGCCGCAGCCGCTCGCCGTCAGCACGATCGCTTCCGCGCCGGCTTCGATCGCGGGCCACCATGCGTCGATGTTGCGGCGTGCGCGGGCGAGGCCCGCGTCCTGTGCGTTCAGGTGATATTCGGTCGCGCCGCAGCAGCCGGCCTCGCGCGCCGGGCTCACGCTGATGCCGAGCCGGTCGAGCACGCGCGCGGCGGCTGCATTGGTGTTCGGCGACAGCGCGGGCTGCACGCAGCCTTCGAGCATCAGCACGCGCCGCGCGTGACGCACGGCCGGGCGCGGCGCGGCCGCGGGCACGGCGGCCGGGATCTTGTCCTGCAGCGCGCCGGGCAGCAGCGGGCGCAGTGCGCGGCCGGCCTTCAATAACGCGGCGAACGTCGCCGGGCGCGGCACCACGTGACGCAGCCCCGCGCGCAGCAGGCGCTCGCGCGCGGGCGCGCGTGTCGCTTCCGAGACGGCGGCCGACATCGGCGACGACCCCGAGCTTCACCGGCTGATCGTGCATATCCGTCAGGACGAAGCGCACTGGTGCAGCGTGCTCGTCGACGCGATCCGGTCGCTCGATGCGGTCCCGACGCGCGCGACCGGCGCGTTCTACGAAAAGGCAATGGCGATCGACGATCTGGCGGCGCGCATGGCGTTCCTGAACCGCTGCCAGCGCTGGGTCGTCCGCAAGCTGCAGACACTGCTGCCGACGCTCGCGGATCCGGATATTCATCACGCGCTGTCGTTGATGCTGGTTGCGCACGAGAAGAACATCGGCGCTTTGGATGCGCGGTTGCGCGATGGAGGATCGGGCCGCGTGTAGTGGCAGCCGCACGAAGACAGGTGTTTCGCGGAATTGCGGGGAACGCGGGGCAAAGGGTCGGCGGCTGTCCGAGCTTTGGAATTCGAGTGCCCGCTTCGGAGGAGGCTGTGAGATGGTTCAGGGATGGCTATGGCCGATCGCGTCTTGAGGTAATCGGCCAGAAGCAGTCAGTGACTGTCGCCGGCCAGGCAATCGCGGAATCGCGGAGATCGGCTATTGGAGTAACGCCCTTACGCTTCTTCGTCCTCCTCGTACTTGGTCCGCTGGCCCCGTTCAAGCTTTTTCCCGAAGATCCGTTAACGAGTGCGTCTTGTAAATACTTAGCCAACGAACAGGCGTGGAGATTGGACGCACATGTTACTGAACAAGAGAAGCTTCGCCGCTTTGATGCTCCTGATTTCTATCTCGGGCCATGCAAGCGATACGACGTCCGAAGTCAATAGTGAACAACTGGGTGCGGTTAAAACCGTGACGGTGGTCTATCCGGGTAAGGCGGTTTACATCGCATTCGGACCGTCCGGCCCCATTCACATCCCGGTTCCCATTCCAGGTGCTGGCATAGTCGGAGCGCTCGCAACAGGAGCCGTCGCGGGCGCTGTCAACGCCGGGCTCAGCAAGAACGACAACGGCTCGCCGACATCACTCAATGACCTTGTCACGGCCAAATTGGGTGATACGGGGCTTAATCGGCACTTCACCGACAGTATCGAAACGGTCCTGCGAAACCATGGCTTCACCGTAAAAGAGGTTGATGCGTCATCGCCAGGCCTCCCCACGATCAAACCGGACGGCCACCTCGTCTTGCACGCAAGCGGCTCGCCCTATCAAGGGAGCGATGCGGTTTTGTTCATTCGCGTCGGAACAGGTTATGTAACGCCCGGCCGTTATCACGCGTATACACGCAGAGTGATCGGCGACATTGTCATGTTCAAGAGCGACACATACGATGCCATTCTCCGTCAACATGTCAGTTGGAAGCAGTCTGACGACCCATACAGCTATTCGTCGATCGACGCGCTGGAAGGCGATCTTCAACATGCAATCGATGGACTCAACGAAGGCCTGATGGCACAGGTTGATCCGTTCAACAAGTTGTTCGACCCGCTTCAGCGCTAAAGAACATCGACGCGTTCGCACAAGATAAAATTGATGTGCGATGACCAACTTGATGGATGGAATGACGACTACATTCGACGAGGCGACAACGGCGGCGATCGCCGCGTTTGCCCAATTGGATTTCTACACCGCTGTGCAAGCGATGCGAGCCGAGGCCGATTACGATCACGAACGAGACCAGTGGATTTCGCGCTATATCGATGAGCACGGCGGCGGCGAGGACGATGCAGCATACGACGCCTTGCACGCGCAGGCCCAGGCAACCCCGGAATACACTCAGTTCGTCGATGCGGTACGCCGGGACATCCTGGAATACTTTGGCGTGATCGACGATCAACTGGACTGCATGATCCTGCTGCGCAATGACGACAGCGATGAGCTTTGGGCGGAAGTCAACCGGCGGCGGAGCGCACTGGGAACCGGTGAAGTGCGCGGGGATCTCTGACCATTGCTTGCCTTTTGGGGACTCAAGCCGTGCTGGGTGCGGGGCTCGAGTCAGGTCAGTCACGCGGTGCGCCGGGCTCTCGGTTGTTGCAACCGATCCAATCAAGCGGGGACAAGCTTTCGGATCTTCGGAACGAGTGAGCGTTGTCCCTTGAAAGCCGCTTATATGTCGCGCTGGGTCGACCGGCCGCAACGGGTCGTTCAGCGTCACCCATCGAAATCCACGCTGCATGAAAAAAGCCCGCCGAAGCGGGCAACCTCACGATGCGGAGGAGGAGATGCGTGAGCGCGGGCGGCGCGCGTTCAGCCTTTCGTCGCGCCGAACGTGAGCCCTGCGACGAAATGCTTCTGCATCGCGAAGAACATCGCGACGGAAGGCAACGCGGCAAGAATCGAGCCGGCCGACACGAGGTTCCACGACGTCGTCCATTGCCCCTTCAGCGCGGCGACGCCCGCGGTGATCGGCGCGGCTTCGTCGCCTTGCGTGAGGCACAGCGCCCAGAAGTAGTCGTTCCACACGAACGTGAACACGAGGATCGCAAGCGCCGCGAGCGCGGGCCGGATCAGCGGCAGCACGATCCGCCAGAACACCGTCCATTCGCCCGCGCCCTCGATGCGCGCGGCCTCGATCAGCTCGAACGGCAACTGCTTGATGAAGTTGCGCAGGAACAGCGTGCAGAAGCCGGTCTGGAACGCGACGTGGAACAGGATCAGCGCTTCGACGGTGTTGAACACGCCGAGCCGGAGCGACAGGTCGCGCACCGGGATCATCAGCACCTGCACCGGCACGAAGTTGCCGGCGACGAACGTGCCGAACAGCGCGGTATTGCCGCGAAACCGGTAGGTCGCGAGCGCGAAGCCGGCCATCGCCGCGAGCGCGATCGAGCCGAGCACGGACGGCACGGTGATCTGCACGCTGTTCCAGAAGTAATGCAGCATCGGCGACGTCGTCAGCGCGTCGCGATAGTTCTCGACCATCGCGAAGTGCCGCGGCCAGCCCCAGTAGTGTCCTTCGACCAGTTCCTCGGTCGAGCGCACCGACGTGACGAACACCGCGATCATCGGCAGCAGCCAGATCAGCAGCGCGACGGGCAGCGACAGCTTGTACAGCCGGCGCGAGACGGGCTTCCATTGGGCAACGGGAGTCGGAAACATGATGGCCACCGGTCAGGTTATTGCTCGTTGCGCAGCATGCGGCGCAACTGGAACACGATGTAGACGAGCATGATCGCGAACAGCACGACCGCGATCGACGCGGAATAACCGAGCCGGTAGTACTTGATCGCCTGGTCGTACATGTAATACGCGAGCACGGTCGAACTCTCGAACGGGCCGCCGCTCGTCATCACCGAGATCAGGTCGAAGCTGCGCAACGCGCCGATCACCGTGACGACGATCGCCATGAAGGTGGTCGGCCGCAGTTGCGGCAGCACGACGTGCCACAGCAGCGCGAAGCCGCGCGCGCCTTCCATCCGCGCCGCTTCGATCTGTTCCGGGTTGACCGACGTGAGGCCGGTCAGGTACAGGATCATGCAGTACGCCGTTTGCGGCCACAGCGCGGCGAATACGATGCCGAGCGTCGCGTAGCGCGCGTCGCCGAGCACCGGGATGCCGTGCCCGGCGAGCAGCGCGAGCAGCCCGAAGGTCGGATCGTAGAACCACGAGAAGATCAGGCCGACGACCACGCCGGACAGCACGAACGGCGCGAAGAACAGCGACTTCACGAGCCGGATGCCGCCGACCGCCTGATTGAGATACAGCGCGAGCGCGAGGCCGAGCGGCGGCGCGAGCATGAACAGCGCGAGCCAGATCACGTTGTTGCGCAGCGCGGTGTAGAACGTCGGCGCGTGCAGCAGTTCGACGTAGTTCGCGAGCCCGACGAAGCTGCGCTCGGTCATCCCGTCCCAGTTGTACAGGCTCAGCCACAGCGTCGACAGGATCGGCCAGATCACATAGACGGCAACCATTGCGCAGGCCGGTGCGAGAAAGAGCCACGCGGCGCGCCGTTGCCGCCGCACGGCAGGCGACGGGCGGCGCGCGGGCAGCGCGGCGGCGGATGCTCCGCGCGGCGGCGGCGCGGCGCCGGCGGGCGGGGTGGACGTGATCGGACTGGACACGGCAAGCCTCCTGTACTGACGCGGCGGCACAGGGCCGCCGGCTGGGTCACGCGGTCACTTCTTGTAGATCCGCTTGCGGGTCTGTTCGAGCTGCGCGAGCACGGTATCGAGCTGCGCGGGATTGGCCAGGAACTGCTGCATGCCCTTCATTCCTTCGTCGGCCATTTCCTTCGTCATGTCGCGGTCGTAGAACTGCGCGACGCCGCCCTTCGTGTCGGCGAGGATCCGGAAGCCGATGCGCGAGATCGGATCGGCCGGCTCGGGCGACTTGCTGTTGGCCGACAGCGAGCCGAGGCCCTCCGCAAGCTTCGCGCCCATCTCGGGTGTTTCGACGAAGGCGAGGAACGTGTGCGCGTCGGCCTTGTTCTTCGCCTTCGTCGGGATGTGCAGCGATTCGACCGGGCCGTCTTCGGCGGTCGGCACCTTCGGGTCGATGATCGGGAAGCGGTAGTAGCCCATTTCCTGTTTCACGTTCGGCGGGAAACCGGCGGCGATGAAGGTGCCCATCAGCATCATCGCGGCCTTGCCCTGGAACAGGAACGGCTGCGCGCCGTCGAGATCGTAGGACAGCGCGTTGTCGATGAAGTAGCCGGCATCGATCAGCGATTTCCACGTCGTGTAGACCTTCTTCACGCGCGGGTCGGTGTACGGCACGTCGCCGGCCATCAGCTGCTGGTGGAATGCGTTGCCGTTCACGCGCAGGTCGAGATAGTCGAACCAGCCGGCGAGCGTCCACGCGTCGCGGCCGCCGACCGCGACCGGCGTGATGCCGGCTGCCTTCAGCTTCTTGCATGCGTCGAGAAACTGGTCCCAGGTCTTCGGCTCGTCGGCGATGCCGACCTTGCGGAACAGGTCCTTGCGGTAGAACAGCCCCCACGAGTAATAGACGGTCGGCGCCGCGTACTGCTTGCCGTTATACGACGATGCGTCGCGCGTCGACGCGTACATCGCACCCCAGCCGTTTTTCGTCCAGTCGCCGCTCAGGTCCTCGAACAACCCGCGCTTCGCGTAGTACGCCATCCGCTCGCCCGCGTGCCAGTTCACGACGTCCGGCGCGACGGTCGTGAGCCACGCGGGGAGCTGCACCTTGTACGCTTCCTCGTCGACGAAGGTCGCCTTCACGTCGATGTCGGGATGCGCCTTGCGGAACGCGTCGAGCGTCGCCTGCCAGACCGCGCGCTGGCTGGCGCCCTTGAACGCGATGTTGATGGCCAGCGTGCCGGCGTTCGCCGGCGCGGCGGCACCGAACGAAGCGAACGCGATGGCGGCGGCCGCGGCGAGCCGGGCGGCGGCGCGAAGGGGGCGATGTGTCATGGTTGTCTCCATTCCTGTGTGTCGTTGTGCGTGACCGGCGCGTCGCGGCGCCGGTGGCGGGTGCTACGAACGGCTTCGATACACGGCGACGCCTTGCGGCTCGACCTGCGCGGCGCCGAGCACGAACGCGGACGGCGGCACCGCGTCGATCGTGTGCGGCGTGCTTCCATAGTTGAATACGTAGGTCAGGCCGCCGCGCCGGCTCACGCGCACGCCGTCGCCGAGCGGCGCGGGCGCGAGGCCCGCTTCGGCCGCGACATCGGCGAACAGCCGCGCGGTGGTCGCGTCGTCGAACAGCGCGGCCCAGTAGTGCAGCGCGCCATGCGACACGCAGGCCGGATGACCGTCGGCGAAGCGCGCGCGCACGACGCTGCGCGTATCGTCGTGCAGCTCGACGAAGTCGCGCCAGTGGCGCGCATCGCCCGCGAGCGGCGAGCCGTCGCGCAGCGTGCCGTCGATCCGTTCGGTCAGGTTCGGTCGCAGCGATTCGACGCGCCACACGCGGATCGGCAGGATCGACGCGAGCGGGCCGGGCGGCAGCGCCGGCGGAATCTGCAGGTCGACGGTCTTCGAGCCGGTGCGCGGCCCGAACACGACTTGCGCACCCGAGGCGGCGAGCCGCGCCGCGAAGTCGTCCGGCACGATCGGCAGCGGCGGCACGACCACGAGCCGGTAGCCGTCGAGCGGCGCATGCGCGGAGACCACGTCGACGTCGAGGCCGAGCGAGCGCAGCGCCGAGTAGTACTCGAATGCGAAACGCGGGTAGTGGAAATCGGCGCCTTGCGGCTGCACTTCGAACAGCCACTTCGCTTCGTAGTCGTAGATCAGCGCGACCGACGCGCGCACCGGAGCGTCCGCATCCGCGCCGGCGTCGTGCACCGCCGCGATCTCGCGCGCGACGCGTTGCGCCTCGCGGCCGCCTTCGTCGAGCTGGTCGTCCGGCGTGTGCAGGCCCGCATGCATCTGCTCCTGCGCGAACGGCGCCTGCCGCCAGCGGAAGTACGACACGCAGCCGGCGCCATGCGCGAACGCCTCCCAGCTCCACAGGCGCACCATGCCCGGCAGCGGCGCGGGGTTCCAATGCGCCCAGTTCACGGGCCCCGGCTGCTGCTCCATCACCCAGAACGGCAGCTTCGACATGCCGCGATATACGTCGTGATTGAACGACGCGAAATCGGGATGGCCGGTGCGCAGCCAGCGCGCCTTCACGTCGGGCGCGAACCATTGCTCCTCGAGCGCGCCGAGCGGATAGCTGTCCCACGTCGCGATGTCGAGGTCGCGTGCCACCTCGTAGTGATCGAACTCGGTGAACAACTGCATGAAGTTGTGCGCGACGGGCCGCCCCGGCGAGTGCGCGCGGATCACGTCGACCTGCATCCGGTGATAGCGTGCGACTTCGTCGGACGCGAAGCGCCGGTAGTCGAGGCGATGCGTCGGATGGGCCTCGGTCACGGTGCCGACGGGCGCATCGACTTCGTCGAAGTTGCGATACTCCATGCTCCAGAACACGGTGCCCCACGCGCGGTTCAGCGCGCCGATCGTGCCGTAGCGTGCCTTCAGCCATTCGCGAAAACGCACGAGCGCGGCCGGCGAGTAGCTGACGACGGTCTGGTGGCAACCCAGCTCGTTGTCGGTCTGCCAGTAGCGCACGGCCGGATGGCGGCCGTAGCGTTCGGCGACCGCGGTGCAGATCTGGCGCGACGCTTCGAGATAGGTCGGCGACGAGAAGTCGTAGTGGCGGCGCGAACCGAACGCGCGCGGCCGGCCGTCCGCGCCGATCGCGAGGATGTCGGGATGACGGTCGACCAGCCATTTCGGCGGCGTCGCGGTCGGCGTGCACATCACGATCTCGAGGCCTGCCGCGCCGAGCACGTCGACCGCGCGATCGAGCCAGCCCCAGTCGTATTCGCCCGGCGACGGCTCGATGCGGCTCCATGCGAACTCGGCGATCCGCACCTGCTCGATGCCGAGCGCTTTCATCCGGCGGGCGTCGTTCGCCCACATCGATTCCGGCCAGTGTTCCGGGTAGTAGCAGACTCCGAGGCGCATACGCGATCCTTAAGCGTAGTGATGGACGTGGACGTCGGCGCACGCGGGCACCGCGCGGCCGTCTTCGGTGAAGAGATGGCAGGCCGCGGCCGGCGCATGCACGGGCACGCGTTCGCCGCTGTGCACCTGTGCGTCGCCGGGCACCTTCGCGATCAGCGGCGCGCCGCCGGGCTGGTCGAGGTGCACGTAGGTCTGTTCGCCCAGGCGTTCGACGAGCGCGACGTCGCGCACCAGCGTCGTCGCGTCGTGCGCGGCGCCGAGCGTCAGGTGCTCGGGGCGAATGCCGAGCGTCACGGTTGCGCCGGCATCGAGCGCGGAGCCGTCGCGCGGCAGCGTGAAGGTTTCGCCGGAAGGCGCGACGGTGACGGTCGTGCGGCGGGCATCGGACGCAGTGACGACGGCCGGCAGGAAGTTCATGCGCGGCGAACCGATGAAGCCGGCGACGAAGCGGCTGGCCGGATGGTGGTAGAGGTCGAGCGGCGCGCCGACCTGCGCGATGCTGCCGTGCCGCGCGGTATCCGCGCCGGCGTGCAGCAGCACGATCCTGTCGGCGAGCGTCATCGCCTCGGTCTGGTCGTGCGTCACGTAGACGACGCTCGCGCGTTCGAACTGCCGGTGCAGCCGCGCGATCTCGATGCGGGTCTGGCCGCGCAGCGCCGCGTCGAGATTCGACAGCGGTTCGTCGAACAGGAATACGCCCGGCTCGCGCACGATCGCGCGGCCGATCGCGACGCGCTGCCGCTGGCCGCCCGACAGCGCCTTCGGCTTGCGCTCGAGCAGCGTGTCGAGCTGCAGGATGCGTGCGGCATCGCGCACCTTCCGGTCGATCTCGGCTTTCGGCACGCGCGCGAGCTTCAGCCCGAACGCCATGTTTTCATAGACCGTCATGTGCGGAAACAGCGCGTAGCTCTGGAACACCATCGCGACGCCGCGCTCGGCGGCCGGCACGTCGTCGACGCGGCGGCCGTCGATCGACAGCTCGCCCGCGCTCAGGTCCTCGAGCCCGGCAATCATGCGCAGCAGCGTCGACTTGCCGCATCCGGACGGCCCGAGGAACACGCAGAACTCGTGCGCGCCGATCTCCAGATCGACGTCGCGAATGACCGGCGCGTGATCGCCATAGGCTTTCTGCACGCGTCGCATCGAGATGCTCGCCATTGTCTCCGCTCCATGTTCTAATGCGCCGTCATGATTGCTTAAGCGCTTAATCATCGCGATCAAAAAAAGAGGCGATCCGATCGCGGCCGAGTCGCGCCCGATGGTCGGGCGGCAAGGTGTCCGGCGATAGTGCGCCGCTTCGGTGAGCGAAGCAAATACTGGATCGACGTCTCATATAGTGAGCAAACGATGGCGACACTGGATGAAGTTGCACGCCGCGCCGGCGTGACGGCCGCGACGGTATCGAACGTGCTGCGCGACCGCGGCCGGGTGGGCGAGGCCACGCGTGCGCGGGTGCTGGAAGCCGTGCAGGCGCTCGGGTATCGGCCGCATCTCGCCGCGCGGGCGCTGGCGGAAGGGCGCGCGCCGACGGTCGCGCTGATGGTATCGAGCATCGCGAACCCGTTTTATCCGGAGTTCGCGCTGGCGGTCGAGCGCGCGGTGCGCCGCAACGGGCAGTTCCTGATCGTCTGCAATACGAACGAAGATCCGTTGCAGGGGCGCGCGTACCTCGACCAGATCGCCGGCACGATTTCCGAAGGCATTCTCGTGACCAACGCGAACCTGCATCTGCCGGATCTGCTCGACGTGGCGCGGCGCGGCGTGCCGGTCGTGCTGTGCCTGTGGGAGCGGCCCGACGCGCCGCCCGACGGATTGCCGTGCGTGGCCATCGATTTCCGCGAGGCGGGGCGGATTGCGACGCGGCATCTGCTCGAACTCGGGCACGAGCGCATCGGCGTGATCGTCGGCGGGGCGGCGAGCGGCGTGCAGGCGGCGCGTTACGACGGTTTCGTCGACGTGATGCGCGAAGCGGGGCTCGACGCGTCGATCGTCGCGGCCGAGCACGATTCGATCGAAGGCGGCGTGCGCGCGGCGGGCCGGCTGCTCGACGCGCATCCACGGCTGACCGCGCTGGTCGCCACCAACGACCTGCCGGCGATCGGCGCAATGCATGCGGCGGCCGATCGCGGCAGGCGCGTGCCCGACGACCTGTCGATCGTCGGCATGACCGACATCCATCTGGCAAGCGACACGCGCCCCACGCTGACGACCGTCGCGATCCCGACCGCCGAGGCTGCCGGCCTCGCGGTCGAATTGCTCAACGCGCTGCGCGAGGCGGGCGGCCGCAGCGACGATGCGTCGCGCGTGCGGACCGCGTCGCTGCCGCGGCTGGTGGTGCGCGGTACGACTGGCCGCGTGCCGAGTGAGAGTGCGCCGCGGTAAATATCGCGCGTGGCGGCGCCGAGCGCTTTGGGTTTGCCGACGCAATCGGCGCGACCCGGCGCGCAGCCGCGTGCGGTGCGGAAAACGGCAAACGCGGCGCCGGCCTCAACCGCCTTCGACGAGCCGCATCACGATGCTTCTGGCCGATTCGAGATGCGCGACCGTCATCGAACGGGCGGCGCGCGCATTGCGCTCGCGGCACGCCTTCAGGATTTCGTCGTGCTCGACCTGGAACGACGGCGTATCCGCGAGCAGCGTTGCCTGCAGGCGCTCGTAGCGTTCGACCTGGCTGCGCAGCTCCCCGATCGTCTTCAACTGCCGCGCGTTGCCGCAGCACGAATACAGCAACGCGTGGAATTCGCGGTTCAGTTCCCCTTGCCGGCGCGGCACGGTCGCGTCGCCGAGCAGGCGATGAACGAGTTCGGCGCGCGCGAGCGTTTCGTCGTCGAGCCGCTTCACGCTCCGGTAGATCGCATCGCCTTCGAGCAGCGCGCGCAGATCGTAGATTTCCTGCACGTCCGACGCGCTCAGCATGCGCACGACGGCGCCGCGATTCCTGAAGATGTCCAGCAATCCTTCGCGTTCCAGACGCTGGATGGCCTCGCGCATCGGAATCCGGCTGATGCCGAACCGCTCGGCCAGGTCGCGCTCGACGAGCCGCTCGCCGGCTTCCAGCTCGCCGTTGACGATCATGTCCCGCAGCGATGCGGCCACCGCGTCCGCCGTGGAGTCGAGTTTGGCTTCCATGCCTGCGTGTTCCTCACTTCATTTTGGAATAATGGTATACCAAACGGAATTCCGGTGCCAAAATGGCGGCCATTGGCGGGCTTCATGAAATGAAGTCGAGCCCGGTGGAAGCAACCGACCTCAATGGAGAGCGAGATGGCATCTGGCGAACACAAGTACCGCGTCGCAGTGCAGTGGACGGGCAACCGCGGCACCGGCACGTCGGGGTATCGCGAGTATGGCCGCGATCATGTGATCCGTGCCGGTTCGAAGCCGGACATTCCCGGTTCGTCGGATGCGGCCTTCCGCGGCGACGCGTCGCGCTGGAACCCGGAAGACCTGCTGCTGGCGTCGGCATCGGCGTGCCACAAGCTCTGGTACCTGCATCTGTGCGCCGAGGCCGGTATCCGCGTGCTCGCGTATGTCGACAACGCGGAAGGGACGATGCTCGACAGCCCCGAGCACGGGCGCTTCACCGAAATCGTGCTGCGCCCGCACGTGACCATCCAGGCCGGCGACGATCGCGAGCGGGCGGAACGCCTGCATCACGATGCGCACGCGAAGTGCTATATCGCGAATTCGGTCAACTTCCCGATCCGCTGCGAACCGGCGATCGAGTTTGCAGCCGCGTGACGCGTCGGCAATGGAAATCCCGACGAAGCCTTGCCACGCCCCCGGCGACGCAAGCAGGGCGCCGCACTTCGTGCTCGAAGAAATCACCGTGAGCGGGCAACACACCTCGCCGCCGCGTCACAGCGCGACGCCGTAAACCTCGCGCGCAGCCGCGCGGATCGCGTCGGCCATCACCGTGACGGCCGGCGAATGCAGCCGGTCGGTGCGCGTGATGATCCCGAAATCGTCCATCCGGCAATCCATCTCCAGCGGCAGCACCGTGACGATCCCGTGCCGCGCGTAGTAGCGCGCGACGTCTTCGGCCAGCACCGCGATCATGTCGCTCTGTTCGAGCAGCTGCGTGATGAACAGCAGCGCGGACGTCTCGACCAGGTTCGCCGGCGGCGCGAGGCTCGCGCGCTGGAACACGAGTTCGAAGCGATGGCGCAGCACGCTGCCGGCCGGCGGCACGACCCACGCGGCGCGCTGCACGTCCGCGAGCGACAGCGGCGCCTGCGCGAGCAGCGGATGGCCGGGCCGCACGACCGCCGCCACCGTTTCGCCGATCAGCGGCTCGTAGCGCAGCCGCAGCTTGTCGTGTTCGGCGGAGAGCCGGCCGAGCACGATGTCGATCTTGTCCTGCGCGAGATGTTCGAGCAGCACGTTGCTGGTGTCGATCCCGACCGACACGTGCAGGCCCGCATGCGTGCCCTTCACGGCGGCGACGGCCGGCGGCACGAGCCGCAGGCCCGGCGACGTGATCGCGCCCACCGCCACGTGCCCGAGATGGCCGGCCTTCAGCGCGGCCAGTTCCTCGCGCGCCTGGTCGAGGCTGCCGAGCGCCGCGCGCGCGTGGCGGATCAGCGCGTCGCCGTACAGCGTCGGCCGCATCCCGCGCGGCAGGCGCTCGAACAGCACCGCGCCGATCGATTCCTCGAGTTCGCGCAGCAGCTTCGACGCGGCCGGCTGCGTCATGTTCAGCGCGGCCGCCGCGCGATGAATGCTGCCTTCGTCGGCGAGCGCGACGACCAGCAGGAGCTGGCGGGTTTTCAGGCGGCTGCGGTTTCCCCACGGGCTGGCGTCAGTCATCGTACGGGTTTATATCGATATCGGAATCGATATCGTAATCGCCTAAAACGTCATTAGCGAGTTATCAAAATTCTGCCTAGACTGCGCCGGTATCCCGTCACCACAGGACTGACGATGTCGGCAACAAAACCCAGGCTGCGCTCCACCCAATGGTTCGGCACGAATGACAAGAACGGCTTCATGTACCGGAGCTGGATGAAGAACCAGGGCATCCCCGATCACGAGTTCGACGGCCGGCCGGTCATCGGCATCTGCAACACGTGGTCCGAACTGACGCCGTGCAACGCGCACTTCCGCAAGCTCGCCGAGCACGTGAAGCGCGGGATCTCCGAAGCGGGCGGTTTCCCGGTCGAGTTCCCGGTGTTCTCGAACGGCGAATCGAACCTGCGGCCGTCGGCGATGCTCACGCGCAACCTCGCGTCGATGGACGTCGAGGAGGCTATTCGCGGCAACCCGATCGACGCGGTCGTGCTGCTCGCCGGCTGCGACAAGACGACGCCCGCGCTGCTGATGGGCGCGGCGAGCTGCGACGTGCCGGCGATCGTCGTGTCGGGCGGGCCGATGCTGAACGGCAAGCTGGAAGGCAAGAACATCGGTTCGGGCACGGCCGTGTGGCAGTTGCACGAGGCGCTGAAGGCCGGCGAGATCGACCTGCATCACTTCCTGTCGGCCGAAGCCGGCATGTCGCGCTCGGCCGGCACCTGCAACACGATGGGCACCGCATCGACGATGGCGTGCATGGCCGAGGCGCTTGGCGTCACGCTGCCGCACAACGCGGCGATTCCGGCCGTCGATTCGCGCCGCTATGTGCTCGCACACATGTCGGGCATCCGCATCGTCGAGATGGCGCTCGAAGGGCTCGTGCTGTCGAAGGTGCTGACGCGCGCCGCGTTCGAGAACGCGATCCGCGCGAACGCGGCGATCGGCGGCTCGACCAATGCGGTGATTCACCTGAAGGCGATCGCGGGCCGCATCGGCGTGCCGCTCGAACTCGAGGACTGGATGCGCATCGGCCGCGACACGCCGACGATCGTCGACCTGATGCCGTCGGGCCGCTTCCTGATGGAGGAGTTCTATTACGCGGGCGGGCTGCCGGCCGTGCTGCGCCGGCTCGGCGAAGGCGGGCTGCTGCCGAACCCGGACGCATTGACGGTGAACGGCAAGTCGCTGTGGGACAACGTGCGCGAAGCGCCGAACTACGACGACGAAGTGATCCGCCCGCTCGACCGGCCGCTGATCGCGGACGGCAGCATCCGCATCCTGCGCGGCAATCTCGCGCCGCGCGGCGCGGTGCTGAAGCCGTCGGCGGCGAGCCCCGAGCTGCTCAAGCATCGCGGCCGCGCGGTCGTGTTCGAGAACCTCGAACACTACAAGGCCACGATCAACGACGAAGCGCTCGACGTCGACGCGAGCTCCGTGCTCGTGCTGAAGAACTGCGGGCCGCGCGGTTATCCGGGCATGGCCGAGGTCGGCAACATGGGGCTGCCGCCGAAGCTGCTGCGCCAGGGCGTGAAGGACATGGTGCGGATTTCCGACGCGCGGATGAGCGGCACCGCGTACGGCACGGTCGTGCTGCACGTCGCGCCGGAGGCCGCCGCCGGCGGGCCGCTCGCGGCCGTGCGCAACGGCGACTGGATCGAGCTCGACTGCGAGGCCGGCACGCTGCATCTCGACATCACGGATGACGAACTGCAGCGCCGCCTGTCGGACGTCGATCCGACCGCGGCGCCGGGCGTGGCCGGCCAGCTCGGCAAGGGCGGCTACGCGCGGCTGTATATCGATCACGTGCTGCAGGCCGACGAGGGGTGCGACCTCGATTTCCTGGTCGGCACGCGCGGCGCGGACGTGCCGAGCCACTCGCATTGAGCGGCAGGCGCGAAACGAGGCACAGGTGAAGCAGGACAGACCGGCGACGACACCGGCGCAGCCCACCCATGGAGACACGATGACGACGACGCAGCACCCGTCCGCGACACCGGCCGCGGCTCAATCCGGCCCGTCGGCCGCCGTCGACGAACGGCAGTTGATGCGCACGCTCACGCGCAGGCTGGTGCCGTTTCTCGCGTTGATCTACGTGGTGGCCTATGTCGACCGCACGGTCGTCGGCTTCGCGAAGCTGCACATGAACGCGGCCGTGGGCCTCAGCGACGCGGCGTACGGGCTCGGCGCGGGCCTGTTCTTCATCGGCTATTTCCTGTGCGAGGTGCCGAGCAATCTCGCGCTCGGCCGCTTCGGCGCGCGCGTGTGGTTCGCGCGCATTCTCGCGACGTGGGGCGTGATCACGATGGCGATGGCGCTCGTGCAGGGGCCGGCCAGCTTCTATGCGTTGCGCTTCCTGCTCGGCGCGGCCGAAGCCGGCCTGTATCCGGGCATCCTGTATTTCCTCACGCAGTGGTTTCCGATGCGCGGCCGCGCGCGCGTGATCGGTCTGCTCGTGCTCGCGCAGCCGATCGCCGGCATCGTGACGGGGCCGCTCGCGGGTTGGCTGCTGTCGACGCACGGGCTGTTCGGGCTGTCGAACTGGCAGACGCTGTTCGTCGTCAGCGGCCTGCCGGCCGTGCTGCTCGTGTGGCCGACGCTGCGGCTGCTGCCCGAAGCGCCGGACCGCGCGCGCTGGCTGAACGATGACGAGCGGCGCTGGATCGCGCGCCAGCTCGCCGCCGATCGCGACACGTACCGCCCCGACGCGCACCGCAATCCGCTCGCCACGCTGGCCGACCGGCGCGTGCTGCTGCTCGCGGCGCTGTTCCTGCCGTTCCCGCTGTGCATCTACGGGCTGTCGCTGTGGCTGCCGACGATCATTCACGCGTTCGGCGCGGGCGACGCGGCCACCGGCCTGCTGTCCGCCGTGCCGTACCTGTTCGCGGTGATCGGGCTGCTGGTCGTGCCGCGTCATTCGGATCGCACGCGCGAACGCTACTGGCACATCGTCGTCGTGTCGGCCGCCGCGGCGCTGACGATGGCCGCGAGCGCATGGGTGCGGCAGCCCGCACTGCAGTTCCTGTTCATCTGCCTCACGGCGTTCTCGCTTTACTCGATCCAGGCCGTCGTATGGGCGCTGCCCGGCGAATTCCTGACCGGGACGAGCGCGGCGGTGGGCATCGCCGCGATCAATTCGCTCGCGAATCTCGGCGGTTATGTCGGGCCGTACGGCATCGGCCTGATCAAGCAGGCGACCGGCAGCCTCGCGGCCGGCCTGTATTTCCTCGCGGCGACGCTGCTGTTCGCGGTGCTGATCACGTTCGTGGTCCGCGCGACGCTGCGCGCGCCGCAGCCGGCCGCGGGCGCGCTCGCCCGCGAATCCTGAACGCCTTGTTTTCCGGCTGAACGCCGCTTCGACCGACGCAGGACCAGAACATGACATCGAGCAGCACGCCGCGCTATCGCGGCATCTTCCCCGTCGTCCCGACGACGTTTTCCGACACCGGCGAGCTCGACCTCGCGAGCCAGAAGCGCGCGGTCGATTTCATGATCGACGCGGGCTCGGACGGGCTGTGCATCCTCGCGAACTTCTCCGAGCAGTTCGCGATCACCGACGACGAGCGCGACGTGCTCACGCGCACGATCCTCGAACACGTGGCGGGCCGCGTGCCGGTGATCGTCACGACGTCGCACTACAGCACGCAGGTGTGCGCGGCGCGCAGCCTGCGCGCGCAGCAGCTCGGCGCGGCGATGGTGATGGCGATGCCGCCGTATCACGGCGCGACGTTCCGCGTGCCCGAGGCGCAGATCTTCGATTTCTATGCACGCGTGTCCGACGCGATCGAGATCCCGATCATGATCCAGGACGCGCCCGCGAGCGGCACCGCGCTGTCGGCGCCGTTCCTCGCGCGGATGGCGCGGGAGATCGAGCAGGTCGCGTACTTCAAGATCGAGACGCCCGGTGCGGCGAACAAGCTGCGCGAGCTGATCCGGCTCGGCGGCGATGCGGTCGAAGGGCCGTGGGACGGCGAGGAGGCGATCACGCTGCTCGCCGATCTCCATGCGGGCGCGACCGGCGCGATGACGGGCGGCGCGTATCCGGACGGCATCCGGCCGATCCTCGAAGCATGGCGCGAAGGGCGCCACGACGACGCGTACGCGCGCTACCAGGCGTGGCTGCCGCTGATCAATCACGAGAACCGCCAGTCCGGGATCCTCACCGCGAAGGCGCTGATGCGCGAAGGCGGCGTGATCGCGTGCGAGCGGCCGCGGCATCCGATGCCGGAACTGCATCCGGACACGCGCGCGGAACTGCTCGCGATCGCGCGCCGGCTCGATCCGCTCGTGCTGCGCTGGGCCCACTGAGCGATATGCGAAGGAGGAATGCACGATGAGCAAGCAGGTTTCGCTGGGCGTCGTCGGGATCGGCAAGATCGCGCGCGACCAGCATCTTCCGGCGATCGCCGCCGAACCGGGCTTCGCGCTGACCGCGTGCGCGAGCCGCCACGCGGAAGTTGCGGGCGTGCGCAACTATCAGGATCTCCGCGCGTTGCTGGCCGCCGAGCCTGAGCTCGACGCCGTGTCGCTGTGCGCGCCGCCGCAGGTGCGCTACGCGCAGGCGCGCGCGGCGCTCGAAGCCGGCAAGCACGTGATGCTCGAGAAGCCTCCGGGCGCGACGCTCGGCGAAGTGGCCGCGCTGGAGGCGCTCGCGCGCGAGCGCGGCCTCACGCTGTTCGCGACCTGGCATTCGCGCTGCGCGAGCGCGGTGGAACCCGCGCGCGCGTGGCTCGCGACGCGCACGATCCGCGCGGTGCAGGTGCGCTGGAAGGAGGACGTGCGGCGCTGGCATCCGGGGCAGCAGTGGATCTGGGAGCCCGGCGGCCTCGGCGTGTTCGATCCCGGCATCAACGCGCTGTCGATCGTCACGCGGATCCTGCCGCGCGAACTCGTGCTGCGCGAGGCGACGCTGTTCGTGCCGAGCGACGTGCAGACGCCGATCGCGGCCGAACTCGATTGCGCGGATACCGACGGCGTGCCCGTGCGCGCGGAATTCGACTGGCGGCACGGCCCGGTCGAGCAATGGGAGATCGCGGTCGATACGGCCGACGGCGTGCTCGCGATCAGCCGCGGCGGCGCGCAATTGTCGATCGACGGCGAGCCGGTCGAGATCGGCCCCGAGCGCGAGTATCCTGCGCTCTACGCGCAGTTCCGCGCGCTGATCGCGCGTGGCGAAAGCGACGTCGACGTGCGGCCGCTGCGGCTCGTCGCCGACGCGTTTCTGTTCGGCCGGCGCGTCCAGACCGACGCGTTCGGCCGCTGAACGTGCCGGCGCGCTTCGCCGCGACCGCGCACGACAAATGATGAAGACCCAAATCGATACCAGGAGACACCACATGACCCGCACGACTCACACGATTCGCCGACACACCCTGCGCGCGCTGCTGGCCGCGCTTTGCATCGCGCCGCTCGGCATGCAGGGCGCCGCGCGCGCCGACGCGCCGCTGAAGATCGGCTTCCTGGTGAAGATGCCCGAGCAGGCATGGTTCATCAACGAGCAGAACGCGGCGTCCGCGCTCGGCCAGAAGGAGAATTTCTCGGTCGTGAAGATCGGCACGCCCGACGGCGAGAAGGTGCTGGCCGCGATCGACAACCTCGGCTCGCAGGGCGCGCAGGGCTTCGTGATCTGCGCACCCGACGTGCGCCTCGGCCCGGCGATTGCCTCGCGCGCGAAACGCTACAACATGAAGTTCGTGACCGTCGACGACCAGCTCGTCGATTCGAGCGGCAAGCCGCTCGCGAACGTGCCGCACCTCGGGATGTCGGCGACCAAGATCGGCAACCAGGTCGGCCAGGCGATCGCCGACGAGATGAAGCGGCGCGGCTGGAAGCCCGAGGAAGTCGGCGCGCTGCGGGTCACGAACTACGAGCTGCCGACCGCGAAGCTGCGCACCGACGGCGCGACGCAGGCGCTGCTCGCGAACGGCTTCCGCAAGGAGAACATCTTCGACGCGCCGCAGAAGACGACCGACGACGAAGGCGGCTTCAGCGCGGCCGCGCCGGTGCTCGCGCGGCATCCGAACGTGAAGAAATGGGTGATCTACGCGTTGAACGAGGAAACCGTGCTCGGCGCGGTGCGCGCGACCGAGCAGCTGCACATCCCGGCGGCCGACGTGATCGGCGTCGGCATCAACGGCGCGGGCGAAGCGTTCGCCGAGTTCCAGAAGAAGGAGCCGACCGGCTTCTACGGGACGATCGCGGTCAGCTCGACGAACCACGGCAAGGACAGCACGCAGAACCTCGTCGACTGGATCCGCAACGGCAAGACGCCGGCGGCCGACACGCAGACGAGCGGCAAGCTGATGACGCGCGCGAACTGGCAGGCCGTGCGCGCCGAGCTCGGCATCTGAGCGCGCGGGGCGAAAACGCAATGACGATGCAGACGATGACGGCCGTGTCCCGCCACGACGACGCTGAAGCCGGCGCGGCCGCCGGCCCGCTGCTCGCGCTCGACGGCATCACGGTGACGTTCCCGGGCGTGCGCGCGCTCGACGCCGTGTCGCTGTCGGTACGCGCGGGCGAAGTGCACGGGCTGATGGGCGAGAACGGCGCGGGGAAATCGACGCTGCTGAAAGTGCTGTCCGGCGTGAACCAGCCGCAGGCCGGCACGCTGACGCTGAACGGCACGGTGCAGCGCTTCGCGTCGACGCGTGCCGCGCTCGAAGCCGGCATCGCGATCATCTACCAGGAGCTGCATCTGGTGCCCGAGCTGACGGTCGCCGAGAACCTGATGCTCGGGCAGTTGCCGAGCCGGCTCGGCGTGGTCGACGAGCGCGCGCTCGCCGCGCGTGCGCTCGATGCGCTGGAGCGGCTCGGCGAGCATATCGATCCGGGCATTCCGGTGAAGTATCTGTCGATCGGCCAGCGCCAGATGATCGAGATCGGCAAGGCACTGATGCGCGACGCGCGCGTGATCGCGTTCGACGAACCGACGAGCTCGCTGTCCGCGCGCGAGACCACGCAACTGTTCCGGATCATCCGCGCGCTGCGCGCGGAAGGCCGCGCGATCATCTACGTCACGCACCGGATGGAGGAAGTCTACGAACTGTGCGACCGCGTGACCGTGTTTCGCGACGGCCGCCGGATCGACACGTTCGATTCGGTCGCCGATCTCGATCGCGACCGGCTGATCGGCTGCATGGTCGGCCGCTCGATCGAGGACGTGTACGGCTACCGGCCGCGCGCGGCCGGCGACGTGCTGATCGAGGCAAAGGGGCTGGCGGGCCCCGGGCTGTCCGAGCCCGTGTCGTTCACCGCGCGACGCGGCGAGATCGTCGGCTTTTTCGGGCTCGTCGGCGCGGGCCGTTCGGAGCTGATGAAGCTGCTGTACGGCGCGGTGCGCCCGAGTGCCGGGCACGTCGAGCTGGGCGGGCGGCGCGTCGCGTTTGCCAGCCCGCGCGACGCGGTGCGCGCCGGCATCGCGCTGTGCCCGGAAGACCGCAAGCAGGAAGGCATCGTCGCGATCGCGTCGGTGGCCGACAACCTGAACATCAGCGCGCGCCGGCATTTCAGCCCGGCGCGCATGCTGCTCGACGCGCGGCGCGAGCGCGAGCTCGCGCAACGCTACATCGAGCGGCTCGCGATCAAGACCCGCGACGGCGACACGCCGATCGGCGCGCTGTCCGGCGGCAACCAGCAGAAGGTCGTGCTGGCACGCTGGCTGGCCGAGCGCATCGACGTGTTTTTGATGGACGAGCCGACGCGCGGCATCGACGTCGGCGCGCGCGCGGAAATCTACAACCTGTTCTACGAACTCGCGGAAGCGGGCCGCACGGTGATCCTCGTGTCGAGCGATCTGGCCGAAGTGATCGGCGTGTCGGACCGGATCATCGTGATGAAGGAAGGACGGATCGCGGGCGAAGTGGAGAAGGCGCAGGCGACGCCCGATGCGCTGATCAAGCTCGCGCTGCCGCGCTAGCGGCTTGCTGTTCAACCGGAATGCAAAAGATATGAGCCAGGCAATGCAACCCCAACGTACTTCCCCGTCCCCCGATGCCGCTGCCGCGCCCACGAGGGCGCGCGGCGGCGTGTGGCAGCTGATCAACCGCTCCGGCATCGTGATGGTGTTTCTCGTGCTGTTCGCGACGCTGTCGCTGACGGTGCCGGACTTCCTCACGCCGCGCAACATCCAGGGCCTGCTGCTGTCGGTCACGCTGATCGGCTCGATCGCGGTGACGATGATGTTCGTGCTCGCGCTCGGCGAGGTCGACCTGTCGGTCGCGTCGATCGTCGCGTTCTCGGGCGTCGTCGCGTCGACGCTGATCACCGCGACGCACAGCGTGCTGTTCGGCATCGTGGCCGGCGTGCTCGCGGGCGGCGCGGTCGGGCTCGTGAACGGCGTGCTGATCGCGCGCTACCGGATCAATTCGCTGATCGTCACGCTCGCGATGATGGAAGTCGTGCGCGGGCTCGCGTTCATCACGTCGAACGGCGACGCGGTGATGATCTCCGAGGAACGTTTCTTCGAACTCGGGTCCGGCTCGTTCCTCGGCATTTCGTATCCGATCTGGAGCAACATCATCGGCTTCGTCGTGTTCGGCTTCCTGCTGCGCAAGACGGTGTTCGGCAAGAACGTGCTCGCCGTCGGCGGCAACGGCGAGGCCGCGCTGCTCGCGGGGCTGCCGGTGATGCGCATCAAGATCACCGTGTTCGTGCTGCAGGGGCTCGTGACGGGCTTTGCCGGCGTGATGCTCGCGTCGCGGATGAGCCTCGGCGATCCGAAGACGTCGGTCGGCCTCGAACTCGGCGTGATCTCCGCGTGCGTGCTCGGCGGCGTGTCGCTGACGGGCGGCGTCGCGACGATTTCCGGCGTGCTGGTGGGCGTGCTGATCATGGGCTCCGTGCAGGATGCGATGAGCCTGCTGAACGTGCCGACGTTTTACCAATATCTGATACGCGGCGGAATTCTGTTGCTCGCGGTGCTGTTCGACCAGTATCGTCGCAACCAGCGGCGCGCGATGAAGATCTGACGAAAGCGCGGCCGCCCGCGAACACGACAGATATCGGGAGACGGCATGCAACAGACTCATCCGGCCGCGTCGGCGACGCTGCTGGCCGACAGCCGCAACACGCTCGGCGAAGGCGCGACGTGGTGCGATGCGACGCACGCGCTGTACTGGACGGACATCGAAGGCGCGCGGTTGTGGCGATGCCGCGCGGACGGTTCCGACCTCGCGCACTGGCCGATGCCCGAGCGGCTCGCGTGTTTCGCGCTGACCGACGATCCGGACGTGCTGCTCGTCGGGCTCGCGACGCATCTCGCGTTCTTCGACCTGCGCAGCGGTGCGTTCACGCGGATCGTCGACGTCGAATCCGACCTGCCGACGCGGCTGAACGATGGCCGCTGCGATCCTTTCGGCGCGTTCGTGTTCGGGATGAAGGACGAAGGTGGCGAGCCGCCGCGTGCGGTTGGTGGCTTCTACCGGCTCAATGCCGACCTCACGCTCGAACGGCTCGCGTTGCCGGCGGCGGCGATCGCGAACAGCATCGCGTTCTCGCCGGACGGTTCGAAGATGTATTTCTGCGATTCGCTGGTGCGCGAGATTTTCGTCTGCGATTACCGCGCGGGCGGCGACGTCGCGAACGTGCAGCCGTTCGCGCGCCTGACCGATGCGGACGGCGACCCGGACGGTTCGACGATCGATCGCGACGGCGGCCTGTGGAACGCGCAGTGGGGCGGCAGGCGGGTGGTGCGCTACGGGCCCGATGGCGTCGAGACGGAGCGCGTCGACGTGCCGACCGCGCAGCCGAGCTGCGCGGCGCTCGACGGCGAAGGCCGCCTGTACGTGACGAGCGCGCGCGCCGGGTTGAGCGACGACGCGCTGGCCAGCGACGCGCATGCGGGCGGCGTGTTCGTCGCGCAGACGCGGCATGCGGGGCTGCCGACCGCGCGGTTCATGCCGACGCGCGCAACCTGAGCGCCACGGTGCGGCCGGCGGCCGGCGGGCGCGGCATCGGCGCGTGACCGCGCCGGCCGCCGCGCCGCGATCGGCGCATTCACCACTCGGCGCGTCACTCGCGCGGCGCGTCGAGCCCCAACCCCAGCAACGCGACCGCGTTGCCCTTCAGGATCAGCGGGTGCACGTCGGGCCGGAACCCGGCGCCGTGGAAATCCTCCAGCCATCTATCCGGCCGTATCAGCGGAAAATCCGACGCGAACAGCACCTTGTGCCTGAGCAGCGTGTTCGCATACTTGACCAGCTCCGGCGAGAAATACTTCGGCGACCATCCCGACAGATCGATGTAGACGTTCGGCTTGTGCAGCGCGATCGACAGCGCCTGCTCCTGCCACGGCCACGACGGGTGCGCGATCACGATCTTCATGTCCGGAAAATCGGCCGCGACGTCGTCGAGGTGAATCGGTTCGGAGTACTTCAGACGCAGCCCGCCGCCGCCGCGCATGCCCGATCCCATCCCCGAATGACCGCTGTGGAACACGGCCGGCAGCCCGTGCTCGGCGATTACCTCGTAGATCGGATACGCGAGCCGGTCGTTCGGAAAGCATCCCTGCATCGTCGGGTGGAACTTGAAGCCCTTCACGCCGTGTTCTTCGATCAGTCGGCGTGCCTCGCGTGCGCCGAAGCGGCCCTTGTGCGGATCGATGCTCGCGAACGCGATCATGACGTCGGCATTGTCCTGCGCGAACTGCGCGATCTCCTCGTTCGGAATGCGGCGCCGGCCGATGTTCGTCTCGCAGTCGACGGTGAACATCACGAAGCCGATGCGGCGCTCGCGGTAATACGCGATCGTCTCCGGAATCGTCGGCCGGCGGCCCTGCTTCAGCACCGTGCCGAAGTACTTGTCGGCCGCGTCGTCGAATGCCTTCGCGAACAGGTCGGGCGGCTGGCAGCACGACACTTCGGCATGCACGTGCGTGTCGATGGCGATCAGGTTGCGGATGTCCAAGCGTGTCTCCTCATGTCGTGAAGCGCAGGCGCCGCGCGGCACGAAACCGTGTGTTCGCGCCCGTTTAGGGGTTTGTCCCGAGCCGCTTCCATTCTACTTTACATATCAGGCTACCTGATAGTAAATTGGCGTCGAGTCGCGCAGGGCGGCACTGTCATTGGAGAACGAAGATGAGTTACGAAGGTCGCTGGAAAACGGTGAAGGTCGCGGTCGAGGGCGGGATCGCGTGGGTCACGCTGAACCGTCCGGACAAGCGCAACGCGATGAGCCCGACGCTGAACATGGAGATGATCGACGTGCTGGAAGCGGTCGAGCTCGACGCCGAAGCGCAGGTGCTCGTGCTGACCGGCGAGGGCGACGCATGGACGGCCGGGATGGACCTGAAGGAGTATTTCCGTGAAGTGGACGCAGGCCCGGAGATCCTGCAGGAAAAGATCCGCCGCGACGCGAGCCGCTGGCAGTGGCAACTGCTGCGCATGTATTCGAAGCCGACGATCGCGATGGTCAACGGCTGGTGCTTCGGCGGCGGTTTCTCGCCGCTCGTCGCGTGCGATCTCGCGATCGCGGCCGACGAAGCCGTGTTCGGCCTGTCGGAGATCAACTGGGGCATCCCGCCGGGCAACCTCGTCAGCAAGGCGATGGCGGACACGGTCGGGCATCGCGAGGCGCTGTACTACATCATGACCGGCGATACCTTCACCGGGCCGCAGGCCGCGAAGATGGGGCTCGTCAACAAGAGCGTGCCGCGTGCGCAACTGCGCGACGAAGTGCTTGCACTCGCCGCGAAGCTGCTGGACAAGAATCCGGTCGTGATCCGCAATGCGAAGCACGGCTTCAAGCGCTGCCGCGAACTGACGTGGGAGCAGAACGAGGACTACCTGTACGCGAAGCTCGACCAGGCGAACTACCGCGATCCGGAAGGCGGCCGCGAGCAGGGCCTCAAGCAGTTCCTCGACGACAAGAGCATCAAGCCGGGCCTGCAGGCGTACAAGCGCTGACGCGCGACGCGGCACGCAACCGGACTGAGCGGAGACAGCGAAATGCACGAAGTGAGTTTGTTGATCGACGGCGTGTCGCGCGGCGCGTCGGATGGCGGCACGTTCGACCGGATCGATCCGGCGACCGGACAGGTGGCGTCGCGCGCCGCCGCGGCGACGCTCGCCGATGCGGATGCCGCGGTTGCGGCGGCCGCGCGCGCGTTTCCCGCGTGGGCGGCGCTCGCGCCGACCGAGCGCCGCCGGCGGCTGCTCGCGGCGGCCGACCGGATGGACGCGCGCGCCGGCGAATTCATCGAGACCGGCCGCGCGGAAACCGGCGCGATGGCGAACTGGTACGGCTTCAACGTGATGCTCGCGGCGAACATGCTGCGCGAGGCCGCCGCGATGACGACGCAGATCGACGGCGCGGTCATTCCGTCCGACGTGCCGGGCAACCTCGCGATGGCCGTGCGCCAGCCGTGCGGCGTCGTGCTCGGCATCGCGCCGTGGAACGCGCCGGTGATCCTCGCGACCCGCGCGCTCGCGATGCCGCTCGCGTGCGGCAACACGGTCGTGCTGAAGGCGTCCGAAGGCTGCCCGGGCGTGCACCGGCTGATCGGCAGCGTGCTGCACGACGCGGGGCTCGGCGATGGCGTCGTCAACGTGATCACGCATGCGCCGCAGGATGCACCGGCGATCGTCGAACGGCTGATCGCGAACCCGGCGGTGCGGCGCGTCAACTTTACCGGGTCGACGCGCGTCGGCCGGATCGTCGCGACGCTCGCCGCGCAGCACCTGAAGCCGGCGCTGCTCGAACTCGGCGGCAAGGCGCCGGTGCTCGTGCTCGACGACGCGGATCTCGATGCGGCGGTCGACGCGGTCGCGTTCGGCGCATTCTTCAACCAGGGCCAGATCTGCATGTCGACCGAGCGCGTGATCGTCGACCGGAACGTCGCCGATGCGTTCGTCGAGCGGCTCGTCGCGAAGGCGCGTACGCTGAAGGCCGGCAACCCGGCCGCACCGGGCGTCGTGCTCGGCACGCTGGAAAGCGCGGCGGCCGCGCAGCGCATCGCGGCGCTGGTCGCCGACGCGCGCGCACACGGCGCGGCGTTGCCGCTCGGCTGCGAAGTCGACGGCGCGGTGATGCAGCCGACGATCGTCGACGGCGTCACGCGCGACATGAAGCTCTATGCGGACGAATCGTTCGGGCCGGTCGTGACCGTGCAGCGCGTCGATGGCGACGAAGCGGCGCTGGCGGCCGCGAACGACAGCGAATACGGGCTGTCGGCCGCGGTGTTCAGCCGCGACATCGCGCGCGCGATGCAGGTCGCGAAACGGATCGAGTCGGGCATCTGCCATATCAACGGCCCGACCGTGCACGACGAGGCGCAGATGCCGTTCGGCGGCGTGAAGGCGAGCGGCTACGGCCGGTTCGGCAGCAAGGCGTCGATCGCCGAATTCACCGACCTGCGCTGGATCACCGTGCAGACCGCGCCGCGCCACTACCCGATCTGAGCGGGCCGCCGCGTCGCGGCAACGACAACGACACAATGAAGTTCCCGCCGCGCGCCGCCAGCGCGCCGGCGGAACCGACTGGAGACAGACCTTGGATGCGGATCCGACCCAACTGCACGGCATCGCCGCCGCGCAGCCGGCCCCCGCCGGCTACCGCCCCGTCGCGATCGGCGCGGCGCCGCCCGACATCGCGCAACGCGACGGTTGCTGGACCCTGCGTGCATCGACCGCGCTCGGCGCATATCCGCGCCGGCTGACCGACCGGCTCGTCAGCGGCGCGCAAGCGCACCCCGACCGCTGGCTCATCGCGCGGCGCGGTCCCGACGGCGCGTGGATCGGCATCAGCTATGCGCAGATGCTCGAACGCGCACGCGCGATCGGCCAGGCGCTGCTCGATCGCGGGCTGTCGGCCGAGCGGCCGGTCGCGATCCTGTCCGGCAACGATCTCGAACACCTGCAGGTCGCGTTCGGCGCGCTGTGGGCCGGCATTCCGTATGCGCCGCTGTCGCCCGCGTATTCGCTCGTGTCGAGCGACTACGGCAAGCTCCGTCACGCGCTGGCGCTGCTGACGCCGGGGCTCGTGTTTGCCGCCGACGGCGATGCGTTCCGCGCCGCGCTCGATGCGACGGTGCCGCCCGACGTCGAGCGAGTAGTCGTGTCGGCGGCGGACGGGATGCGCGGCGTCACGCGCCTCGCGTCGCTGCTCGACACCGCGCCGGGCAGCGTCGACGCCGCGCACGAGGCGATCACGGGCGATACGATCGCCAAGTTTCTCTTCACGTCCGGTTCGACGCGGCTGCCGAAGGCGGTGCCGACCACGCACCGGATGCTGTGCAGCAACCAGCAGATGCTGCTCGAAACGTTTCCGCAATTCGGCATCGAGCCGCCGGTGCTGGTCGACTGGCTGCCGTGGAATCACACGTTCGGCGGCAGCCACAACGTGGGGATCGCGCTGTACAACGGCGGCACGCTGTATATCGACGACGGCAAGCCGGTCGCCGGCAAGTTCGACGAGACGCTGCGCAACCTGCGCGAGATCGCGCCGACGGTGTACTTCAACGTGCCGAAAGGCTGGGAGGAACTGACCGCCGCGCTCGAAACGGACGCGGCGCTGCGCGCGACCTTCTTCTCGCGTGTGAAGATGTATTTCTTCGCGGGCGCGGGGCTGTCGCAGGCCGCGTGGGACCGGCTCGAACGCGTGACGCTCGCGCACTGCGGCGAGCGCATCCGGATCATGGCCGGCCTCGGGATGACCGAGGCCGCACCGTCGTGCATGTTCACCACCGGGCCGATGTCGGGCGCCGGCTACATCGGCCTGCCCGCGCCCGGCTGCGACGCGAAGCTGGTGCCGGTCGACGGCAAGCTCGAGGCGCGCTTTCGCGGGCCGAACGTGATGGCCGGCTACTGGCGCGCGGGCAGCGACGACGCGCGCGAGGTGTTCGACGAAGAAGGCTATTACCGCAGCGGCGATGCGGTGCGCTTCGTCGACCCGCAGCGTCCGGAGATCGGGCTGATGTTCGACGGCCGGATCGCCGAGGATTTCAAGCTGTCGTCGGGGACCTTCGTGAGCGTCGGGCCGATGCGCGCGCGGATCGTGTCGAACGGCGCGCCGTATGTGCAGGACGCGGTCGTGACCGGAATGAACCGCGACGGCGTCGGCGCGATGATCTTTCCGCGCATCGACGATTGCCGCCGCCTCGCGGGCGCGGGGCCGGACGCCGACGTGCGCGCCGTGCTGCAGGCGCCGGCCGTGCGCGCGTTTTTTGCGGACCTGCTGCAGCGGTTGAACCGCGACGCGACCGGCAGCGCGACGTTCATCACGCGGCTGTGCCTGCTCGACACGCCGCCGTCGCTCGATCTCGGCGAAATCACCGACAAGGGTTCGATCAACCAGCGTGCGGTGCTGACGCAGCGCGCGGCGCTGATCGAAGCGATGTATGCGCGCGACGCGGCCGATGCGGGCGTGATCGTTGCCGGCGCGGCGCGCTGATGTCGAGCGTCGTGCCGCACCGCCATGCGGCGGCGGTGCGGCACGCGGTCAGCACGACAGCGCGGCGGCGCGTTCCTGGTCGATCAGCGGGTAAACCCCGATCGAAACCGCCGAATCGGGTCCGTGTTGTATACAGTGCACCGGACGCCGCGATGCGGGCGATGCGAGCGTGCCCGCCATGCGGGCCGCGTGAGGTAAGATGGCCCGCGATCTTCCTCCCGACACCTTCATGAGTTCGACACCCGTCAAACCGGCCGGCGCGAAACGCGCTGCCCGTGCCACCGAGGCCAGGCCGCCCGTGCGTGCCCAGCAGCGGCTGACCTACCTGATCGGCAATCTCGATCGGCTGCTGCGCCGCCAGATGAGCGATGCGCTCGCACCGCTCGGCGTGACGCTCGCGCAATACACGGCGCTGTCGGTGCTCGAGGCGCGCGGCGCGCTGTCCAATGCGCAACTCGCGGTGCGCTCGTTCATCACGCCGCAATCCGCGAACGAGGTGATGGTCGCGATGGCGGCCCGCGGCTTCGTCACGCGCGAGGCCGATCCGAATCATGGCCGCGTGATCCTGCTGCGCCTGACCGACGAAGGTTCGGCGATCCTGCGCGAATGCGAGCGGGTGCTGCGGCCGCTCGAGCGCCGGATGCTCGGCGACGATCTCACCGCCGCCGACGCCGCGCAGGTCCAGCGCACGCTCGAACTGTTCGTGCGCAACCTGCGCGACTGAACCACACTTTCGTTTCATTCGCCGTTCCGCACGGCCTTGCCCGGCCGGCTTCCGCGCGCGTTGCGGGTTAACACCGGCACACCGCACACTTGAAATATCAGGTTACCTGTTATTAAATCATTCCGTCCTTCGATGGGATGACGGTCCGCACGACCGGCTGGTCGCGCGGATTTTATTTCGGACAATGAATCAGGCTACCTGATAATGTCTGACGCATGGTCCGATCACGACAAAGACACCGCGCATGCGTCCTGGCATGACGCGCAGTACAAGGTTTGGAGACGACATGGACACTTCCGTTGCCGAGAGGCCGGCCGTCGCGACGACGCTCGGTCTGTGTTTCGCGATCGCGCTGCTCGAGGGGCTCGACCTGCAGTCGGTCGGCGTCGCCGCGCCGCGCATGGCTCACGAGTTCGGGCTCACGGTTTCGCAGATGGGGCTCGCGTTCAGCGCCGGCACGTTCGGCCTGCTGCCGGGCGCGATGCTCGGCGGGTGGCTCGCCGACCGGATCGGCCGCAAGCACGTGCTGATCGCGTCGGTCTGCCTGTTCGGGCTGCTGTCGATCGCGACCGCGCACGTGTCGAGCTTCGCGATGCTGGTCGTCGTGCGTGCGCTGACCGGCCTCGGCCTCGGCGGCGCGATGCCGAACCTGATCGCGCTGTCGTCCGAAGCGGCCGACGCGCGCTCGCGCAGCAGCGCGGTCGCCGTGATGTACTGCGGCATTCCGTTCGGCGGCGTGATCGCGTCGTTGATCGGCGTGCTGCTGGCCGGCGACACCGAGTGGCGGCACATCTTCTACGTCGGCGGCATCGGGCCGCTGCTGCTCGCTCCGCTGCTGCTCGCGCTGCTGCCGGAATCGCGCGCGTTCCTCGACGTCAGCGCATCGGGCGCTGCGCGCCCGAGCGTCGCGCACACGCTGTTCGGCGGCGCACGCACGGGCACCACGCTCGCGCTCTGGCTCAGCTATTTCTGCACGCTGATCGTGCTGTATTTCCTGCTGAACTGGCTGCCGTCGCTGATGGCGGCGAAGGGGCTCGCGCGCAGCCAGGCCGGGATCGTGCAGATCTTCTTCAACATCGGCAGCGGCCTCGGCGTGCTCGGCATCGGCATGTCGATGGACCGGATGCGGCCGTCGCGGGTCGTCGGCGGCATGTACGCGGGGATCGTGCTGTCGCTTGCCGCGCTCGCGATCGCGCCCGGGCTCGTATGGCTGTCCGCCGCGGCGTTCGCGGCCGGGATGTTCGTCGTCGGCGGCCAGTCGGTGCTGTATGCGCTGGCCGCGATGTACTACCCGACCGCGATGCGCGGCACCGGTGTCGGCTCCGCGGTCGCGGTGGGCCGGCTCGGCTCCGTGGTCGGCCCGCTCGCGGCGGCCGAGCTGCTCGCGATGGGCCGCAGCGCGTCGGTCGTGATCGGCGCGAGCATCCCCGTCACGCTGGTCGCCGCCGTCGCGGCGCTGGTGCTGATCCGCAGGCCGCAGGCACACGACTGAGTTTGCTTACTTTCACCCACGAGCGCCGGCAGAGCGCGATATCGACGCAGGTCTGGAGACACCAACCATGAAGCACACCAAAGCCTTGCTGGCGGCCGGCGCATGCGCGCTGGCCTCGACCGGCGCGCACGCGCAATCGAGCGTGACGCTGTACGGGATCATCGACACCGGCGTCGAATACGTGTCGCACGCGAACGCGGCCGGCGACCACGTGGTGCGGATGCCGGGCGTGACCGGCGAGATGCCGTCGCGCTGGGGCCTGCGCGGCAGCGAGGATCTCGGCGGCGGCTACCAGGCCGTGTTCGTGCTCGAAAGCGGCTTCAACGTGCGCGGCGGCGATCTCGGTCAGGGCGGGCGGCTGTTCGGCCGGCAGGCGTTCGTCGGGCTGAAGGGCGGCTTCGGCACGCTCGCGTTCGGCCGCCAGTACACGATGACCTACCTCGCGCTGCAGGGCGCGGACATCATCGGTCCCGACATCTACGGGCTCGGCTCGTTCGACGCCTACGTGCCGAACGGCCGCGCCGACAACGCGGTGACCTACCTCGGCACGTATCGCGGCGTGACGCTCGGCGCCGCCTATTCGTTCGGCCGCGACGGCGCCGGCACCGGCAACTCGCCGGGGCAGGGCACGTGCGCGGGGCAGGTGCCGGGCCACGCGGTCGAGTGCCGCAACTGGTCGGCGATGCTCAAGTACGACAGCGCGTATTTCGGCGCGGCGGTGTCGTACGAGGAGCAGCGCGGCGGTACGGGCGCGGCCGCGAACTTCTTCGACGGCGTCGCGCCGGTCGCCTTCACGAGCAGCGCGGGCAAGGACGCGCGCGTGCACGTGAGCGCGTATGCGCAGGCGGCGGGCGCGCGGATCGGCGCGGGCTGGATCGGGCGGCGCATGTCGACCGGTTCGCCGGCCGCGCCCGGCGCGCATTCCGACCTGTTCTTCGTCGGTGCGTCGTATGCGGTCAAGCCGGACTTCATCGTCGACGGCGAAGGCTACCGGATCGTCAACAGCGCGCACGACACGCGCGCGACGATGGCGACGCTGCGCGCGACCTATCTGCTGACGAAGCGCACGTCGGTCTACGCGCAATCCTCGTATCTGTGGAACAGCGCGCACGCGCGCTACGCGGTCAGCGGCGGCGGCCCCGGCACGACGCCCGGCGCGGGGATGGGGCAACTCGGCGCGATGGTCGGCGTCAAGCACTTGTTCTGAACCGGCAACCTGACGAACGGGAGATATCTTGAACAGAAAATCTGCATTCCTCTGCATTGCACCGATCTCCGCGGCGATGCTTGCCGGTTGCGGCGCCGACGATTCGGTCAGCTCCGCGCCCACGCACCTGAGCGCCGCGACGCCGGCCGCGATGGCGCAGACCTGCGACGCGCTCGCCGCGAAGCTCGCGTATGCGAGCACGTCGTTCACGTCGGTTGCGACCGCGGCTGCCGGCGCGCTGACGGTGGCCGGCAAGCCGATCGCCGAGCACTGCGTGATCGAAGGCAAGATGAACGAGCGCGTGAGCACGGTCGACGGCAACACCTATGCGATCGGCTTCGAGATGCGCTTGCCGAAGGCGTGGAACGGCCGCTTCTTCTACCAGGCGAATGGCGGCCTCGACGGCAACGTCGTGACCGCGACCGGCGAGATCGGCGGCGGCGGGCCGCTGACCGATGCGCTGAACCAGGGCTTCGCGGTGATCAGCTCGGATTCCGGGCACAGCGGCGCGCAGAATCCGCTGTTCGGCCTCGATCCGCAGGCGCGGATCGACTACGGCTATGGCGCCGTCGATGCGCTGACGCCGATGGCCAAGCAGGTGATCCGTCTCGCCTACGGGAAGGCGCCCGACCGCAGCTACTTCGGCGGCTGCTCGAACGGCGGCCGTCACGCGATGGTCACGGCGGTGCGCAACCCGGCCGACTACGACGGCATCATCGCGGGCGATCCGGGCTTCCACTTGCCGAAGGCGGCGATCGGCGAGATGTACGGCGCGCAGCAGTTCGCGAAGATCGCGTCGGCGACCGGGGCGAACGGGCTACCGGATATCCGCAGCGGCTTCACCGACACGGAGCGCCGGTTCGTCGGCGCGAAGATCCTCGACAAATGCGATGCGCTCGACGGCGTAACCGACGGGATGGTGCAGGACGTCGCCGCGTGCCAGGCGCACTTCAGCGTCGAGACGGACGTCCCGACCTGCGCGAACGGCACGCGCACCGGCGCATGCCTGACGACCGCACAGAAAACCGCGCTCGAGAACGTATTCGCGGGTGCGCGCAACAGCGCGGGCACGGCGCTCTATGCGAGCTTTCCGTACGATCCGGGCGTGGCCGGCGGCGGCTGGGCCGCGTGGAAGCAATCAAATTCCATCACGCTCGATCCGGTCGCGATGGCGTTCACGTTCATGTCGCCGCCGAAAAGCGCCGCGACGCTTGCGAACCTGCCCGGTTTCGCGCTCGGCTTCGACATGGACAACGACGCGCCGGCGATCTTCGCGACCAGCGGCGTGTACGCGCAATCCGCGTGGTCGTTCATGACGCCGCCCGACGAGACGAACCTGTCCGCGCTGAAGTCGCGCGGCGCGAAGCTGCTCGTCTATCACGGCACGGGCGACCCGGTGTTCTCGTCCAACGACACGAGCGACTGGTACCAGCGGGTCGCGCAGGCGAACGGCGGCGATGCGTCGAGCTTCGCGCGCTACTATCCGGTGCCCGGGATGAACCACTGTGCAGGCGGGCCGGCGGCCGACCAGTTCGACATGCTGACGCCGCTCGTCGCGTGGGTCGAGCAGGGGCAGGCGCCGGCCGCGATCGTGGCTGCCGCGCGCGATGCGACGAACGCGGTGCCGAATGCGGATGTGCCCGCGTCGTGGGGCGCGGGACGCACGCGGCCGCTGTGCGCATATCCGCAGGTGGCGCGCTACAACGGCTCGGGTGACGTGAATTCGGCGGCGAGCTTCAGTTGCCGTTGACGTAGCCGTGGATGGGATGCGGCCGGCGCATGCAGTCGTGCGCCGGCCGTTTCGTTAGCGTACTCATTCGCCGGGTTCGACCGGCACCTCCAACCCCACCTTCACGCGGCTCATGCTCACCAGTGTCTTGAACCGCTTCACGTTGTTGTTCGCGAAGAACAGCTCGCGCGTGAGCGCGTTGTACTGATCCATGTTGCGCACGGCGAGGATCAGCACGAAATCCCATTCCCCCGTCACGTAGTAGCACTGCTGGATCTGCGGGCAGCGCTCGAAGGTCCGCTTCATCGCGTCGAGCAGGTCGATCTGCTCGCTTTCGACCTCGACGTTCACGATGATCGTCAGCGGATGATCGACCTTCTCCGGCGCGACGACGGCCGTATAGCGCGCGATCACGCCGTCTTCCGCGAGACGCTTCAAACGCCGGTTCACCGCCGCCGTCGACAGATTCACGCGTGCGCCGAGTTCGCTTTGCGGCGTCTGCGCGTCGCGCTGGATTTCCATCAGCAGCTTGCGATCGAACGCATCGAGTGGGGTCGTCATGATGGTGCGTGAAACCTCGAAAGAATGAGAAATTTTTGCGTTCAGGCGGCCAATTCGGCGATTTTATTGACCGGCATGCGCAATATTATTTTTCGGACCGACGGCGAACGCAACCCGCGCTTGCCCGATCCGAACCACCCGACGGACCGCCGGCGCGGTCCTGCTCCAGAGCCTTTCGCCATGCTGATCGCCAACCCCCGCGCATCGCGCGCCGCCTATCCCGACGCGCTGCGCCGCGTGATGAACATCGCGTCGGCCGACGAAAGCGGCGCGTGGCTGTCGCACTGGCCGCTCGTCGGCAACGCGCGTACGCCGCTGCGCGCGTTGCCGGACCTTGCCGCGCGGCTCGGCGTCGCGAGCGTCAGCGTGAAGGACGAGTCGTGCCGCTCGCCGCTCGGCAGCTTCAAGGCGCTCGGCGCGCCGATCGCGCTGGTGCGGCTCGTGAGGCGCCTGCGGCGCACCCGAGATCTCGATCCGCAAGGGCTGATCACCGGCCGCTACGCAGCGCAGCTGGCCGACCTGACGGTGATCAGCGCGACCGACGGCAATCACGGCCGTGCGCTGGCCGCCGCCGCGCGCGCGATCGGCTGCGGCTGCGTGATCGTGCTGCACGCGAATGTCGACGCCGAGCGCGAACGCGCGATCTCGGCATACGGCGCGCGGATCGTGCGCATCGCGGGGAACTACGACGAGTCGGTCGTATGCGCGGCGCAGCTTGCGCAGGCGAACGGCTGGTATGTCGTGTCGGATACGTCGTACGACGGCTACGAAGCGATTCCCCGCGACGTGATGCAGGGTTACGGCGTGATCGCCGCCGAGGCCGCCGCGCAGGCGGCGCAACACGACGGGCGGCCGTTCACGCACGTGTTGCTGCAGGGCGGTGTGGGCGGCCTTGCCGCGGGCGTGGCGAGCTACCTGTGGGAGCGCGATGGCGCGCGGCGGCCGCATTTCATCGTCGTCGAGCCGCGCGAGGCCGACTGCCTGTACCAGAGCGCGCTCGCGGGGCGCGCGGCGAAGGCGACCGGCAGCGTCGATTCGGTGATGGCCGGGCTCGCGTGCGGCGAGGCGTCGCCGCTCGCATGGGATTTCCTCGAGCTGTGCATCGACCATTTCATGCTGATCGACGATGAAGATGCCGTGCGCGCGATGCGCGGCCTCGCGGCCGGCAGCGAACGCGACGTGCCGCTCGTCGCCGGCGAATCGGGCGCGGCCGGCATTGCGGGGCTGGAAGCGCTGATGCGCGACCCTGCGCTCGCGCGGCAGGCGGGGCTCGACGCGAGCTCGCGCGTGCTGGCGATCAATACGGAAGGCGCGACGGCGCCGTCCGTGTACCGGCGCTGCGTCGGCGACACGGCCGACGCCGTGCTCGCGCGGCAGCGCGCCTGGCTGAACCGCGCGGCGGTAGCGGCCTGAACGACCAAACGACCGACGAGGCAAGCGCAATGGACACAATCGACGCAATGGAAGAAAGCACGCTGCAGGGGCGACTGAAGACCTGGCGCCGGCATCTGCACCAGCATCCGGAGACGGGTTTCGAAGAGGTGAACACGTCCGACTACGTCGCGCGCATCCTGACGACGCTCGGGCTCGACGTGCATCGCGGCATCGGCGGCACGGGGCTCGTCGCGAACCTGACGGTCGGCACCGGCACGCACGCGATCGGCATCCGCGCGGACATGGACGCGCTGAACATCGCCGAGCACGCGCCGGGACGCGAACACGCGTCGCGCACGCCCGGCAAGATGCATGCGTGCGGGCACGACGGCCACATGTCGATGGTGCTCGGCGCCGCGCAGTTGCTGGCCGAGCGCAAGGACTTCGACGGCACGGTGCGCTTCATCTTCCAGCCGGCCGAGGAGCATGGCCGCGGCGCGAAGGCGATGATGGCCGACGGGCTGTTCGAGCGCTTTCCGGTCGACGCGATCTTCGGCGCGCACAACATGCCGGGCATGCGCGCGGGCACGTTCTCGACGCGCGCGGGCGGCATCATGGCGAGCGAGGATAATTTCATGATCCGGATCGACGGGCGCGGCACGCATGCGGCGCGCCCGCACATGGGCATCGATCCGATCGTGATCGGCGCGCAGATCGTGCTCGCGCTGCAGACGATCGTGTCGCGCAATCTCGATCCGGGCCAGCAGGCCGTGATCTCGTGCACGGAGTTCATCACCGACGGGCTGCGCAACGTGCTGCCGTCGACCGTGACGATCAAGGGCGACACGCGCAGCTATTCGCGCGACGTGCAGGCGCTGCTCGAAACGAGAATGCGCGAGATCAGCGAAGGGATCTGCCGCACGCACGGCGCGACCTGCACGTTCGACTACACGCACGAGTTCGCGCCGACGGTGAATTCCCCGGAGTGGGTCGACACGGCCGTGCAGGCCGCCGCGCATATCGCAGGCGCCGGCGCGGTGAATGCCGACGTGCAGCCGATGATGATCTCCGAGGATTTCGGCGCGTTCCTGCAGGCCGTGCCCGGCAACTTCGTGTTCATCGGCAACGGCGACGCGGCCGATCGAGGCGGCGTGCCGCTGCATAACGCGACGTACGATTTCAACGACGAGATCCTGCCGGTCGGCGCGCGTTATTTCGCGGAGGTGGCGCGGCGGGCGTTGCGGGCTGCGTAGCGCACGGCGCGGTGGGTGCGCCGGCCGTGGCCGCTGCGCCGCACCGCGCGTCAGCCCATCACACCAGCTCGCCCAGGCACGCGTCGAACTGCGCGACGAGTGTGTCGACATCGTCGCGCGTCGTCTGCGGGCACACGAGCATCATGTTGTGGAACGGCGTGATCAGCACGCCGCGATTCAGCAGGTACAAGTGCACGATGTGTTCGAGCTCGCTGTCGAGTTGCGCGCCGGCAAGCGTGCCGTTGCGCGGCGGCACGGGCGCGAACTGGAATTCGGTACGTGCGCCGATGCGCGTCACGCACCACGGCAGCCCGTGTTTCGCGATCGCCTGTTCGAGCCCGGCGGCCAGCCGCGCGGCGAGTTCGAACATGTGCGCATACGCGGCGTCGGTCGCGACTTCGGCCAGCGTCGCGCGCATCGCATGCATCGCGAGCATGTTCGCGCTGAGCGTCGTGCCGATGCCCGAATGGCCGGGTGGCGCGTTCAGCTTCGCCTGCTTCGCGCGTTCCGCGAATTCGGCGCTGAAACCGTACACCGCGCACGGCACGCCGCCCGCGATCGGCTTGCCGACCACCAGCATGTCCGGTTCGAGATCGTGCGCGACCGCGTAGCCGCCCGGGCCGCTGCTGATCGTGTGCGTCTCGTCGATCACGAGCAGCGTGCCGTAGCGGCGCGTCAGTTCGCGCGCCGCATCCCAGAAGCCCGGATCGGGCAGCACCATGCCGATGTTCGTCATCGCGGGCTCGGCGAGCACGCATGCGACGTCGCCGTCCTTCAGCGCCGCTTCGAGCGCGTCCAGATCGTTGAATTCGACGACGCGCGTGTTCGCGAGCAGGTCGTACGACTGCCCGAGCAGGCTGTCGCGCTGCACGGGGCGGCCGTCGACGAGATCGACGAACACATCGTCGACCGTGCCGTGATAACAGCCATTGAATACAACAATCGTGTTGCGGCCGGTGGCCGCGCGCGCCCAGCGCAGCACGAAGCGGTTCGCGTCGCTCGCGCTCAGCGCGAACTGCCAGACCGGCAGCCGGAAGCGGCGCGCGAGCTCGCGCGCGACCCACGCGGCGTCCTCGCTCGGCAGCATCGTCGTGTAGCCGCGCGTGGCCTGCTCGACGAGCGCGCGTGCGACGGGTTCGGGCGCATGGCCGAACATCGCGCCTGTATCGCCGAGGCAGAAATCCACATAGCGATGGCCGTCGACGTCGGTGAAGGTCGCGCCGCGCGCTTCCTTCACGTACAGCGAGAACGGCGTCGACCAGTCCTGCATCCAGTGCAACGGCACGCCGAACAGCAGGTGCTCGGACGCTTCCGCGGACAGTGCGCGGGACGCCGGCATGGCTTCGGTGAACGCACGGCGCTCGCGATCGAACAGCGCGCGGGCGCGGATGAGGTCGACTCCGTGGCGGGAAGGCAAGTGGGGCTCCGGGGCAGTAAAGATGAGGAAACGATAGCGCGGGCGGCGGGGGGCTGAACAGGGGCGGAATTACCGAGGCGAACGGAAGCGCGACTATCCGTTGCGACTGACGATGACATTGCCGCGCCTGAAAGCAGGCGTTTTGCGCACGAGTGTTATTTGATTTGGAGATGGCGCTGGTGAATGGAAGTTGAAAAGAACCGTGAAGGTTTCCATGGATATTTATCCGGACTTTCGTGGCCTATCGTTATTGCACGCCGTGGCGCGAGGTGTTCGTCAGAGTCGGTCGTTGCTGGCTGACGGGGGAATCTGATACGCGGTTGAGAATGCATCCGGTCGACTCGATCGGTCGCGCATGCGGCTGGGCATTTCGAATTCCGCGGGGATTTGCTTGTTAATTTCGAGATAAGTGAATATCGGATTTTCCTGCAATGGCGGGATCGTGAGCTCGAAGCAGGCCGGTTTTTCGGCGATCGGATTTCAACCATCCATCCAGAATGCGGAGCAACATAATGAAGATCGGAAAACATCTTGCCGTACTCGCTGCGTGCGGCGCATTGACCGGCATTGCTCACGCAGGCCCTGTGTCGCCGCAAGCGGTCGTCAAGAAGATCACGCTGACTGCGCATATCGGCGACAGCCTGTTCGTGTCGAAGCCGGACAATTCCGCGTGGTACGACGTGGTCGAACTGAACGCGACGGACCGTGCGCGGCAGAACTTCGCCACGATGCTGCCAATCCGCGTGCGCACGACGAACCCCGATATCAACGTCACGCTGCTGCAGCCGCTGCGGCTGTCGAACGGTCGCGACGAGATGGCCAACGCGAAGGTCGTGCTGACGGGCAAGGCAGGCGACGCGGAAATCGCGTCCGGCGCGGTTCGCACGCTCACGCTGGTCAAGCCCGGTCACGACGGCTTTGACGGCTACGACGAAACGCGCAACCTGAAAGTCAGCGCCCATATGCCGGCCGTCAGTGGGGCAGCTTCGACCAACGGGAGTTACCACGGCGATCTGGTGCTGATGTTCGAACCGGCCGCTTCGGCCGGGCGTGAGCCGGCAACTGGTGGGGTAGCGGCGACTGGCGAGTAGGTCGTTGCCCCGGCGGCCGGGGCGTTTCAGTTGAAGTTTTTGCGCATAAACATACGACAACAGATCTCTAGCGACGCATTCTCTGATGTGAGTGGGCGCACACATCAAGGGCATTGGCTCGGTAAAAACAGGGTAAACGACAGATACGTGTGCGGCTTCGATCGCATTTAGACTGCGCGTTGTAGTACGACGACGTATAAATAGCGATCCGCCGTCCGGCGCGTCGATACCCCATACACTGAAGGAGTGCCCATGGCCGCAAACAGCCGCCGTTCGTCTTCGTCTGCCCGATCGCCGTCGTCGAAGCCGGTGTCGCGCCGCGCATTCATCGGCTGGAGCGGCGCGCTCGCCGGCGGCGCCGTGCTCGGCGGACCGCTCGCGGCGACCCGGGCGTTTGCGGGAGGCCACATGCCCACTGTGTCGGCGGTCGACCTCGTCTGGGGCGAGCATGGCGCGGCGGCGCGCATCGCCGCGTCGCTCGCGCACGTGTCGCGGCTCGCGCTGCGCGGGCGCGACTTCGACGTGACGCACTACGGCGCGCGCCCGTGCGCGACGGTCGCGCAAACGTCGCCGTACACGAACGTCGCGAAATCGCCGGTGAGCCCGGGTTCCGAACTGACGACCGCGCCCGGCGCGTTCGATTCGCGCCCGGCGTTTCTCGCGGCGATCGACGCGTGCCGTCGCGAAGGCGGCGGGCGCGTGGTCGTGCCGTCCGGCAACTGGTACTGCGCGGGGCCGATCGTGCTGCAGAGCAACGTCACGTTCCACCTGAGCGCGAACTGCACGATCTACTTCAGCCCGAACCCGGCCGACTACGCGAAGGACGGCCCGGTCGATTGCGGCGCGAACGGCCGGCTGTACTACAGCCGCTGGCAGGCGAACGATTGCCTGAACTACGGCGCGCCCGTCTACGCGCGCAACGCGACGAACATCGCGCTGACGGGCGAAGGCTCGACGTCGGTGCTCAACGGGCAGGCGATGACGCCGTTCTCCGGCAGCGGGGCCGGCAGCGTCTGCTGGTGGACCTACAAGGGCTCGTCGGGCGCGTACGGTGCAGGCGCGTCGGTGCCGAGCCAGGCCTATGCGAATCCGAACAACGTCGATCTGCGGATCGTCGCGCCCGCGATCCCCGACGCGCTCTACGCGCTGCTCACGTCGCCGGTCACGCCGTGGCGGCAGGACCAGAACTACCTGCCGGCGCTGTCCGAGGCCGGCGTGCCGGTCGAGAAGCGCATCTTCGGCCTCGGCCACTACCTGCGGCCGTGCGTGGTCGAATTCATCGGCTGCACGAACGTGCTGATGGCGAACTACCAGACGCAGAACACGCCGTTCTGGCAGCACCATCCGACCGCGAGCCGCAATGTCGTGATTCGCGGCGTGACGACCAATAGCATCGGCCCGAACAACGACGGTTTCGATCCGGACGCGTGCGCCGACGTGCTGTGCGAGGACTGCACGTTCAACACCGGCGACGACTGCATCGCGATCAAGTCCGGCAAGGATCGCGACACCGAATACGGGCCCGCGAAGCGGCACCTGATCCGCAACTGCACGATGAACAGCGGGCACGGCGGCATCACGCTCGGCAGCGAGATGGGCGGCGGCGTCGAGCAGATCTATGCGACCAACCTGTCGATGCTGAACGCGAACTGGCAGATCAACCCGCTGAACATCGCGATTCGCGTGAAGACCAACATGAATCGCGGCGGCTACGTGAAGGACTTCCACGTGAAGGGCGTCACGCTGCCGAACGGCGTGACGCTGAAGGGCGGCGGCTACGGCAGCGCACTGCTCGCGGGCAGCCCGGTCAACGCGAGCGTGCCGCTCGGCGTCGTCACGCCGTCGGCCGGCAACCCGTCGGCCGCGCAGGGCGGCATCGTCACGTTCGATTGCGATTACCAGCCCGCGAACGATGCGGTGCGCACGCGCGCGCCGGTCGTGCAGAACGTGACGATCTCGGACGTGAAGGCGAGCAACGTGACGCTGAACGGCGTGACCGCGTCGTGTTTCCAGGCGATCGTCGCGCAGGGGCCCGTTGCGTTCGACTACAACGGCACGCCGCTCGCGCCGGCCGTGCAGCCGATCTCCGGCGTGACGATCAGCAATTGCGACTTCGGCACGCCGGTCGCGTCGGGCATGCCGACGGTCACGTCGCCGGGGCCGATCTATGCGTTCAACGTGAGCGCGCTGACGCTGACGGACGTGACGATCGCCGGGCAGATCGTCAACACGACGATTACCGACAAGCGGTGACGTGGTGACGTGAGGTGAAGGGCGTTCGCGTGCGGCGGTCGATGCACGCGAACGCAAGCTTGACTGAACGCGTCAAGCCAGCGTCTTGACCATGTGATGTTCGTCGTAGAAACGGCCGTCGACGAACAGCGAGCGCGGTTCCGTGCCGAACCGGACGAACCCATGCGACGCATACAACCGCTCCGCGGTGCCGTTGACCTCGTTCACGCACAGCATCAGCTGCTTGCACTGCCACGCTTGCGCCGCATGCGCGGTCGCGCTTTCGAGCAGCGCTTGCGCGATGCCGCGCCCGCGATACGCGGGATCGACGAACACGCCCCAGATCGTTGCCTTGTGCGCGACCTTCGCGCGCGCATCGCGGCGCACGCCCGTGATGCCGACGAGCGTGTCGCCGTCGAACGCGCCGAACACGGCCTGCGCGTGCGTCGGCGTGATGCGCGCTGCGAATTCGCCGACCGGCACTTGCGATTCTTCGTCGAGCGTGGGCAGGAAAGACGTAGGCGCGGTGTCGACCGCGCGCAGGCGAAGGGTCTGGAAACGGGCGGCATCGGCCGCGTCGAGCAGGCGGGTCGTGATCGTCATCGAGAGGATTCCGGTGGCGGGGGCTGTGCATGCCGGCGCGGGTTGCCGCGGCCGCGCGATGCATCGTGCCTATGCTAATCGGAATCCGGATGACGTGTGGCGGCGTTCGATGCGTCGTGCATCCCGGCCGCGCCTTGGTCTCCAGATCGCGTCGCGCGGTTAACGCGCATCGCGTTCAGTGCGGAGCGCATATGATTGCGACGCGATTGAACCGTGCCGGCGAGCGGTGAAACTGCCGTGCGACGTGCCCCGGAGGCGGACGCGAATGTGGACGGACTGCGAAAGTACCGGCGGCGCGTCATGCGCGCCGCGTCGACACGAGAAGGATGAGGATGACGTAAAACAGGCGCGCCGTCGCGCCGCACCGGCACACGACATCGAGCGCACCGGATGCGCCCGCTCAGGTCAGGCGCACCGAATCGGCATCAATACCGCGACAACTGATTGCCGTTGATCTGCACGCGATCGCCCGGCCGCAGGTTGCCCGGCGACTGCACGTCGAACGAGCGCGTCGAGCCGTCGCTGACCTGCACGTCGATCCGGTAGCTGCTCGGCGGTTGCGCCGCGCCCATCTGCTGGCCGATCTGGTTGCCCGCGACCGCGCCGCCGAGCGCGCCGATCACGGTGGCCGCCTCGCGGCCGTGACCGCGGCCGACCTGGTTGCCGAGCACGCCGCCGATCAGCGCGCCGACGACGGTGCCGGCGACGCCCGACGGGCCGACCGAGCCGCTGACCGGCCGGATGTTCGCGACCGTGCCGTACTGCGTGCCGTAGCCGTTGCCATACTGATTGCCGTATTGCTGCTGATTGCCGTATTGATCATACGGCTGCGACCCGTATTGCGGCTGGTTGCCGTACTGGTCGTACGGCTGCTGCTGCACGTAGCCGGGTTGCGAATACGCGGGCTGCGCATAGCCAGGCGTTGCGTATTGCTGCTGCGGATAACCCGGCTGCGCGCCGTAATAGCCGGGCGCGACGCAGGCGGTCAGCGGAAGCGCCGCCACGGCGACGAGCGAGGCGAACAGAACGGTCTTCGTGGAAGGTATGCGCATCATGATGGTTCCTGCATCGGCAACGTGTTCGCCGACGGATTCCGGGACGGGTGGCGAACTCGGCGTGAGTATAAGGAATGGCCGGATGCGCGTCCGGTGCGGCCGGGTAACAACGTGTAAAGTCTGTTGCCGCGTAAATCGCGGCTTGTTCGGGGCGGTCTCGCAATGGCCGGCAAGGGCGGCGGCGCTCGTTCGGCAGCTTCGACGACGCGCATCGGTAGCGGTCCGGCGGAGTGTCTTTCGACGCAGTCGGCGCTTCGATGCAGGCGCCCGAAACCTCGGCTTCCGCGACGTCGCCTGACGGGCCAATGCAGGTCGTCTCCGACGAGATCGGACCCCGCCGCCGCACCTTGCCGGCGTGGCGTCTGCGCCGCCCATCGCGAAATCGAATGCGCGGCATCGCGACATTTAATTGGCCTCGGGCGGTGGCATCCGATATCGTGGCCGCATTCCCTGCCAACGGTCGCGCCGCGCCGGCTGCGGTGCCTTCCCCTGTCCGCGCCGGTGTCGCGCAGCGACCGCCCCACAGACTCCGAGCCATGACCGATCGTATCTTCATCAACGCCGTCGACGCCGGCGGACAGCCCATCAACCTCGTCGTCCGCGATGGCCGCTTTACCGCGATCGGTGCCGATTGCGCGGCCGCGCCCGGCGCACAGACGATCGACCTCGACGGCCGCGTCGTGCTGCCCGGCTTCGTCGATGGCCACATCCACCTCGACAAGAGCTTCGTCGGCGATCGCTGGGTACCGCACGAATCGGCCGGCTCGCTGCGCGAGCGGCTCGCGGTCGAAAAGCGCCAGCTCGCGGCCGCGCCGCCGATCGTCGAGCGCGCGAACGCGCTGATCGCGCAGGCCGCCGCGTTCGGCACGGTCGCGATGCGCAGCCACGTCGACGTCGACGCGACGACCGGCCTGTCGAACCTGCAGGCCGTGATGGCCGCGCGCGAGCAATGGCGCGGGATCGTCGACATCGAACTCGTCGCGTTTCCGCAGGCCGGCGTCGTGTCGTGCCCGGGCACCGCCGACATCCTCGACGCGGCCGTGCGCGAAGGTGCGGACGTGGTCGGCGGGATCGACCCGACGACGCTCGACGGCGACGCGGACGGCCAGCTCGACATCGTGTTCGGCATCGCCGAGAAGCGCGGCGCGAAGATCGACATCCACCTGCACGAGCCGGGCGAGACGGGCATCGCGCAACTGCTGCGGATCGCGGCGCGCACGCGCGCGGCGGGGCTCGGCGGGCGCGTGAACGTGAGCCATGCGTATGCGCTCGGCGAAGTAGGCTACGACGATGTTCAACGCACGGCGGCGGCCCTCGCCGAAGCCGGCGTGTCGATCCTGACGAATGCGCCGGGCGACTGCGCGTTTCCGCCGGTGTGGCAGTTGCGCGACGAGGGCGTGCACGTGTTCGCGGGCAACGACAACATCCGCGACGCGTGGTGGCCGTACGGCAACGGCGACATGCTGCAGCGCGCGATGATGGTCGGCTATCGGTCGGGCTTCTACACCGACGAAGCGCTCGGCATCGCGCTCGACATGGCGACGCACGCCGGCGCGCGCGTGATCGGCAAGGAGAACTACGGAATCGCGGTCGGCTGCGACGCGACGTTCGTCGCGGTGCGTGCGCCGAATGCGGCGGCGGCCGTCGCGGGCGTGCCGGCCGAGCGCTGGGTGTTCCGCCGCGGCGAAAGCGATACGGGCGCACCGTTCGCCCCCGCGCTGCGCTTCACGCGCTGACCGACCCGACCGCGGGAAGCGTGCACGTGCCGTGCCCGCTTCCCGCCCGCCTCGCACTGACCGACCACACCGGAACCGACATGACGAACCTGCTGATCCGCAATGTCCGCACGAGCGCCGACGCTGCGCTCGACATCCTGATCGAAGGCGATCGCATCGCGCGCGTCGGCCCGTCGCTCGACGCGCCTGCCGGCTGCGCGATCGAGGACGGCGCGGGCGCGCTCGCGCTGCCTGGCCTCGTCGAAGGCCACACGCACCTCGACAAGACGCACTGGGGGATGCCGTGGTATCGCAACCAGGTCGGGCCGCGCCTCGTCGACCGCATCGAGAACGAACGGCACTATCGCGCGACGAGCGGCCATGACGCGGGCGCCGCATCGCTCGCGCTGGCGCGCGCGTTCCTCGCGGCCGGCACGACGCGCATCCGCACGCACGTCGACGTCGATACCGAAGCCGGGCTGCGGCACCTGCACGGCGTGCTCGCGACGCGCGAGACGCTGCGCGGGCAGGTCGACATCCAGATCGTCGCGTTTCCGCAATCGGGCGTGCTCGAGCGGCCGGGCACCGACGCACTGCTGTCCGACGCGCTCGGCGCGGGCGCCGATCTGCTCGGCGGGCTCGACCCGTGCGCGATCGAAGGCGATCCGGTCGAGGCGGTGGGCGTGCTGTTCGCGATCGCCGAGCGCCACGGCCGCGGGCTCGATATCCACCTGCACGAGCGTGCGTCGATGGGCGCGTACTCGCTCGACCTGATCCTGCAGCGCACGGCCGCGCACGGCATGCACGGGAAGGTCGCGATCAGCCACGGGTTCTGTCTCGGCGATATCGCCGAACGCGAGCGCGATGCGTTGCTCGCGCGGATGGCCGAACTCGGCGTCGCGATCGTCACGACCGCGCCCGCGGCGGTGCCGGTGCCGCTGGTGGCCGCGTGCCGCGCGGCGGGCGTGACCGTCATCGGCGGCAACGACGGCGTGCGCGACACGTGGACGCCGTACGGCTCGCCCGACATGCTCGAGCGCGCGATGCTGATCGGCATGCGCAACGATTTCCGCCGCGACGACGCGCTCGAAGTCGCGCTCGACTGCGTGACGCACAGCGCCGCGCGCGGTTGCGGTTTCGCCGACTACGGGCTGCAGCCGGGCAGCCGTGCGGACGTCGTGCTCGTCGATGCGCTGACGTTCGCCGAGGCGGTCGTCGCGCGGCCGGTGCGGCGTCTCGTCGTGTCGTCGGGGAAGATCGTCGCGCGCAACGGCGCGCTGGTCTGAGCGTAGCGTCGCGCCGGTATGATCCGGTTTTCAGCCGGATTTCCCGGGAGACGACGATGCGACGCACGACAGCGGCACGGGCCGCACGATGGATGGCGGCGGCCCTGTTCGCCGTGACCGCCGCGCATGCGGTGGCGGCCGGCCCGAACGACGCGCAGCAGGAAGCCAATCGGCGGACGGTGCTCGCGTTCTACGAAAAAGGCCTGAACGAGAAAGACGCGGATGCCGCGCTCGCATATATCGGCGAGCGCTACGTGCAGCACAACCCGAACGCGGCCGACGGCCGCGACGGTTTCCGCAAGTTCGTCGCATTCCTGCGCGACAAATATCCGCAATCGCGTAGCGAGATCAAACGCTCGTTCGTCGACGGCGACTACGTGATCCTGCACGTGCACGCGGTGCGCGAACCCGGCACGCGCGGCAGCGCGATCATGGACATCTTCCGGTTGGAGAACGGCAAGATCGTCGAGCACTGGGACGTCAACCAGCCGGTGCCAGAACAGGGCGCGAACGGGAACACGATGTTCTGAGTTGTCCGGAGCGTGCAGCCCCTTCCTCGTTCCTGAACGAACCCCGCCGCGCGACTATTCCTCGTGCTCCAGCATCGCCGCGAGCGTCTTCGTCAGCTCGCTGACCATCGGGTCGGCTGTCGGCCGATGCAGGATGGCGATGTCCATGTGCTCGATCGGCGCGAAGCCCTGCTTCGCGGTCAGCACGGTGTGCTCGTCGGTCACCACGCGCGCCGGCAGCACGCTGATGCCGAGCCCGTCCGCGACGGCGGCCTGGATGCCGCTCAGGCTCGACGTCGTGAAGCTGATCCGCCAGCGGCGGCCGCGCTCCTCGATCGCCTTGATCATGTCGTCGCGATAGAGCCCGCGCGGCGGAAACACGACGACCGGCACCGGGTCGAGATCGATCGACGGATGCTTCGCGCTGTCGATCCAGCGCAGCTTCTCGGGCCAGCGCACGACGGCCTCGCGGCTGTCGCGCCGCTGCTTGATCAGTACGAGATCGAGCTCGCCGCGGTCGTATGCCGCGCTGACGTCGCGGCTCAGCCCGCACGTCACTTCGAGCTTGACCTGCGGATGCGTGCGATTGAACGCGGCGAGCGCATGGGTCGTGCGGCCCGCCGCGAAATCGTCGGGCACGCCCAGCCGGATCGTCAGCGCGACCGTCGCGCCCGACAGCGCTTCCTGCATCTCGTCGTTCAGCGCGAGCATGCGCCGCGCGTAGCTGAGCGCCGTCACGCCCGCATCGGTCGGCCGCACGTCGCGCGTGGCGCGGTCGAGCAGGCGGTGCCCGGCGATTTCCTCGAGCCGGCGCACCTTCTGGCTGACCGTCGACTGCGTCGAGTGCAGGCGCGCGGAGGCGGTCGTGAAGCTGCCGCAGTCGGCGACCATCACGAGCGCGCGCAGCAGGTCGAGGTCGAACAGGGGTCTATTCATTTATGCACTTTTGCGGATCCGAATATTTCATTTCCTAATGCGTGCGACGACTTTTAACATGGCCGGCCGCCGCGGACAATCGCGGTTTCGCCGGACCCCGCGGGGCGCCGCGTGGACGACTGACGCATCGCATCGGCCGCGCATCGGCGAGCGCGGCGGCGCGGGTATGGGGAGATCGAGCGGGTGCTGGTGGGGGCGGGGGCGCGGTAGGTTTTAGTGCGAGATGGCGTCGCGGCCGAGTTGTGGATTCATTGGCACCGATGCGGTATAGGACGCGTCGCCAATACTGGTCAAGCAGTGCCGGACAAGGCTTTGCTTCGCTTACCTGTATAGACATTGCCATCTCGTAGATATCCATAAAAACACACTCTGTGGCAGGCGTGCGTCGCGCAGGGTAAACACCAAAAAAACGCGAAAACCCCGCCAGTAAGCCGTATTTCAAGCGCCATCCCCTCCTTTTCGCCCCCGCCCGGCCTCACCCCGCCTCGTCCCCGCGTGTTCCCGCTTGCGCTCGAAAATTGAGCAGTCTAGACTGCATCGCAGTTTCAACGAAGTCCCCGTCTTTCGCGCACCGCACCGCGCCGGCATCCCGGCGCGGTGCCATCCACCGGACGCCGGCGGTCGCCTGCCGCGTCGAGACCTTCAAGGACACGTCATGAACCGCACTGCAAAGCTCCTCGTTACCGCGCTGGCGTTCGCGCCGCTCGTGTCGTTCGCGCAGGACACGTCGACGATCCGCTGGGGCATCGATCCCACGTATCCGCCGTTCGAGGCGAAGCAGCCCGACGGGTCGCTCGCCGGCTTCGACATCGACCTGCGCAATGCGATCTGCGAGGAACTGCGTGCGAAGTGCGTGTGGGTCGAGCAGGGCTTCGACGGGATGATTCCGGCGCTGCGCGCGCGCAAGTTCGACGTGATCATGTCCGCGATGACGGCCACCGACGAGCGGCTCAAGCAGATCGACTTCTCGAACAAGCTGTATGCGTCGCCGGCCGCGCTCGTCGCGCCGGTCGGCTCGAAACTGCTGCCGACCGCGGCGTCGCTCGCGGGCAAGCGCATCGGGATCGACCAGGGCACGACGCAGGAGGCGTACGCGAAGGCCGAATGGGCGACCAAGGGCGTGACGATCGTCTCGTACCAGAACCAGGACCAGGTGTACCAGGATCTCGTCAACGGCCGCCTCGACGCGACCTTCCAGGACAAGACGCAGGCCGGCTACTCGTTCCTGAAGACGCCGCGCGGCAAGGGCTACGCGTTCGCGGGCCCCGACGTGACCGACGCGCGCATCACCGGCTACGGCGTCGCGATGGGGCTGCGCAAGGGCGACGCCGACATGAAGAAGCGGCTGAACGACGCGATCGTTGCGATCCGCGCGAACGGCACATACCAGAAGATCGCCGCGAAATACTTCGACTTCGACATCTACGGCGCGAAGCCGTGAGCGCCGCACCGTGACCCCGTGATTCATTCAATCGACAGGCAAACCATGACGAGTATCCAGGACCGCGTCGCGCAAGCCGTGACGCCCGAACTGATCGCCGCGTTCCGCGAGGAAGGCGCGGTCTGCATCAAGGGCATCTTTTCGCCCGACGAAGTGGCCGCGCTCCGGGCCGGCATCGACGCGAATCTCGCGCAGCCGAGCGAGCGCGCGAAAGTCGCGAGCCGGCCCGACGATCCGGGCTGGTTCTTCGAGGATTTCTGCAACTGGCAGCGCAACGACGCATACCGCGACTTCATCGTGCGCTCGCCGGCGCCGTCGGTGGCTGCCGCGCTGATGGGCACGGAGCACGTGCGGCTGCATCACGACCACCTGCTCGTGAAGGAACCCGGCACGCGGCAGCGCACGCCGTGGCACCAGGACCAGCCGTACTACAACATCGAAGGCGACGACAACGTCAGCATGTGGATTCCGGTCGATCCGGTGCCGCTCGAATCGACGCTGGAATTCGTCGCGGGCTCGCATCGCGGGCCGTGGCTGATGCCGCGCACGTTCATGGACAAGGAGGCGAAGTGGTTCCCGGAAGGCAGCCTCGCGGACCTGCCCGACATCGAAGCCGATCGCGCGGCGTTCCCGATCCGCCACTGGGCGCTCGAGCCCGGAGACATGGTGTGTTTCCGGATGCTCACGCTGCATGCGTCGGGCGGCACGCAGAACCGCCGGCGAGCGTTCTCGATCCGCTTCGTCGGCGACGACATCCGTCACGCGCCGCGCCGCTGGAAAACGTCGCCCGATTTCCCCGGGCTCGCGGCGCAACTGCCCGACGGCGCGCCGCTCGAACACCCGCTGTTTCCGGTCGTGTGGTCGCGCGGCGCGGGGCAAGTCGGCGCGATCTGACCGGCGCATGCAACGAGCGCGGCGGCCGTTTCCTGACGAAACGGCCGCCGCGCGTTTTTGTGCGTGTCGGCGTGTCTGCGTGTGACGAAGGTTCAGGTCGGGTGGCGCCCGGCGCCCGGCTTGAAGCGCGAGCCGAGCCGGTAGCGGTTGCCCGGGTGCAGGAAGTGCACGAACGTGACGGGCAGCCCGTCCGTCCAGGTGCGGCGCGTGAGCGTGAGGCACGGCTCGTCGGCGCGCATGTCGAGCAGTCGTGCTTGTTCGCCGGTCGGCAACGATGCGTCGACGACGTGCTCGATTTCCAGTTCGTAGTGCGACACGTTGTTGTACAGGTACTCGGACGGCGGCTCGACCTGGAAATCCTGGTCGATGAAACCGGGCGCGGCGGCCGGGTTCACGTAGCGATCCTCGAGCTGGATCGGGCGGCCGTTTTCCTCGTGCACGCACACCACATGAAAGACCGGCGTGTTGACCGGCAGGCCGAACGCGGCCGCGACGTCGAACGACGCGGGCTCGCTCGACCGGCTCAGCACGCGGCAGCGGTATTCGTGCCCGCGCGCGCGGATTTCGTCGCGGATATGCGCAATCATCAACAGGTTCGACTGCGGCTTCGCCTCGGCGACGAAGGTGCCGACGCCCGCGATGCGCTTCAGCACGCCTTCCTCGGTCAGTTCGCGCAGCGCGCGGTTGACCGTCATGCGCGCGACGCCGAACTGCGCGGCGAGATCGAGCTCGGACGGAATGCGGTCCCCGGGGCGCCAGTCGCCCGACTCGACGTTCTGGCGAACGAGCGTCTTGATCTGCTGGAACGGTGCGGTGGCCTTTGTGACCATCGGAAGATCCTTGCGCGGAAAAGTGACGAGTCTAGTCGTCGTGGCTGACGATGACCAGGATCTCCGCCTGCGCGGCGCCGAGGCTGCGCGTGCGGTGCGGGATGAGTGCGTTGAAATAGACTGAATCGCCGGTCTTGAGTTGCACCGTCTCGTTCGGAAACTCGATTTCGACGCGCCCCTTGTGCACGAACAGGAATTCCTCGCCTTCGTGCTCGCGGAACGTCGACGCGACGAACTCGTGCGGCGGATGCACGACGAACGGCAGCATCTTCTTCGGCGCGACGCCGGCCGCGATGCTTTCGAAGCGGTGCGCGTGGCTGTCGGCCGCAGCGCCCATCGCCGTGCGCTCGCCGGCGCGCGTGACGGTGATCAGCTCGCGATTGCGGCTTTCCGAGAACAACTGCTCGACGTCGACATTCAGCGCCTTCGACAGCTTCAGCGCGACCGCGATCGACGGCACGCTCAGGCCGCGCTCGACTTTCGACAGATAGCTCTTGGTGAGGCCGGTCTCGTCGGCCAGCACATCGAGCGTCCAGCCCTTCTGTTTTCTGAGCAGCTTCAGGCGAATCGTCATGGGGCGCCAGGTGTCCTTCGAAAAACCGATTGTAACGCATGACACAATGTGTCATATAATGGATCGAGTGTCATGAGTCCGGCGGAAACGGCTGCGGACGACGCGACACATCCGACCCATTCAGGAGGCGAACATGGCGGAAACGCTGAATTTGACGAAAGAGGCGCTGGTCGCGCTGGCGGAGCGGCGTCTTGAAAACGAGGTGGGCGACAGCGGCTGGTCCGCGCGGCAGAAGCTCGCACTCACGTGCCGGATCCTGTTCGACGCGGGCCACGATTCCGGCCTGGCCGGGCAGATCACCTGCCGTGCGGGCGACGCCGGCACGTACTACACGCAGCGGCTCGGGCTCGGTTTCGACGAGATCTCGGCCGCGAACCTGCTGCGCGTCAACGAGGATCTCGACGTCGTCGACGGCGCAGGCATTCCGAACCCGGCCAACCGGTTCCATACGTGGATCTATCGCGAGCGCCCGGACGCGAACTGCATCATCCACACGCATCCGGCGCATGTCGCGGCGCTGTCGATGCTCGAGCAGCCGCTCGTCGTGTCGCACATGGATACCTGCCCGCTGTACGACGATTGCGCGTTCCTGAAGGACTGGCCCGGCGTGCCGGTCGGCAACGAGGAAGGCGAAATCATCTCGAAGGCGCTCGGCAGCAAGCGCGCGATCCTGCTGTCGCATCACGGCCAGCTCGTGGTCGGCAAGACGATCGAGGAAGCGTGCATCCTCGCGCTGCTGATCGAGCGGGCCGCGAAGCTGCAACTGCTCGCGATGTCGGCCGGCGAGATCAAGCCGGTGCCGCCGGCGCTGGCGCGGGAAGCGCACGACTGGATTTCGAAACCGAAGCGCGATGCGGTGACGTTCGACTATTACGCGCGCCGCGCATTGCGCATGCATCGCGACTGCATCGCTTGAACGAGCGCATCGTTTTCGTCGCGTTCACTCATCATTGAGGAATACACATCATGTCTATCCTGCTGCAAGGCATCATTGCCTACCCGGTCACGCCGTTCTCCGTCGACGGCGGCGTCGACCTGAAAACGCTCGATGCGCTGATCGAGCGCCTGATCGCCGACGGCGTTCATGCGATTGCCCCGCTGGGCAGTACCGGCGAGAGCGCATACCTGTCCGACGCCGAATGGGAGGCGGTTGCCACCGGGGCGATTCGCGCGGTGCGCCGGCGCGTGCCGACCGTCGTCGGCATCTCCGATCTCACCACGGCGGGCGCGGTGCGCCGCGCGCGCTTCGCCGAACAGGCCGGCGCCGATGCGGTGATGGTGCTGCCGGTGTCGTACTGGAAGCTCGGCAACGACGAGATCGTCGCGCACTACCGCGCGATCGGCGACGCGATCGGCATTCCGATCATGCTGTACAACAACCCTGCGACGAGTGGCGTCGACATGTCGCCCGACCTGATCGCGACGATCTGCCGGACCGTCGACAACGTCACGATGGTCAAGGAGAGCACCGGCGACATCGGCCGGATGCACCGGCTCGCGCAGTTGAGCGACGGCACGATCCCGTTCTACAACGGCAGCAATCCGATGGCGCTCGCCGCGCTGGCCGCGGGCGCGGCCGGATGGTGCACGGCCGCGCCGAACCTGAACGCCGCGTTGCCGCTCGCGCTGGTCGACGCGATGCGCGCGGGCGACCTGACGCGCGCCAGGTCGGCCTTTCATGCGCAGTTGCCGTTGCTGCAGTTCATCGTCAACGGCGGGCTGCCGGTGACCGTGAAGGCAGGATTGCGCCTGCGCGGCTTCGACGCCGGCGAACCGAGGAAGCCGCTGCTGCCGCTTGGCGAAACGCGCACGCGCGAGCTCGAACGCCTGCTGGCGGCACTGCCGGATGGTGTGCCGGCATGAGCGATGAAGCACGGCCGGCGATCGCAGTTGCCGTCGGCGCGGTGCGGATCGGCACGAGCCGGCCGCTGGCCGGCACGCCGCACGCGAGCGCGATCGACAAGCGGCCGGTCGATTCGCGTCTGTGGCTGGGCGCGCTCGGCTTTGCCGGCGACGAGCAGGCCGATGCGCGGCATCACGGCGGGCCGGACAAGGCGGTCCACCACTATGCGCACGATCACTATGCGTGGTGGTCCGCGCAGATCGGCGCGCGCGACGTGCTCGCTCGACCGGGCGCGTTCGGCGAGAACCTGTCGACGCATGGCGTGACCGAGCACGACGTGTGCATTGGCGACGTGTTCGCGCTGGGCGGCGCCGTGCTTCAGGTGACGCAATCGCGGCAGCCGTGCTGGAAGCTCAACGCGCGCTTCGATCATCCGCGGATGGCCGCGCTCGTGCAGCAAAGCGGCCGGACCGGCTGGTACTACCGCGTGCTGCACGAAGGCTGGGTGGCGCCTGGCGACGTGCTGGCGCTGCATGAGCGCAGCTTTCCGCAATGGCCGCTGTCGGCGGTGCTCGATGTGCTGTACCGACGCACGCTCGACATGACCGCGCTCGATGCGCTGTGTGACGTCCCGGTGCTGCCGCCCGGCTGGCGCAAGATGCTTGAAAAGCGCCGGACGGAGCGGCAGGTCGAAGACTGGACGAAACGGCTCGAGGGATGACGGGCCGCGGCCCGTGGCTCACGGCTTATCTGGCCGGCAATTCCCGCACGTCGGCCGTCGGCGTGGAGCCGAACGCATCGCTCAGCGCATAGCCGATCAGTTGACGTGCAGCTGCTTCGGGCGTCGCGAGCGCGCCGCTCGACTTCAACTGGTCGAACTTCTCGCGCATCGGGAAGTTGTCTTCGCTGGTCGAGCGGATCGTCGCCTGCATGCCGGTATCGACGACACCTGGCGCGACGCTGCAGATCCGCAGCGCTCGGTTCGCATCGAGCGCGACCGCGCGCGCATGGTGATCGAGTGCGGCCTTGGTCGCGCAGTAGATGCTCCAGCCCGCGTACGCGTTGCGCGCCGCACCGCTCGACAGGTGCAGGATCCGGCATTCGGTCGTGGCGGATGTCGCCTGCGCGAGCGCGGCCGACAGCATCAGCGGCGCCGCGACGTTCAGGCCGACCGCGCGCGCGACGATCGCCGGGTCCTGCGCGGCGAGCGGGCCGATCGGATCGACAATGCCCGCGTTGTTGAACAGCAGCACGATCGACGCGCCGTCGACGAAGCTGCGCAGCGTGTCGCCGGCCAGCCAGGTCGCGACGGCCGACGTGTCCGACAAGTCGAGTTCGACTTCGGCGAAGCGGCCGCCGGCTTGCGACGTGAGCGATGGATGGCGGCTGCGCGACACGCCGAGCACGGCGATGCCTTCCTGCAGCAGTTGTTCGGCGAGCGATGCGCCGAGACCGCGCGTGTGTCCGGTGACGATGGCGCGCACGTGCGGCGAGGTTGAGGATGCAGTCATGGTGGCGAACGGGTGATTGGGTGAAAAGGTGAACGGTGTCGACGAGCGGCGCGCAGGCGTGGCGGCAGTGTGTGTTGGGTGGGTGATGCGTGGTATTGATGCGCAGAGGTGTGCAGAGGCGGTTGCGCGCGGCGCCGCGGATGTCCGCATGAACGCATATCGTAGCGTCGGCATGCGTGCCGCGCAAACGCGGGCATGATTCCGCCGTGCATGCGCCGCAGGGTGCAGCGTGTGTGAAGTGCGAATTCGCGAGTGCCGTGCGCGTGCATCGCCGCGCGGCATCGGGCGGCAGATACGTTGGACGAAAGGCAACTGCGGCAAGTGCGCGCCCCGGCACGGCGAGTAGGAACCTGTCCGCATTTTTGTGGGCGAGGCGGTTGAACAGCGCGTTATCCGCGTGCCTGCATAAATCGCTCGCCGAAC